>NZ_KI535340.1:1026446-1155742 GCF_000160075.2 Abiotrophia defectiva ATCC 49176
CCTGAGATTTACCATCCCAACTTGCGGACTACTAACTCTGTCGAACGTTTGAACCGTGAAATCAGACGACGAGATAAGGTCATTGGCGTCTACCCTAATGTCGCTTCTGCTGAGCGACTGATTGGCGCCATCCTCATTGATTTAAACGATGCTTGGCAGGCTAACGCACGCCCCTTCCTTGTCAACTTCACCAAACGCAAATAAGCTATAGGACAGCCTACAGATTTTTACACAGGATTTTGGACTTGACTTAAACCGGGTCAAAAGCTAGGAGCCAGTGGTCCACTCGGCAGAGTGGACCACTAGCTCGGGTCGGAATCCCGGAAAAAGGCGCAAATCAGGTCAAAAGTCGTGAGCCAGTGGCCCACTCCGTCGAGTGGACCACTAGCTCGTTGAGAAGGCCTGGAAAAAGGCGCCAACCGGACCACTAGCTCGGGGCAGAAACCCAGAATAGGGCACAAACCGAGTCAAAAGCCAGCAACCAAGCAGCAACCACACAAAAAAGCGAGGCAGCACTGGGCTGGCTCGCTTTTACTTTGTCTACTATGAGATTATTCAGCTTCAGCGTCTGAGGCTGGAATAATAGAGGTTGGGATTTCGTCGATGGTGCCGAAGTACCAATCAACAGAGTCGCCGGCTTTGAGGACTTGAGTTTTAGCCCCGTGATCAGCCACTTGGCCGTTTAAGAGGTAAACCCAGGTGTTTTCGCCGTCGTTAACGTTGTCGAAGAAGTTGTCGATGACTTGTTCTTCTTCATTGTATTTGAAGCGGATTTCCTTGTTGGATTCCATTGCTTCGAAGACGGTCTTACCAGCGGCATTTGGTACATCAAAGCTACCGATAACTTCGCCATGTACATAGAACTTGAAGGTAACGGTGGTAGATTTTTCTTCGCCAGAAGTTTTGGATTCGCTACTTTGGCTTTCGCTAGAAGTGCTAGCAGAAGAGCTGCTAGAAGAAGAAGAATGTGATTCTGAAGAAGAGACAACTTGGGCAATGTTAGAGCCGGATACTTGAGGACTTGGTTGGTTGCCCTTCAATACCCCTGATAAAATAGCCCACAAGGCAATAATAATCGCAATTAAGAAGACAATCGCCGCAAGTACAAGTGCTAATCGTTTGTTTTTCATACGATCCCTCCTGATTAAGTGTAGTTACCTATACGTTACCAAGAATCAGGCGGAAAGTCAAATCTTTCGCAATTGTAACCGGATTAGCTAGCATATTATTTCCGTCTTGACGGGCTTTTGGTTATAATATAATGAAGGAAATATATCATGTCAAAAGGAGTGCCGTCATGAGAGTAGAGACCCATTCAGCCCAAGACACCCAAGCCTTGGCAGCCAGCCTGGCTCCCGTCTTACCTGCAGGAACCTGGATTCGCTTGGAAGGGGATCTGGGGGCTGGCAAGACCACCTTTACCCAAGGACTGGGCAAGGCGCTAGGGATTGCGCGGGCGATTAAGAGTCCCACCTATACCATTGTGAAAGAATATGACTTGGAAGGCCAGGCGGCGCCTCGTCTCATTCATATTGACGCCTACCGCCTGGAAGAAGGGGGCGCCGATACGGTGGACTTGGCTTCCTATCGCCAACAGGGCGACTTGGTCCTAGTGGAGTGGGCTCAATTTATCGAAACGGAACTCCCGACGGCCTATCTTGACCTGGCACTCTCATACGGTCAAGAGGTCGACGACCGGGTCTTGACCATCCAATGGGTGGGGGGCCAGGAGCCAGAATGGTTGAGCCAATGGAGCAAGGAGGTAAGCGACCATGCCAGATAAGCAGGATGTAGAAGTCATTATTCGCCAGGCAGAAGTCGGCGATGCTCGTGCTATTTTGGGTATGTTGAGCCAGATTCGCCAGGAATCACCCTATGTGGTCCTAGCCGATAATGCCGATGATGTGGAGGCGCAAGTGACCATCATCGAGCAATATGACCAGCATCCCCATGCCCTTATGTTAGTCAGCGAAGTGGATGGTCAGCTGGTAGGCTTTGCGACGGTTCAGCCCCAAAATCTGCCGGCGCTCGCTCATGTGGCCGAAATCGGGGTCTGCCTGATTGCCGAGTATTGGGGCTATGGCATTGGCTCCCTCTTGATGGAGACCATGTTGGATTTTGCCCAGGAAGTGGGACTGCGCGTCCTGCATCTGGAAGTCATTGCGGACAACCTGCCAGCTATCGGCCTCTATAAGAAGTTCGACTTCCAGGAGCGAGGTCGACTGACGCAACGCGTGGCTCGTGGCGGCCGCTATTACGATACCATCCTGATGGAACATGTCCTGCGGGATGCAGACCAGTAAAATATGTGAAAAGAGGTTAATTTATGGTGGATTTAGCCAAATTACAAGATGTCTTAGGGACTTTGACCATCAAAGCCAATGAACCCTTATCCAATTATACCTACACCAAGACCGGGGGGCCGGCAGATCTCTTAGTCTTCCCGCGTTCGGTGGAGGAAGTCCAAAGGGTCCTAGCTGCAGTCAAGCAAGAGAACCTGCCTCTAACCGTTCTGGGCAATGCCAGCAACCTCATCGTCAAAGATGGCGGTATTCGAGGCCTGGTCATGATTCTAACGGACATGCAGGAACTGGTCCTAGAAGGTAATCAGTTGAAGGCAGCCAGTGGGGCGGCCTTGATTGAGGCTAGCCGTCAGGCGGCGGCGGCCGGGCTGACTGGCTTGGAATTTGCCTGCGGCATTCCGGGTTCCATTGGTGGGGCCATCTATATGAATGCCGGCGCCTATGGGGGCGAGGTCAAGGATGTCATTAGCCAGGTGCAAACCATGACGCGTGACGGCCAGCTCAAGACCTACGCGGGAGCAGATTGCGACTTCAGCTATCGCCACAGTCGTTTCCAAGAAGGGGACGAGGTCATTTTAGGCGTCACCTTCGATTTAGCGCCAGGAGATCAGAGCACCATTGATAGCAAGGTGGCCGAGTTGACTCACCTGCGTCAAAGCAAGCAACCGCTAGAGTATCCCTCTTGCGGCTCAGTCTTCAAGCGGCCTGAGGGTTACTTTGCCGGCAAGCTCATTCAAGATGCTGGCCTGCAGGGCTATCAAGTGGGCGGAGCGCAAGTCTCAACCAAGCACGCGGGCTTCATTGTCAATGTAGACCATGCGACAGCTACCGACTACTTGGAAGTCATTGAACATATTCGTCTGGTGGTCTGGGCCCGGACTGGGGTCTTCATGGAGCCAGAAGTACGAATTATTGGCGAAGATTAAGAATTTGGGACAGGTTATTCGACCTGTCCTTTTTGCTTGGCGTTATGCAAACTTAATCTAAAAAATTCGCAAATATCGTTGACTATTGGGCGGAGATGGTTCACACTAGAACAGTGAGATGAATTTATGGACAAAGGAGTGGGAGACTATGACCTGCAGCGTCATCAAACTGGCCGTGTTTGCCCCCCCATTAAGTGGGCATCTCTATCCCGTTCTGGGCTTGATGCAACCCTTATTAGATAACCCTAACTATGATATTACCGTCTATACAGGCCTGACCAAGGTGCCGGTAGTCCAGGCTTTGGGCTTTAAGTGCCAGGCCCTCCTGCCTGATCAACCAGATGTCTTCGACAACATTGCCTCGACCGATACCAAACTCAATGCCTCCACCCTCTACGGGCAGATTCAGGCTGCTATCACCATGTGTCAGGACCTCATGACCCAGGTGGAAGCCATTCTGAGAGAGACTCAACCAGATGTGGCGACCGTAGACTTTGTCTTCGCGCCCCTCGGCATGGTCTGTGATAAGCTAGGCCTGCCATGGTTGACTACCAACCCGACACCTTTTTCAATCGAAAGTAAGACTGACGCACCAGCCTTCTTAGGGGGGCTTAAGCCACCTCTTAACTGGCGCCAAGCTTTGCGCAACCGTCTAGGGCGGGGCGCCGTCCATGGCTTCAAGCGCCTAGTCTATGGTCTCTTCGTTAAGAAGGCCCTTAAGCGCTTCGACCCTGTCATCTATCAGCAGTTTAAGCTCTATCGTGAAAATGGCGAAGAGGGCTTCTATTCGCCTTACTGTATTCTGGCTCTAGGTATGGAAGAATTGGAGTTCCGCAAGGATTTTCCAGCTCATCTGACTTGGTTAGGTCCGACCTATCCTAAGAAGCCAGTAGCCGACTTCCACTTACCAACCGACCTGCCAACGGTCTTGGTGACCAATGGGACTCTGCTACCTTGGGGCAAGGAATCCCTGCTGACCATCGTCAAGCGTCTGGCTCAGGCTCATCCGGATATTTGCTTTTTGGTGACGGCCGGCAGTGAAGCCCGCCAAGATCAGCCAGTAGAAGCCATTATGGACAATGTCTACCGCTATCAGTACATTGATTACGAGGCGGTTCTACCTCATGTCGATTACGTCATCCACCACGGTGGGGCCGGCATCCTCTATGCCAGCATCCGCCATGGCAAGCCGGCCTTGGTCATTCCCCATGACTATGACCAGTTTGACTATGCGGCGCGATTAGAATGGGCTGATGCCGCCTTGGTAGCTAGCCTCAAGCGGCCAGACTCCATTGAAGCTGGCTTTAAGCAGCTGCTAAGCCGGACAGACTGGACTGCTATGAAGACCTTGCAAGGCCAGCTCCTGGCCTATCCGACCCAGGACCGCTTAGAAGCGGCCATTGCCTGCGTCCTCAAATAAATTAGACTCAAAAGGTTGAAGCAGTAAAAGCTTCAACCTTTTTGATTTTGCCTACAAAAAAAAGCCTGGGCTAAAGCCCAGACTTGGTTTGCATGATTAAACTTGCTCTTGGTAGTTGGTCTTGGTTTGGTTAAGCCAAGTGTAGACAACCCCAATTAAGAGGCCACCACCTACTAGGTTACCAAGGTAAGAAACACCCCAGTGGCGTAGGACATTGACTAATTCAAAACCTTTAGCTCCTTTGAAAGGTGAGAAGAGCAAGATAGACATAGAAGCGAAGTTAGCTACCACGTGCTCGTTGGTCATGTAGACAAACATGAAGATTGCAGACAGCACTAAGCTTAATCGTGCTGCTTGATCCTTAACTAAGACGAAGCAGAGAATGGCAATGTTAACTAAGACGTTAGCCACAATCCCTTCAAGGAAGACTTGGCCGTTGCCACGCGCCAGTTTCGTTTGGATAATGCCGACAATGGCTGAGTTCTCATTGAGGTTAGCGAAGGCTGCGGTGTTACCTAAGAGGTAGCCAGCGAACAAGGTCCCAACTAAGTTGAAGATGGAACAGATTAAGAGAACTTTGAGTGCTTTTTTCCAATCAATGGCCTTGCTGAAGGTCCCTGCTGTGAGGAACATCATGTTGGAAGTAGCTAGTTCCCCGTTGAGGAAGACAACGTAAGCCAAACCAAAGGCGAAGATGAAGGCGAAGAAGAAGCGGCCCAAGCTTGGGTGTAGGGTGTTGATTTGATCAGCAGCAACAGCCCCAGCTGCGGTTGACAAGGTCAAGAAGGCGCCGGCATAGATAGAGCGTGCTGCATAGCGACCTAGGCTTTCTTCCAGAAGCGCCGCTTTTTTGGTACAGGCTTTCTTAATAAAATCTACGAATGGTGATAATGACATATCTGACATGGTTTTCCCTCCAATAAAAGATAGTTTCATTATAGCGCATTTTTGGGGGCTTGATAAGTAGCTGAGGCAATAAAATAACAAATTTTCGACAGCCTTTTCATTTGGCTGAGCTTGTGCTAGAATAGGCCAGTAAATAAATTAAGCAAAGGAGTCTCTTATCTTGAGCCAACGCCGTCTCATCCTACCTAGCCTCATTGTCCTAACAGAGCTTGTAGGCCTCACCTTCAATCTCTATCCTAATAAATGGCACCAGTTAACCTACTATACCTTGTTATCCAATATTTTGGTCTTAGCCTTCTTCGCTTGGCTAGTGCTGGCTCGCCCGACGCCATCTGCTAGCCTGACCCGTATCAAGGGGGCGGTGACAACGGCCATTCTCCTGACCTTCTTCGTCTACCTGGTCTTGTTGATGCCGACGGCGACACACGAGCAGTTCTGGCGGGTCCAGAACTTTGCCCTGCATTTTATTGCGCCTATTCTGGTCATCCTGGACTGGCTCCTCTATGATGCCAAGGGCCACTATCGTTGGTTTGAGCCCCTGACCTGGACGGTGCTGCCTCTTATTTATATGACCTTCGCCCTGATACGGGGTGCTGTCTTCCATCTACCCATTCCTAACGAGAAGGCCTCGCCTTATCCATACTTCTTCCTCAATATTGACCGCATTGGCTGGTGGGGCCTCAGTAAATATTTTGTCGCCATTTTGGCGGTCTTCCTCTTGCTGGCCTATGGTATGCTAGCCCTGAAACGAGCGCCAAAAGTAGGGCGTTTTCATGAAAAACACTAGTACAGATTAATTCTCATATAAAACAGACTAAAGGCGGAATCTAAAAGATTTGCGCCTTTTTTGTTTTTTTTAGACTGAACACTTTTTTTTTAGGCCTAAAGGGTGTAAACTAGGAGGTAGAGTTTTATCACTAGAAAAAGGAAGTGGCCAAATTTTATGGTAATGTTCAAACGCTTAGCTAACAACATCAAGGGTAAACACCTCAAGATTGTTTTCCCAGAAGCTAACGACAAACGTGTATTAGGGGCAGCTGTTCGTCTACGTGTAGATGACTTAGTAGAGCCAATCCTCTTGGGGAATGTAGAAGAAGTCAAGGCCTTGGCAGCACAAAACAGCTGGAATATCGACGCCTTTACCATTATCGATCCAGAAACTTATGCAGAATACGATGCCATGGTAGCAGCTTTCGTAGAACGCCGTAAGGGCAAAGCGACTGAAGAACAAGCGCGCGAATTGCTCAAGGACGTGTCCTACTTCGGGACTATGTTGGTCTACATGGGCTTAGCGGATGGTTTAGTCAGCGGGGCTGTTCACTCAACTGGTGACACCGTTCGTCCAGCCTTACAAATCATCAAGACCAAGCCAGGCATTAGCCGTACATCTGGGGCCTTCATCATGGTGCCAGCTGAGAGCGACGGTCAAAAATTAGTCTTCGCCGACTGCGCGATCAACATCAACCCTTCAGCGCAAGAATTAGCTGAAATCGCAGTAGAATCTGCGCACACTGCTAAAATCTTCGACATCGAACCACGCGTAGCTATGCTCAGCTTCTCAACCAAGGGCTCAGCTAAGGCACCCGAAGTGGACAAGGTGGTAGAAGCAACTAAGTTGGCGCAAGAATTAGCGCCAGAAGTGCTCATCGATGGGGAACTCCAATTTGACGCTTCTTACTCGGAAATCGTGGCTGACCAAAAGGCACCTGGTTCTGAAGTAGCCGGTCATGCAACGGTCTACATCTTCCCTGACCTCCAATCTGGTAACATCGGCTACAAGATTGCCCAACGTTTGGGTCGCTATGAAGCCGTAGGTCCAATCTTACAAGGTTTGAACGCGCCAATCTCTGACTTATCTCGTGGTTGCGTGGAAGAAGATGTCTACAAGGTAGCCATTATCACCGCTAACCAAGCTTTAGCAAACTAAGCCATGAAGAAGAGGCTGGGCAACCAGTCTCTTTTTCTTAGCCATGAGCCTGCAAGACTCGTCGGATAGGCCTTCATGTGCTATAATAAATCATGTGCTAAGAGCACCTAGTCCCCGTACCTCAGTAGGATAGAGGATTCGCCTCCTAAGCGGAATGCCGCAGGTTCAATTCCTGCCGGGGACGTCATTATGTAAGAGAGTCTGACCATTCGCCCGAGCGAGTGGTCAGGCTTATTTTTGTGGGCAAAATTACTTGGCCTGCTAGCAAGATAGTGTTAGCTTGTCGCCGGCTTGGCCCTAGCTATTGGTAGGGCTTCATTTGGCTAGAGAATAGGACTTTAATGACCTCTTGAGGAGGGCTAGATTTCTAATTTATGAATTTATGATGAAGATTATTGATTTAATCTAGACTTCTTATTGACATGGCCCACAGGGTCGATTGAATGTGGTAATATATGGGTAAAGGAGGCGAGAGTATGAATCGCTTAAGAAAAATTGGCGCTGCCCTTGCAGTTGCCGGAATGTTAGCGACCTATGTACCTTCTGGACTGGTCCTAGCGCAAGTGAATCCTAACTCACCGATTGAAGTATCGGTGGATATTCTGTTACAAGTTGATGCCAATCCGCCAAAACGTCAGGAAAATGCGACCTACGAAATTGTGGACGAGGCAGGTAATGTGGTTTATCGTCATGAATCTGACGCCCAAGCGAGCGAAGTACCTAAGTTAACCGCTGGTAAGTATCGTTTACGCTTGTATGATGGCCAAGGCTTCAAACGTGCGGACAAGGTTCTCAAGGCACAAAAAGTTGAAACCTCTATTCCTAAGCGGTCAGAACAAGATATCGCCGCCAACAAGCAATTACAGGAACAGTCTGACAAGGGCAGTCTCAAGACAGACGACCAAGGTCAGGCATACTATGAAGTGGCCTTCGAAGTCAAGGCAGGTCCTGACTTAGAAAGTGCTGACCATCAGAAAATGGTCTCTAAATTAGCCGTTACCCTATCTGACCAAGAGGGGGCAGGCAGTGCGCCACAAGCACCAGCCCAATCCTCTAGCCAGGCGCCAGAGGTGAAGCGCAACTTGACGGTCAAGGTCTTAGACCAAGCGCAAGAAATTGTGCCGGGTGCCACGGTTACGGTGGAAGGTCAAACAGCTGTGACGGATGAAAACGGGGATGCCCACTTCAAGGGCTTGACGCCAGGGACGGTTCACTATGCTGTGACTCAGTTGCCAGAAGGCTATGAAGGGACACCAAGCGGTGAAGCCCAACTCCCAAGCGACACCGACCATTCCATTACCTTGCAGGTAGCCAAGAAGGCTGAGCCTCAAGTGACTAAGCGCGATTTAACCGTTAAGGTTCTGGACCAAGAACAAAAGACAGTAGCCGGCGTAACGGTAACAGTAGAAGACCAAAGTGCCGTAACGGATGAAAATGGGGATGCCCACTTCAAGGGCTTGACGCCAGGGACGGTTCATTATGCGGTGACTCAATTGCCAGAAGGCTATGAGGGGACACCAAGTGGCGAAGCCCAACTGCCAAGTGACACTGATCATTCCATTACTTTACAAGTAGCCAAGAAGGCTGAGCCTCAAGTGACTAAGCGCGACCTAACCGTTAAAGTTCTAGACCAAGAACAAAAGACGGTAGCCGGCGTAACGGTCACTGTGGCAGACCAAACAGCCGTGACGGATGAAAATGGGGATGCCCACTTCAAAGGCTTAACGCCAGGCAAAGTGCACTATGCGGTGACTCAATTGCCAGAAGGCTATGAAGGCACGCCAAATGGGGATGCCGAACTGCCAGTTGACACTGATCACTCCATTACCTTGCAGGTAGCTAAGAAGGCTGAATCTTCTAGCCAAGCGCCAGCAACTAAACGCGACTTGACCGTTAAAGTCCTAGACCAAGAACAAAAGATTGTGTCCGGCGTAACGGTCACTGTAGAAGGCCAAAGTGCTGAGACGGATGAAAATGGGGATGCCCACTTCAAGGGTCTAACGCCAGGGACGGTTCACTATGCCGTAACGGATTTACCAGACGGCTACGAAGGCACACCAAGTGGTGACGCTGAATTACCAAGCGACACCGATCATTCCATTACCTTACAAGTGACTAAGAAGCCAGCGCAACCAGCGGTTGAAGCTGTCAAACGCGACTTGACCATCAAGATTTTAGACCAAGATCAGAAGATTGTAGCCGGCGTAACCGTGACGGTTGGCGACCAAACGGCTGTTACCGACGAAAATGGGGATGCTCACTTCAAGGGCTTAACGCCTGGTAAGATTCACTATGCGGTAACCCAATTGCCAGAAGGCTATGAAGGCACGCCTAGTGGTGACGCTGAATTGCCAAGTGACACCGACCACTCTATTACCTTACAAGTAAGCCGCAAGGACCAAGCGTCTTCTTCAAGCTCATCCTCTTCATCTCAAGCTGAGAAGCGTGACTTGACCGTCAAAGTCTTGGATAATGCCGGCAAGGAAGTACCAGGCGTTAGTGTCAAGATTGGCGACCAAGTACAAGTCACCAATGAATACGGCCAAGCTGTCTTCAAAGGCTTGACCCCAGGGACCTTCCACTATGAGATTGTCAACTTGCCAGAGAATTACACCGGCGCCCAAGCAGGAGACGCTGAATTACCTTCTGACACTGACCACTCCATCACTTTTACCGTTCAACGTCAACAAGCAGTTGCTAATGTGACGGTGAAAGTCATGGATGACAATAACCAAAGTGTCCCAGGTGTGACAGTTTACTTAGGTGAATTGGAAGGCCAAACGGACGACCAAGGTAATATCCGCTTCGAAGCCTTGGAAGCAGGTAAGTACACTTACGGCATTAAGGAAGTGCCAGAAGCTTATCAAGCTGCAACAGGTGCTCAAACCTTAGATGTGGCCCCAGGTGCCGACTTGCATCCAATCCTCAAGGTCAGCCGTAAAGCCCAAGTAGCCAGCTTGGAACTCAACGTGGTCAACGTTGCCGGCCAAGCAGTGGCAGACGTAACCCTAGCCGTAGGCAACCAACAATTGAAGACGGATGCCCAAGGGAAAGTCACCTTTACCGATCTTAAGGCAGGGGACTACGACTACTATGTAGTGGCCGCTCCAGAACCTTACCAATTGGATCAAACTAAGATTAAATTAACGCTAGCCAACGGGCAGACGGCTAAGCGAACCATTCAATTAGCTGAGAAACCAGCGGCTTCCTCAAGTTCGAGTGCTTCATCTGACAAGGTGACAGCGACTAAGACTTCTGGTGTAGAACGCAAGGACGGCAATTTGCCATCAACCGGTGAACAAGTCATGGCTTGGTTAACACCACTGGCGCTTGCTCTCCTAGCTCTCGGCGGCGCTATTCTCTTCTTCCGTCGTCGCAAGAATCAAGCGTCTACTGATGCCTCACAAGATGAGGATCATGAAGCATAATCAAGACTAGCTGGTCACCTCGCTTTAGAAAGTATTCTAGGCGAGGTGACTTTTTTGCTAGTTTAGAAAAAATAATGGCTCCCAGGCTAATAAAGTGTCGCATTTTTTTGGACAGTGGAGTATAATAGGATTGTAGTCAAGGATATAAATATAGCGAGGGCGATAGCATGCGGTCAAAGGACAAGAAGAATCTACTTTATAATAGCTTATTGGCACTTATTTTGTGCCTGGTCTGTATTGTCTGCATCTTATCCGTCATGCTCTTCCTACAGACCCTTGAAGGGCAGGACTCTTCCCAGCAGACTAGCTCGAGTCAGCTAGCCTTAACAGGGCAGTCTCAATCTTCAGCCAGTCAAGAGTCCAGTAAGAAGGAAGCAGAAAGCAAGCCCCAAGAACTGGTCAAGGGTTCTAACCATAACCAGGCGGCCAGCGCCTATGCCTATAAGGCTCAGGATGTGCGCAAGCTCCTCTACGATCCTAAAGCCTCAGATAAAAAAATAGTATTTTTAACCTTCGATGACGGGGTTAACTTTGAAGTGACGCCTAAGATCTTAGATGTTCTCAAGGCCAAGCAGGTGCCAGCCACCTTCTTCGTGATTGGCAAGACAGTGGGAGACAAGACCCGGCCCTTGTTAGAACGGCAAATTCGCGAGGGGCACGCCATCGGGATTCACTCCTACAGTCATGATTACAACCGTCTCTTTCCAGGCGGGGTAGTCGATGTCAATCAAGTAGTCAAGGAAGTCAAGGAAACCCAAGCTTCTATGCAGGAAGTGCTAGGTCGGGATTTCCATACGGCTGTCTGGCGTTACCCAGGTGGCCATATGTCCTGGAAGGGGACCGAAGAACTGGATGCCTCCCTTAAGAAACTAGATGTTGACTGGATGGACTGGAATGGTATGTCCGGCGATGCGGAAACACCGTCTGCCCGGCCAACCACGCCGAGTGACATGCTAGCCTATATGGAAAAATCCTTCTATGTGGCGCCTGACGCCAAGGTGCGGGTCATCCTCATGCACGATGCTTCCGATAAGCAATTGACCATTGAGGCCCTGCCTCACATTATTGATTACTTCAAGTCTCAAGGCTATGAATTTGGGGTGTTAACATGAGTTCACTTACTTGGTTAGGCCTAGGTTTGGGCATGACTGCCTATGCCTTGGCCACCTTTTGGGGCTGGCACTTAGGCCCTAGGTTACAGCAACGGCCTTGGGTTCGCAGCCAACTACTCTTGTTGACCTGTGGCATCTGGCTAGAATTAGTCTTCTTCGATTTATTGCCTTCTACCCAGCCCACTCTTATGGGGATTTTGGGTTTCCGCATGGCGACTCTGTTTAGCCTCATTCTCTTCTTTACCCCGGTCATCCTCATGTCAGGCCTGCATTCCTTTGTTGGCTGGGCACCGAGCGGGCGCTTGCGCCTAGGGGCCTTCACCCTCCAAAATATGTTGGAAGGGGTGCTGATTTATAGTCTCTGCCGGGTTAACCCCTGGTTGGGGACAGCCTATCTCTTCCTGACAGCGCCGCACGCCTTAGTAGAGGCCATGACTATTCGGGAATTAAGCCGTCCTGCCAAAGCAGGTACCTGGCTCTGGTTGGTGTTTGGTAACTTGGCCGGGCTAGGCCTAGGCTTTGTCCTAATCGAGGGCATGGGATCTCTAATCAGCCTAGCCGTCTTCAATCAACTCATGGCCGGCTATCTCTTCTATGTGGCCTTTGTGGACCTCTATCAGGAGGTGGTCCGCCAGGCTAAGCGCCCAATCATTCCCTATGCCGTCTTCCTAGGTATGGGCCTCATGGGTCTCTTGAATGTGCTGGTTTAATTGAATATAAAAATAACGAGCTAGGATCTTTCCTAGCTCGTTTTTCTTATCCTAATAAATGTAAGCCCATCATATAGACGGCAGTCCCTAGCGCGATGCTAAGGAGGAAGTTGCGTTTCCACAGGTGGCAGACAGCCGTAGTAAGGGCCGCGCCAAGCATGAGCAGACTGTCTTGGGGCAGACTAGGGCTGAGATGGCGGAAGGCATAGACGACTAGGAGTCCCATGACGGCAGTGGGTAGCATTTGGCCTAAGTAGCTAACGAAGGCTGGTGGCCGCTTGTGAGCTGGGAAGATCCAGAAGGCTAGAAAACGTGTCAGCACCGTTCCTAAGACGACGAGGGCGATGGTAATGGCTTGCTGCCAAGGGGTCATGCGCTCACCTCCTGGTCTGGCTGCTGCTTCTGCTGCCAGTAGCGGTAGCCAAAGAGGACTAGCATGAGAATCATGGCCGGAATCATAAAGTTTTCTGGGCCAAAGAGGACCAAACAGAGGACGGATGAGCCTAAACCGATAAAGGCAGCAGAGTGTTGACGGTGGGAACGCCATTGTTCAATCAGCAAGACAATGAAGAGGGCATTGAGGACGAAGTCCATGCCCTTGACATTAATGGGCAGGTAGGGACCAATAAAAGCCCCCATGGCCGTCGCACAGACCCAGTAGAACTGGTTGAGCCAGGTCACATGGAAGTAGGCCCAGCCTCGGTCAAGGTCTTGCGGTAGGTCTAGCGTCACATTAATAGAGAAGGACTCATCGCACATGCCGAAGATCAGATAGGGTTGCTGCCAGCCCAGATGGTGGTATTTGTCCAACATGGCTAGGCCATAGAAGAGATGGCGGGCATTGACCATGAGGGTCAAGAGCAGGGCCTGGAGCGGGTTGAAGGCAGCAAGCAAGAGCTGCAAGGTCACAAACTCCATGGAACCAGCGAAAATAAAGAGGGACATTAAGACCGGCAAGTAGGGGGGAAATCCCTTGCTGACGGCTAACATGCCTAGGGAGAATCCTAGGAAGAGAAAGCCCGTCATAATAGGAATGGTCTTAGGGAAGACATGGGAGAGAGCACGTTTCATTGATTCACCTCGACGTCGTTAATAGTCCCATTCTAATTGCCTTCCTTGGCCCTGTCAAGTCCACCTGACTTATGGTATAATGTCCAAGTGAAGATTTAAAGTGAAAAGAGGGAAGTCACCATGACCTTATATTACCAAAGTACTCGTAACCCAGAAAACCGTGTCACCGCTTCTCAAGCCATCCTCAAGGGCATTGCGGAAGACGGAGGCCTCTATGTGCCGGAGGCCCATCCTAAGTTGCCAGTCCCTCTGGCTGACCTAGTGGGTAAGTCCTATCAGGAGGTTGCCTTTACCGTCATGAAGGCTTATTTTGATGACTTCAGCCAGGAAGAATTACAGGCCTGCATTGATGGAGCCTATAACAGCGACAAGTTCGACACGCCAGAATTGACCCCAGTTAAGAAGGTAGGGGATGCCTACTATCTGGAGCTCTTCCATGGCCAGACCATCGCCTTCAAGGATATGGCCCTGTCCATCCTGCCTTATCTCATGACCACTTCGGCTAAGAAACAAGGGTCTGACAAGGAAATCGTCATCCTGACTGCCACCTCTGGCGATACCGGTAAGGCGGCCATGGCCGGCTTTGCGGATGTGCCCGGCACTAAGATTGTGGTCTTCTATCCTAAGGGCGGTGTCAGCCATATCCAAGAACTGCAAATGTTGACTCAGAAGGGTGACAACACCTATGTAGTAGGCATTACCAGCAACTTCGATGATGCCCAAAGCCAAGTCAAGGCCCTCTTTGGGGACCAAGCTCTCAACGAGCAAATTGACGCGGCTGGCTACCAATTTTCAAGTGCCAACTCTATTAACATTGGGCGTCTCATTCCCCAAGTGGCTTACTATGTCTTTGCCTATTTGCAACTGGTGAGTCAAGGTATCATTGCTTTAGGCGATGCCATCAATGTGGATGTGCCAACCGGTAACTTCGGTAACATTTTGGCGGCCTACTATGCTCGTCAAATGGGTTTGCCAATCAAGACCTTCATCTGTGCCTCTAACAAGAACAATGTCTTAACTGACTTCTTCAAGACCGGCGTCTACGACCGCCAACGTCCTTTCTATGTGACTAATTCGCCATCCATGGATATCCTCATCTCTAGCAACCTAGAGCGTTTAATTTACCATGCGACTGGGAATGATGCGGCTCAAACGGCTGCTTATATGAAACAATTAGTAGACCAAGGTCACTACCAAGTGACGCCTCAAATGCAGGCAACTTATGCTGATTTCTATGGGGGTTACGCTGATGAGGCTCAAATCGAAGACAGCATTAAGGCCGTCTATGAAGCGACCGGCTATGTCTTAGACCCTCATACGGCAGTAGCCACTTCGGTTTACTGCGACTACCGTCAGGAGACAGGCGACACCACGCCTACCTTAATCGCTTCGACCGCCAGCCCTTACAAGTTCCCACGCTCTGTCATGCAGTCCTTCCAGGACTTAGATCCTGAAGTGGATGACCTGACCCTGGTGGACCAATTGGAAGCTATCTCTGGCGTGCCACAACCTGCGGCCGTTCTCGAAGTCAAAGAAGCCCAAATCCGTCATAATGAAGTGGTAGATGTGGCCGGCATGAAGGCCAGCATCTTGGCTAAGTTGGGGCTCTAATCGTCAAATTCCTAAGAAAGAGGGTGCTCAAGATGATTGAATATTGTCATGATAAGGAGATTTCTGATGCTCAGTTGCGGACGCTCTATCAGGCAGTCGGTTGGACAGCCTACCTAGACCAGGTATCTGACCTGGGTCAGATGCTGGCGGCTTCTCAAGATGTCATCAGCGCCTGGGACCAAGACCAGCTAGTGGGGCTGGTGCGTACAGTGGGAGATGGCCACTATGTGGCCTTGATCCAAGACATCTTAGTTCTGCCAGCCTATCAGAAGCAGGGCATAGGCCGACAATTGCTGAATCGAATTCAGGAAGCTAGCCAGACCTATCGTCAGGTCTTCCTGGTGACGGACACCACGCCTTGGAACCAGTCTGTCCGGGAATGGTATGACCGCCGCGGCCTAGTGGGCTTTGCCCAGGCGGAGCTAACTGGATTTTTAGCCAATCAAGGAGATTAGGACGCTGTCCTAGTCTCTTTTTATTTGCTATGGCTAGGCAAATAATTCGTACTGGGGACCTTAACGTGGTAGACTAAAGTCATCATAGTAGAAAGGAGGGGACTGAGATGTTGGAAGATAAACTCGACCAAGCTGCTGGCAAAGCCAAGGAAGTGGCAGGTAAAGTAACTGGCGACAAAGGCCTTGAAACTGAAGGCGTCGTAGAAGGCGTAGTTAGTAAAGCCAAAGAAGTGGCTCATGACGTGGCTGAAGCTGCCAAAGGTGCAGTGGAAGGCATCAAAAATTCCTTGGGCAAATAATCCAAGTAAAACAAGCTTAGCATCACCAGTACCCCTCATAACTAGGGGTGCTTTTTTGTGCTTGGATGAAGAGAGGCTAGGTTAATAAATGACTTGCATTCCCCGCCAAGTAAGCGTATACTAAAGGTAATTCACCAAGGAGGTACTTGTGCCGATGAAAGTTAACTAAAATTGTCAATTACTAAATAAAGGATCAAGATGGCTTTATTTAGTGCGGTCAATTTTAGTGAAGAGGTACAAGCAGTTAGGGCAGGCGCAGCTTATATGAGGGCGCAGACTCTTTCTTTGGCTTATTCCATTTGCTTCCAACAGGGACCGACGCTAGATAGGGCATCGGTCCCTTTTTATATAGGAGGTAGCAGATGTTACACGTTGAAAATTTTACCATGACCCATCAACAAGACCTCAAGGTCTTAATTCCTTCCCTGTCCTTTGACTTGAAGCCAGGCGACAAGCTAGCCCTGATTGGCGAGGAAGGCTGCGGCAAGTCCTCGCTCTTGAACTGGCTCAGGCAGCCGGATGCGCCCCTGCCTTATGTCGAGGTGACCGGCACTTGTTCTAATTCCTTTGGCCGGACGGTCTGGATTGGCCAGACTTTCCCAGCCCAGGATGAAGGTTTGACCATCGAGGCTTATTGCTTTGATCCGGTCTTGGCTGAGCAAATAGACTATGGTTACTTCTATCAGCTAGTCAGCCAATTAGGCTTTGACCCCGATCGGCTCACCAGCCAGCAGCTCATGGGGACTCTGTCAGGGGGAGAGAAGCTCAAGTTGCAGTTGGCCCGGACCCTGGCCTTGGAGCCGGACTGTCTGCTCTTGGATGAGCCTTCCAATGACTTGGACTTGGCCACACTGGACTGGCTCAGTCGGACCCTGGCTAGTTTGCCGGTAGCGGTCCTCTTTATTTCCCATGATGAGGCCTTCCTGTCTCAAGTGGCCAATCGCATTCTGCATATTGAGACGATCAATAATCACAAGGCCAGCCGGGTTCATCTGGTCAATCTGGACTATGAGACCTATCGCAATCAACGAGATGCCCAGTTCCAGCGTCAGGGTCAGCTGGCCCGCAAGCAGCAGGAGGAGCAGGCCAAGCAGGAAGCCCGACATCGGCAAATGCATGACAAGGTCCAGCATCAATTGCGTCAGGCCCATGATTCTAGCCTGGGTCGTCTCTTGGCTAAAAAAATGCGCAACGTTAAGTCTGTTGGCCGGCGCTTGGAGCGTCAGGCTGAGGACATGCTGGAGATTCCCATTCAAGAGGATGCCATCCTGGTCAAATTGCCTTGTCCCCATCCCTTGCCCGCCAGCAAATGGCTGATTAACCAGCCGGACTATGTGGTCCGCCTAGAAGGGCGCGCCCTGACTCAACCCCTGACCCTGGAGTGGCGAGGCCAGGAGAAAATTGGACTGGTGGGCCCCAATGGGGTGGGTAAATCTACCCTACTCAAGCAAGTCCGTGACTGGCTGACAGACCGGCCAGGCCTTCGTCTGGGCTATATGCCCCAAGATTATCGCCAGGTTCTGCCTCAGGATCAGACGCCCTTGGACTTTCTTCAGGAGTCCGGCAGTCAGGAGGAGAAGACTAAGCTTATGACCTATCTGGGCAGTCTACGCTTCGACCCTGAAGAGATGCGTCATCCCATTAGCCAACTGTCTGGGGGCCAGCAGGCCAAGTTGCTCCTGCTTAAGTTGAATCTAATGGAAGTCAATGTCTTGTTACTGGATGAGCCTAGCCGCAATTTCTCGCCCTTGTCTCAAGCTGAAGTAAGGCAAATTTTTCGCGACTTCCCCGGGGCTATTCTGGCAGTTTCCCATGACCAACTCTTCCTGGACCAAGTCTGCGACCGGCGTCTAATTTTAGAACCGACTGAGAATCAATAGCGGGCTTGCCTTGTTGAGGGTTAGGTCTTTGTGATAGAATGAATAGGCATTGAACTTGAGAGGAGTAAAGCAATGAAAGAGCCTAAAGGAATCCTGCTAGCCATTTGGATTGGCTTACTCAGTAGCCTGGCGGGGGCGGTCAACGTGACGACGCTGTGGCTGGTGGCTACGCCATCGACCCATATGACGGGCAATCTGACCCAACTTGTACTGGCCTTAGCACGGGGGGATGGGGAAGCGACCAGCCGTCTGGCCTTGACCTTGCTGGCCTTTATAGCTGGGAGCATTTTAAGCGGCCTCTTATTCTCTGATAAAGCCTTCCGCCTAGGCAACCGTTACGGTGTTTTGTTGATTAGCTTTGGCCTCTTATTGGGTTTAAGCTATGCCCTCAACTGGCAGGCTAGCTGGCTCTATCTCTTGGCCTTCGGTATGGGGACCCAAAATGGTATGTTTATCTACTATCGTGGCATGATTGTCCGCAGTTCGCATTTTACGGGTTACCTGACTGATACGGGCTTTGCGCTAGGACGTTACTTGCGGGGCTATAAGGAAGACGGCCACAAGATCATCTTCTACATGGCAAGCATTGCCTGCTTCCTAGTAGGAGGGCTCCTAACCTATATCTGGCTTAATCATTCTGCTATCAGCATGATTTTGGTCTTGGCTCTGGCCTATCTGGTGACGGGGACCTATTACTTTATCCTCCGCCACTGTCATCAAGCAGCCTAAGCAAAATCCCCTTATAGTATATAGGCTGTAAGGGGATTTTAGTTTGGTAAAAAAGAAGCTGAGACTTAGTCTCAGCTTTTTGCTTCTAGTTGAACTTTTTTCTGTGCCTTGGCCTTGACTAGGTAGATTAGGATTAGAATGGCCAGAACTTCGATGATCAGACAGTAGAGACCACCTTCTAGTCCAAAGTCGCCACCAGTCCAGAGCTTAGGGCTTTCTAGGCGGGTGCGCCAGATAGGAAAAGGCAGGCTCATGCCTGATACTTGGATACCCAGAACAGGCCCTTGCACAAAGTTCCAAGCTGAATGGGCCGCCCCCACAAACCAGATATTTTCCGTATAGGCGAAGAGGAGGGAGAAGGTCAGGCCGGCCAGGGTCAGGTTGACCAGAGCCAGGGATGAGACATTGGGATTACCCAAATGCATTGCGGCAAAAATCAGGGAGTTGGCCAGGACCGCTAGCCAGGTTGGAAAGCGTAGGGCCAGGCCATTCATGAGATAGCCCCGGCAGATGACTTCTTCGCTCAGCCCCTGAACCAGGAAGCCGGCTAGATAGAGTAGGGTCACTAAGACGGGCGTCTGACTAATGCGCTCTAGCGATAAGTGGCCTAGCAAGGCGGGGATGATGAGGCAGGCCAGCAGTTGTAGCCCACCCAGGATAAAGCCCAATAGATAGGGGCCAATCAAGGGACGCTTGAAGCCCATAGACTCCCAGGACCGTCTGCCCAGGGTCCAACCGTAGAGGGCGAATCCCAAGAGGGGAATCAAGGTCGAAAAGAGGGCCAAGACGTTTAAGAGTGGGGCCACCAAGTCGGGGTGGGTCCAATTGAGGATTTGGAAGCGGGGGTGTGTGATGCCCCATAGGGTGGCCTTGGTCTGCCAGTCCTGAAGGTAGTGAAACAAGAGGGGGAAGGCCAGCATGGAAAGCATCCAGCCCCAACCGGATGCTTGGCTTGATTTAGCTTTGATAAATGGCATTAAGCCACCTCCTTTTCTTCTAGTATAAGGCTCTTGGCAGGTCAAGGCAAATGTAAAAAATCAGCCAATCTCGGAATCAGTTCCATACTTTTCTTGATTTTTCGCCCATTTCCTAGGCTTAGGAAATAACTTTAGCGATTAGATGGCACATAAAATGTTATAATAGAATTGAGAGAAAGCGATGTCACAGCCTAGGAGGAGGGCGCTTATGCAGACACGACAGGAACAGCTCATGGTCATCCTGGCCCAGTCACAAGGCTGGCTCAAGGGACGGGACCTGGCGGCTTTGTTGGGCGTCTCCGACCGGACCATTCGCTCTGATATGAACAAGTTAAAGCAAGACTATCCCGGGGCCATCCAGACCCATCACCACAAGGGTTATCGGCTAGTGGCCCAAGCCCTGGAAGATTCCAATCAGCCCAGTCCTCTGGGCCTGCCACAGAGTCAGGAAGAAAGGCTACATTATATACTCAAACTCCTATTGGCTGACAGTCAGCCTCAGACCCTCAAGGATCTGAGCCAAGACCTCTATGTCAGTCCCCAAACCCTAACCATGGACTTGCATCAAGTCGGTCAGTTGGTGGGGGCCTACCCGGATTTAGACCTAGAACATGATGTCAAGGGCTGGCAGCTTAAGGGCCCTGAATTCCAGAAACGTCGACTCTATCGGGAGCTCTTGACCTCGGAACTTCAGGGTGATTTCTTGAATCTGGATAAGGTCTTAGCCATATACGAAGAGTTTGACATGGTCTGGGTGGCCCACTATTTCCAAGGCCTACTCAAGCAGGCAGACTATCAGCTTCGGCCTGCCAGTTTACCCATCTTACTCCTGCACGTCGGGATTGCGGTTCAGCGTATGTTGGCCGGGCAATTTCTCTATCATCGTCAGGACCTACCGCCTCTGGTGCCTAAGGAAGAAGCCCTAGCTCGCAAGTTTTTGCAGGGGGTGGGTAAGCAATATAAGTGTCGGATTCCAGCCTCTGAAGCCTATAGTATTGGCCGTCTGCTGGAAGCTTATCAGGCCATGCATGATCTGGCCTCACAGGTCATCTATCAGGGCCGGCCCCTGGATTTGACCCGTTTGGTCCAAGACTTGGGCCAGCACCTACAAGACTTGGTGGGCTTGGATTTTCTTAGTGATGCCGACTTTAAGGATCGCTTCCATCTCCACCTTCAAGGGCTAATCGAACGCCTCCATTATCAGGTGGAGCTGCCCAATCTCTTCCTACAAGATATGAAACGCCAGTATCCCCTGGTCTTCGACCTGGCGGTAACGGTCAGTACCTGGTTGGGTGCCCGTCTAGGCGTGGTCTTATCCGAAGCCGAAATCGGGCTGATTGCCGTCCATATTGGTAGCTCCTATTCTCGCCTGGAGCGACCATGGAAGGCGCGAGCTATTTTGTTGGCGCCCCAACACTATCCCCTTATGCAATCTTCAATCGACCGGCTCAAGGCTAGCTTCGGCCACCGGCTGGAAATTCTAGCCCAATATGATTATGTCAGTGAAGCCCAGCTCCTGCATCAGCCGGTTGACTTAGTCATTAGTTTTATGCCGCTAGCTCAGAGTTTTGGGCTCCCGACCTTGCAGGTCTCTACCTTCTTCAATGAGGAAGATGAGCTAGCCTTGGTCAGTTTGCTTAACCAAGTAGAACAGCGTCAGATAGCCATCCAGCTGGCCCTACAATTGGGGGACTTTCTGGAGTCACGCTTCTTCTATCAAGACCTGCAGGCCAGCAGTCCCGAGCAAGTCCTGACCCTCATGGCCCAGGATTTGGCCCAAGCCGGTTATGTGACGCCGGACTTTCTGCCTTCGGTCTTGGAGCGCGAAGCCCTATCGTCGACGGACTTTGACTATGCCTTGGCCATCCCCCATCCCTTGCAAGCTCACAGTCACCAGTCTGTGTTAGCCATTGCCAACCTAGCCAGTCCCATTGAGTGGGGCCGCTACCCTGTTAAACTAGTCATTTTATTGGCGCTTAAGGACAGTGACTGGGCCTTCACCCAGGTCTTCTTCAAATGGCTAGGCCAGTGCCTAGCCCATCCGCGTCAGCTCAAGTCCCTCTTAGCCGCTAGCAGTCGCGACGACTTCTTGGCCGCTATCGTGGGCGAATTTCCCCATCCATCTCGTTAGCAAGTTTATTTTATAGGAAAGGAGGTAATGGTATGGATGACTTAGAGTTGGTATTCTTCAAGATGATTTCTTCCTTGGGATCCGCCCGATCTTCCTTCATGGAAGCCATGGCGCTAGCCCGGACAGGCGACTTCGCCCAAGCCCAGGCGGCCATTGAACAAGGGGAGAGCCAACGGATTGCCGGTCATGATCAGCATTTCGACCTCTTGCAGGCGGATGCGGCAGGGGACCATCCACCTTTCTCGCTCTTGTTAGTTCATGCCGAAGATCAACTCATGAGTGCTGAACTGCTCAAGGTGACAGCCGAAGAAGTTCTGGCCCTCTATCAACGTTTGGACCAGCTCACCACCTAGATTAGGAGGAAATACCATGAAACGTGTCTATTTATTCTGTAGTGCCGGCATGTCGACCAGCCTGGTTGCCAGCCGTATGCAGGCCGTGGCAGACGACCACAACCTGCCCATTGAAGTCAAGGCCTTCTCAGATTCTAAGCTAGATATCATCGTGGAACAATATCATCCCGATGTTATCCTGTTAGGGCCTCAAGTCAAATACAAATTCAATGCCACCCGGGACAAATACGAGCCTCAAGGCATTCCCGTTGAAGTTATGAACCTAGACGATTATGGTAACGTCAATGGCGAACGCATTCTCAAGCGCGCCATTCAATTACTCAAGCAGAACAAGCAAGGCTAAGTACAGATCTCATTATAAGAAAAGAGGTAAGTCACATGTTTGCAAATCTTGAAAAAGTCATGGGCGGAACAGCCGAGAAACTCAGCAATAATAAGGTATTAATTGCCATTCGTGATGGTTTCTTGGTGACCACGCCACTCATTATTGTCGCTTCCTTCTTCATTTTAGCTGGTAACTTCCCAATTGAAGGGTATACCGATTTTATGGCCCAATTCTTCGGCCAAGGTTGGGAAAACCACATGGATGCTGTGATTGATTCCACCTTCAGTGTCATCGCCCTCTTAGGTTCTATCGGGATTGGTTATGCCTATGCCCGTCAGCTGGAATCTGACCCTATTGCAGGGGCAGCCATTTCCGTTGTCTGCTTCTTGATTCTGACACCTAAATCCCATCCTGCCTTCACTAACGAAGCCGGCAAGGTCTTCAATGGCTTGGCTAACACTAATATGGGGTCCGCCGGCATGTTCGTAGCTATGATTACGGCCATTATCTCGGTCCGCATCTTTGTAGCCATTGAGCGTAAGGGTTGGGTCATCAAGATGCCTGACGGGGTGCCACCAGCAGTTTCTCAATCCTTCGCGGCTTTGATTCCTTCGCTCTTTGCCATGTTAACCTTCTTCTTGGTTTACCTGGGCTTCTCACTCACAGATTATCACTATGCCCACACCTTTATCTATACCAACCTGCAAGCACCACTCTTAGGGATTGGACGCAGCGTCTTCCTAGAACCACTGACCCAGTTCCTGTCCACCTTCTTCTGGTTCTTCGGGATTAATGGGCCAGCCGTTACCAATACGGTCTTCGCGCCAATTGGTCTGGCCTTGACGACTGAAAACTTGGAAGCCTTCAAGAATGGCTTGCCATTGCCTAACATCTTCACCAACGGTTTCAGTAACTTCTTCACTAACTTCGGGGGTGGGGGTTCTACCTTGGCTTTGGTCTTCCTCATGGTGGGGATTGCCAAGTCCAAACGTATGAAGACCTTGGGTCGTTTGGCCATTGTACCTGGGATTTTCGGGATTAACGAAATGATTATCTTCGGGCTACCAGTCGTACTCAACCCAATTATGTTGGTGCCATTCCTTGCAACACCACTGGTTAACACCATTTTATCCATTATCGCAACAGTTATCGGTATTCTGCCACGAACTACCGGGGTCAGCATCCCATGGACAACCCCATTCTTCTTCTCTGGTTGGTTGGCTACTGGGCACCTGATTGCCGGCTTCTGGCAAATTATCTTAATTGTCATCGACTGCCTGATCTACTATCCATTCTTCAAGGTAATGGACCGTCAATTCTTGGCTGAAGAAGAGAAACCAGTTCAAGACCTTAAAGACGATTTAGATGATATTTCCTTGGACGACTTGTCCTTCGATGATTTATAGACAACTGAAGAGTTCAGCCCTATCCTGCTGAACTCTTTTTGCTGAGGAGGGAATAAGGATGAAAGTAATCCTATTATTCGACCAAATTCAGGCCGGTTATGGGGGCAAGGAACGCCCCAACACGCCACTGGGATTGGAAAAGGGCGGGATTGGTTCTTATCTCATGTTTAAGGACGTCTTCGCGGCTCACGATCTCAAGGTCCTGGCGACCGTCTACTGCGGGCCTGATTATTTTCAGGCTAATAAGGAAGAAGTCTTACACAAGATTGCCAATCTCATGAAAAAGGCGCAACCTGATGTCCTCTTGTGTGGCCCTTGCTTCAACTACGACACCTACGCCCAGATGGCGGCCGAAGTCGCGGCCTATATTCAAGACCAGACGCCGGTCCGCACCTATGTGGCCTGCTCCGCCGAAAATGAGGCCGTGGTCGACCGCTACAAGGACCAGGTTAAAATAATCCAGATGCCTAAGAAGGGCGGGGTAGGGCTGACGGATGCCCTGCACCATATTGCTGAAATTCTCAGTGGCCCAGCAGAGGCCGATTGGCCTCACTTCTTCCACTAGGAGGTGCCTTATGGATTGGACAGCCTTCTATGATTTACCCGCCTTGTCGGGAGATGAATTCGACCTGCATCAAGCCCTGGCCCAAGCCCTGACCGACCAAGGGCTCAGTCTCTATCGGGATCAACTGGGCTCCGTCTTGGGCCTCAAGCCAAGGGAGCAGGCGCCCTTTCGGGTCATGCTGACCACTAACCTGGATGAAAATGGCGGTCTGATTCAAGCCATTCGTCCGGATGGCCTCTTGGACTTTGTGGCCCTAGGCCGCTATCAGAAGACCGATTATGTCAACCAAGTGGTCCGCCTCTTAACCCGGGACCATGTGCCTCATCTGGGCTATGGGGTCCTGGTAGAGGGACAGCCCTATCTAGCGCTAGGTGCGGCCTCAGCCCAGCAAGTGGCTGACTTGGGCATCCAAGTAGGGGACAGCTTTGTCTTAGACTTTTCCCGCCGGCAAATAGCTGGGGGCGCCTGGCTAGGTCGTAACTTGGCCAATCGGGCCAGCCTAGAGCTGATACTGGATATGAGTCGCCAACTTCAAGACAAGATTGCCTATGAGTTGGCTGTGGGTGGCATTAGCCAGTCCCTAGTGGGGACTCGGGGGGCCATTACCGCCACCAATCTTATTCAACCAGACTTGGCCCTGGTGCTAGATGCTAGTCCGGTTCCTGCTTCTGACTATGACCCTAAGTGTCTCTATTTGCGTTATTTTGATAAGACCCTCTTACCTAACACGGCCTTGTTGGAAGCCATTCGCAAAGTGGCCCAGGAGCTGGGTTACCAAGTCAAGGGCCAGGTTCAAGAGGCCGGGACCGATGGGGCCTTTATCCATAAGACAGGGGTGGGGGCACCGACCTTGGTTATTGCCTTGCCGCTCCTCCAGTCGCCAGGCCTTTATCAGTGTCTGGATCCAGCTAGTTTCGAGCCCGTGCGAGACACCCTGGTGGCCTTCTTGAGCCAACTGACCCCAGCCCAAGTCCAAGACTTTGGCTTTGGCAGTCGGGGAGGTGGCCCTCATGACCACTAAAGCTCAAGGTCAGGTGGACTGGCAAGTCCTGTCGGATTTATGTTGCTTACCCGGAGTGTCAGGCCATGAGGCAGGCATTCGGGCCTACCTGGACCGGCAGCTGACCATGTGCCAGCAAGGCACCGACCCCTTGGGGTCTGGCCTCTACAGTCTAGCAGGTCAGTCCCGGTCACCCTTGTCCTTGCTCTTTTCCACCCACATGGATGAAATCGGTTGGGTGGTGCGGGCCATTGATGAGGCCGGCTATGTCTTCATTCAGGAAGTGGGGCGCTCCTGGTCCCATACCCTCTT
Organism: Abiotrophia defectiva ATCC 49176; assembly: GCF_000160075.2. Taxonomy (GTDB): domain Bacteria; phylum Bacillota; class Bacilli; order Lactobacillales; family Aerococcaceae; genus Abiotrophia; species Abiotrophia defectiva. The sequence continues at coordinate 1,052,293 of NZ_KI535340.1, forward strand.
GCAACAAGAAGCCCAGGTCTTCACCCAAGATGGCCGAGTCTACACGGGGATTCTGGCCGGCCCGCAAGTGCACAGTCTCAGCCCTGAACAGCGCCAGCAAGTGGTGCCCATGGACCGGGTCTATTTGGATCTGGGGGTGCACAACCGCGACCAGGTCCGAGCTCTGGGTATTGAGGTGGGGGACTGGGTTTGCCCGGTGACCACTTTCCAGGCTTTGGCCAATCCTGACTATCTGGCTGCCAAGGCCTTCGATAATCGGGTCAGTGTGGCTTTGGGAGTCTGGACCATGCAGGACCTGGCTCAGGGTTCTTGTCCCAACAAGGTGACCCTGGGGGCAACCGTTCAAGAAGAAGTGGGCTTGCGGGGGGCGCGGACCGTGGCCCAAGCCGTCAAGCCCCACATTGCCCTGGCCGTCGATACCTGCTTGGCAGGCGATACGCCAGCCGACCACAATCCTATTAAGCTAGGCAAAGGCGTCTCCCTGACGGTGGCCGATAATATGACCGTAACCCACCGGGGCCTCTTGCGTTATCTAGAGGGAATCTGCCAGCGAGAGGGCATTCCTTATCAATTAGGTTGCTTCCTAGATGGGGGGACGGATGCGGGTAATATCCATAAGTCCCAGACCGGGATTCTGGCGACGACCCTGTCCCTTCCCATGCGCTATATGCATACCCATCGGGGCATTTTGCATCGGGCTGATGTCCTAGCGGCCTATCGCCTCATGGTGGCCGTGGCGCGGGACTTGACGCCGGCTATCTACCAGCAGCTGCTGGACCAAAATTATCATTATCAAGTATAGAATCAATGACAGAAAGAAGGTGATAGCCATGTGGGGAATCATTGCAACCTGGCGGATGGCCCTAGAAGGAGTCCAGGAAACCCTGCCTAGTCTGGCAGTCGGTGGCTCTGCGGGTGACGCCATTGAGCAAGCCATCAAGGCCGTCGAAGACTTTCCTTATTATAAATCCGTCGGTTATGGCGGTCTGCCTAATCGCCAAGGCCAGGTAGAATTAGATGCCGCCTATATGGACGGCAGTCGCCTGGACTTTGGGGCTGTTTGCGGGCTTCAGGATATTGCTAATCCCATTGGGGTGGCGCGCCGCCTCAGCCAGGAGCCGGTCAATAATGTCTTGGTCGCCCAAGGTGCCCGCCAATATGCCCTAGACCATGGCTTTGAAGCCAAAGAAATGCTGACAGACCGGGCTCAAATTCACTATCACAATCGCCAGGTGGAGTTGGCTCAAGAACAAGGCCTAGCTGCCTACGACGGCCATGACACGGTGGGCATGGTGGCCCTGGATGGCCATGATCACATGGTAGCGGGTACTTCGACTAGTGGCCTCTTCATGAAGCATCCCGGCCGGGTAGGCGACTCGCCTATGATTGGCTCGGGTCTCTATGTGGACTCCCAGATTGGAGGAGCCACCGCTACTGGCCTAGGGGAAGATTTGATGAAAGGGGTCCTGTCCTACGCCATCGTTCAGCTGATGGCTGCGGGCTACCCTCCCCAAGAGGCCTGCGAAAAGGCCGTTTATGACTTAGACAGACGTCTGAGAGCACAACGCGGCCAAGCCGGCGATTTGTCGGTGGTGGCCATGAACGCCAAGGGTCAGTGGGGGTCTGCGACCAATATTGACAACTTCTCCTTCGTGGTGGCCAGCAAGACCACGCCTTTGACCGTCTACCGCCTGCATCCGCTGGCTTCTGGCCAGATGGAATTGGAGCGGGCGAGTCAGGAATGGCTAGACGACTATGTGCGTCAACGCATGCGGCCCCTGGAGGTGAAGTAGGCATGACCCTCAAGCAAATTCAAGCACTCTATGACTTGTTGGAAGACTTGCTGCCCCAATACTGGCAGGACCTAGCCCAACTGGTAGCCATTCCCAGTGTGCAGGGACCGGCGGAGCCAGACGCTCCCTATGGTCCTGGACCTAAGGCTGCCCTGGACTGGGTGCTAGACCGGGCCAAAGCCATGGGCTTTGAGACGGTCAATTTAGACCATAAGGTTGGCTATGCCCAGTGGTCGCCTGACCCTAACCAGGCGACCTCAGGTGCTGGCTATTATGGTATTTTCGGGCATGTGGATGTGGTGCCGGCCGGCCAAGGCTGGCGGCAGGATCCCTGGACCCTAAGAAAGAATCAAGCACAAGGTCGCTACGAGGGGCGTGGTGTCCTAGATAATAAGGGGCCGATTCTGGCTAATCTCTATGCCCTTTATGCCCTCAAATGCCTAGGCTATCACTTCCGCCATCCCATTCGAGTGGTTTTTGGGACCAATGAGGAGACTGGTTTTGGCTGCATCCAGCATTATCTGGCCCAGGAAGCAGCGCCACTCTTCGGTTGGACGCCAGATTGCAAATGGCCGGTCGTCTATGGTGAGCGAGGGCGTTTGCGGCTAGCCCTTAGCGTGGATTCGGATCAAGTGGCCAGCCTCTTTGACTTTGTCAATGCCTATCTGCTGACCGGCACCAAGGATGGTCGGGAGCTGGGCATCGCCTATGAAGACCAGGACTTTGGCCGCATGATGCTAAGGGGCTACCAGCTGGGCCTGACGCAGGGACGGCCTTGGGTGGCCTGGTCCATGGCCTATCCGGGGGCCTGCAGTCAGGAAGAGATTCTGGCCCAAATCAGGACGCATCTACCTGAGGGGGCCCTGCTAGAAGTCCTCAGCCATTGGGCGCCCGTCCTCAAGGACAAGCAGTCGCCTTATATTGAAGCTTTGCAGCAGGTCTACAATCAGGTGACCGGCCAAGCCCTTGAGCCCGTCACAACCACAGGGGGCACCTATGCCAAGTTTGTACCTAACATCGTGGCCTATGGGCCTTCCTTCCCGGGCCAACGGGACATTGCCCATTTGCCACATGAGTGGCTAGGCATTGAGGATTTAGAGACTGATTTAAAAATTTATAGCCAGGCCTTACTGGCCTTGTGGCAGCTAGAACAAGAAGTGGAGGAGGCAAGTCCATGACCCTAATCGAGTTGTGTGCCGGCAGTGTCAGAGATTGTCTGATTGCTCAAGAAGCTGGCCTGGACCGGATTGAGCTCAACAGCGCCCTGGCCCTGGGAGGGCTGACGCCAACGGTGGCCTGTCTGGAATTAGCCAAGGCCAATGGCGTGACCCTGCCAATCATCTGCATGGTCCGCCCACGTGGCGGTGGCTTCGCCTATGATAAGCTGGAAATCAGGCAAATGCTAGCAGAAGGCCAAGCCTTGTTGAGAGCCGGTGCTCGTGGCCTAGCCTTTGGCTGTCTAACTGAGACGGGTCAGCTTAATTGGGATGCCAACCAAGCCCTGATTGAGCTCTGTCAGACCCATGGCGCCCAGTCGGTCTTCCACCGGGCCATTGATGTGGTGGCCCAGCCTGACCAAGCCATTGAAGGCTTGATTAAGCTAGGTTGCCAGCGAATTTTGACCAGTGGTGGAGCGCGAAGCATTGAGGAAGGGCGAGACCGACTGGCCCATTATCAAGCCCAATATGGCGCTGACATTGAATTTGTCATGGGAGCCGGCCTGAATTTGGCTAATGCGGCGGACTTGGTGGCCTATACGGGCATTCAACAAGTCCACGGTAGCTTCAAGACCTGGTACCAAGACCCTACGACCCAGCAAGGCTCCGTTTCATTTGCCTACGATTCTCGAGGCGCCTATGAAGGGGCAGACCCGGACCTAGCCCGTGCGCTAGGCCAAGCACTAGGAAAGAAGGAGTAATATGGTAAGACGTGTATTAGAATGCCTACCCAGCGACTATGCTGGCTACAGTGCAGAAGAACTCAAGCAAGCCATCTGGGCCGCTGAAGGCCGAACCGTTTGTTGTGAAATGGTGGCGCCAGTGCCTGCCTATATCAGCAACTTGACCAATGCGGAAATCGCTAAAGCCTTCGGGGCAGACCTCATGCTCTTGAATGGCCTAGATGTCCTTAATCCTGTCATTTGTGGCCTGGATCAGGGGGCAGAAGATCCCATTCGCCGACTCAAAGCACTGTCGGGTCGCCCTATTGGGGCCAACCTAGAGCCAGTCGATGCCGACGCCATTATGGTGGAGGCGCGTAATGTTCTGCCTAAAGGCCGGACCTGCTCAGTTGAGACCCTAGAAGCGGCCGACCGCCTAGGTTTAGACTTCATTTGCCTGACGGGTAACCCTGGAACGGGGGTAACTAATAAGGAGATTGCCCACTATGTCAAGGTGGCCAAGCAACATTTCTCAGGTCTGGTCATTGCCGGGAAAATGCATGGGGCAGGGTCCAAGGAGCCAGTGGCCAGCATTGAAACGGCTAAGGACTTCATCGAGGCCGGGACCGACATTCTGCTGGTGCCGGCCGTGGGAACAGTGCCGGGCTTTACCGATGATGAGCTGGTGGCTATCGTCAAATACGCCCACGCTCACGATGTCCTAGTCCTATCCGCTATCGGGACCAGCCAGGAATCTAGCAGCCCGCGGGTGGTGGAAGACATTGCCATTCGCAATAAGGTGGCTGGCGTGGATATTCAACATATTGGCGACGCAGGCTTTGGCGGCTTGGCCAATGTGGAAAATATCTTCGCCTTATCAGTGGCCATAAGGGGCATGCGGCATACGGTGAGCCGTGTGGCCGGCTCCGCCATTCGTTAAGAAAGCAAAAGTAAACAAAGAAAGCCAGGTAGTTGAGCTACCTGGCTTGTTTTAGTCTGGGCTGACCACTGATTGGATAATGGTAAGGACCACTTGGCTGGCCTTTTCCATGCTTTCTAAGCTGACAAATTCATACTGGCCATGAAGGTTTTCAGCGCCCGTGAAGAGGTTGGGCGTCGGGATGCCCTTATAGGTGATGATGCAGCCGTCTGTCCCACCCCGGAAAGGCTTGATAAGAGGCTCAATGCCACAGGCCTTGTAGGCCGCAATAGCCACTTCAACCGGCGTCATGTCTTGCTTGAGGATATCGTACATATTGTAGTATTCGTCGTAAATTTGACATTGGATGCGGGGCCGGTCGTAGCCTGCGTTCTGTTGGGCCACAATCTGACGGAAGAAGTCCTTGCGGGCTTGGAAACTTTCCTTGTCATGGTCACGAATAATGTAGGTGGCTTGAACTTGGCCAATGTTGCCGCTTTGACTGGACAGCATATAGTAGCCCTCGTGGCCCTCGGTTAATTCTGGCACCTGGTCTTGGGGCAGGCGGGCGAAGAGTTTAGCGGCTTCGGCCAGAGCATTGACCATGAGGCCTTTGGCGGTCCCGGGATGGACACTGGTCCCGTCGATGGTCAGCATGACCCGGGCAGCATTGAAGGTCTCGTATTCCAACTTGCCCACCTCGCCACTATCTAAGGTATAGGCAAAGTCAGCTGGGAAGTCTTGGGCTTGGAAACGGTGGGCGCCTTTGCCGATTTCTTCATCAGGTCCGAAGGCTAGCCAAATATCGCCGTGAGGCAGGTCAGGATGGGCTAGCAGGTGGATGACTGCCTCCAGGATGCTGACCAGACCTGCCTTGTCGTCGGCCCCTAGCAGGGTGGTACCATCGGTGGTAATCAGGGTCTGTCCCACATAGTGCTTCAAGTTAGGAAATTCGGACACTCGCATGACAATGTCCAGGTCAGGGTTCAAGACAATATCCTGTCCGTCATAGTCCGCATGGACCTGGGGCTGGATATTTTCAGCATTAAAGTCGGCTGTATCCACATGGGCGATAAAGCCAATGGCTGGCGCCTTTTGATGGGCTGGTAGGTTGCTTGGCAAGAGGGCGGTGACAAAGGCGTCCACTGGATTGAAGCGCACTTGGCTGAGACCCAGGTCCTTGAGTTCGCCCTCCAACATGCGGAGGAAGTCCAGTTGACCGGGTGTGGTCGGCACGGCATCCGAGTGCAGGTCGGACCGGGTGTTGATTTTAGCATAGCGGATAAAGCGTTGGAGCATAGATTCCATGGCGGAGCCTTCTTTCTCTTAATCAGTTAAGTCTAGTATAGCACTATGACGGGCCAGACCCAAGTTAGACCTTGTTGGCAAGGACGGGGATTTGTGATAGACTGGGGGCACAGTAAGGCGTGGTACAGAGGAGGAAGCCGTATGCAGATTAGACAGACAGAGAATGGGGACTTGCCGGCTTTGATGGCCTTATACCAACAAGCCCGGGCCTTTATGCGGGCCAAGGGTAATCCCAATCAGTGGCCAGACGGCTATCCGCCCCTAAGTCTCCTAGAAGCCGATATTGCTCAAGGCCATTCCTATGTCCTAGAGGACGAAACTAGCCAGCTAGTGGGCACCTTCGCTCTGATTGGCGGCCAAGATCCGACCTATGGCCAGATTGATGGTCTGGGCTGGCGCAGTACTAGTCCCTATGTGACCATTCACCGCCTGGCAGCCAATGGCAAGGCCCGGGGTGTGGCGCGGGCAGCTTTCGACTTCGCTAAGTCCTTCTGCCCCCACATCCGGATTGACACCCACGCCCAAAACCTGCCCATGCAGCAGGCCATCCTGGCCTACGGTTTCCAGGAGCGAGGTACTATCTATCTCCAAGACGGCTCACCCCGGCAGGCCTATGACTATCTAAGTGAATAAATGTGTGAGGGCTGGCACTGGGGTGCCGGCTCTTTTCTGATAGCTTGGGTCAGTTCATTGGTCCCGGCTTCTTTTTTGTTGTATAATAGCAAGGTTACGAAAGGAGAATGCGACATGTCACTCATTCGCAAATTAGGCTGGTTCTTCAAGTTGGAAGCCCGCCGTTATATGATTGGGATTCTGGCCTTATCCTTGGTCAGCGTCTTCAACCTGATTCCGCCGCGTATTATTGGGCAAGTCATTGATGCCATTGCAGGCGGCAATCTGACCCCTAGCGAGCTTGCCCTCAATCTGACCTGGCTAGTGGGAGCCTCTCTCATTATGTATGCCCTCCGCTATGTTTGGCGGCTCTTTATTTTAGGGACAGCCAATAGCCTGGGCCGGATTCTGCGGACTCGCTTGTTTGAGCACTTTACCCGCATGGCGCCGTCCTTCTATACCCGTTATCGGACCGGGGACCTGATGGCCCACGCCACCAACGATGTCCAAACCCTGGTCATGACGGCAGGGGGCGGGGTCATGTCGGCCGTGGATGCTTCGATTACTGCCCTCGTTACCCTGGCTACCATGTTCTGGATTCTGGATTGGCGCCTGACCCTGGTGGCGATTTTGCCTCTGCCAGTACTGGCCTGGGGGACCAGTCGCCTGGGGCGCATCAACCATGAAGGCTTTAAGCAGGCCCAGGAGGCCTTCTCTGAGCTTAACAACTCAGTTCAGGAATCGGTCTCCGGTATTAAGGTGACCAAGTCCTTTGGTTATGGGGCCCAGGAGACGGCTAAGTTCCAGGCCACCAACCAGATGGTCTGGGCAAAGAACCTGCGAGCTGCCAAGTACAATGAGCTCTTCCAACCCATGGTCTTGATTTTCGTGGGGGCCTCCTATCTGATTAGCTTGCTCTACGGGGGCTATCTGATTAGTCAGGGCCAGTTCACCGTCGGGGAAATGGTTACCTTCATGACCTATCTGGATATGCTGGTCTGGCCACTGCAAGCCATCGGCTGGCTATTCAACATTATGCAAAGGGGCTCGGTCTCCCTGGATCGGATTGATAAACTGCTGCATGAGGAAAGCCCAGTCCGTGAGACGGAACATCCTCTGCCTAGCATTCAAAATGGTCGCTTGGACTATGACATTGAATCCTTCGCCTACCAAGAATTGACCACCTTAGAGGATGTCCACTTTAGCTTGGAGGCCGGTCAAACCCTGGGCATTGTCGGGACCACGGGGTCTGGTAAGACCAGTCTCTTGCGCCTACTCTTGCGGGAGCAGGATGTCAATGTGGGCAGCATTCAGTTAGATGGCCACGACATCCGCGACTACCGCCTCAGCGATTTGCGGAGCTTGATGGGCTATGTACCTCAAGACCAGCTACTCTTCGCCATGAGCATCCGGGACAATGTCCGCTTCGGTCAAGCTGACTTGGATGATGCGGCCGTTATCAGAGCCACCCAACTCTGTGGTGTCTACCAGGATATCCAGGCCATGCCTGAAGGGTTAGATACCCTGATTGGGGAACGGGGCGTCTCCCTATCTGGTGGTCAGAAGCAACGTCTGGCCATGAGCCGGGCCCTGATTTTGGATCCAGACATTCTGATTCTGGACGATTCGCTATCAGCCGTGGATGCCAAGACTGAGCATTTGATTTTAGAAAATCTTAAGTCGGAACGTCAAGGCAAGACCACCATTATTACGGCCCACCGTCTGTCAGCCGTCGTCCATGCCGACCTGATTCTGGTTATGGAAGAGGGCCGCATTAAGGAGCGGGGTAATCACCAAGAATTGCTGGCGCAAAATGGCTGGTATGCGACCACCTACCGTAGTCAGCAACTGGCTCAGAGTTTGGAAGGAGGGGACTTAGATGCCTAATCGTACTAAAACTTTTGGCCGCCTCATGGCCTATATGTGGCGTTACAAGGGGACTGCCCTGATTGCCCTGGTCTTCATCTTCCTGACATCGGCCGTGACGACCGCCATTCCACTTCTGGCCCGTTACTATATCGACCACTTTATTGGGGGTGGCTTGGTGGCCCAAGGAGGCTTAATCCTCCTAGCCTACTACAGCCTCTTCCTGGTGCGGGTGGCCTTTACCTTCTTAGGTAACTACACCTTCGCCCGCGTGGCCCAAAGCGTGGTCCGTGACTTGCGCCAAGAGTCCTTCGACAAGCTGCAAAGCCTGTCCATGCGTTACTTCGACCAGACGCCAGCCGGGGCCATCGTGTCCCGCCTGACCAATGATACTCAGGCGGTGGCCGATATGTTCAGTGCCATCTTCTCCAGTTTCCTCAGTTCCTTGGTCATTGTGGCAGTTACTATTGGGACCATGCTTAGTCTTAATGTGCCCCTGACCCTGCTCATGTTGGTCTTTATTCCCATTATGTTTGGCTCTATCGCCCTCTACAACAGTAAGTCGCGCGACTTGATTGCCATGACCCGGGCTAAGCTCAGCGACCTGAATGTTAAGCTGTCGGAAAGCATTGAGGGCATGCGGATTGTCCAAGCCTTTGGCCAGGAAGGCCGTCTCTTGGCGGAGTTTGAGGCCATTAATGCAGACCACGTGGCCTATTCCAATAAATCCCTCAATGTCAACAGCCTCTTCCTGCGGCCGGCCATGTCCTTGCTCAAGCTCTTGGCCTATGCTGTTATTCTGGCCTATTTTGGGGTCACCTGGCAGGTGGCTGGCGTGACCGCGGGGCTTATGTATGCCTTCATTCAATACTCCAACCAGCTCTTCAACCCGCTGATTGAAGTCACCCAGAACTTTTCAATTCTGCAAACTTCCATGATTGCGGCCGACCGGGTCTTTGCCTTGATTGACCAAGAAGACTATGAACCGGCCCAAAGCGGTCAAGTCACGGAAATCGGGGCGGGCAGTATCGAGTTCAAGGATGTCAGCTTCTCCTATGACGGCAAGCGGGATGTCCTCAAGCATATTAGTTTCAAGGTGGAAGCCGGCCAGACGGTGGCCTTTGTAGGTGCGACCGGGTCTGGTAAGTCTTCGATTATGAACCTCTTCTTGCGCTTCTATGAATTTGATCGCGGCCAGATTCTGATTGATGGCCAGGATATTAAGTCTTATTCGGCTGAGGCCTTGCGGTCGGCGGTGGGCTTGGTTCTGCAGGATCCTTTCCTCTTCCACGGGACCATTGCCTCCAATATTCGTATGTATCAAGAGGGTTTGACGGATGAAGCCATGCGCGAGGCGGCACGCTTTGTCGATGCGGCTGATTTTATTGAGAGTCTGCCAGCGGACTATGACAGTCCGGTGACGGAGCGGGGGGCTACTTTCTCAAGTGGTCAGCGCCAGTTGCTGGCCTTTGCCCGGACCATGGCCACCCAACCTAAGATTTTGATTCTGGATGAGGCCACGGCCAATATTGATTCGGAGACCGAGGAAGTCATTCAAGCTTCGCTGGCTAAGATGCGAAAGGGGCGGACCACCTTGGCTATTGCCCATCGTCTGTCGACCATTCAGGATGCGGACTGCATCTATGTCCTGGACCAGGGGCAGATTGTCGAGTCGGGCAACCACCAGGAGCTACTGGCTCAAGGTGGGCTCTACTACCGCATGTATCAGCTCCAAGCGGGCATGATGAACTAAATAAGACGAGCTTGAGGCTGGGACGGGTGTCCTAGCCTCATTTTTGTGGTAAAAGCGTGACTAAGGCGCGACACGCTAGTCAAAAGTCAGGCCCGTGAGGTGGGACCGGCTGCAGCCTCCCTACGGGAGTCTTCCGCCTTGCCTAGCTCTGGAAGCTCTAGGTCGCTAGCGCTCCCAGAGCTTCTCATGCGCTTGGCATCCTGAGGCACCACACGGACCCGATTTTGACCGTGTCGCGTCTTAGTCACGGGCTTGAGGTTCTCTAGCAGAAAGGAAAAGGCTGGCAAGTGCCTATCAAAAGTAAAGAATAGGGCCTGCCCTTTTGAAGTCCAAGACAGGCTTTGTTATAATGAGAAAGTAAGCGAAAGGGGGCGACCGTATGACCATTACAGCACAGGAGATTCTGGCCCAAAGGCTCTATCATCAGGCTTTGCTTGAGTCTAAATTGACAGGGACAGAGGTCTTGGCCAAGAGTCTTGGGATTCAGTCCCAGTATGTGACCCATGGCATCTATAATTACTTCAACCGCCTGGCTGATCCCAAGGCGGATAGCTATGCGGACTTAACAGAACAAGGTATTCTGGCTTGGGGCCAGCGGGGGACCTACCACTTCTATGATCGGCCGACTTGGGAGGCCTTGTCACTGCTTCTGTCGGAGACGGTCTCTTGGCCCTGGAGTCATTTGGCTGAGCAAGGGGTGGAGGTGGCGGCCCAATTAGACCGTCTGGCGGGCTATCTGGCTGACGGTCCTCTGACGCGTGAGGCCCTCAAGGATTGCTATGGTCAGGAAGAGTGGCGCCAACTCTTCCGCTGGGGCGGGCTCTTCTTGGCAGCTTCGCGTCAGGGCCAGCTCTATCAGACCCTGAGTCATGGCGACCGACAAGTTCATTGGCAGCCAGCGCCAGAAGGCCAGGACCTGCACCTCCTTAAGCATCAGCTCTTGGCGACTTATTTCTCTTTCTATGGTCCGGCGACTCTGGCGGATGCGGCCCATTTCTTCGGGGTGCCCCAGGCCTTCTTCAGTCAGGTGGACCTGTCTGCCTGGCCAAGTTGTCGCTATGGCAAGCAGACCTTCTACTATGAAAGCTGGCAGGATGCAGCTAAGTTGCCGACTGTCTTAGTCCTGGGCAAATTTGATGCCCTCTTGGTTTCCTACAAATCTAAGGACATCCTGGTCGAGAAGGATCGCCACCAGACCATTTGGCAGAAAGCAGGCCAGATTCCAGCCCTGATTCTGATTCGGGGCCAGGTCAAGGGCCAGTGGAACTTGCGCCAACAAGGCGACCAAATCACTTTCCAAGTGACTAGCGCCCAGCCTTTGGCAAAGGCTCACCAGGCTACTATCCGCGCTCGTTTCAAGGCCTTTGCCCGCTGGTGGGGCAAGCAGGTTAAGGCCATTGACTTTGTGGTGGAATCCTAGACCCTGTTTTCTGCCAGTCAATCTGCTATAATATAGAAGTACAAAGAATTTACACAACGAAGGAAGATAGAATGAAACTCATCTCATGGAACATCGATTCACTCAATGCGGCCCTAACTAGCGACTCGGCCCGGGCCCAACTCTCCAAAGCCGTCTTGGACCAGCTAGCGCAAGCAGGGGCAGACATTATTGCCATTCAAGAAACCAAATTATCGCCGACAGGTCCAACCAAGAAGCATGAAGAAATCTTGGCAGAGTACTTTCCAGGCTATGCCCACACTTGGCGGTCCTCTCAGGAGCCAGCCCGCAAGGGGTATGCTGGGACCCTTTTCCTCTATCGGGAGCACTTGCAGCCTAAGGTGACCTTCCCTGAAATCGGGGCGCCCTCGACCATGGACTTGGAAGGCCGGATTATTACCCTGGAATTTGACGACTGCTATGTGACCCAGGTTTACACGCCTAATGCGGGGGATGGCCTCAAGCGTCTGGCTGAACGTCAAGTTTGGGACGCTAAATACGCTGACTACCTAGTGAGTTTGGATGCTAAGAAGCCAGTCCTAGCAACGGGGGACTTCAACGTTGCCCACCAGGAAATCGACTTGGCTAATCCAGGAGCTAACCGCCAATCCGCGGGCTTTACTGATGAAGAACGGGCAGGCTTTACCCATTTGCTGAGCCGGGGCTTTACCGATAGTTTCCGCCACCTGCATGGGGACGTGCCACATCAATATACCTGGTGGGCGCAGCGTAGCCGGACCAGCAAGATTAACAATACAGGCTGGCGCATTGATTACTGGTTGGTATCTGATCGCATTGCAGACAAGGTAACCAAGTCCGAGATGTTGGATTCAGGGGCGCGCCAAGACCATACGCCTATACTGTTAGAAATTAACTTATAAGAGGAGGCAGTCCTATGACACACTATCCTGTGGAAAGCACAGAGCTCATGCCGGAAGATTTCTATGAGAGAGTCTTTACGCATGGCTATGAGACCTACTTCAATCAGCCTAAGCCTGAAGGCTTGGACCAGTCCTTCATCTGGCAGATGAAAGACGGGGAGCGCTTGGTGGCAGCTATGAATGGTAAAATTCGTCATCAGGCCATGAAAATCGAGAACCTGGCCATCGACCCGGACTATCAGGGTCAGCGCCTAGGCAGCCAGTTTATAGACTATGCCAAGGACTATGCCCGTCAAGTCGGGGTGACCAGCATTATCTTAACCACGCGGACCTATCAGGCCAAGGACTTCTATCTCAAGCACGGCTTTGAGGTCTATGGCTTCTTGGAAGATGTCCCTATGCCAGGGGTCGGGGTCTACTATATGGTTTATCGACTTAAATAAGCAATCTAAGGTCGGGAAGGGATTCCTGGCCTTTTTTGCTATCACCTCTATCTATAATTAATATCATTAAATAATACAATCTTGACGATAAATATTATTGACAATCTAAATTAGAGAAGCTATAATAAGAGTGTAAAGTAAATTGATTATAAATAAGAGGTGAGATTATGAAATGCTTAAAATACAATAAACGAATTATTGAGACCGTGCTCTGCCTAGGCTTTATCCTATTGGGACTGGTCTTTTTAGAAAGTCAACCTGTCTGGGGACAGGCAAGTTTTATTCTAGCTTTCTTGATTGGGGGCTATGAGCCAGCCCTGGAAGGCTGGAAGGAGTTAGTGGAGGAGCATCACCTTAATGTGGATGTCCTCATGGTCTTGGCTGCCTTGGGTGCAGGCATTATTGGTTACTGGCTAGAAGGGGCCTTGCTGATTTTTATCTTTGCCCTGTCTGGGACTCTGGAAGAATTAGCTATGAAGAAGAGCCAGGATGCCATTACAGCCCTCATGGCCCTACGGCCAGACAAGGCTTGGCGCATTCTGTCCGACGGTCAGTTGGAAGAAGTAGAAACCGGCGAGCTCATGATTGGCGACCGTCTACGGGTCAAAAAAGGCCAGGCGGTGCCAATCGATGGTAAGCTAATCAGCGACTGGGCAAGTCTAGATGAAGCTATGGTGACAGGGGAGCCCATTCCAGCGGACAAGGTAGCGGGCGACCTGGTATTGGGCGGGACCCTCAATGTGGGCGCGGAATTGGACATGGTAGTCACCGTAGCCCAAGAAGACACCCTCTTCGCTAAAATCGTAGCCCTAGTCAAACAAGCCCAAGGCCAAAAGAGCCGGGTGTCTAGCCTGATTGAAAACTTAGAAGATGGCTATGTAAAGGCGGTGCTTTTCCTGGTTCCGACCTTTATCGTCGCAGTTCACTTCTTGCTGGGCTGGTCCTGGTTGGATAGCTTCTATCGTGGCATGATTCTCTTGACCGTGGCTTCTCCTTGCGCCTTGGTGGCTAGCTCAACTCCAGCCGTTTTAGCGGCCATTAGCAGGGCTGCCCGTATGGGCGTCATGGTCAAAGGCGGTCAAATCATGGACCAGATTGGCGATGTCAACCTGGTCGTGATGGATAAGACCGGGACCTTGACCCAGGGCCAACCCCAGGTGGAAGAAGCCTGGTTTGCGGAAGAGGCGACTGGCTTGAATGCCTTGGTGGCAACAGCTGAAGCAACCTCTACCCATCCTGTGGCTCAAGCTATCTTGAATTATGTGGGCGACTATCAAGCAGTGAATTTGGATCAGCTTGAGGACGTGACCGGCCGAGGTTTTACCTGTGCCTATCAAGGGCATGACTGGCGGATTGGTAAGGCTGATTTCGTCTTAGAAGTAGTGGGGCAAGTACCTGCTGACTTAGAACAAGTCCTAGCCAAGCAAGAAGCAACCGGCAAGACCCTGGTCTTGGTGTCTCGTGACCAAGCATTAGTGGCCTGGTATGCACTCTTTGACCGAGTGAAGGCAGAGAGTAAGGCCACAGTGGAACTACTGCATCAATTAGGCGTCCAAGTGGTCATGATGACTGGGGACCACCAGGCAGCGGCCCAAACCATCGCTAATGACTTGGGCATTGATCAAGTGCAGGCCAACTGCCTGCCGGATGACAAGGCCCGTTTGGTGGCCGACTACAAGGCTCAAGGCTATTGTGTGGCCATGGTAGGGGACGGTATTAATGATGCGCCTGCCTTGGCTCAGGCTGATGTCAGCTTTGCCATTGGTTCAGGGACGGACATTGCCATGGAAACGGCCGACTGCGTCATTATGGATGACTTGACCCGGGTGCCTCAGGCCATTCGGCTCTCTCGTCGCATGAAGACCATTATTATGCAAAATATTATCTTCGCCTTGGCCGTGATTGTCTGCCTGATTGCAGCCAATGTCTTCCAAGTGGTCAGTCTACCGCTGGGTGTGGTGGGCCATGAAGGTTCTACGATTTTAGTTATTCTCAACGGCTTACGTCTCTTGGGTTTTCGGCATAACCCATCAGACCTTAAGTCAGTCCAAGCGGCACAAGTAGCCCAATAGGTAAGAGGCTGCGCCACTTGGAGGTGCTTTTCAGATGGCTGGCTCACACTGCGTGTGGGGCCAGTCATTTTTTGTAAGCTTTTCCTTAGGCTCAGAATATGCTATAGTAAGGGAAAGCAAGAAGGAGGGCCTTACATGAGATTATGGCATCAAGCCTTGATTGACAAGTTGCCAAGACAACAGCTGCTAGGTCAGCATCGGGAGTGTGCGGCCTTGCGGGGCAAGGGTTGGGGCAAGCCCCACAGTGTGGTTAACTATGTCTTTGAACATTCGCCCTATAAGCTCTATGCCTACCACCGCCTGATTATGGAGGAAATGGTCCGCCGGGGCTACCGGCCGGACGACCAGTGGTGGGAGCCCAGCTACCGTGGCAAAGTTATGCCAGCTTATGAAGTTAGCCAAATCCAAGCTCAGCCGCTGGGGTCTCCTATTTATGCTGAGCATGACCCGGCTTATCTGGCTGAGTGCTTAGCTAACTTGCGAACCAAGGGTATTGAATTAGAACCGGAAAACTAGAAGGGAGATTTAAATGATGAATAAAGGATGGAAGAAACTAGGGCTGTTAAGCCTGACTGCGACTATGTTATGGGGTGTTGGCGCACCGAGTGTACAGGCTCAAGACCTGACCACTGATGAGCTGGTAAACCGGGTCATTAAGACTAGCCTCCAAAGCAAAAGCGTCCACACTAAGGTCAAATTTTCCATGACCCACAGTGATCTTGAAGAGAATCATACACAGACCGTGCTAGATGGCGAGTTAGATGCTAGCCTTGACTTAGATAAAATGGCGGGCAAGGCTGAGTTTGGCCTGGCTAAGTTTCCCGGGGCAAGCAAAGTCAAGTTAGCCTTAGTAGATGGCTACTTGTATGGTAAGGCGGACGGTAAGGATTTGGAGCCAATTGACCTCAAGTCTCAAGTGCCAAGTTGGAAGTCAGACTTGGAGAACTTGCGTCAGGTGGAGAGTTGGAATAGTCCTCAATACAAGGGGGAGCTAGCGAAGTATTTCAAGAGTGTCCAAGAAGATCAGGGTTACCTCTTGCAATTATCAGAAACCATTGACGGTAAGCAGCTCTATCGTGACTATCAGCAGTTATGGGACCAGGTCAAGCAAGAGGCCTTGCACCAATTGCTGCTAGAGACTAGCAACCCTACCATCTATGGCGATTTTGCGAGCTTTATTGACTATGTCTTAAATGAAGAGGCCTTTGGTGCTTTCGTTGCTCGTAAGCCAAAGATTCTGGTGCAGACGGACAAGGATTTCCGTGTAACCCATGTCACGGTTGATTTTCAGTTTAGTATTGACCAGGGGATGGAACTATTCTCTGGCTTAACAGGAATCTTCCATGTCAAGTTGGAAGCGGACTTGGACCAATATGACCAAGCTGTGTCAGTAGAAAAGCCTTAGGGCATTTGAGGAGGAAAGTAGATGAAATGGTTTAAAAAATTAAGCCTGCTGGCCATGGCTGGCGGCCTTTTGGCTGGGGCTGGTGGGGTGGCGCCAGCCAGCGTTAGTGCGCAAGCTCCGTCCCTGGATCAATTATTGAACGGGACCATGAAGAAAATGGTCAACACCCAGACGGTGCACACTAAGGGTGAGTGGAAGATAAGCAATACTCTCCCAAGCCAGGAGGAAGGTATCCTCATAGGCGGCCATTTTGAAGCAAATGTAGATTTGGACCAAGCGTCCGGATTCGGCTCCTTTGATTTGGGCAGTTTCTTGGGCGACTACCACTTAATTGCCTCTGTCAAAGACGGGCAGCTTCATGGCAAGGAGAACCATGAAGAAGAGGTCAGAAGTCTAGATATCAAGACCGAAGTTCAAGAATTTCAAGACTCACTTAAGCAGTTACGTAGCTTGGATCAATTCTATACGCCTGAAGAAATCGCCTTATATTCAGAGATTTACGAGGTTAAGGAGCTAGAGAATGGCTACGAGTTGCGTCTGAGAGAGGATGTAGATGGTAAGAAGGTTTACCGCGACCACGAAGCTGCGTGGAATCTATTAAGTGCAGCTGCGGTTTATGGGGCTTATCAATCGGACCACCCAACCGACTCCAAAGAGATTAGCACGGAACTCATTCGCTACATCTTTAACGAGGATGCTTTCGAAGCTTTCTTTGCCAGCAAGCCTAAGTTTAATTACCAAGTAGATAAGGACTTCCGACTTCAGAGCCTTGAAGTGGACATGGTCTTTACTGTTGAAGAGGGCAAAACGCGTCACTTGAACTATTTAGCAGGCACCTACCGTATTCAAGGTAAAATCACCTTTGACCAATACAACGAACCGGTTCAAAGTCCAAGACCTTAAACCATCTAGCCCCCTGCATGAATCTGTAAGAATTTTTCATATTGAAAATAATCAAAAATGTGGAAATATAAGTGATTTCTAGAAGATGCTTGGAGCGTTATTAAATATAATTATTTCAAAATGGGCCAAAAGTAGGGCAAAGAACCATACAGATTCTATACTGTATGGTTCTTC
This sequence comes from Abiotrophia defectiva ATCC 49176, assembly GCF_000160075.2. GTDB lineage: Bacteria > Bacillota > Bacilli > Lactobacillales > Aerococcaceae > Abiotrophia > Abiotrophia defectiva. The sequence continues at coordinate 1,069,739 of NZ_KI535340.1, forward strand.
TTTTTTATCTAACCAAGAAAGGTTAAAACCCATTAAAATAAATCCCAGTCAGGTGTTGAATATTTTCTAGTCTGGGTCATGTAAAAATGAACAAAAATGAATTTCTATGATTAAGGCTAAGAGGATTATTTGCTAGAACAGCAGCCTGAAAGAGTCCAATTCTGATATAGAAGAAGCATGTCACGCATTACGCTGTTGCTCGTAGTGTCAATAAAATAAATAGACAATTTGGAAGTTTCAGTCTGGTTCGCAAAAAGAAAAGGAGTTTTCACTCCTTTTCACGCGTTATATTTCGCTTTGCTTTTCTTTCTTTTGCAATCATATAGGTGCCAAGAATGACGAGTACGCCGAAAATGATACTTCCCAAAGTGATGTTCATAAAAGCAATTTTTTGAGGACTATCGGCTGTTCCGTACTCTTTCATCATCATACCAGACAACGGTATGATGGAATCCTTCTTTGGTATTCTTAAGTCTGAGATGTTTTATGGTTATGAGAAAACATTTAAATCACTTAACCAATTGGAACAAGCTATTGTTGACTACAATGAGTACTACAACAACAAACGAATTAAGGTAAAACTAAAAAGGGCTTAGTCCTGTGCAATACAGAACTAAATCCTTCACTTAAATTATTTGTCTAACTTTTTGGGGTCAGTACAAACAGTGCTTTTTTTGTTGAAATCGCAAAAAATCCAAGCTTTCTTTTTGCAGATAACATTCGCTCTTTTATTTTCGGTATGATTGAGTCGATGCCCCGTTCTCGACCGGTTATTATTGCAGATTATCGAATGCCAGAGCGCTATGCCATCACTTTTTGGAAGAATACTTGGAGCAATTCTACGCAGAATGGGATGCGAAAAAGTGATAGTTAAAGAGACGAAAAAGCTGAGAATATGATTTCCCAGCTTTTTTGAATGCGATAGAAATAGCAACTAGACTATTTACGAAAGGCCTCAATAATGTAGGTGAAGCCAGTAACTAAAAATGCAAAAGCAATGACATAAACGACAAAGACACTTGTAGCCACTGGATTGAACAGAATAACTAGACCTAGTAAAAATGCAAGCAAGGCTACCCACGTGATATTGCTACCAATAATAGGGAAAATCAATCCTAGACGATTGCCTTTAAAGAAGGCAATAATGGCTTCTACAATTAACCAAATTCCTACAATGGTCGGAATGACGACCGGCAGGGTCACAAAGCCATAAGCAACGAGGTAAAGAGCTAAGAGAAGACTAACAAACCCTTGGAAAAGATAAACAGGTGAGCGAAGCTCTTTTGGTGCAGAGAAATAGCCTAAAATATCTGCTATAGAAGCAACCAGTAAACCAAATGCAATCCACCAGCTGTAAGCAACAAGATTAGCTACTGGGTTTGTAAATAGGAAAAGTCCTAAAAGGGCAAAAACAACTCCTGCAAGGAATAGCAGTAAACGATTAGAAAATTTCATTTCAATACCTCCGATATAGTATAGTTTGATATTAAAGTTATTGTACCTCTTTTTATAGAAAAATGTCAATAAAATAAATAGACAACTTGGAAGTTTCAGTCTGGATCGCAAAAAGAAAAGGTGTTTTCGCTCCTTTTCACACTTTATATATTTCGCTTTGCTTTTCACGCTTTTGAAATCATATAGGTACCAAGGATGACAAGTACGCCGAAAATAACACTTCCCAAAGTGATGTTCATAAAAGCAATTTTTTGGGGACTATCAGCTGTTCCATACTCTTTCATCATCATGATTTGCAAGAATCGGTAGTAAAGCAGCTGTTGCAAAAAATATTCCACCTTATGCTATCGCAGTCGGAAATCCAGTGCGTGTTATCAAGTACCGCTTTGACGAAGAGACGATTGCTTTTTTGGAAAAACTTAAATGGTGGGATTTTTCAGAAGAACAGCTCGACGCTGCTATTCCGTACTTGACGAGTGTGCATTTAGAAGAGGCAAAGGAAGAGTTGATGAGAATTAAGCAAGAAATGAAATGATACGAAGATAGTGTATTATCAGAAAGGATTCGTTAAAAATGCGATAAACTCGCAACAAATTTACTTTGGAAAAGTAAAAAAGCCTTTAAATAAAGGCTTTCAGAGTGAGGACAAAGTCCTTATAAAAGTGTCTTCTAAAGATTTTAACTCCAATCTGAAGCGAGGTTATCCTCGCTTTTTCTATTTATCAAACAATTCCTTATTTTCAATCAAGAGTTCTAGTGGAGATTTTTCTCTTGCTACAATAAAATCGGGTTCATATTGGGTATGAAATGTTCTGTTCTGAGAAGTTGGATCAATATACAACTCTTCTCCATCTTCTGTGTATAGTTGGTTGCCCCGTGTTAGATAGAGTAAATCTTCTAAGTGCTGTCCATCAGTTGGAGGAGCGCCATGTCGTGTTGGGGCTCCAACGCGACGTGGTGGAGGCGATGAACTTGGTTTTTGAGCGAAAAAGGAGCCAAAAGGTGCAGCCACGTCGCATTGGAGGAGGGCGATGTCGTGTTGGGGCTCCAACGCGACGTGGCTGCGGCCACCCGCCCCATTTCCACACAAAAAGATAGGGCGCCTTTCCAAACTTGTGTTATAATGAAGGGGTAAACAAATTTCAAGGGGGCATTAGGATGAATCCAACCTTAAGTTATCTGCAAGAACTTCTAGCTATCGCGTCGCCAACGGGCTACACGCGTGGCGTTCAGGACTATTTGGTATCGACTCTGGAAAAAATGGGCTACCAACCGGTGCGCACTTCCAAAGGACTCGTACATGTGACGGTGCCGGGCCAGGACGATGACCACCACCGCATTGTGACGGCTCACGTTGACACCTTGGGGGCCATGGTGCGCGCGGTCAAGGGCGACGGCCGGCTCAAGCTGGACAAGGTGGGTGGCTTTCCTTGGAACATGATCGAAGGGGAGAACTGTACCGTCCATGTGGCGGCCACCGGCAAGACGGTGTCCGGGACCATTCTCATTCACCAGACTTCGACCCACGTCTACCGCGATGCGGGGACGGCTGAGCGGACTCAAGACAACATGGAAGTTCGCTTAGACGCCAAGGTTACCAATGAGAAAGAAACCCGCGCCTTAGGCATTGAAGTGGGTGACTTTGTCTCCTTCGACCCACGCACCACCATCACCGACACCGGCTTCATCAAGTCTCGCTTCCTCGATGACAAGGTGTCCGCCGCTATCCTGCTTAACTTGTTGCGCCGTTACAAGGAAGAGGGCATCACCCTGCCGGTGACGACCCAATTTGCCTTCTCGGTCTTCGAGGAAGTAGGGCACGGGGCTAACTCTAGCCTGTCGGACAAAGCGGTGGAGTATCTGGCGGTTGACATGGGCGCCATGGGTGACGACCAGCAGACCGACGAATATACCGTCTCTATCTGTGTCAAGGATGCCAGTGGCCCTTATCACTATGAATTCCGCCAACACCTGGTGGAACTGGCTAAGGCCAAGAATATCCCTTACAAATTAGACATCTATCCATTCTACGGCTCCGACGCTTCGGCCGCTATGTCAGCGGGTGCCGAAGTCAAGCACGCCCTCTGTGGGGCCGGCATCGAGTCCAGCCATTCCTATGAGCGGACCCATGTGGACTCTGTGGCGGCGACCGAGCGCTTGGTGTATGCTTATCTCTTGAGTGACTTAGTTAAGTAAGATGACAGGGAAGTGACGAGTGTGACCATTACCTTTAGAGAGATAACAAGCGACAACTACTCCCAAGTCTTAAATCTCAAGATTACTCCAGAGCAAGAGGCAGCCAAATTTGTGTCTCCTGTCGTCCGATCCTTGGCAGATGCTTGGTTTTACCGTGAAGAAGGGATTACCTATCCCAAAGCTATTTATTCAGATGAGGATTTAGTTGGCTTCATTATGTATGAATTGGATCCAGAGGAGCAGCATGTCTTTGTTTGGCGCTTCCTAATTGACCAAGCCTTCCAAGGCAGAGGCTACGGCCGACAAACCATTGAAGCAGTAGTTGAAATGGCCAAGCAGCAAACCCAGATGACCAAGGTAGTGGCCGATTACGTGGACGGTAACGAGCCTATGAAGAAGATTTTGCTAGGTCTAGGCTTTGAAGAGACCGGCTTTGACCAAGCTATAAATGAACATATTATGGTCTATCAGTTATAAGAAGAAAAGGTCCCCTTATGATGAGATGAGGGGGCCTTTTGCTATAAATGACTATATATGTGTCTAAATTTATGGTATAATATAGCCATCAAAGGGGGTGGCGTTGATGAAAATTATTCCCATGCGCGATTTAAAAAATACAGTGGCGGTTGAAGCTTATTGCCAAGAGGAACAAGGCCCAGTCTTCGTCACTAAGAATGGCTACGGACGACTAGTCGTCATGGACATTGAATACTATGAGAAGACCCTCCGTCAAATGGAAGAAGCAAAATTTCTTTATCAAGGGCTTGAAGATATTCGAGAGCAACGCCTAAGAGACGGTGAATCCCTTATCGCCGATATGAGGGAACGTTATGACCTATAGTTATGAGTTCACTCAGAAGGCAGAAGAAGATTTAGAAGTGATTCTGGACTATCTGACCAAGGAACTTAAGAATCAGCAAGCTGCCAAAAAGTTTCTTGATGCACTCCATGAGTGTTTGAAAAACTTGCTAGTTTTCCCAGAAAGCGGGGAGCGGGTGCGCAATCCCTATTTGCCAGCTTTAGGCATTCGACGGAAAATCATTGGTCACTATATTATCTACTATGCGCCATATCCCAAAGAACGAAAGCTGCGGATTATCCGCCTAGGACATGGTCTTCAGGATCAAGCCCATTTGTTTATGGACCTTAAGTCGCATTAAACCAAGCAAACGCCATGGCTAGGTAATCATACCGAGCCATGGCGTTCTGTTTATTCTTAATCCTCCATATCAAACAGCAACTTATACTTATCCAAGATAAGCTTCAATTCTTCTTGGGATAGTCTTTCCTCTACCTTAGTAACACCTCGTGCCGCCAAGTCTAGGGCGATGGTCTGGTCTAGCATGACCTTGCCTTGGATGGTACGAGTGCTAGTCAGCTCATGATAGGTGGGAAAGTTGCGACTGGTGGTGGTGATGGGGGCCACGATGGTTAAGCCGCTGAACTTAGTCAGGAGGCTATGGCTTAGAGCGAGAGCCGGGCGACGATGCTTCTGCTCGTGGCCCTTGCTGGGATTGAAGTCAACGTAGAAAATATCGCCTTGTTTGATTACCATTCTAGTTCCTGACCTTTCGCCTGACCCCAATCAAGTTCGCCTTCTCCAAGGCCGTCTTGATCCCATTCAGCAAACAACTCATGGATGGTGGAAGCTTGCTTTTGCTCAGGACTTAGGCGAATGCTGTTATCCTCGACAGAGACTAGAAGGGTTTGATTGTCCAATAGATTTAACTTTTTGAGAATGGCAGCAGGTAGGCGCACGGCCTTAGAATTGCCCCATTGGGATAGTGTGGTCCGGTATTGTGCTTGTGACTCCATAAAATCACCCCTCTTAATGTATATACTAAGTATATACCTGTGTGAAGTGCCAGTCAAGTCTCCCCTCCAAGTTGAAATTTCCTTACAATCCGATTATAATTAACTTGTAAAGGGTTACAGATAGCCCTGCGCATTCGCATCGCAACTTATGCAAGATCATGTCAGACCAGGAAAGGAGGTAGCTAGGCCAGGAAGGGCAGTGAGTCCCTTGGAAGAAGGGACCAAAGGAGTGAGTCAGGAGGATTCCGATGCGAGACTTCTGAAGCACCTAACAATCAAAGGAGGTCTTTGTACCATGTTTAAGTTGTTACAAAAAATCGGGAAAGCCTTTATGCTGCCGATCGCCATTCTGCCGGCAGCCGGGCTATTGCTGGGGATTGGGGGCGCCTTGTCCAATCCGACCACGGTGGCGACCTATCCCCTATTGAATAATCCAAGTCTACAAGCTATTTTCCAAGTCATGAGTTCGGCCGGCGAAATTGTTTTCGCCAACCTGTCCCTCCTGCTCTGTGTGGGCCTCTGTATCGGCCTAGCTAAGCGCGACAAGGGGACGGCAGCCCTAGCAGGGGTGACCGGTTACCTGGTCATGAAAGCCACCATCGGCGCCTTAGTTAAACTCTATATGGCAGAGGGTTCTGCCATCGACACCGGGGTCATTGGCGCCATTGCGGTCGGTGCCTGTGCGGTTTGGCTCCATAATCGCTATCATAATATTCAATTGCCGCAGGTCTTGGGCTTCTTCGGGGGCTCCCGCTTTGTGCCTATCGTGACGTCTTTTGCCTCAATCTTCTTAGGGGGCGTCTTCTTCCTAATCTGGCCACCATTCCAACAATGGCTGGTATCAACTGGGGACTACATTTCCCAAGCGGGTCCGTTTGGGACCTTCCTCTACGGCTTCCTCATGCGTCTCTGCGGGGCAGTCGGCTTACATCACATGATCTACCCAATGTTCTGGTACACGGAGTTAGGTGGGGTGGCCCAAGTTGCGGGTCAAACCGTAGCCGGGGCACAAAAAATCTTCTTCGCCCAATTGGCAGATCCAAACCACACAGGTCTCTTCACCGAAGGAACTCGCTTCTTCGCTGGTCGCTTCTCAACCATGATGTTCGGGTTGCCAGCTGCCTGCTTGGCCATGTACCACTTGGTGCCAAAAGACCGTCGTAAGAAATACGCAGGTCTTTTCTTCGGGGTTGCCTTGACTAGCTTTATCACTGGGATTACGGAACCAATCGAGTATATGTTCCTCTTCGTGAGTCCTTTCCTCTATGTGATTCACTCCTTCTTGGATGGGGTCAGCTTCTTCATCGCCGACATCCTCAACATCTCCATCGGGAACACCTTCTCTGGTGGGGTCATCGACTTCTCCCTCTTCGGGATCCTGCAAGGGAATGACAAGACCAACTGGCTCTTACAAATTCCATTTGGCTTAATCTGGGCAGGCCTCTACTATGTGGTCTTCCGCTGGTTCATCACTAAATTCAACGTGCCAACGCCAGGTCGTCTGGACGAGGACTTGGACGAGGATGCTAAGCCAGTGGTCGATACCAAGGACAGCCTCAAGCAAGACTCAGTCAGAATCATTGAAGCCCTAGGTGGTCCTGAAAATATTGAAGAAGTCGACGCTTGCATCACTCGCTTGCGTGTATCAGTCAAAGATTCAGGCAAGGTCGACAAGCCAACCCTCAAGGCCATCGGCGCCGTCGATGTCTTGGAAGTCCAAGGCGGCATCCAAGCAGTCTATGGGGCTAAGGCTATTCTCTACAAGAACAACATCAACGAGATTCTGGGTGTGGATGACTAGGGAATTTATCAAATTAGTAAGGCCAGCTATTTAGGTAGCTGGCCTTAATCTTCTTCTTCTTATCTATTGACCTAGTCCTGTTCAAGTGGTAGGGTAAGCATGTGAGCATAAGTGGAGGAGGCTAAGTGATGAGATTTTGGCAAGGTCTAAGAAAACTATTAGCCTATGTGCTTTTAGCCATAGTGCTAGTTACATTAGGTGTCTATCTTAATCATCGTCTTGCCCTATCTAGAGAGGCTAATGATTTATCGCCGATTGGTAATCGAGTTGAGGTTGAGGGTAAGCAGTTAAATGTCTATGTGACTGGTTCGGGTAGCAAGACACTGGTTTTGTTAGCTGGAGGGGGCACAACATCGCCTATTTTGGACTTTAAGGCGCTGACGACGCAATTAGCGCCGGATTATCGCATTGTCATAGTCGAGCGGCTCGGTTATGGCTTTAGTGATGATGGGGATAGTCCTAGAGATATAGAAACCGTGAATAGACAGACACGTCAAGCGTTGCAAGCGTCTGGTATTCAAGGCCCTTATGTTCTAGTGGCTCATTCCATGGCTGGCTTAGAGGCTCTCTACTGGGCCCAAGAGCATCCAGAAGAAATTTCTGCTATTGTTGGCCTCGATATGGCCATGCCACAAAGCTATGACAAAGTAAAGGTTCCAACTTTTGTAGTTAAGGTAGGGCAAATGCTACTTGAGTTAGGCTATGGGCGTTTTCTTTATCCTGCAGAGAAGGCAGCTCCTGCCCTTGAATCAGGCCATCTGACGCAAGCAGAAATAGCGAATTACAAGGCACTTTTTTATAAGCAGGCCTTGACGACTGCTATTGGCAATGAACTTGAGATGTCAGCAAGCAATGCTAAGCAAGTTTTAGACAAGCCTCTGCCAAGCGTCCCTATTTTACTCTATGTGTCTAATGCAAGTGGGACCAGCTTCTCTAGTGAGGCTTGGTACCAAATGGCGCAAGATAGCTTTGGGCAAGTGCCTAATGCGACCATTAAACGCTTGGATGTGGGGCATTATGTGCATGATTATGCGCCCGAAGAAATTGCGACAGGGATAGGCGAATTTTTGAAGGCTAACAACTAAGTTGTCACTAGCAAAACATGGTTCTATTGATTAGGAGGTTGTCATGAGCAATAAAAACCACTACCATAAAGATATACTGGCACCCAACTACAGTCATTCAGACCAGCTAAATCAGCAAGCACCTCAGGATTTAAGAGTACAAGATAAGTCACTAACTGCCCAAGCAATCAACAAAAGCAGACGCATTGCGCATGATCCATCGGAACCAAGCTACTCTACAATCGATTCTTTGCGGGAAGCCTTAGACCAATAAAATGTTCATTCAGCTACTTAAACCCAAGACACCCACCCGGGTGTCTTTCTTTATGCCGGCTTGAGATTTTGTTATAATAAGGAAGCAAAATAGGCTGGCTGACGCCTAGTTTAACACCCCAACATCCCCAGCCAGCAGACAAGGAGGTCCGGCTTATGCAATGGACAGATCTTTTATCTACTGCCCGTCTATCGGGTAGCGTGACCCAGCATCGTAACGAATTTGATGATGACTACAAACGAATTGTGACCAGTCCGTCTTTCCGACGGCTGCAGGACAAGACCCAGGTCTTTCCCTTGGAGCGGATGGATTTTATTCATACGCGTCTGACTCATTCCCTGGAGGTGGCCATGATTGGCCGGACCCTGGTCTCGGAGATTGCCCTCAGTCTGGCGGATCAACTGGAAGGAGTGGCCGATTCAGAGCTGGCAGTCAGCCAGCAGGAATTCATTGTCCGTCAGGCCGACATTGCCCGTATTGTCGAGTGTGCGAGTCTCTTGCACGATATTGGCAATCCGCCTTATGGTCACTTTGGCGAGGATATTATCCGTCAGTGGTTCAAGAAGCGTCTGCCAGCTATTCTGAGTGAGCAGTTGGATCCCCAACTGGCCCAGGACTTTCTGGCCAGTGACTATGTTCATGACCTCTATCATTTTGAGGGTAATGCCCAGGCCTTGCGGATTGCGGCCAAGCTCCACGACTTCAAGGGTAGCTTTGTTGGCTTGGATTTAACCGTGGCCACCCTCAATACCATTCTCAAATACACGCGGGCTTCCCACCAGCCTAAAACCGGCGCCATCACCCATAAGAAGGTGGGCTACTTCCATGCTGAGGTCGAACTATTCCAAGCCATTACTAGCCAAACGGGGGCGGGCAGCCAACGCCATCCGCTGACCTTTATCCTAGAAGCGGCTGATGATATTGCCTATCTGGTGGCCGATATGGAAGACGCCCTAGGCAAGGGGGTGCTGACCTTCGCCATGGTCAAGGCGGACTTGCTAGCCAGCCTTAAGCAGTCAGCCCAGGACAGCCAGGCTTCGCGTCAGGTGGTTCACATTCTGGAAACTATTGATGAAGAAATCTTCAGCATTAACCGTTTCTTCGAGCACCTGCGCAATGTCCTGATTGCCGGTGCCACCCAGTCCTTCGTGAGCCATTATGCTGATTTGATGGCCGGGACCTACGACTTTGACCTTTTCAAAGACTCGGATGTGGCGCCGCTCTATGCCCAGTTGCGGTCTATTTCTGAAGAACGGATTTACGACCACAAGTCTATTCTGCGTCTAGAAATTGCGGGTTATTCGACCCTGACCTATCTGCTGGATAGCTTCGTGCCGCCCCTGGTGGCCTACGATACAGCGCGCCGACTAGACTATGTGGACCTTAAGAAGATTGGCATTATTTCCGAGAGCCAGAAGCGGTCCTACCATTACTTTGCGCAAGGTAAGTCGGAACTGGAGAAGCTCTACCTGCGCCTGCTCTTGGCCACGGACTTCATCTCAGGTATGACCGACAGCTATGCCCACCAACTCTACTTAGATATGGTAGGAATTTCCTAATCTTATCACCCAGCTCCCTCATAGCAGGGGGCTTTTTTGATGCTATCAGACTTTTTAGCAAGTAGTGCAATATTTTTTCATTATACTATTGACAATCATTACGATTGGGTGTAAGATGCTAAACGTAAGAATTACCATTATATATAAAGGAGTCATCATTCATGACTAAAAAACGCATCCTCTTATGGGGGATTAATGGCGCCATTCTTCTGAGCGCCGGGGCCGGTTTGTGGGGCCTTAACCAAGATCTCAGTCAATCTCAAGCCCGTTTGCAAGAGGCCCAAACGGCCATGTCCCAAGCAGAAAGCGACAAGGGCCAATTATCTAGCGATTTGGCCGCAGCCCAAGCTGAAAAAGAATCCTTAGCCTTGGATAAGCTGGAGCTAGAATTCAAGGAAAAAATGGGTAAACAAAAGGTCATCGTGGGTAAGGTCTTTTCCAACGGTTACCTTAAGAAACACGGCAACCACTATCACTTTGTCTATGGTAAGCCACCAGTGGATGCCATCTATGAAGACCAGGACCAAGCAGGGGCTAGCAGCTCAAGAAGGGGTGGGGACGATCACTATGTCTTTAACCCAGCCGATATTGTCGAAGAGAATGCGGATGGTTATGTAGTCCGTCACGGCGACCATTTCCACTTTATCTCCAAACGGGACTTGGCCAATGCGCCAACTGTGCCTAATGCCCACACACCAGGGGGCTGCCGCCTAGTGCGGATTCCTCACGGCGACCATTTCCACGATGTGCTGGATTGTGGTCAAGGCCTGGGTAATCTGTCCTTCGATGATGAGCCAGTCAGCCCAAGACCAAATGGCCCAGTCGCTAGTCGGCCAGCCAGCACAAGCCAACCTGTAGCGCCAAGTCATCCAGCCGATCAATTGACCCGACCAAGTCAACCAGCGACGCCAAGTCTGCCAGTGGATCAGCCAGCTAGTCCAAGTCCGGCTCCGAGTCAACCAGAACAACCAAGCACGCCAAAAGGTCCGACTTCCCTCTTGACCTTAGATTCTCCTGAGATTCAAGGGCATCTGGATTACATCAGCTATGCCTATGGGGTAGAGCGGGATACTATCAAGTTGCAGGCCGTCTATGATGATGCAGGCAACTACCGGGGTCAAGTCTTTGCCTTCCAAAATATGGAACAAGGTCAAGACAAGTCTCACATCCATCCTTGGGTAGTGCCACTCTGGACCTTGGAAGTCCCTAGTCAGGATCCAAGCATTGACCCTGAGTTACGCTTTGCCCGCGAATTAGCAGGCCTTGCGAAACGCATGGGTATTCCTCAGCGCATTATTCGCATTCGCGATGGCTACTTCGAGGTACCACATGGTGACCACAGCCACAATATCCGCATCCGCAATGTAGACGGGGCCAAGGCTTATGTAGCCAACAAATTGGCCAGCCTGCCAAGCATCCATGTGCCAGGGGATTTGGATGAGGCGACAGTCAAAGCCTACATCGCCACCCTGCGCCAAGTCGCTAGCCAACGTTTAGCTGGCCAAGAAGTAGCCCTAGCCCGGATTGAAGCTGGCTTGCAAGACATTGAAGAAAGCCTCAAGGACAAGGGCAATTCGACCCAAGGCTTCCTCCAACTCTTAGATCGCTTTGCGGCCCGCTACATCTTCCAAATTGAAGACAATAGTGACAAACTGTCCGAACGTCTGGCCAAATTGAATGCCCAACATGAGAGCATCCTCAAGGCCATTAGCGAGCTTAACTTGACCAACTATGGGGTGACCGCTGACCAATTGCGGGAACAAGCCAATAAGGCCATCGAAGCACAAGACGCGGTGGGCTTAAGCCGCTTAGCAGCCTATGTGGCGGCCCTCAAGGACGCCAACGACCGTCCTGGGGTTGAAGCCATGAAGCATCTCTACTTCTTGACCCAACACGTCCAAGACAAGCCATTGTCTTATGACTTGCGGGAACAAGTGTCAGATATCATTGCCCGCCTATCCAAGACCAATGCCGTCTTCGGTGGGGATGACCCGGCAGAACCGCTTTTCGCACCGGCTATCTTGGCTAAACAAGCCATCGAGCTAGCACACGCCCAGTTCAATGGCAAGGTTGACACCCGCGTAGGCGACAAGTATAAGGCCATTACCCAAGCCGGGGAAGATGGCGGTCCAAGCATCTTGGAGAGCAACAAGTCCTTCACCTCCGAAGTCTTAGAAGACGCCGACAAGGATAAGAGCCTGCCAGTGACTAACTTTGAAGAGGACAAGGCAAGCGAGGCCTCCTCATCTTCAGACCAAAGCTCATCCCAGTCTTCGTCCAGCTCAAAAGCTGATGCAGCAAGCGATCAGAAAGACGAAACGACTTCAAGCAACTAAGTCTAACCCTCTATTAAAAACCACCCCCCATCAGCGGCCGAACTGATGGCAGGGTGGTTTTTAGCTTGGCTGGCTAAGTGATAGAAAGATATAAAATAGTTATTTTCCATCGGTTAACCTCTCAAAATCCCAGCCCTTATCCTGTTCTCAAGCCAGGTCAGGGGCTGGATTTTTTCATTTATTGAAGAAGACAAAAATTTATTTCACAATTTCATATCAACTTCACACAGGGGTTGCATACTATAGTTAGTTCTTAATCAGCAGAAAGGAAGTGACTCGTATGAAATGGTATCAGCGTGCTTGGGCCTATGTCAGCCGTAAGCGAGTCAGAGTAGGGCTGCTTTTCCTCATCTTATCTCTGATCACGACCGCTGTCTTAGCTGTTTTCGCGATTCAGATTAGCACCCAACAAGTTCAAGATAAACTCCTGTCCCTCTCCAATGCGGGATTCCAGCTCCAAGGTCAGGGCTTGCAGGCAGGTATGAAAGAGTCGGATATCAGTCAAGTGGCTCAAGTAGAGGGAATTGCAGACGTTCAGTACCAATCAGAAGGGCTGGCCAAGTTTGAGTCCGGCCAAGTCATTCAGGCCCAACAAGCCGTGCAACGTGACCAAGGCGACGATATCTTTAATCAGCTCTTATCCATTCAAGGTCGCCAAGACAGTCAGACCGACTTAGATTTTGCGAGCGGGGCCTTGACCCTCAGCCAAGGGCGCCACTTGACGCCAGATGACAAAGACAAGGTCATGGTCCACGAGGCCTTTGCCGAAGCTAACAAGCTCCAGCTAGGCGACAAGATTAGTCTCAAGGGCACCCAGCTAACAGAAGGTGGGGAAGCCAAGGACGGGGAGGCCAAGGAATTCGAGATTGTCGGGATCTATAGCGGGAAACGCAGTGAGACCTTCACCGGGCTCAGCTCCGATTTGACTGAAAACCGGCTCTACACAGACTACGCTAGCAGTCAGGCCCTCTACGGGCGGCAAGCAGACGACTATCAAGTACGTCTGGCTCAGTATCGGGTGAAAAATCCTAAGGAACTAGACCAAGTTATTAGCCGCGTTAAGGCCTTGTCGCTGGATTGGGACCAAACCCAATTGACAGCCAACAGTCAAGCCTTTGACCAGGTGGCAGCGCCTATCGCTAGCTTCCAGTCCCTCATGAACCTCATGACCGGCGCGGTCTTAGTGGTCAGTGTGATTACCCTCTTCCTAGTCTTGCTCTTCTGCTTGCGGGAACGAGTGCATGAATTCGGCATTCTGCTCTCAATCGGGATTTCCAAAGGCCAAATCATTGGCCAAATCCTGCTAGAGCTCTGGGGCCTATCCATTGGGGCCTGGGCCATCGCGGCCGCAGTGGCTTATCCACTGGCTAACAGTTTCTTCTCCAGCCTCTTAGTCTCCAATGACCTGCCAGATCAGGTCCGCAAACTCTTCGCGGCCGCTGCCCCAACTTGGCAGGCTGGCCTAGTCGCAACAAGTTATGGCGTCGTCCTCCTCATTATCGTAGTAGCGGTCATGGCTTGTGCCGGCTTAATTCTCACCAAAAAACCTAAGGAAATCCTAGGACAACTCAGTTAAGGAAGTGATCATGATGACATTATTGAAATTAGACAACATTTACTATCGTTATGAAGGGGCACAAGAGAGTGTCCTCAAGGAATTAGACGCCAAATTTGATGCCGGCACCTTCTACGCTGTCGTGGGTAAATCCGGGGCTGGTAAGTCGACCTTCTTATCCCTCTTGGCAGGCTTAGATAGCCCAACCAAAGGTAAAGTCCTCTTCCAAGGCAAGGACATTGCCCAAGAGTCCTATAGCGCCCACCGCCGCCACAATATTTGCTTGGTCTTCCAAAACTACAACCTGATTGACTACTTGACGCCACTAGAAAATGTGCGCCTAGCCAATGCGGAAGCTAGCGAAGACTTGCTCTTACAACTAGGCTTGGGCCAAGACTTAATTCATCGTAACGTCCTCAAGTTATCTGGTGGTCAACAACAACGGGTGGCTATCGCCCGGGCTTTGGCCAGCGAGGCGCCAATCATCTTAGCGGATGAGCCAACCGGTAACTTGGACGAAGGGACCGCCCAAGAAATCATCGACATTTTACGTCAAGCTGCCCATGAACGAGGCAAATGTGTCATCGTCGTGACCCACAGCCCACAAGTGGCAGAGGCAGCCGATACGGTTCTAGAACTCAGCCATGGTAAGCTGAAAGCTGCTAACGGACATAAAGTGAAGTAGAGAGGGGGAAGCACAATGCGTTTATTGAATAATGCTTGGGCCTATGTCTGGCGTAAAAAATTTAAGACTCTGATTATCTTCCTTATTCTCTTAGTCATGTCCACTGTTTCCTTAAGTAGTTTGGCTGTTAAGCGGGCAACCGACGTGGCCTCCAAAGAAACCTTCAAGGGCATCAGCTCTTCCTTCTCGATGGAAATCGATCGCCGTAACAACCAAGGGACCAACCGCGGGAGTGGGAACTTGCGTGGTAAGGACATCGCGGCCATTCAAGGCCTAGATGGCATTAGCCAAGTAGTCAAACGTATGGGGATTGTGGCCGACTTAGTCGACAAGGAACTGGTTTCCCAAGATGGCCTGCCACGAATTGATGCCGACCGTCAACGTCGCTTCGGTAAGGCAGCTATGTTGACTGGGACCAATGACTCTTCCTTGGACGATCGCTTTAGTGCCGAAACCTTCAAGCTAGTTGAAGGCCGTCACATTAAGCCTGAGGACAAGAACGTGGCCATGGTCCACGAAGAATTTGCTAAGAAGAACGGCCTCAAGGTAGGGGACACGCTCAAGCTCAAGTCCAACATCTATGATGCCGATAATGAAAAGCAAGCCAATGAAACGACTGAAGTTACGATCGTAGGGACCTTCAGCGGGAAAAACAAGGGTGGGGTAACGGCCATCCAAGAGCTCTACCAAAACAACCTACTGACCGACTTAGGGACCACTCAAAAGCTCTACGGATATACCGACGAAACGGCTATCTATCAAGATGCTAGCTTCTTCGTCGACGGTAACCATGACTTAGACAAGATTATGTCTGAAGCTAAGAAGTTGTCCATTAACTGGCGGGCATACAGCTTGGTTAAGAGCAGCCAAAACTTCCCATCCTTGCAAAAATCAATTGGTTTAGTCTATGGCATGACCGACAAGTTACTCTTGGGTAGCCTGATCTTCTCAGGTGTTGTTCTCATGTTGATCCTCTTCCTCTGGATGAACGGTCGTCGTAAGGAAATGGGGATTCGTCTCTCCCTAGGGATGACCAAGCCACAAATCTTGGCTCAATTCCTAGTCGAAGTCCTCATGGTCAGTCTAGCAAGCTTTGTGGGAGCCTTCCTCCTAGGTGGACCTGTCAGCCAATGGGTAGGCAATACCATTCTGGGCAGCGTCAACCAAAGCATCGGCCAACAATTGGCAACTGAAGCTAAGAATACAACGCTTGGGGGCGGGGCAGCCATCGATAGCTTCAACAAGACCTTGACCGAATTATCCATCCAAGTACAAGCCATGGATATGGTTTGGGTAGTAGCCTTAGGCTTAGTGGTCATCCTGGTAGCTGTACTATTGGCTTCCATTACCCTCATGCGTAAGCAACCTAAATCACTCTTGGCCGACCATCAATAGGCCAATAAGTGGGTGAGTTCTCGTCATCGAGAACTCCTCATAGACCGGCCAAGTCGCCGTCATTGTTACTTACATACTCTCGTCACTCAGTCCAAGCAATGACGCCTTGACCGGCCTATGAGGGGTTCTAGATACCCCTTTATTCTCCACCTAAGGGACTTCCATTTGTAGATAATGTTCAGAATTTGGTTCAAGTGTAGGCTAGGAAGTCCATCATATTTTTTACCATGGAAAGTAGGGTTTGCGCAGGCTAATCCTACTTTCTATGGTATAATTGACTTAAGATTTTAATGTGAAAGGAAGTGCGCCCATGAATCTGATGATTGTAGAAGACGAAGCAGCCATCCGCGAAGGAGTCAGCGAATTTCTCCGCAGTCAAGGCTACTTTGTTTGGGAGGCGGCTGATGGCCAAGAAGCCCTGGACCTCTTTGGGGAGGTATCCGTGGATCTGGTCCTCTTAGATATTATGATGCCTAAGAAAAATGGCTTTGAAGTCTTAGCAGAAATCCGTAAAACCAGTACAGTGCCGGTCCTCATGTTGACAGCGGTAGCTGATGAAGAAGCCCAAATTAAGACCTTCGACTTGCTGGTGGATGGCTATATTCAGAAGCCTTTCTCCCTGGCCCTACTGGCTAAGCGCATTGAAGCCTTGCTCAAGCGCCATTACGGCGAGTTTGACATCTGGGAATACAAGGACAGCAAGGTCAACTTCTCCAGCTATGAAGCGACTTATAAGGGGGAAGTGGCGGATACCAAGCCTAAGGAGCTGGCAGTTCTCAAGCTCTTGCTGGACCACCAAGGCCAAGTCCTCAGTCGGGCGCAAATTCTCGACCATGTCTGGGCCAATCAGGATGATCCACCTTTTGACCGGGTAGTGGACGTCTATATCAAGCAATTGCGCAAAAACTTAGGATTGGATTGTATTGTCACGGTCAAAAATGTGGGCTATAAATTGGAGCTAAAATGAAACGACTAAGTTTATTTCCGAAAATTTTTATCTGGACCATCTCCATCTTGCTAGCCTTGGTGGCAGTGGCCCATCTCTCCATTTATTTGGTCTTTCCTCATTTCTATCTCAATGATCGCCAGACCGACTTGAGCCACAAGGCCGATGCCATGGTCCAAAACCTGGCCGAAGTAGAGGAAGCCGAAGTGGAGACAGCCCTGGAAGTCTATGCTAAGAATGAGGGCATTACAGCCTTTATGCAGCCACAAGGCTCGAGCTATACTAAGACTTTAGGCCGTAACCTCAACTATAATCAGGACAGTGACCAGAACTCGGTCATTATCGAAGAGCGGGAAGTGGTGACGCGGGATAAGAAACGCCTGCTAGTTCAGTTTGTTGCCACTACAGAAGTGGTCCGCCAGGCCACACGGGTGACCCTGACCTTGCTGCCTATGTCCCTGGGGGGCTCGGTGGCTTTGGCAGTGGTGGTAGCCTATGTCTACGCTCGCAGCCTGTCCCGGCCCCTCAGTCGTATGGCGGTCATGACTGGGCGCATGAAACAGTTGGACCGGACGGCCTTCTTTGCTAATATCCGCCAGGATGAGCTGGGCATGATGGAGCGACAAATCAACGAGCTCTATGGACATCTTTTAGCTGTTATTGATGAACTAGAAGAGAAGAACCAGCGCATGGTAGAGTTAGAGAAGCTCAAGGTCGACTTCCTGCGCAGTGCTTCCCACGAACTCAAGACGCCTTTGGCCGGTCTGCGAATTATGCTAGAAAATATGCGCTGGAAGGTAGGCAAGTATGCCGACCGGGACACTTATTTGGATGAGGCCATGCTCAAGGTCGACCAATTATCTGGCCTAGTCAAGGAAATTCTGGAACTCTCCAAGCTGCAAGAATGGCAGGCCGAGACAGGACCACTGGATGTGGCGACCATTGTGCCTCAGGTGCTGGCTGACTATGAAGTCCTGGCTCAGGCTCAGCACTTGAAGATTGACTATCAACTCGACCAGGCCACCCTGGCTATGAGTGAGTCAGCCTTCCGCAAGGTCTTCTCCAACCTCATGAGCAATGCGGTCCGCTACTCCACACCCGGCGGCACCATCCGCATCTATCGTGAGGGGCAGAAGCTAAGAATTGAGAATCCTTGTCAGCCTATGTCTGACCAAGCCCTTCAGTCAGCCTATGACATTTTTAGTCACCAGGACAGCGACCAGCAGGGCAATAAGGGGACCGGTTTGGGGCTCTATATGGTTCATAATCTGCTGGAAAATTATCATATTGCCCATGACTTCTATGCCATTGAAGGCGGCATGCGCTTTGAGCTGGAAGTGCTGGAGGATTAGAAAAGAAAAGCGCCCTAGGGCGCTTTTTTTGAATGGGAGAGTGACTTATGCTATAATTGGGTCAAAGCAATAGTGTAGTAAAGGAGCCTAGACCATGTGTTTAATTTGTCAACGAATTGAGATGATTAGGGAAGGCAGCAATCCTTACCTAGTCAAGGAACTGTCCACTGGCTATGTGGTCTTGGGTGACCACCAATACTTCAAGGGCTACACGCTCTTCCTAGCCAAGCAGCATGTGCGGGAGCTACATGACTTAGACCCTGAGACTAGGTTAGCCTTCCTGGCTGAAATGAGTCAGGTTCAAGAAGCGGTGGCCAAGGCCTTTGGGGCAGAGAAGATGAATGTCGAATTGCTAGGCAATGGCGATGCTCACCTACACTGGCATCTATTTCCACGTTGCGCCGGCGATATGGGGACCTACGGCCACCAGGGGAGCGGGCCCGTCTGGTGGGTGCCCTTTGAGGAAATGACGGATGAGGCAGTGCGACTGCAGGAGCCCGAGCTGTCCCAGATGCGCCAGACACTGCTAGAGGCCTTAGAACGATAAAGGCAAAAAAATACAGGCATCATGACAGAGATGCCTGTATTTTTTGATTTTATGGGGTTAATTGGTCAATCATCTTGGCCAGGCGACGCTCCTTAGTGACTTCCTGCTTGGCTTCGTTGAGGTACGTAAGCCATTCGGCTTGGTGACTAGGGGGTAGACTGAGAAAATGTTGTCTGACTGGCTCAGGTAGTAGCGGCGCTAGGCTTTGACTGGTGTAAGAACTTGTGGACATCTTCATCCTCCTCCTTTGCCTTTTAGTATAACAAGGGGCCTTAGGGCAAGCCAGAAAGAGGGCTTGAAAGCCTACAAATCTTGAATTTAAGGCCTAAAAATGCTATATTGAGACTATCCAAAACTAAAGGAGTGGATTCAACTATGGCAACACGGACAGTACTCTCTCGTGACGCGGCGCGTAACCTACGTGAGGGAGTCTATACAGATGGCGAGTTACAAGGTGTGATTCTAGAATTAGCAGAGGTGCAGGCGCGCCTAGACAAGAACTTTAAGTGGGTCATTATTATTATGGCGTTTCTGTTTGTAGCGGCAGGGGGGTTATACTTAAGCAAGCCGGGTACCGGTTTTGGGTCTACCCTTTCATCCCTTGTCGGTTTTCTTGGTGCAGGGCTTATTGCTCTCTTCTACATTCATTTCCGTTATACGACGCCAGTCAAACGGGCTTTTCTGCGTAACTTGCGCAAGGGCTATCCGGATCAATATGACCACTATGCTTCGCTCTTCCATAGTTACGTGGAAGAAGCTAAAAATAATTAAAAAATAGACTTGCTTAGTTGCAAGTTGCCAATGGCGGTAGTGATACCGCCATTTTTTATGTCTTCGCTTGATTGTCAACCGGCGGCCTTGCGCCCAATCTTTAGCTAGGAGCGCCTAGGATGCTGGGCCTATGAGTGGCCTTGGAGCGGAGCGACTTAGGCCACCATAGACCAGCAAAGTGGAAGACAGCTGCAGGCTGGCTGAAGCCGGTCCCGCTCCCTAGCCAAGATTGGCTAAGCAAGGCCAGAGGTTGAGACCTCACTAAACTGACACCAAGCCCTTTACAAGTTTGGCGCTTACAATTCACGAATAATAGGCAGGCGCCCCTTGTCCAAGGCTAGCTCCCACTACAAGCCGGGGGCTTTTTTTGTTATAATAGAGGAGACAAAGTGATGAAAGGAGTCCCCGTTTTATATGAAAGAAATCCAGTGTCCCCATTGCGGGACCCACTTTACCATTAATGAAACCCAATATAGCGAGTTGCTGGCCCAGGTGCGGACGGCTGAATTTGATGCCGAAGTGCAAGCTCGCCTTCATCAGGCCCTAGACTTGGCCGAGCAGCGCTATCAGAACCAGGAGCAGGCTTTGCGGGCCCAGAAGGACCAGGAACTGAGTCAGCTGCAACATCAAATCCAACAATTTGAAACGGAGAAGGCCCTGATTCAAAAGGAAACCGAGACCGCCCTCCAAGGCCAGTTGACGGCCAAGGATCAGGCCATTCAAGCTCTGGAATTCCAGCTCAAGCAGGCTCAGTTGGAGCATCAACAAGCCCTGCAAGCGGCCAAGACCCAGTTGGAGAAGGAACGCGATGCGGTCGCCAACCAGCTAGCCTTGCAAGAGAAGGAAGCCCAGCTGTCCCGCAAGGCTGATCAAGAGAAGTACGAATTGGAGCTGCGCAAGAAGGACGAAACCATTGAGTTTTACAAGGACTTCAAGGCCAAGCAGTCCACCAAGATGATTGGCGAGAGCCTGGAACAGCACTGCGAGTATGAATTTAACCGTAACCGCATGGGTATGTTTCCCAAGGCACAGTTCGGTAAGGACAATGATGCGCGGACGGGGTCCAAGGGGGACTATATCTACCGCGAGTATGATGACCAGGGTGTCGAAATCCTCTCCATTATGTTTGAGATGAAGAACGAAGGCGACGATACTGCCAGCAAGAAGAAGAACGAGCAATTCTTCAAGGAGCTAGATAAGGACCGGCGGGAGAAGGGCTGCGAGTATGCCATTCTAGTTAGTCTGTTGGAAGCCGACAATGAGCTCTATAATAGCGGGATTGTCGATGTGTCCTATGTCTACGACAAGATGTATGTCATCCGGCCGCAATTCTTCCTGCCTATGATTACCCTCCTGCGCAATGCGGCCATGAATGCCCTCCATTACAAGCAGGAACTGGCCCAGATGCGGGAGCAGAATATTGACATTACCCATTTTGAAGAAGACCTCAACGCCTTCAAAGTGGCCTTTGCCAAAAACTATAACTCGGCCAGCAACAACTTCGCCAAGGCCATCGAGGAAATCGACAAGGCCATCAAGCGCATGGAGGCCGTGAAAACGGCCCTGCTGACCAGCGAGAACCAACTACGCCTGGCCAACAACAAGCTGGACGATGTCAGCGTTAAGAAGTTGACCCGTAAGAACCCAACCATGAAGGCCAAATTCCAGGCCTTGGACCAAGCCAAGGATCAGACAGAGGAGGGATAAGGTGTTAGAAGGACTCAGAAGTTTAGGGGCAGTTAAGATTGATCTGCCCACTATCGCCGAAGATAGCGTAGAGTTACGCCTCTTGCCCCATTTGGTGCCAGACAGCCGGCAGGTCAGCCAGGACTATCTGGACCAAATCCTCAACCAACTCTATAAGGTCGGCGACTGGTATGCTTATGCCCAGACCGTCCTCCAGTCCGAGGATGCCACTTACGGCTACCTCAAGACTCTCTACATCGCCTGGGCGCCGGGAGAAGAGCCTGGCCGTCTAGGTCTGGCCTTCCAAGTCCCAAGCGACCTGGCCGGGCGAGGCATGGTCTTGACGACTGAGCCTCTTGAGCTAGAAGCCTATGGCAATCTGACCTACCTTAAGGACTATCTGAAAGGAGGGAACTAAGATGGCTACCAGTCCGGATTATCTAGCCTTTATATTAGACCTTTGCCAGCATGATCCAGATGTTACTAGTCGGGCCATGATGGGCGAGTACCTGCTCTACTATCAAGGCAAATTAGTGGGTGGTCTCTACGATAACCGCCTGCTAGTCAAGCCGGTGCCTGCCGCCCTATCCTACCTAGCCAAAGAAGCCAATGTCCTTCCTTATCCGGGTGCCAAGCCCATGATTGAGGTGGAGGACCTAGAGGAATCAGGCTATGTCCTAGCTTTGTTTGAAGCCATGTGGCCTGAATTACCGGCCCCCAAGCCTAAGAAAAAGCCAAAGGGGGACAAGCCATGATTCAATTAGTGCAAGCAGGTCAAGACCGCTCACAACTAGTAGCCAAGGTCTTGGCCGACCTACCTGAATGGTTTGGTCTGCCCGACTCCACCCAGGAATACATTGACCAGGCCAGCGACCGGGTCTGCTTTCAAGCTGGGGAGGGCTGGGGCTTTATCACCCTCCAAGAAACTTCCCCTGTCTGTCTGGAAATTCACTGCATGGGCGTCCTCAAAGCCCATCAGGGCCAGGGCCTGGGGCGACAACTCATGGCTGCGGCCGAGCACTATGCTATCAGCCAGGGCTATCATTATCTGCAGGTCAAGACGGTGGCCCCGGGCCATTATGAGGCTTATGATGCCACTAATGCCTTCTACCAGGCCTGTGGCTACGAGGCCATTGAAGTCTTCCCGGATCTCTGGGATGAATGGAATCCCTGCTTACTTCGACTCAAGTATCTCAAGACCAATTAATAAAATGAGGTGAATGTCATGTTAGAAACCAAACGCGTTTCAGTGATTCAATTAGTGCAAGCAGGTCAAGACCGCTCACAACTAGTGGCCAAGGTCTTAGCCGACCTGCCTGAATGGTTTGGTCTGCCAGACTCTACCCAGGAATACATTGACCAAGCCAGCGACCGGGTCTGCTTTCAAGCAGGGGAGGGCTGGGGCTTTATCACCCTCCAAGAAACGTCGCCTGTCTGTCTGGAAATTCACTGCATGGGCGTCCTCAAGGCCCATCAGGGCCAGGGACTAGGCCGCCAGCTCATGGCTGCGGCCGAGCACTATGCGATCAGCCAGGGCTATCATTATCTGCAGGTCAAGACGGTAGCGCCCGGTTACTATGAGGCTTATGATGCCACCAATGCCTTCTACCAGGCTTGTGGCTATGAGGCCATAGAAATCTTCCCGGATCTCTGGGATGAATGGAATCCCTGCTTACTTCGACTCAAATATCTCAAAACCAATTAATAAAATGAGGTGAATGCCATGTTAGAAACCAAACGCGTTTCAGTTTTAGAAATTTTTTATGATTTTGTTTTTGTTACCGGCCTGTTCACTCTGCTCTATATGTTAGCAGATATTACCAAGTATCCCCTGGAGACCAACCTGATCTGGCGTTTTGCCCTGACCCTGTCGGTCATTCTCTATGTCTGGTTCAGCCAAGCCGCTTACAACAATCGTTACTTGAAGGAAGGGCCCCTGGACTATGTCTGTCATTTCTTCGATATGACCGTTTTCCTCTTCCTCTTTAAAGGCAATACGGCTTCTTGGAAGGATAGCTGGGTCCTCTTGTCAGCATGCCTGGCCTTCCTCAGCCTCAGTTTGGCCCTACGCTACGGCCTTCAATGGCTCAAGGCCCAGGACGACCAGAACAAATACTTTGCTGCTAGTCATGGCTTGATTTTCTTGGCTCAAGGGGTCTTGCTTCTGCTGGGCACCAAGTTGCCTTATGAATGGGGCGTCGCTGCTTTGGTAGTAGCAATTCTAGCTGGCTGGTTAGCGCCATTTTACTTTTTGCGTGACCGCCAAGTGCCAGCCCTGGACTTCGACCGGTTGAAGGACCGTACTTCGCTCATGACCATGATGTACTCAGCCGGCTTGGTTGTCCTCAGCTTGGGTACCTTCCTATCTCTGGAGACGACCACCTTACTAGGTCTTATCCTCGTTGCCTGCCTCGTTCTCCACTATAAGGTTCAAATCGACCGGGTGCCGCAAGGGGCCGACCAGTCAGCTGCTGGCTTTATTTACAGCCACTATGTGATTATGATTGGCTTGAGTCTTGTCATTATTGCCTTGGGTGGCTTTATGACCCCTTATGTGCGCATCAGTCATATTGTGGACCTAAGCTATGCCGGCTTGGCTGTTTACTATCTGGGCATTCTCTTACTGAGCTTTAAGAGAAAGCCTGAATTCTTGGGTGGCTTTGCTACATGGAAAATCTATCTACCTCTCTTAGTGGGATGGATCCTATCCTTGCGTTCACCTGCCACAGACGACGTGGAATTAGTCCGTCTAGTAGTGGTGGTTGGCTTGATTTTTGCCGGCCAAGTATACTTGCTTAAGAAGCCAGAACAAGAGCCAGTGCCCGTCTTAGAAGGGGCGCCAGTTGAGGGTGACCAAGGTCAAGCACTAGAGGCGACTGAAGAAACACCTGTAACAGAAGTGGCTAAAGAAGCTGAGCCTGTAGCAGAAGTGGCTGAAGAAGTAGCGCTTGAAACTGAACCTGCTGAATCAGAAGCTGACGCAGCTCAAGTGCCGGCAGCTCAAACACCTGAATCGCAAGACCAAGCAGACCTACAAGCTGAAAGTCCGGCTCCAAGCCAAGACTAAACTTTAGTAAGACCCGCATGAAAGGAGGCCGCTATGGCACGCCTATTGATTATCGAAGATAACCAGGACATCCATGCCCTGATTAAGCAGTCCCTGGGCCAGGAACATGAACTGGTCTCTGCCTTTGCCGGGACCGAGGGGCTGCTTTACTGCCAGTCCCAGCCGGTGGATTTGGTTCTGCTGGACTATATGTTGCCGGGCATGAATGGCCAGGCGGTCCTGGAGGCCATTCGGGCCTTCAGCCAGGTGCCGGTCATTATGCTGACGGCCTTGGGAGATAAGAAGCTGATTAGTCAGATGCTGCTGGCTGGGGCCAATGACTACATGGTCAAGCCCTTCGACTTCGAGGAGCTCTATGCCCGGGTGGCCGTCCAGTTGCGGACAGCCGGCCATGAGGCGGGCGCTAGCAGTCAGCCAAGCCAGGCGATTACCCGTCTAGGCCAGCTAGAACTCAAACCTGATAGCTTTGAAATCAGTCGGGAGGGCCAAGCAGTCCGCCTGTCTAAAAAGGAATTTGGCATTCTAACTACCTTGCTAGGCGAGCCCCAGCGGATTTTTACCAAGGAGCTGCTCTATGAATTGGTCTGGCAGGATGCCTTCATTCCGGGCGACAATACCCTTAACACTCACCTGTCCAACCTGCGCAAGAAAATCAGCCAGCTGGATGATAGCCAGGATTATATTGAGACAGTCTGGGGTCTGGGGGTCCGCCTAGCTCAAGGCGTCCGGCCAGGAGGGGAGGCGACCTAATGTTGGGAATTATCTTGGGCCTAGGCCTCTGTCTGCTAGGGACCATCCTCTATTTATTTCATCAAACCTACACCGTCCGCCAGCTGACCCGGCAGATTGAGACCAAGCGCCAGACCAAATCCCAAGGGCGCCTGCGTCTCAGCCAGCAGAGTCGAACTTTAGTGGACTTGAGCCAGGCTGTCCAAGAAGTCTTCAAGGACCAGGAAGCCGAGCGGCTCACCAGCCAACAGGAGCGGCGGGATTTGGACCAGGCCATCAGCAATATTGCCCACGATATCCGGACCCCGCTGACCATTGCCTCGGGTTATACCCAGCAGGCCCTTAAGCAGGTCAAAGCCCAAGAGCTACCCGATGTCCAGGCCTTGGAAAAGGTCCATCAGCAACTCAAGCAGGTTTCAGGTCGGCTAGAGGCCCTCTTGGACTATCGCCGGGTCTTGGAGCACGAGGTCAAGCCAAGCTTTGCGCGCGTGGATGTCCATCAGCTCTTGTTGGAGACGGCCTTGACCTACTATGAATCCTTCCAAAGAGCGGGGCTTAGCGTCGACTTGGACCTGGCGCCAGGGCCTATCTGGCTAGAGACCGACCCAGAACTTCTGGTGAGGGTCCTGCAGAACCTGCTAGGCAACTTGCTTAAACATGGCAAGGGTCAGGGGCGAATTAGCCTGAGCCTCCAAGCAGGCCAGCTGCAAATTCGCCTCGATAACCAGATGGCCCAGCCCATCCAGCAGGTCCGCTACTTGACCAAGCGCTTCTATTCAGAGAACCTGTCAGAAGTCGAGTCTTCTTCTGGCCTGGGGCTCTATATTAGTCAGCAAGTAATCCAATTACTAGGTGGGAATCTTCTATTGAGTAGTAAGAATCTAGATTTTTCTGTAATAATTTTACTCCCTAAATAATAGGATATATAGATTTACATTAACTATAATGGAGATGCACATATGTCACTGATAAATACGATTGAGAATAAAATTAAAGAGCTGAGTGGAGGTAAATTTCAGAAACTATGTGATGCTTTTTTAGCGAAAAAGTTTCCGGACTATAAACTTATCGCATTAGGATCACAAGAAGGAACAAATAAGCCCACAAAAGGAATTCCAGATACTTATTTAGTACTTCCGAACGGTAAGCAAATTTTTGTGATGTATGGGACTCATGCACAAGTAAAAAAGAAAATATCGGGGGATATTAAGTCAGTAAAAGAAAAGATTGAAAAACTCGGCTTAGGTACTGAGCAGATAGAGAAAATAATATGTTGTCATACGAGCTCAAATATTGGGCCTGAGAAGAAAAAGAAATTTGAAGAAGAAGCAAGCCCTTATGAATTAGAATTGATTGGTATCAATGAGATTGCAAATACGTTATGCTATAATATTGGTTATCATTACATTGCTAGAGATTTTTTAGGGGTGAGTGAATCTACTGATCAAGTATGGGATATTGAAAGTTTCATAAAAATACATGATCATAGTAAAACTAATGCGCCTATTTCAAATGATTATTTAGGTGGGAGCGTAGACAATTACGTATCTTTAATAGAATCGGATATTCAAGTTTTACTAATAGCTGATAATGCTGGAGTAGGCAAAACAAGACTGGGAATTGAAATATGTAAAGAATTGGAGAAAAAAGGATACATTGTACTATGTATAAAAAGCAACGGACAGGCGACTTATCAAGACCTTAAGAGATTTATTGACGGAGGCAAAGATACAGTAGTTTTCATTGATGATGTCAATTTGGTATCGGATTATGAGGCAGTTATTGCATTACTGAATTTTGATGAAAAAATAAAATTTATCGTAACCTGTAGATCGTATTCCAGAGAATCTATTGAGCCATATCTTAAGAAATATCAATATATGGAAATCTCTGTAAAAGAATTGGGGTTAGATGAAAGAAAAGATTTGATTAGGCAATTTTCGAACGATAATATTCATTCAAAGACTATTCAAGATCTTATTGAGGCCGGACAAAACAATCCTCGATTATTGGTTTTGGCTGCAATTTTATCGAAAAAGGAAAAATCGAAGAAATATGCGAATTGTTATGAGATATTGAGGGATTACTATGAGGAGATTCTATCGTCAAGCGAAGTAGATTCTGGAGACCTAAATGTCTTGTTCATTGTGTATTTTCTAAATCGGCTTAAGTATAAGGATAGAAAAGAAAATGTAGTTTATTCTAAATTAGCAGACTTATTTCAAGTGAATGATTTAGAGGTAGAAGATCGAATCAAAGGACTCTATAAAAAGGAACTTATTGATATTCACAGTGAGTACATTTGCAAGATTGCGGATCAAACCTTAGGTGATTATGTAGTGCTCAAGTACTTGAGTACTAGCAAAAATGCTATTAGCGGCCTATTTGAAATATTATATAGCATTGATAGAAAGCGTTTTGTAGAAATGCTAGCTCAGTCTCAAATATATTATAAAGATAATCAATTTTGGAATGCCGTTCAGAGGGGAGCGGCTACTTACTACTCCAAGATACCGAATGATGATTGTGAGGCTCAAGAAGAGTTTCTGTTGTCTTTTGGTTCTTTGGTACCGTACGAAACAATTAAATTTGTTAATAAAGCTATTTTGCAGGCGAATAAAGAACTAGTGCAAGTTCCTATAACTATTGAACAGATAGCGAACAAGAATAATTCAGTTCGAGATAAACTACTCAGACTGTTAAGCACATTAATTGAGACTGGTCACATTAAGGTCTCGTTGCAACTCTTATTTGGATACTTAAGTAATAAACCAAGTATAGTTAATCAGATTTTTAAAGTATTAGTCAATTGCTTTAACTCTCTCCTGAAGAATGGCGGAGACTATTCTTTTATGGGAGAAGTCATAGAAATCTTAAGTAATACTAATGAGATTGATGTAAAAAATATAACAAGCCTCAGTGTTGTAGTATACGAAGATTTTTTAAAACTATATCGAGAAAGCGTTGTATTAACAGAAAGTTGTTTTTCGCATATTGCATACACACTTCCTGAAAATGAGCTTATCATAGAATATAGAGAAAAGATATTTGAGAATCTGAACAATATATATATGTTTTGTGGGGCAGAGCATGAAAAGTACATTATCAATCTGCTGCTGAAGTATAGTGAAGACAGTAAAAAATATCTAGTATCTCATTCTAAGACGATTAAATCTGATTTGGCAAAGATAAGAAGCACATTTTTCTGTGAGATGCAAAATCTTTCTGTGTTAGAAGAAAAGGCACTATATCAACTATGTGAGTTATCCAATCAAATTGGTAGCAACGCTTTTGAAGGATATGAAGTTTCAGAGCGTCAAAAGGTTTACGGAATTATTTCGTCTCGTAGTTTAGCATATCCATATAAGCCTAAGCATGAGGAAGAAATCGCCCGGATTGCAAATGAGTATGAGGGAGAATGGGAACCATTTTTCGTAAACCTAAAGCTAATAACCGACGTAGATGAAATGCTCTCTGGTAATAATGTTGAAAATGTGTTGTATAATCTATATAAAAATTTGCCGTTTTTAGAACAATGTAGATTTATCCAAGCTATGTTAAAAGCAAATTATAGGCCATTCGGATTACAACCGTCCGACTTTTTACGTGAGGTTTCCCCTCTTAACTATAGCGATCTATTAAGCTTTATACCAGATTTGCATAAAACTGAATGGCGGTTAGCTACTCTCGTAATGGCAAAAGAGGTCACAAAAGAACAATACGACAGCCTCATTGAGCTATTGAAGGATTATTCAGTCCCATTGTACTATTCGATTATCTCTTTTTTGAAATTTGAAGAGTTCTGTCCAGGTTTACTATCAAAAGGTATTCTGAAATCTGATTCTGAATATTTTTGGATACCAAATTATATACGTGATGAAGAGGCTATACAAATAGTAAAAGTTATTAATTATGACATCTTGGAGAGTCTCTATTTTTCGAATCTAGATAAACCTATAGATGAATCTTGCTCCTTACTTGGCTTATTGATCAAACATAATCTAAGCTTTGGACTTGAGGTACTTAAGGAACTATATAAAAACGAGACTCTTAACGGACAAATATTGGAGAGCATTCTTTACCGACTAAAAAATTATGAGTTCTTTGACGAATTAATTATGGGGTTTGCTCTTTATATTATAAGAGAGGGCGATTTACTATTTTACTATAATAATACGTGTCTGAAAAAGCTGTTAAAGAATAGACAGGATTTAATATTGGAATTATTAAGTAGATCTTCGGATGAAGAAGAGTTTATAAAAGTAATTAATATAGGTACTGAAGTTTTAGATCCAAATGATATGATAAGTGCATATAATCTCATGAAAGATAGAGGATACGGTCTATCAACGTACATGAAGATTCATTTTCATAAGTATTCTACTAGTTGGAATGGAAGCCAAATTCCGGTTTTAGAAAAACAAATTAGCCGACTAGAGATGATAAGATACATATTTTCTGACGATATTAGATATATTAATCTTGTAAGTCGAATTGAGAAATCAATAGGTGCTTTTCAAAATGAAATTTTACTCGAAAAGGAAAGAGAATTCTAACTAGCGATAATAGAGTGTTGATAAATTGAAGCCTATGTAAGCTGATTTGAATATTATGAATTAAAAGAAGCTAGGACCTACATCCTAGCTTCTTTTATTATAAGTCACGTCTTTTGAAAATCTGGTAGCCTAGGCAGCCGAAGATGGTACTTAGGACTAGCGACAGGCCCACGGCCAGAGCTAGATTGGGGTCTGATAGGAGGGCGAAGTCGGCTTGCACATCGACATAGCGCAGCCAGGTGTTTTTTGGCAAGAGCATGGCCAGATAATTGGCGGTAGGTCCGAATAGGAAGAAAAAGACCAGGCTGATGGGGATGGAGTGGGTCAAGTGGAGGAGGGTCAGGATGACGGCCACCCAGAATTGGATGAAGAGCCATTGGAGCAGGAGGACTTGGACTCCTTGTCCAAGCACCTCGGGACTTAGGCCCGACATATCCAGGAAGAGACTGGCATATAGATAGCGGGTGCTGGTGTAGAGGAAGAGGTTGAAGCCGGTTAAGAGGAAAATCATCAGCCATTTATTGAAGTAGTAGCTGAAGCGGGAGATGCCGGCGGACAGAGAATTTTTATAGAGTTGGTGGTTGAGTTCAGGCCCCACCAAGTAGAGGGTCAAAAAGAGCATAAAGATCTGAATACCAGCTCCACTCTCAATGGCCTGGCTGACAGCGGTCAAACCATCCAATCTCAGCTGCTCCAGGCCCTCGGCACCGCTGACTCCTTGGAGGCCCGAGATAAACTTGAGGACGGTAGGATGAGCTAGGAGGACAATGAGGAAGTTGAAGGCCAGTAGCAGGATTTCCATGGTCCAGAAACCCTTTGAATGAATCAGGCGGCGGAAATCGGCTTTAAGAATGGCTAACATGGTGAGCATCCTCCTCGTGAATCAATTGGGTAAAGTAGTTTTCTAGGTTCTGCTTAGCATAATAAATCTCATCCAGGGCCACTTGGCCTTGAACCAGGGCGGTATTGACAGCCGACAACTGGTTGGCAGGCGCGAAGACATGGATTTCACCCGTTTCGGCCACCACCTTGAAGGGATAGCTGAACTGGCTTTCTAGCAGACGGCTGGCAGCTTCCACCGCATGGGTCTTGAGGACAATATAGTCTTCGGACAGGCTATCGAATTCAGTCTTGGAGATTTCCTTAATTAGCCGTCCATCTTTGATAAAGCCAAAGCGGTTGGCCACTTGCTGGAGCTCGCTTAGGATGTGGCTGGAAATAATCATGGTCATGCCTAACTCGCGGTTGAGGCGGAGGAGGAGGGCGCGCAAGTCGCTAATGCCGATGGGGTCTAGGCCATTGACCGGCTCATCCAAAATGAGCAGGTCGGGCTTGGCCAAGATCGCCAGGCCAATGGCTAGGCGTTGCTTCATCCCCAAAGAGAAGTCCTTGAAGGGCTTGCGACCGGCATTCTGCAAGTCGATGAGTTCCAGGGTCTCCTGGATGACTTGCTCGGCTTGGGGTAGGCAGAGGAGGGTGGCTTGGTAGCGCAGGTTCTCGTAGGCCGACAGATTAGGGAAGGCGGCTGGCGACTCGATGACGGCACCCACCCGAGTCAGGGCCTGGCTCCACTCCCGGTCGCTGCTAGAGCCGAAGAGGGAGACGGTGCCTGAAGTAGGGTGAATGAGTCTGGTGATAAGCTTGAGTAGGGTCGTCTTACCGGCCCCATTTTGGCCGATTAAGCCGTAGATGTCGCCTTCTTCTAGGCTGAGGCTGACCTGGGTCAGGGCCGGGCCAGAGGCATAGTTTTTAGTTAGGGACTGGGTGCTAAGGATGGGGGTCATGTTGAACACGTCCTTTCTGCTAATTAGGAGCTTGGCTCCTTGGTAGTTCTTAGTATAGGACCTAAAAATCAAATATCTCTCAAGCAATTCTAAAGTATTTCTAAAGTTTTGTCGAGAGGGCTGGAACTTGCCAAGGGCTTGGGCCTATGCTAAAATAGTTAGCATGATAACTATTGACGGAGGGATGCCAATGGAAGGTTGTATCCATGATACGGTGGTCTTCAGCCATCGCCTTAAAAATCAAGCCCAGAACCTGGCCAAGGAAGCCGGGATGGACTGGTTAGCTGGACCCCAAGGGCGGGTAGTGACCTATCTCTTCCACCACCAAGAGCGACCGGTTACCATGATGGAAGTCGCAGAGAAAATGAAAATCTCCAAGCCTGTGGCTAGCCAACTCTTCAAGCGTATGGAGAAGAATCAGCTGATTGACATTAAGCCGGATCCTCGCGACAAGCGGCGCAAGTATGTGACCCTGACCGAGCAAGGCCTAGTCAAGCAAGCCCAGGTCGGTCATTTCTTGACCACCATCCACGACCAATTGCTGGAAGGACTCAGCGAGCAAGATCTAGCAGTCTTCCATCGGGTAATCCGCCAATTGACGCAAAATCTGGAACATATTCAATATAAAGGAGTAGACCATGTTTAAATTAATTAAGCGACTCAGCGCCCGCGAATGGGGCATGGTGGGTCTTACCGTGGCCTTCATCTTCCTAGCCGTCTACTTGGACTTAGAAGTTCCAAGTTATATGAAGGAAGTGGCCACCCTCTTACAAACACCTGGCGTGGGCCTAGACCAGTTAATGGGCCCTGGCGCCCTCATGTTAGGCCTATCCCTGGCTAGTTTTGCTAGCCTAGTCATGGTGGGTTACCTATCTGCCCGCTTGGCTGCTAGATATACCACCCGTTTGCGATCGGACATCTATAGCCAAGTGCTTAGCTATTCGGATGCTGAAATCAAACGCTTCAGCATTCCCTCCCTCTTGACCCGGACCACTAATGACATCAGCCAGATTCAGCTGCTGATTACCATGGGCCTCCAAGTCATTGTCCGCGGTCCCATTATGGCTATTTGGGCCATGACCAAGATTGTGGGCAAGTCTGAGGCCTGGCTGTGGGCAGTGGGGGTAGCGGTCTTAATCAACATTTTAATGACCGTAGTCCTCATGACCTTGGCCTTTCCTAAGCAAGCAGTTATACAGAAATTAACCGATAAGCTCAATGCCGTTACCCGCGAGAGCCTGATGGGGATTCGGGTCATTCGGGCCTATAATGCTGAGGACTACCAAGATGCCAAGTTCGAAGCCACTAACAATGAAGTGACCCGACTCAACCTCTTCGTTAACAACCTCATGGCCATCTTCAACCCTATCATGTCGGGGATTTCCTCTGGTTTGACCCTGGCCATCTATTGGATTGGGGCCTACCTGATTGCTTCCGCTAACTTATTTGATAAAGTTGGCCTCTTCAGCGACATGATTGTCTTCATGTCCTATGCTATGCAGATTGTCATCGGCTTCCTCTTAATGGGGATTATCTTCTTCATCCTGCCCCGTAGCTTGGTGGCAGCGGGCCGGATCAATGAAGTTCTAGAATTGGAGCCAAGTATTCATTCACCAGCCCAAGGCCAGTCTCCAGACCCAAGTCTTAAGGGGCAAGTCACCTTCCAAAATGTGACCTTCCGCTATGCCCAAGAAGCCGAGCCGGTCATCCAAGATGTATCCTTCCAGGCCCAAGCTGGCCAAACCGTGGCCTTTATCGGCTCAACCGGTTCAGGTAAATCCACCCTGGTTAACCTGATTCCGCGCTTCTATGATGTGTCAGAAGGCCAGATTCTGGTCGACGGCGTCAACGTGGCTGACTACGACTTAAGCGAACTGCGCAAGCGAGTAGGCTATATTCCCCAAAAGGCCGTCCTCTTCTCAGGCGACATCCAGTCCAACCTGGACATGGGGGATAGCTTAGAAAGCCCACTGACGGAAGCCAAGATGTGGCAGGCCCTTGAATTGGCCCAAGCTAAGGACTTTGTGGAGGCCAAGGAAGGCGGCCTAGCCGAGCATGTGGCCCAAGGCGGGACCAACTTCTCAGGGGGTCAACGTCAACGTCTGGCCATTGCCCGGGCGCTAGCGCGTAAGCCAGAAATCTTGATCTTCGACGATTCCTTCTCAGCCCTAGACTATAAGACCGACCGCATCTTGCGTGAGGCTTTGACCAAGGAGACAGCCCACATGACCAAGTTGATTGTGGCCCAACGGATTTCCACCATTATGGAGGCTGACTTGATTCTGGTCCTAGACCAAGGTCGGGTGGTCGGCCAAGGGACCCACAAGGAATTGCTCAAAGACAATGCAGTCTATCGCGAAATTGCTTACTCTCAATTATCCAAGGAGGAATTAGAAGATGGCCAATAAGACATCCAAACCATCCCTCTTTAAGGGAATTAAACCTTATATTCAAGGCTTTCAACTGCCCTTGGTCTTGGCTCTGATTGGGGCGACCATTTCCAGCATGATTACGGTCTATGGGCCACGGAAGTTGGAAGAAATGACCAACCTGATTGGCCAAGGCATGTCAGGCAAGATGGACCTCAAGGCCATCTCAGCGGTGGGTTTCTTGCTGGCCGGGCTCTACGCCTTCGGGGCGGTGATTAACTACCTCCAAGGTTTCATTATCACCACCATGATTCAGCGCCTGTCCCAGCGTCTTCGCCGGGCCATCGCCACCAAGATTAACCGTCTTCCCTTGGCCTACTTCGATAGTCATTCCCAAGGGGATACCCTGTCACGGGTGACTAACGATGTGGACACCGTCGGTCAATCCCTTAACCAGAGTCTGGCCAATGTGATTTCTTCGGTTATCATGATAGTCGCGGTCCTGATTATGATGTTCACCGCCAATGTCATCCTCTCGCTGGTGACGGTAATTTCTGTCTTCGTGGGCTTTATCCTGATTATGTTTATCGGTATGCGGGCCCAAGGCTTCTTCAAGGCCCAACAAGTCAACTTGGCGGCCGTCAATGGCTTCGTCGAGGAAACTTATTCGGGCCACAATGTGGTCACCAGCTACAATGCCGTACCTGAGTCTCTGGCCCAGTTCGCCAAACTCAATGGTCAACTCCATGACAGCATCTGGAAGTCTCAATTTATCTCGGGCATTATGATGCCGCTTATGATTTTCATTGGCAATTTCGCCTACGTCCTAGTCATTATTGTTGGGGCTATCTTGGCCTTGCAAGAGGGCAGTGGCGTGACCATGGGGACCATCGTGGCCTTTATGGTCTATGTGCGAATCTTCGCCCAACCCATTTCCCAACTGGCCCAAGGCATGACTTCCCTGCAACAAGCGGGAGCAGCCATGAGTCGGGTCTCCGAATTCCTCAATGAAGAAGAAATGGCGGATGACCACGACTTGCCACAGGCCTTGACCGACATTAAGGGGCAGGTCACCTTCGACCAGGTCACCTTCGGTTATTCGCCTGATAAGACCATCATTAATGACTTTACGGCCCAAGCCCGTCCTGGTAAGAAGATTGCCATTGTAGGGCCGACCGGGGCAGGTAAGACGACCATTGTTAACCTGCTTATGAAGTTCTATGAAATCAACCAGGGGACCATCGCCATTGATGGCGTAGACCTGGCCCAAATGAAGCGGTCGGAAGTCCATGATGCCTTCGCCATGGTCCTGCAGGATACCTGGCTCTTTGAAGGGACCATCAAGGAAAACCTCATCTTCAACCAGACTGGCATTAGTGACGACCAAGTGATCGAGGCGGCCAAGGCGGCTGGCGTCCACCACTATATTATGACCCTGCCTAAGGGCTACGACACGGTCCTGGATGACACGGTCACCTTGTCGGTCGGGCAAAAGCAGCTCATGACCATTGCCCGCGCCTTGCTTAAGGACGCTCCACTGCTGATCTTGGACGAGGCCACTTCTTCGGTGGATACCCGGACCGAAGAACTGATTCAACAGGCCATGGATACCCTCATGGAGGGGCGGACTTCCTTCGTCATCGCCCACCGTCTGTCGACTATTAAAAATGCCGACTATATCCTGGTCATGCAGGAAGGTCGTATTATCGAACAAGGCAACCACCAGGAGCTCATGGCTCAAGGCGGCTTCTATGCGGACCTCTATAACAGCCAGTTCGATAAGAATTCTAGTGGCATGGACTTCGAAGAACTCTTGGCTTAAGGCTAAAAATAAGTAGACAAAAAAGGCTGGCATCCCGCTCTGGGTGCCAGCCTTTTGTTGTCTTATAATTCGTAGGAGTGTTCCTTGAAGTTGCCCAAGATGTTGTTGATGTTGGTAATGGTGATGAAGGACTTGGGACTGGTTTGGGCGATAATTTTCTTGAGGGTATGCAGCTCATTTTGCTGAATAATGAGGATAATCATGTATTGTTTCTGGTGGGAATAGCCACCTTCCACTTCAATAATGGTCGAGCCCCGGCCCAGACGGGAGTTGATGGCAGACACGACTTCTTGCGGATTGAGACAGATAATGGAACATTGGATATAGGCCGAGAAGAAGCGTTGGATGTTCTTCATGGTCTGGTTACGGACGAAGCTCATAATCAGGGCATACATGACGTGTTGAATGTCGAAGGTCAGCCAAATCAAGCTGTAGACCAGGATGTCCTGCATGAGGAAGACCGTCGGGATGCTCCATTTGAAGCGCTTGGCCAGGAATTTACCGGTAATGTCGGTCCCACCTGTTGAAGCACCCGCAATCAGCAGAAAGCTCATTGCAATCCCCGAGATAATACCACAGAAGATGGCGGCCACTAGGGAATCGTTGAGTTCAACTGGGGCTACCATATTGGGCAGGTTGTTAATGAGGAAGGAGGAGGCCAAGATAGTGGCCCCGGTTAGTAGGAGAAATTGCTTGCCAATATATTTGTAGGCAATGTAGAAGAGGGGGACGTTGAGGGCTAATTGGGTGGTCCCGATGGGAATGCCGAAATACTTCTGCATAATCAGCCCAATCCCGATAGTGCCGCTGGCCCCAATCCCGTTATAAGGGACTAGCAGGCCGGCATAGACACTAAAAAGTAGGATGCCGATGACCAGGAAGAGAATGTCTTTGAGTCGTTTGTGTTGGTGGGGGGCATAGACGCCTTCAAGCAGTTGCATAATCGAAGTCAAATCCTTTACAGTGTACTCTTTCATCTATCATTTTAATAATTCTGACCACATAAATCAAGGATAAGGGGGAGGACTTGGGGGCTAATTGCCTTTGTGCTATAATAGAGCTATCAAGGAGGTGTTAAGATGGAGCCAAGCAATGTCAGGAAACTGAGTCCAGAGGACAGGGACAAGCTGGTCCTTCAGCTAGAGCGAGAAGAGGCTGACCTGACTGAGCGCGACTACGATCGCTACCAGGAGCTGATTAAGCAGGACCTAAGTGGTCTGACCGCTAAGAAAATCGTCCAGTCCCTGCTGGCTCTGCTTGATACCCTAACAGATGGTCTGCTCTTTATCTTGGGCTTTGCCCTTTTGGTCCTAGTAGTAACATTCTTGAATGGTCATTTGGACCAGGCCTGGCCTTTCTTAAAGACCATGCTGACGGGGCTCCTAGCGCTAAGGCCAGACCAGTTTGTTTGGAACCTGACCTCGCTCTGCCTAGTCTTCCTAGTCGCTATGAATGTCTATAACCACTGGCGCTACCGCCAGGCCACCTTGCGCCTCCAGGTCTCAGTGGATGCCATGGTCCGCGTTCAAGCCGAAATTGCCCAACGTCCTGTCGTCCTAACCCGTCTGGCCAGCTACCTCTACGAGTATGGCTTCCAACGTCTCTTGGCCGAGGAGGAGCAAAGCGACTAATACCGCGTAGATTATAAGGAGGTTATTACCATGAAAGTCTTAATTGTTTATGCCTACCCAAATCATCAAGGTCTCAATGCTCAGATCCTAGCCCGCGTGCAGGCTGGGCTGGCGGGCCGCCATGAGGTCAAGACCTTGGATCTCTACCAGGAGCACAAGGAAAAGGGCTTCGATCCCTGCCTAGTCTTCGACCAAGACCATAAACGTCGCGATTTAGACAAGGACCCTCAAATGGCTCCTTATCGTGACTTGGTGACTTGGGCTGACCATCTGATCTTCATCTATCCTATTTGGTGGGGCGGCATGCCTGCTATACTCAAGGGCTTTGTTGATCGCGTTTTGGTTAAGGGCTTTGCCTATGATTATAGTGATAATCCAATCCCTCAAGCCCTGCTTAAGGGCCGAACGGGCTGGGTCATTACCACCCACGATACAGTAGGCTTCTTCGCCCGCCTCTTCATGCAGGATTATGGTCGCGTTTTAGCTCGCCATATTCTGCGCATGGTGGGCATTAAGCCAGTCCAACAAAGCCAATTAGCCTATGTGCGTGGCAGCAAGCCTGAGAAAATTGCGGCCTTCCTAGATAAAGTTCAAGCCCAGGCGGCCAGCCTCTGAGAAGGGAGCCAAGTTAGTTGATGACCAGTCCCTTATTTGACGCCTTTTTAAGCATTGCTAGAGCCCTTAATGAGCGGGGCCTTGTGCCACTTTTGATGGGGTCGGTCGGTCTGGAAGTTCGGACGGGCCGCTCCTGGCAGGCGCGCGACCTGGACATTCATGTGCCGGGTGACCCGCGGGGGTGGGAGGCGCCTGACCACTTACGTATCTATGACTTTGAGCTGCTTGAAGAACTCATGGAGGAACTGGGCTATGTCTTGGTAGATCGACACGAGCATGAATTCCAAGGGCCTGCCGGCTCAGTGGAGTTTGGCGCTCTGGATACTTTGCCAGACTTTGCCGGCGTAGCCTTGGAAGACCTGCCCCTGGAAGACTGTCAGGGGGTCCGCTTCTATTTACCTACTATGAGCCAGTATCTGGCTATCTACCGGGCCTCTTCCCAGGATTCCTATCGTAATGATCAAAATAACCATAAAGACTTGGCTAAGATCGCCTACCTAGAAGAGCGCTTAGCATTAGATTGTCAAACTAAGGAGTAAACTATGCCGCAAAAAGCTACCCCACCAGGTCCTCTGCCTAATAGTCATTTCCCGAGGCACCGCATCTATGGCCTAGGCCTCCGCTCGCGCTATGGCGCCATTGCTCGTTGCCTATTCAGCCTAATCTTAATGTATGTAGTGGGCGTCCCACTTCTAATTTTTGGTTCGCTTCTAATCGCTCGCTTGATTTGGTTAATCCGCCAATGCTGGCTCATTCGCCGCCACAATAAGGAGCGTTGGCACTACCTAGTCCAAAACTATCCCCAAGTGGAAAGCGATGACTTCCAACCCGACCGGGAGTGGCCGGAGATTACCTGCATGGTCTATCAGAACCACCTGATCTTCTGGGGCGATGGACTAGAGGTCTGGCATTTCAATGATATTCTGACCCTGGACTTCGATATTAACTGGGAAGAGCCCGACCAGAATATGCGGCCAGCTGAGTCTAGTCGCCATCAACGCAACTTGTGGGGCCGACTGCAGAAAACTCGCTATCTGATTGTGTCCCTGGCTAACTGGCAAGTCCTAGAGTTACGCCTGCCCAAGAAGGCAGAAGAAGTAGACTTAGAAATCGCCATTGACGAGCTCAAGGAATACTTTGCCAAGGCGGAGTACTAGTAAGCACAAGCTAGCAAGGAGGCAACCATGATTAAACATCTTTTTTCCGATATGGACGGCACCATTCTGCGGGAGGACGGCCGCATTAGCCCGGAGACGGCCCAGGTCATTCGCCAAGTGGGCCTGCCCCTGACCCTGGTCTCGGCCCGCTCGCCTATGGAAATGCGGGAGGCCATCGATCAACTAGGGCTGCATGATGTCCATGTGGGCTTCAATGGGGGCTATATCTTCCAGGCCAGCCCTGAGGGCTACCAAGTTATTCATGAGGTCCGGATGGACTATGACTTGGCCAAGACCCTGGTCCTGGATTTAAGAGGGCGCTATCCTGATCTCAGCATTAGTGTCTTCGATGACCAGACCTGGTTTGTGGACCGTTACGATGACTGTGTGGCCTACGAGCAGAACTTGACCGGCCTCGACTATGTCCTGGTGGACTATGAGGATTTCTTCCAGGCCCCTTGGCGCAAGGTTTTCAAGCTCATGCTGGTGACTTTCGACCATGAGCTCATGGAAGCCGTCAAAGCCTATCTGCCAGCAGCCTATCCAGAAGCCGAAATCGGTCTCTACCAGACCAGCATTCCTTATCTGGAAGTGACGCCGCGTCTGGCTCAGAAGTCTCTAGGCATCCAGTATATCCAGGAGCGAGAAGGGCTGACCCGCCAGGAACTCATGGCCTTTGGCGATGGGGCCAATGACCTGGCCATGTTCCAAGTGGTCGGCCAGGCGGTGGTCATGGCCAACGCCAGTGAGGCCATTAAGGCCCAGGCCGACTATGTGACCCTGTCTAATGAAGAAGACGGTGTGGCCTACGCCTTGCTGCACTATTTGCCAAGTTTACAAAAGCAATAAAAGAGAGCCTCTGCCATTGGGCAGGGGCTCTTTGCTTGTTTATTAGATTAGAAGAGGCCGGTCACCTTGCCGTCGGCATCGATGTCGATACGTTCAGCGGCAGGGGATTTAGGCAGACCTGGCATGGTCATGATGTCACCGGTCAAGGCCACGATGAAGCCGGCGCCGGCTGAGACTTTGAGTTTCTTAATGGTGACGGTGAAGTCCTTAGGTGCCCCAATCAGGCTAGCATTGTCGGAGAAGGAGTACTGGGTCTTGGCCATACAGATTGGCAGTTGGCCGAAACCAAGGTCTTCTAACTCCTTGAGCTCACGCTTGGCCGCTGGGGTCAGGCTGATGCCTGCGCCACCGTAGACCTTTTGAACGATCTTGGTGATCTTGTCTTGGATGGAATCTCCCAGGTCGTAGATGTAGCGGAAGTCCTTAGCTGCCTCCGTCAGAGCCACCACTTTCTCAGCCAAATCGCGACCGCCGGCCCCGCCTTGGCCCCACACATCGGAAATGGACACGTCGACGCCACGGGCTTTGCAGGCTTGGTAGACGGCCTCGAGTTCAGCCTCGGTGTCGGTTGGGAACTTGTTGATGGCCACCACCACTGGCAGGCCAAAGGCTTCTTGGATAGTCGCCAAGTGCTTGTCCAAGTTAGGCAAGCCAGCCTTAACAGCTTCCACGTTTTCAGGGCCTAAGTCGGTCTTAGGAACGCCACCGTGCATCTTGAGGGCCCGGATGGTGGCAACTAGCACGACTGCGTCAGGCTCTAAGTCAGCCAGACGGCACTTGATGTCTAGGAATTTCTCTGCCCCTAGGTCCGCCCCAAAGCCTGCTTCGGTGACTACATAATCAGCTTGGCGCAGGGCTAGCTTGGTAGCTAGAACCGAGTTACAGCCGTGGGCGATGTTAGCAAATGGTCCGCCATGGACAAAGGCAGGAGTGCCTTCCAGGGTTTGAACCAGGTTAGGGTTGATGGCATTCTTGAGCAGGGTGGCCATGGCGCCTTCAGCCTTGAGGTCAGCGGCTGTCACGGGGCGACCGTCGAAGGTGTAGGCCACGATGATGCGGGCCAGGCGCTCCTTGAGGTCGGACAGGCTAGTCGACAAGCAGAGGACCGCCATGATTTCAGAAGCCACGGTGATGTCGTAGCCGTCTTCGCGTGGCACTCCGTTAATTTTGCCTTGGAGGCCGTTGACGATATGACGCAACTGGCGGTCGTTCATGTCGACTACCCGTTTCCAGGTGATGCGACGGCTGTCGATGCCTAGGGCATTGCCGTGGTGGATGTGGTTGTCCAGCATAGCCGCCAGCAGGTTGTTAGCTGCGCCGATGGCATGGAAGTCCCCAGTAAAATGAAGGTTGATATCTTCCATAGGAATGACTTGGGCATAGCCGCCCCCAGCGGCGCCACCTTTGACCCCAAAGACTGGGCCAAGGGACGGTTCGCGCAGGGCGATGGCGGCCTTTTTGCCAATCAGGGTCAGGGCATCAGCCAGACCTACTGAGGTCGTAGTCTTACCTTCGCCGGCGGGTGTTGGCGTGATGGCAGTCACCAGGACCAGTTTGCCCGGCTTGCTTGCTTCTTTGGGTAAGGAAGCAAGGTCCACTTTGGCGATGTGATGGCCGTAGCGGAAGAGCTGCTCGGGTTTTAAGCCCACGGAAGCAGCGATGTCTTCGATGGGGCGAGGGGTAACAGAGTTGGCGATTTCAATATCAGATAAATGGGTCATGGATTAGTGGTCCTCCTAGAATGCTTGGTAATGGCCAGCCCTTGCAAGGGGCTTCTGCTATGATTATAACAGAAATGTCAGGCCTTGTGACTAAAAAACGAATGGCCGGGGCTAAGAAAAATGGCCTCGTTCGTGTTTGGGGTCAGGACAAATGGGAGGGGGCTAGCCTGCTGGCCTCAAAAAATTTTGCCACCGCACTCGCTATGGTTAAGTCAAATTGGCTAGAAAGGGCGCTATATCAAGGAAAAATGAGCCCTATAA
This sequence comes from Abiotrophia defectiva ATCC 49176, assembly GCF_000160075.2. Taxonomy (GTDB): domain Bacteria; phylum Bacillota; class Bacilli; order Lactobacillales; family Aerococcaceae; genus Abiotrophia; species Abiotrophia defectiva. Next base: position 1,111,737 of record NZ_KI535340.1, read on the forward strand.
ATTTTTAAGGCAAGAGGGTTGACAAATAAAAGAGTGGGTGATAAGATTTAAGCACAAACTTGTAACAGAGAAAGTTACAAGTTACCATCTCACAATAAAGGAGGGTAGATCCACTCGTTGTCCCAGTAGCCAATGGTAAACCAGGCAGATGGTTGCTTAAGCAGCCTTAAGTCGTCACAACCATGGTCAGAAAGTAAGAAATAGGATGTGATTCTATGCAAATATCAAGTCGCTTTACCATTGCAATCCATTCATTGGCGGTCATCTATTTGAGACAAGACCATCAGCGCGTGACCAGTAACTTCCTATCGGAGAGCATTCAGGTCAATCCCGTGGTCGTGCGGTCGGTCCTATCCGGCTTGAAGGCGGCTGGCATTATCGAGTCGCGTCAAGGCAGTGGGGGGTCACGCTTGGCCAAGCCCCTGGATGCCATCACTTTTTATGATATCTATGTCACGGTAGACAGTGTTGACAAGGAGGGACTCTTTAACTTCCATCCTAACCCACATCAGGACTGTCCGGTCGGTCGCAATATTCACCAAGCGGTGGATGGCAAATTGATACAAATCCAAGCCGCCATGGAAAATGAACTCAAGCGCATCACCATGCAAGATGTGGTGGATGATTTAGAAAAGGCCATTGCCCAAAGCGCCCAATCATCTAAGTAAATAAAATATCCCTTGGGGATTAGAACATATCAAATAGAAAGAATAGAGGTAATTAATATGTCAAACTTTAACCAATTACAAGCAAAACGTCGTTCAATTTATGCACTCGGTAAGGAGCTGCCAGTATCTAATGATGCCCTAGTTGAAATCGTCGAAAAAGCCATGAAGGAAGCTCCATCTGCTTTCAACTCTCAATCTAGCCGTGCTGTCATCTTATTCGGCAAAGACTCTGAAGACTTCTGGAACGAGATTGCTTACAGCGAACTTGAAAAGGTAACCCCAGCGGAAGCTTTTGAAGGGACTAAAGGTCGTTTAGCTGGTTTCGCAGCAGGGGCTGGGACCATCCTCTTCTTCGAAGACCAAGAAGTGGTAGAAGGCTTGCAAGCTAACTTCCCACTCTACGCTGACAACTTCCCAATCTGGTCAGAACAAGCACACGGGATCAACTTATACGCTGTATGGTTGGCATTGGCTGAACAAAACATCGGCATGAACGTGCAACACTACAACCCATTAGTAGACGAAAAAGTAGCCGCTAAATACAATATCCCATCTACTTGGAAATTACGTGCTCAAGCACCATTCGGTAGCGTGGTAGCGCCAGCTGGCGACAAAGAATACATGGCTGACCAAGATCGAGTTAAGTCATTCGGTAAATAAGACAAGCGATAGCTTGAGGAGGACAGAGGTCTGAGTGACCTCTGTCTTTTTAGTGTCTGCCTCGGTCAGCCTTGGCCAGGTCGGGTGCTGAGGGCAAAGTGGGCCCTTGTGGCGGGACCGGCTCCAGCCTCGCCGGGCGAGTCTTCCGCCTTGGTGGGCTATGGTGGCCTAAGTCGCTCCGCTCCAAGGCCACTCATACGCCCGCCATCCTGCAGGCCACAAGGGCCACTTTGCCCGCACCGGACCAGGCCAAGGCTAGGGAGTGGGTTGAAAACAGGGTTCTTGGCGCAAGTCTTTGGTCGCCCCCAATTTCCTTAAGTTGGTTGCAAAGTTTTGGGTGACAAAATAGTCTATAATAAGACACAAAATAGTCTATATTTAAACCATGTAAGCCCTTGTTTTTTTCTTTGTGAGGACTATAATAAGGCTGTAAGTAAAAGTCACAAGCAAAAAGGAGGCGCGTCACCATGAGTAAGCGGTATGCATTACTCGTCGGTACGGTTATTGGAGCCCTAGCCCTGAGTGGGTGTGGGCATGGTCAAGGCAATCAGGGAGCTACTAGCAGACAGGTCGCGAATTCTGTGACCAGTGAATCTGTCAGCAGTGTGTCTACTAGTCAATCCAGTCACAGCCAGTCAAGTAGTCAGTCAGCAAGTGAGGCCAAATCTCAAGGGGCCTCGCAAGCCAGCCAGGAGCCGGCTAACGCCCAGGGTCAGCCCTCTTATTTCAAGCAGATGCAAGCGGCCTATCAAAAGCAGCTAGACTATCGCGATTCGTTGAGTGAAGATGCTCGGTCTTCAGTTCAAGTGCCTTTTACTGCGGCCTATCAAGAAGGTGAGCGGCTTAAGGGTCTCCACCCCCAAGATAGCCAGCGCATTGAGCAAGAGTCAGCGGACTTTCAGCACTTTCTCAATTGGGATAAGCAAGCCTTTGCTTCCTTCTTCCTCAAGTGGGCCCAAGGCATGAAGCAAGACTATCGGCCTTTGCATTTGGAGGATTTTGTGGGCATTGGCGATCGCGACAATCGTCTCAAAAATGCTATCGTTAATGGGCAAGCCGCGACCTGGAATATTATGGGCAATGTCAAAAACGCTCGTTACGATTACCTGGTCTTGGATAGTTATGAGACCACCGATTCGGACCCAAGTCAACGTCATCTTTACCTCTTCACTCTCCATCAAGGCCAGCCCCAAGTCCTCTACAGTCAGGCCCATTTGGCTGACAGCGATCAGTTGGATTTCAAAGAGACCGAGAACCAGGAATTGAGTCAGGGCTTTGCGCGGTACCTCAATCCTGACAATCGAGACAGTGGCCAGACGAGTGCTGAGGGCGCCATTGCGGGGCCAAGTGACCTTAGAAGGGATCATATTGCCCAAGTCATGGAAGCCTACGCTAAGGCCCAAGGCCAAACTTATCAAGCTGCCACGCCAGCAACAGCCTTGTCTTATTATGATTTGGCGGTTCCCGACCAAGTCCTCAACCAAGCCCAAGTGGACGGTCAAGCAGCAAGTTTCCAATTCTATGGCATGCAGCTAGGCAAGAGCGACTTGAACTATGAAGTGTCGGCCATTTATGTGCGCCAGGATGGCAAGCAGGTGATTGCCTTTGTTAAGCGCCACAATCATGCCTATATATTGGAGGCCACAGCCCAACCAGACCAAGAGGGTCAGGTCTCCTTCCAAACCACTCAGAACCCAGATTTAATGTCAGCATTTGATTAGTTATGAAAAGGACCCAGCCTCTTTGTTAGGGGCTAGGTCCTTTTTTGTTTCTGCCTCGGTCTGCCTTGGCCTGGTCGGGTGCTGAGGGCAAAGTGGGCCCTTGTGGCGGGACCGGCTCCAGCCTCGCCGGGCGAGTCTTCCGGCTTGCCGGTCTATGGTGGCCTAAGTCGCTAACGCTCCAAGGCCACTCATACGTCCGCCTTCCTTGAGGCCACAAGGACCACTTTGCCCGCACCCGGCCTGGACAAGGCTGGGGAGTAGCTAGGAAATTGGGGCTCAAGCCAAAGACTTGGCCTGGGGCTGGACCGGTTCGAGCCTGGCCAGCCAGTCTCTCGCCTTGCCTAGCTATTGAGTCCCTAAGTCGCTACGCTCCGAGGGCCTCTAATACGCTAGTCATCCCTTTAGCCCCTGGCGCAAGTCTTTGGGTGCCCCAATTTCCTTAAGTTAGTGCCGAAGTCAGGGGGACAAACTTGTCGAAAAAGCCCTGTATTTAAATGAAGTAGGCCTATTTATTTTTGTTTTAGAGGGCTATAATAAGGGTGTAAGCAGAATTATCAGTCAAAAGGAGGAAGCGTCATGTTTGTTGAAAATGATTATATCTTGCGCCAAATTAAGCAGGTCATTCGTAATTTGGCGGGACTCTTGAATTTGCAGACGGTTTTTGATTTGCTGAGTGACACTATCGACGTTCAGGATGAAGCCACCGTTCTTAGGGTGACCAATGATTACTATGCGGAATTAATCCGTATAAAATCCCAAAGTAAAGGGGCGGACTATCTCAAAAGATTGAGTGAGACTTCTGGCGTGTCCCTTGAAGCCCTAAATAAACTGATAGACGGGCAAGAGATTCTGGATCAAGAACAAGTAGCACTTCTAAAAGCCTACTTTGGGGATTAATAGAGTGGATGTGTGTCGGTATTTTCGCTAAATCCTTTAGAAAAATAAGACTTGAAGCCAGATAGACTCATAAATCTTGTTGGCTACACAAAATTTTTCGCTCTCTAGGCTTGGCAAGGCGGCTGCGGGGCAAAGTAGCCCTTGTGGCATTAGGATGGCGGGCGTATGAGTGGCCTTGGAGCAAAGCGACTTAGGCCACCATAGACCGCCAAGGCGGAAGACAGCCGCAGGCTGGCTGAAGTCGGTCAGCCACAAGGGCCTTGCTTTGCCTAGAGCAGCCACCGCGGCCAAGCCAGAACAAGGCAGAAGCAGTAAGACAAAAAGAGGCCCATGGGCCTCTTTTTCTATCTCGATTATTCTGAGAATTGGACGCTAACATTGCCAGTTGACGAGTGGGCCTTGACTTTCTTGCTGGCGCCTTCGTTTTCTTGGGTTTTGTTGCCCATGGTCTTGGTGTCGATTTGATAGTCCTTGCGTTTGCCTTGAATCGTGGCCTTAATATCACCCGTTGAAGAGGAGAGTTCAATGTCTGGGACATCATTCAAATCCTGAATGTCCAGGCTCCCAGTTGAACTATTGGCCTTGAAGGTCGTGCCACTAGCCTGGGTTTGCTTGGTGCGGATATCACCCGTTGAAGCAGATAGGTCAAAGTTTTGGCCGGAAACCTGGTCAAGGCTAATCTTACCCGTCGAGGCAGAGACGTTAATATCCTTGCTAGCCTTAACCTTTTCTAGCTGGATGTCGCCGGTCGAGTCATCGAGCTTGAGGTTGTCCTTGAGGTTAAGGTCGCTGACGGTGATAGAGCCAGTCGAGGTTTTGACGTCCACTTTGGCAGCCAGTTCCTTAGGAAGGGTAATGTTGATCTTGTGGGAATTGAAGATACCGAAGGGGTTGAAGACCCAGAAATTGAAGAAGAAGAACTGGCCCTTGGATTGCATAATCAGGCGGGAGCCTTCTTGCTTGATGTTATAGTTGATGCTGCGATCTTCGGTATAGTCAATCTTGATGTCGGATTGGTCAGCTCCTGTGACGGTCACATCAGCAATCGAAGCCTTGACGACCAACTCGGTCACATCGCTAGCTGAGGCTTGGTATTGCTTGTTCTCTGGCGTTCCGGCCATACTGAAGCGGGTTAGGTCGCCACCCGATAGGGCGAAGGCCGTCCCAATGGACATCATGCCTAATATAATGAGAACAATGGCGATTTTAGTCAGGTTTTTCATAAATAAGCTCCTTTCTAGGTGAGTCTAGTCGCGACGAGAGTGAATCCAGCGCAGTCGATGGTTGAGATTGCGAAAGCCGCGTTGGGCCCATGGCAAGAATAGGAGGCCTAGACCGACTAGGGAAAGACCTGCCCCGAAGTTGAAGAGGGCATTAATCAGGTTGAAACCGGAGGTGAAGGGGCTGGTCACTACCAGGAAAGCCCCACCGATGATAAAGGCAAAGACCGTGGCATAAAAGGCGAAAAGTAGGGCCGCCATAATCAAAACCAAGCCTAAGCCTAGAGCGCCGAACATTATAATAATTGGCAACAAGAGGGGGAAGGTCAGGGCAATCAAGACCCATTGTCCACCCGAAATAGGGCGTTTGGGTTTGAGTTTTTGCTTGACCCGTTCAAAGGGTGACATTTCCGCTAGAATCCGGTTAGCAATTTCATCTAAGTCACCCAAGTCAGCTACGGCTTGGTCCTCAGTCATGCCCTCGTCTAGGCGGTCATCAATCATCTCATCGAAGAAGGACAGGGTGGTGGCCAGTTCTTCCTCGGGCAGGTCAGCCAAGCGCCCGGCTAGTTGGTGTTTGAAGTCGTATCTATTCATGTCGATCATCTCCTAGGATAAAGTGGTAGGCTTTCATGACGGCGTCCCAGTCCTGGAGAAAGTTCTGGATTTGACTGTGGCCGACATGGGTCAGGCGGTAGTACTTGCGTAGACGTCCCTTATGCTCAATCGAGTAGGCAGCCACCGCCTGGTTGGCTTCCAGTCGCTTGAGGATGGGGTAGAGGGTGGATTCGGAGATCGGAATGTATTCCGACACATCTTTGACAATTTTGTAGCCGTAGGAGTCTTCTTGGCGCAGGGCGGCCAATACACAGACTTCCAAAAGGCCACGCTTGAGTTGAGCTTCCATAGGCGTTCTTCCTTTCTACACCTATACTATACGACACATAGTATAATGCGTCAAGAGATATTCTGTTATAAATAGTAAAATCGGTCTTAAGTCTGAGAAAAAAGAGGGGTTTACAAATGTAACCTAAGGTGTTATACTATAAATGAGGATTACGCTTGTAATCCTAAAAATGAGATTAAGGAAGGTGATGACCATGTCACAAGAATATGCGGTTCAAGGCTTGTCTTGCGCTTCCTGCGCCCATGCCGTAGAAGTGGCCCTGCAGGCCGTAACGGGCGTCAAGTCAGCACAAGTGAATTTAGCAACTGAAAAAGTCAGCCTGGAGACAGAAGGGAGTGTCAGCCCCCTAGACTTGCAGGCAGCGGTCCAGGCGGCCGGTTATGATTTGGTCCTGCCCCAAGTGACGCAAAACTTCGCCCTGACAGGCATGTCCTGTGCTTCTTGCGCGGCCAATATTGAGTCTGCAGTCAGCAGCCTGCCAGAAGTCAGCGCGGCTAGCGTCAATCTGGCCACTGAAGTCCTGTCGGTGACCTACCAGCCAGGCGCTATTAATGAAGAAATAATTTGCCAGACCGTGGCAGAGGCCGGCTATCAAGCCCAAGTCCTAGCAGATCAAGCTGGAGCTAGCCAAGCGCAAATCCAGCAAGAGGCGGATCAAGCGGCCCAAGCCAAGGCCAGTCACCAAGCAGCCCTCTGGCGTCGTTTCTGGCTGTCGGCCATTTTCGCCTTGCCACTGCTCTGTCTAGCCATGGCCGAAATGGTGGGCCTGACCCTACCAACTTGGCTCAGCCATCGCGGGGGTGGTCAGCTCTTTGTTAGTCTGCAACTGGCCTTGACCCTGCCTATTCTCTGGCTGGGGCGGTCCTTCTTCCTAAATGGCTTCAAGCATTTAGTCAAAGGGCATCCTAATATGGATTCTCTGGTGGCCCTGGGAACGAGTGCGGCGGTAGCCTATAGTCTCTATAGTAGTATTCAAGTCTGGTTGGGCGACCACCATGCGGCCATGTCTCTCTATTATGAGTCAGCCGGCGTCATCCTGACCCTGGTGACACTGGGTAAATATTTCGAAGCTCGGTCCAAGGGCCAGACTTCAGCTGCCATTCAGGCCCTGATTAAGCTTGCCCCTCAAGAGGCTCAGGTCTTACGAGAGGGCCAGGAAGTGACCCTGCCACTGGACCAAGTCCAAGTGGGCGACCTAGTTCGGGTCCGTCCTGGACAAAAGATTCCGGTCGACGGCCGGGTAGTGGAGGGCCAATCTTGGGTGGACGAGTCCATGTTGACCGGTGAGAGCCTGCCGGTTGCTAAAAAGGTAGGCGACCAAGTGGTAGGCGCCAGCCTCAACCAGCAAGGGTCTTTAATTGTTGAAACCAATAAAGTGGGCCAAGACACCACCTTGGCGCAGATTATTCATTTAGTTCAAGCAGCTCAAGGCTCTAAGGCGCCTATTGCCCAATTGGCTGACCGGGTTTCGGCTGTCTTCGTGCCGGTAGTTATGACCTTGGCTCTAGTGGCTGGTCTGGCCTGGTACCTGATTGGCGGCCAGTCCTGGGCCTTTGCCTTGACCATTAGCATTGCAGTCCTCGTGATTGCCTGCCCATGTGCGCTGGGTCTGGCCACGCCAACCGCCATTATGGTGGGGACCGGTAAAGGGGCTGAGCAGGGCATCTTGATTAAGTCCGGGACCGCTCTGGAAATGGCCCACCAAGTGGACGCCGTAGTCTTGGATAAGACGGGGACCCTGACCCAGGGCCAACCCCAAGTGACCGATGTCCTGCCTCTGACAGGCTGGACGCCAGATCAGTTACTGGCCTTGGCAGCTGCGGCTGAAGTTAACTCTGAGCACCCACTGGGTCAAGCCATTGTGGCCGGGGCCCGTGAGCGGGAGCTGGCTTTGCCTGAAGTGACTGACTTCCAATCACTGACCGGGTCGGGGATTCAGGTTCGGGTAGATCAGGCGACTTATTACCTGGGCAACCGACGGCTCATGCAAGAGCAGGGGCTGGATTTGGGTCAGGCAGAAGATCAGGCGGCGGCTTTGGCGGCTGGGGGCAAGACGCCAATTTATGTGGCTAATGAGCATGAGCTCCTAGGCCTGATTGCGGTAGCCGACCCGCTTAAGGAGACTAGTCCCGAGGCTGTCCGACGCCTCAAGGCCATGGGCTTGCAGGTTATTATGTTGACGGGCGACAATGCCAAGACGGCGCAGGCTTTGGCTGCAGAAGCTGGCATTGACCAAGTCATTAGTGACGTTCTGCCTGCGGACAAGGCCCAGGTAGTGGCTGATTTGCAGGCTAAGGGACTCAAGGTAGCCATGGTAGGGGACGGCATTAATGATGCGCCAGCCCTGGCCCAGGCAGATGTGGGCTTGGCCATTGGCCGAGGGACGGACGTAGCCATCGAGTCGGCCGACATGGTCCTCATGGGCTCTGACCTGACCAGCGTGGCGACTGCCATCAAGCTTAGTCAGGCCACCATCCGCAATATTAAAGAGAACCTATTCTGGGCTTTTGCCTACAATGTGTTGGGCATCCCAGTAGCCATGGGGGTCTTGCACCTCTTTGGCGGGCCGCTCCTCAACCCAATGTTGGCGGGCGCGGCCATGAGCTTCAGCTCCGTCTCAGTCATTGTCAATGCCTTGCGCCTACGTCGTTTTAAGGCTTAAGTCTAAAACGAGAGATTATAATGGAAAAAACTTATCTAGTAGAAGCCATGAAATGTGGTGGCTGTGCCAAGAATATTGAGAACTCGCTTAGCCAGGTAGCCGGCGTCCAAGCCGTCACCACCGACCTGGCCAGCAAAAGCGTGACCGTCACCGGTCAGGTAGACCAAGCCAGCTTGCAAGAAGCCTTGGCGCAAACTAAATATGTCCTGGCTCCTAAGTAGTTGGGTTAAGGAGAGAGACTAGCTCTATGGGGATGGTCTTTTTTCTTGGGTTTTGATGGAGGAAGGGAGCCCGACTTTGGGAGCTAGTGGTCCACTCTCCAGAGTGGACCACTAGCTAGGGTGGAAAGGCCGGAAAAGGGTTGGAAAAAGGGGAAAATGGGAAAGCCAGTGGACCACTTTGGAGAGTGGACCACTAGCTGGGGCGAAAAGGGCGGAAAATGGCTGGAAACCTGGGAAAATGTCAGAGCCAGTGGACCACTTTGAAGAGTGGACCACTGGCTGGGGCGGCTTGCCTTTCTTGGCCTTGCTTAGCCTGTTCTTCTAATAACAAGACCTAGGTTTATATGGTTCTCAATAAAAAGTGCATATTCCTTGCTTTACTATCTAAGAGGTCTATAATGGTAGATAGATAGGGAAATCCTATCAAAAAGTAAAGGAGTGTTTGATTATGTCAACCGTTCAACGTCTTAACGAAATCACAGCCAACTTAGGTGTTTTATATGCGAAATTGCATCAACACCACTTCTATGTAAAGGGCCAAGACTTCTACAAATTGCACGAACTTTTCGAAACTCAATATAACGAAGTTCACGAACAATTTGACGAAGTAGCCGAACGCATCCTCATGATTGGCGGCAAGCCAGTCTCAACTTTAGGTGAATTCTTAGCCTTGGCAACCATCAAGGAAGCACCCTACACGACTGAAAAATCAGCGCGCCAAATGGTCGAAGAAACAGTTGCCGACTTCGAGCTCTTCCGCACTCAATTGGAAGCTGCCATTCGTTCTGACATCGATGAAGTCAGCCAAGACCTCTTGATTGGCATGAAAGCTGTCTACGACAAGCACTTGTGGACCATGAAGGCTTACTTGGGCTAAAAAATATCAAATGAAGGAGTTGGGAGCCGTCTTCCGGCTCCTTTTTTTGCGTTTATTTTGGCTAATGGCCCTATGATTTTTATCACTTTTATGTTAGTCTAAACGAGACCCAGTTCTCGGGACTGGATAAGTTTAGATTAAGATAATGAGGAAGTTCTATGTCACCTACCCATACACACCACAAACCCCAACCCATCCGTCAGACCCTAAGTTTGATTAGGCGCCATGCCTTGGTCCTGCTGTCCATGGGGACGGCCCTGCAATTCCTAGTCAGTGGGCTAGGGGCTGGGCTGCTGGTCTATCTCTTCCGGCTGGCTCTGATAGCAGCCGACCAGACCAATCTGGATAAGAACAATATTAGTCATCTGCTGGCTAACCCGCTCTCTATTGGTATTCTGCTGGCCCTGGGGGCGGTCTTTGCCTTGCTCTTCTACCTGGAACTGTCGGCCATAGCATATGTGATTGATGCCTGTCGCCAGGGCAAACGCCTGTCCTATCGAGGTTTGCTGACCCATTCCCTGGGCCGGCTCAAATCCTTGACCGGGTTGGACTTTGTTAGTTTTTTTGGCTATTTGCTCATTACCTTGCCAGTCAGTGGCTTGGTCCTCGAGTCCAGTCTGACGGAGGGCATTTATGTGCCGGAATTCATTACGGGTGAATTGATGAAGACCCCCATGGGGACGGTTATGGTGGGGCTGGTTTTTCTAGTCCTATCCTATCTCAACCTGCGTCTGATTTACACGGTTCCCCTCATGGTCATTGGCGACCAGGCCTTCTCCCAATCGCTTAAAATGAGTTGGCAGGCCACGCGCCAGGGCAAGCGCAAGCTAGTGGGCGCCTTGCTGGGCTTTGAAGTAATCCTGGCTATCTTGGGCTTTCTATTTATTATTCTAGGTGCCAGCCTAGCCTTCCTAATCAATACAAAGGGCGATAATCTCTGGTTCCAGGCCGGCGTCCTGACCCTCTATCGGGGCGTCAACTTTGCCTTTGGTCTCTTCACCAAGGTGGGCGTCATGTCCATTCTCTTGATTTTCCTGGGGCGGCCTTTGGAAAGTCAGCCTTACTTGCTAGCCCAGGACAAGGGCAAACGCGGTTGGCGCTTCTATCTGCTGCTAGCCTTGCTGGGAGCCATGGCCTATGGGTCGGCGGCCTTTGAAGTCTTTAGCAGTGGACTTAACACTAAGCAGCAGGTCGTGGCCCATCGGGGCTATGTGGCCGAGGGAGTAGAGAATACTATCCCAGCCCTGGAAGCGGCGGCTGCCCAAGGGGTAGACCAGGTAGAGATGGATATTCTGCTGACCAAGGATTTGCAGTTTGTGGTCATGCACGACTATAACCTCAAGCGCCTGGCTGGCCTTGACCGCCGGGTTCAGGACATGACGCTGGCGGAAGTGGAGGGCCTGACCGTGCACCAGGACGGCCTGGAGGCCACCATTCCTTCCTTTGACGCCTATGTCAAACGAGCCAAAGAACTGGGCGTCAAGCTCCTAGTCGAGCTCAAGCCTCACGGGGGCGAGCCTGACAATTACGCTCAAATTTTTATCGACAAGATGCGTCAGCTGGGTGTGGAGACCCAGTATAAGACCATGTCCTTAGACCTCAAGGTCATGGAAGAAATTGAGCGGCTAGCGCCAGAAATCGAGACCGGCTATGTCATTCCCATCCAGCTAGGGGGATTTGGCGACAATCAGGTAGACTTCTTCGTCATCGAAGACTTCTCCTATCAGGACTACTTGGCTGACCAGGCCCACGACAGGGGCAAGGCCGTCTATGTCTGGACCATTAATGATAATGAAAAAATCCGTAAATACCTGCAAAAACCGGTCGATGCCATTATTACGGACCAGCCGGATCAAGTGGCCAGCATCAGACAAAAGCTCCAGTCCCATAAGGGCAACTACTTGGACTACCTGCTACAGTTAGCTTCGGGTAACTAGCGCCGGGCAAGTGCCTGAAGTTTTCGGATGGCCAAGCCCATCTCCCGCTAGGGCTTCAATTTCTACTTGGTCTCCTAGGCCAATTGTGCTATAATAGCTCTCAGACAGTTCGTAACCATCCTGTCTATAAACAAAACTAGGGACTCATTTAACTAAGAAATGATCATGCCTCATAGGCCCTAGTGTGCCTATGGGGCTCTTTTTGTGAGCCCAGAAAGAAGGAATATATTATGCGTCAAGCACAAGAAATGGGTTCTGTCAGCCACCTAGGTAGTCAGGGGACCCAATACCGCGATGATTATGCGCCAGAGGTTTTAGAGACCTTCCCAAACAAGCACCAAGGCAATGACTACTTCGTCAAGTTCAACTGCCCAGAGTTTACATCGCTCTGTCCCATTACGGGCCAGCCAGACTTTGCCACCCTCTACATCTCCTATGTTCCGGGTGCCCAAATGGTGGAGAGCAAGTCGCTCAAGCTCTATTTATTCAGCTTCCGTAACCACGGGGATTTCCATGAAGACTGCATGAACATTATCATGAAGGACTTGATTGCCTTGATGGATCCTAAATACATTGAAGTCTGGGGTAAGTTCACGCCACGTGGCGGCATTTCCATTGATCCTTACTGTAACTATGGCAAGCCAGGGACGCCTTGGGAGCAGGTTGCCTGGAATCGTTTGGCTAATCACGATCTCTATCCTGAGACCGTGGATAATCGCTAGGTGACGCCATGAAATGTGTACTCTTAAGTGGTGGAGCAGACTCCTCCACCGCCTTGGCCCTAGCCCTAAGCCGGGATCCCCAGGTGGTGGCAGTCTCCATTGCTTATAACCAACAACATGCCCAGGCAGAACTAGCGGCGGCTAAGGCAGTCGCCCAGCATTATGGGGTGGACCACCGAATCCTTGATTTGGCGGCGATTTTTGCTGACAGTCGTTCGGCCCTTAATGCGGCCAATGACTTGGTGGCTAGCCAGGGGGATTATGCGGACCAGGAAGCACCCAATACGGAAGTGGAGTTCCGTAACGGGGTCTTTATCGCCATCTTAACTTCTCTAGCCATGCAGCTGGGGGCTGATGCCCTCTATTTTGGTGCCCACCTGGATGATTCGGGCGTTATCTACCCGGATTGCTCGCCTGATTTCGTGGCCGCTATGGACCAGGCCGTGCGTCTGGGGACTGGGGGCAAGGTCCGCCTGGAGACGCCCTTTGGCCAGATGACCAAGGCCGACATTGTCAAGCTGGGGCTGGAGCTGGGTGTGCCTTATCACCTGACCTATAGTTGCTACGCAGGCAGCCAGCCGCCTTGTGGCCAGTGTGGGACCTGTATCGATCGTCGCAAAGCCTTTGAAGCAAATGGAGTGTTTGAAACTTATGACCAATAAAAAATTACGTTTAATCTTACAAAATACTGTCTTGGGTGCCCTCTATGTGGCCCTCACCTATATCAACCCCATTTCCAGTGGTATTCTGCAACTCAGAATTTCCACCCTGTTGATGGGTGTGCCTTTCCTTAAGCCACAACTGGCGCCGGGTTTGATTCTGGGGGTCATGATTGCCAATATCCCCAGTCCCTTTGGCTGGCTAGATATTTTAGGGGGCTTCCTCATTCAGACGGTCAGCCTCTATGTCTTCAACCGTCTCTTCAAATCCAACTATGTCAAAGCCCTGGCTTATGGCCTCTGGTGTGGGGTGGTCGTCTCTAGCGTCATCATGTTGGCAGCGGGAGCGCCTTTCTGGCCAACCTTCCTCAGCGTAGCCCTATCCAACATTTTAGTGGCCTGCCTAGGGGTCTTCCTAGTAGACAAGTACTTGAAGCCAATCTTAGACCGCTATGTCGATTAATAGACGCTAAAGAGGCCCCAGGGCCTCTTTTTTACAGGCTTAAGTCGGCCATTTTGTAGGGAATTTGTTACAGACACTGGGGGGTATTCATGTTACAATAAGGGGTGCAAGTATTGTATAGCCGATTAGGACCAAAGGAGGGAGGCAAGGGATGAAACGGATTGCCATATTAAACACAGGGGGAACCATCTCCATGAGTGAGGATCAGACCACGGGTAAGGTCTCGCCATCTTCCACCAATCCGCTCAGCCAGGAAGGCAATCTCTTCCGTTCCTTGGCTGACCTAACTATCATTGACTTCTTCCACTTACCGTCACCTCATGTGACGCCCCAGCATATGTTGGAGCTCAAGAACTGGATTGAGGCCCATCAGGCCGATTTCGACGGGGTGGTTATTACCCACGGGACCGACACCCTGGAAGAGACGGCCTATTTCCTGGAGTTGACCCTGGATCTGGACATTCCGGTCATCATTACCGGGGCCATGCGTTCCAGCAATGAGATGGGCTCGGATGGCCTGGCCAATTTGCGGTCGGCCATCGTCACCGCCGTCGCCGACCAGTCGCGGGGCAAAGGGGTCATGGTGGTCATGAACGAGGAAATTCACACGGCTACCTATGTGACCAAGACCCACACCACTAATGTGGCCACCTTCCAGACGCCAACCTTTGGCCCAAATGGGATTGTGTCTAAGAACCAGGTCCTCTACTTCCAGAAGTTGCTCCATACCGAGCACTATGAGCTCCAGGCGCTGACCAAGCAAGTAGCCCTGCTCAAGGCTTACTCGGGCATGACGGCTGATTTGTTTGACCACATTGTGGACTCAGGCACCTATGGTGGTCTGGTCATTGAAGGGCTAGGGGCAGGCAACCTGCCACCGGCGGCCTTGCCTGGCCTCCATAAGGTCTTGGCAGCTGGCTTACCAGTGGTCATGGTGTCGCGGGCCTTCAACGGCATTACGGAAGATGTTTATGACTATGAAGGGGGCGGCAAGCAGCTGCGCCAAGCCGGGGTCATCTTCACCCAGGGCTTGAGTGGGGTCAAGGCTCGCATCAAGTTGCTGGTCTTGCTTAACAGCCAGACGCCGGTCAATATCGCCCAGGCCTTTTATTTAGGGGCAAAATAAGTGAAAAATTATCAAAAAAGGGATGCCAAGGCGCCGTTTTTTTGATAAACTAATAGGGACAGTTAGAATGAGTAGAAAGGTGACCCATATGAGTCAAGTAACCCATATTGGATTAAGCTTCTTCGGCTACAATCGTAGTCAGGTAGAACGCGTCATTGAATCCAAGGATCAGCGCATCAGTGAGCTGGAAAAGCAAGTCGCTGACATCCAAGCACAAGTGACCAAGCTGCAAGCAGACATGGTCAAATATCAGGACATGGAACAAGCCCTTAAGGACGGGATTGTGGATGCCCGCCGCACAGGGAACCAGATTGTCCAAGAATCGACGGAAGAGGCCCAACGCCTAGTCGACCAGACCAACCAACAAGTGGTCCAATACAAGGAAGAGTTCGCCGCCTACAGCCATGATTTAGTGGAAGGCGGGGCCCAACTTAAGGACCAGCTCAATGAGATGAAGGCCCAAATGATGACCATCTTGTCACAGTATGAAGCCATCCTCAAAGACACGGACTTTGATGCCCTTTATCCAGAGAAGGAAGTCAATCGCTTCAACATCCAGCTTCAGGAATATGTGGCCGATGACGGCTTTAGCCTTAAAGGACGGGAAGATTTAAGCCACCTCTTACAAGACGGCAGCCTGACCGAAGAAGAGAAGCAAGAATTGAAGAAATTAATCCAGGAAGTGATGACGGTCGAGCCTAATCAAGAGGCGCCCCAATCGAACGCGTCATCATCCTCTGCCAAAGATAAGCAAGACCAGGAGGACGACGCCTCCTCTCAGTTCCAAGCAGTCAAGAAAGTTGTCGGGTCTGATCAAGTCTATGAAGAAGCGCCCGTAGGGGAAGAGTCCTCCAGCCCAGTCAGCGACGCTGACCGCAAGCTCGTCCCTTTTAAACCCAAACACAAGAAGAAACGATCATAAGCCTCAAGTCCCGTGTCAACCAACCACGGGCTTTTGCTTACTAAGAAGGAGCCTAACATGAGTTTAACAAGTCAAGTAGCCAAGCGCCGGACCTTTGCCATTATTTCTCACCCGGACGCGGGGAAGACGACCATCACCGAGCAACTCCTGCTCTTCTCGGGAGCTATCCGGGAAGCCGGGACGGTCAAGGCCAAGGGGAAGCAATCTAAGAAATTCGCCAAGTCCGACTGGATGGAAATCGAGAAGCAACGGGGCATCTCCGTCACTTCTTCGGTTATGCAGGTGGACTATGATGGCTATCAAGTCAATATTCTGGATACCCCAGGGCACGAGGACTTCTCGGAAGATACCTACCGGACCCTGATGGCGGTGGATGCCGCGGTCATGGTGGTGGACTCAGGGAAGGGGATTGAGCCTCAGACCAAGAAACTCTTCGAAGTCTGCTCCATGCGTGGTATTCCCATCTTCACCTTCATGAACAAGTTGGACCGGGACGGTCGGGAGCCCCTGGAATTGGTGGCGGAACTGGAAGAAGTCCTAGGCATTGATGCCTATCCTATGAACTGGCCAATGGGTATGGGGAAAAACTTGCTAGGCCTCTACGACCTCTACAATAACCGGGTGGAACTACGCGGTTTGGACGGGGAAGAGGACAGCTATATTCCTCTAGATGAAGACGGGGAAGCTCAAGGCGACCATGCCTTCAAGCAATCCTCTATCTATTCTCAAGCCATGGAAGATGCCCAACTCTTGTTAGAAGCGGGGAATGCCTTCGACCGCGAGCTCATTAACCGGGGTAAGTTGACGCCTGTCTTCTTCGGGTCAGCCTTAACAGGTTTCGGGGTCCAGACCTTCTTCGATGCCTTTGTGGATTTGGCGCCAGCGCCAGCCGCAGTGGAGGCAGAGGAAGAGGTAGTGGTCCAGCCAACCGATGAACGCTTTACTGGCTTTATCTTCAAGATTCAGGCCAACATGAACCCAGCCCACCGCGACCGGATCGCCTTTGTCCGTATCTGCTCAGGTAAATTCGAGCAGGGCATGAACGTGACCCTCAACCGGACCAAGCGGACCATCCGCATGGCCCACACCACCCAATTCATGGCCGATACCCGGGAAGAAGTGCAAGAAGCCGTGGCCGGGGACATTATTGGTCTCTATGATACAGGCAACCTACAGATTGGCGACACCCTCTACACGGGCAATGCCGGTCTGCAATTCAAGCCACTGCCACAGTTTACACCGGAACTCTTCATGAAGGTAACGCCTAAGAACGTTATGAAGCAGAAGTCCTTCCACAAGGGGATTGAGCAGCTGGTCCAAGAAGGGGCCATCCAGCTCTACAAGACCTACCACACCGAAGAATACATTATCGGGGCCGTGGGTCAGCTACAATTTGAAGTCTTCCAGTACCGCCTCCTGCATGAGTACAATGCGGAAGTGGACATGACCCCAATTGGCAACAAGATTGCCCGTTGGATTGACGAGAAGGACCTCAACCCTAACATGTCTTCCAGCCGTAACCTCTTGGCTAAGGACCGCTTCGGTCAGCCGGTCTTCTTGTTCGAGAACGCCTTTGCTGAAAATTGGTTCAAGGACAAGTACCCAGATATTGAATTGAAAAAATTACTCTAATCACTTGCTCATGGAAAGGAGCTAGGCCCATGAATACGCCAGTTACCCTCTTAGCAGATTTCTACAAACTCTCCCACCGGGAACAATACCCAGCCAAGACCGAATATGTCTACTCAGTCTTGACCCCACGTTCCAATGAACGGGCTCAATTTAGCCAACATGTGGTGGTCTTCGGGATCCAATACTATATCAAGGAATACTTGATTCGACGCTTCAACGAGGGTTTCTTCCAAAAGCCTAAGCGTCAAGTCATTGCCGACTATCAACGCTTCGTTAAGCACTCCTTAGGCTTGGACCCAGTGCCTGTGGCCCACTTGGAGGCCCTACACGACTTGGGCTATCTGCCTATTAAAATCTCTGCCCTAGCTGAGGGGACTCGGGCGCCTATCAGGGTGCCAGTTTTGACCATCGAGAATACCCATCCGGACTTCTTCTGGTTGTCTAGTTACCTAGAAACCGCCATGCTCAACACCCTCTGGTTGCCGATGACTAGCGCCACTGTGGCTGATGGCTACCGCCGGATTCTGGAAAGCTTCAGCCTGCAAACCACAGGTGGCGTTGAGGGCGTGGACTTCCAAGCCCATGACTTCGGTATGCGGGGCATGAGTTCCGAAATGACCTCGACCGTCTCAGGTGCGGCACATTTGCTCAGCTTCTTGGGCTCCGACACCATTCCAGCCGGTTGCTTCCATGAAGAATATTATGAGGCTGACTGCGAAAAGGCGCCGATTATTATGAGTATTCCGGCCACTGAGCACAGCGTCATGTGTGCCTATGGCGAGGACAGCGAGCAAGAACTCTTCCGTCACCTGCTGACGGATGTCTATCCTAAGGGCTTTGTCAGCGTGGTTAGCGATAGCTGGGACTTCTGGCGCGTGGTCGGGGAGTACCTGCCAGCCCTTAAGTCAGTTATTCTGGAACGTGAGGGTCGCTTGGTTATCCGGCCTGACTCTGGCGTGCCAGAAGACATCCTCTGCGGGACCGTCCAAGAATTTGGCAAGGGCCAAACGCCTGAAGAAAAAGGGCTGATTGAATGCCTCTGGGATACCTTCGGCGGCCAGGTCAATGACTTGGGCTACAAGGTCTTAGATCCGAGTATCGGGGCCATCTATGGCGACTCCATTACCCTGGAACGGGCCCAACTGATTTTAGAGCGCTTGGCAGCCAAAGGCTTTGCTAGCTCCAACGTGGTCTTCGGTATTGGCAGCCGGTCCTATCAATCCATGACCCGGGATTCCTTCGGCTTCGCCCTCAAGGCGACCTCTGTGGTCATCGACGGGCAGGAAAAGGCCATCTTCAAGGCGCCTAAGACCGATAAGGGTGGCACCAAGAAGTCGCAAAAGGGTCGGGTGCGGGTTTACCGCGATGACCAAGGCCAGCTGACCTATGAAGACGGCCATACCCGTGAAAGCTTGGCAGGCTGCGACAACCTCTTGCTACCAGTCTTCGAGAACGGCCGCCTCTTACGCCGGACTTGTCTAGAAGATATTCGCCAGCTCCTAAAGAATAAGTAATAATAGAAGCAAAAGAGACTGAAAGCAGGCCTTTCAGTCTCTTATTATATATAGCCACAAAAAAAACCGCCTGCTTATAGGCGGAGTTCTAACTCGACAAAGTTGTGGGCCTCTAGGATTTCGACATTGTCGCGGTTGTTTTGCTGGAAGAGTTTGGCAATGGCAAAATCAATTTCCTTGGCGCGCACAGGGCGGTTCTTATTGATGACGATGATGTTCTTGTGGGTTGGGGCAGCTGAATAGAAGACGGTTGTAGGACCTAGGGTGTAGACCTTGACAATGGATGCGTCCGAACATTCCAGCTGTTTAGTGACCAAGTCATAATGACTATTGGTGACGTCGATCATTTTCATACGAGACCCTCCTTTAAGTCTATTATAAGCCTTTTCAAGCCAAAAATATAGGGGAATTTCTAGAAAAAAACCGCGAAGAGACATTTTCATGATAAAAAGCGACTAGGATGGGGCCAAATTAGGAAAGCGTTTAAAAAATTTTCGTCTTTAGGGTCATTTTTTCATGCTAGACGGTTGTTCTATCGGGAAAAAAATGTTATCCTAGTACGTGAAGAGATGTAATCGCCATTACATCCTCATCTTCTAAACTATTTTTTCAAAGGAGTTTTTTTGATATGGAAAAGAAAGAATTTCACGTTGTAGCTGAAACAGGGATTCACGCACGTCCAGCAACTTTGTTGGTACAAACTGCAAGCAAATTCTCTGCTGATTTAAACTTAGAATACAAAGGTAAATCTGTTAACTTGAAATCCATCATGGGTGTTATGTCATTAGGCGTAGGCCAAGGCGCTGACGTAACCATTACTGCAGAAGGTGCTGACGAAAAAGAAGCGCTTGAAGCAGTAACTGAAACTATGAAAAAAGAAGGCTTGGCTGAGTAATGACTTACTTAGCGGGTATTGCAGCGAGTGATGGGATTGCCATCGCTCCTGCTTATTTATTAACGGAGCCAGATTTGAGCTTTGAGCGAGTAGCCGTAGCAGACACTGACGCCGAAGTTGCGCGTTTGGATGCTGCCTTGGCTCAAGCCAAAGAAGAGATCACAGCCATTCGTGACTTGGCATTAGACGCCTTAGGCGAACACGAAGCACAGGTCTTTGAAGCTCACTTGTTGGTATTAGGCGACCCAGAATTAACTGACCAAATCAAAAACACTATCCGTAACGAAAAGGTAAATGCGGAAGCAGCCTTGCGTGATGTAAGTGGCATGTTCATCCAATTGTTCAAATCAATGGAAGACAACCCATACATGCAAGAGCGTGCAGCCGACATCAAAGACGTATCTGAACGCGTACTTGCCGCTCTCTTAGGCGTTAAGTTACCAAGTCCAGCTACTATCTCTGAAGAAGCCATTGTCATTGCCCATGACTTGACTCCAAGTGACACGGCGCAATTGAACAAGAAATACGTTCGGGCCTTTGTAACAAATATTGGCGGACGCACGTCCCACTCAGCCATTATGGCGCGCTCTTTGGAAATTCCTGCCATTGTCGGGACCAAGGAAGTAACCCATGTGGTTAAGGATGGCGACTTACTGATCGTCGACGCCTTAGAAGGTAAAGTACTTGTTAACCCTAGCGAAGCGGAAGTAGCGGAATACCGCCAAAAAGCCCAAGCCTTCGCTGACCAAAAAGCAGAATGGGCGAAACTGGTCTCTGCACCATCCGTAACCAAAGACGGCAAACACGTTGAATTGGCTGCCAACATCGGGACGCCAAAAGACGTATCCGGTGTCTTGGCTAACGGTGGGGAAGCAGTCGGTCTCTACCGGACTGAGTTCCTTTACATGGACTCTGCTGATTTCCCAACTGAAGATGAACAATACGAAGCTTACAAGGCTGTATTGGAATCAATGGCTGGCAAGCCAGTAGTGGTACGTACCATGGATATCGGTGGGGACAAAGAGTTACCATACTTGGAATTACCACACGAAATGAACCCATTCTTGGGTTACCGGGCTATCCGGATTTCCTTGGACCAACGCGACATGTTCAAGACCCAATTGCGGGCTCTCTTACGCGCGTCTGTTCATGGTAACTTACGGATTATGTTCCCAATGATCGCGACCTTGAGCGAATTCCGTTCAGCTAAGTCCTTCTACGAAGAAGTCAAGGCTGAATTAGTCGCTGAAGGCGTGGCAGTAGCTGACGGCATCCAAGTCGGGATCATGATTGAGATTCCAGCTGCGGCTGTCTTGGCTCATCAATTTGCTAAGGAAGTAGACTTCTTCTCTATCGGGACCAACGACTTGATCCAATACACCATGGCAGCGGACCGGATGAACGAGCAAGTCTCTTACCTCTACCAACCTTACAACCCATCTATCTTGACCTTGATCAAGCACGTCATCGACGCATCGCATGCTGAAGGCAAATGGACTGGGATGTGTGGGGAAATGGCTGGGGACCAAACGGCTGTGCCACTCCTCTTAGGGATGGGCTTAGACGAGTTCTCTATGTCAGCGACTTCTATCTTGAAGACGCGTTCCCTCTTAACCAAGTTGGACTCTCAAGAAATGAAAGCCTTGGCTGACAAAGCCATCAACGAGTGCACTACTGTTGATGAAGTAGAAGCCTTGGTAGCTGAAGCTGTTGCTAAAGCAACTGGCCAAGCATAATACGCTAACCCTTAGGAGACTAGGACTGCGGTCCTGGTCTCTTTTTGTGTGGGCTGGGAGACTGTGGACTTGGGAGCTGGCGAGGAGGGGAGGCCAGGACTCAAGTTAAGTCAAAGAGCCGACCGGGAAGGGGCGCTTGCGAGATCTCGGCTTAGGACCAAGCTAGCGAATCTGCCAGCCAAGAAAAGGGGCCCGCCCAGGCCTGACAGACCTTGACAAAGCCCGCCCCATGCCGTAAAATAGATAAGTATTCGACTTGCGAATACAGCATGTCTCAGTAGCTCAGCTGGATAGAGCATTCGCCTTCTAAGCGAACGGTCGGGGGTTCGAATCCCTCCTGGGATGTAAAGGCAGGTTTTGCCTGATTTTACCTATTCAAAAAGCCCGCTAAGACGGGCTTTTTGTCTGCGAGTGCTATTGCATGTGTCAATTGGTGTGCACAAAAATTACACAGTATGAGAATGAAAGAAACGCCGCTAGCCAACAAAGGCTAGTGGCGTTTCTTTATTTATCTTTAATCTCAAATTCATGGACTCTATTAAAGACTAGGCCTTTTGCTTTATCGTTATCCTTATATTGGACGGCGTGTACTTTATGCTTGCCAGCATTTGTTTTTGTATCTGGAACATAGAGAGAACCATCCATGCCCAAACCAACCTGTTTGCTATCAACTTCTATTCCGTCAATGTAGAAATAGGTGAGCAAAGTACCATTGTCGTACTCTGCGATAAAGAGGTTTATATGAGTAACATTTCATTCATTTTTTCTTTTTGTAAATCATTCTTTTTTATAAAGGAATGAATTTGATTTTTCAAACCATACGCTGGGGAATTACGCATATCAGACCAACATCTCTAACTAATGACTCAAATACCTGTTTCAAGATTCTAATTTTGATAATTGATAAGAATAGACACTAGGAATTATCACTACAAAGAAAAGTGTCAAGAAGAATACCCAGTAAACATATAGTTGCACAAAGGAATTTAGAAACAATAACAATCCTCCTAATACCCAAATTTTTCCAGCTAGGCGATGCGTTTTTCTCCAGTTTTCATCATTCTCCAAGGTCCACGGTAGTCGAATACCGATTATATAATTTCGGTGTGTTTTTGGTAGATAATTTCCAATTACAATCATCACGACTCCCATAAAAATCTGAGCTAGTAGCCCACTCATCATGGAATAACCCAAAGATTCTCCGAAGATAGAAATCATTGATAGACAAGATACAAAAGGAATAATCCAGTAAATCAAAAGTTGTATTTTTAAACTGATATTGCTAGACTTAGGATCCTTAATCATTATAAATAGAAGCAACCAATGCATCAAAAGCATGAGAGTCGGTAATCCAAAGATAGCAAACATTTTATGATTGTAGCCATCTGCTTGACCCAGTAGATTAAAATGAGTGGGCATCTCCTCTGGTAATTGATACCAGAAAACACAACCTACAAGGGAAGGTAGTAGGATGAGAATGCTCGTAAATAATACCAATTTCTTATTGATTTTTATCTTCATCAAAATGATTTCCTTTCAGATCTGCTAACCAAACCATTATATCCTCTAAAACCGATGTATTTAACTCATAGTAAATAAAGTTTTTCTCTTTCATTTCATGAATCAAATCAGCTGCTTTCAAAATCGTAAGATGATGTGAAATCGTTGCACCCGTCAACTCGAAATAACTGGCAATTTCTCCTGCAGATAATCTACCTGTTTTGAGTAAATTCAAAATCTCTCTCCTAACTGGGTGAGATAAGGCTTTAAAGCTATTTGCAAAACTCATGGTTCTTCCTTTCCCTTTGTAATATTAGCAAGGCTAGGAATAAGCATGGTAGAACTGATAGCATTCCAGCCGGTGACGGGCCTAAAATCAAGAGGCCTGAAACTTTTTCTCCTGGTAATTGAAAGAGTAACCCAAGACCTGCAGTTGCATTGATTGCCCCATGAAATAGTGCTGAAGCCCAGATAGAGCCTGTCTTTGCCAACAACCAGCTTAACAATATTCCTAGGCTAAAACAAAATAGAAACATGGCGACAACTCCCAAAACAGGATAAGCGAAATAAGATAGTCCATAATTATAGCCTTGCAAATTGATTGGTAGATGCCAAAGACTCCAAATGAGACCAAGCAAGACATGAGTCTGGACTATTGAAAAGCGTTGTCTTAGAGCTGGGTAAAGATAGCCACGCCAACCAATTTCCTCTCCCAATGCAAAGAAACTATTAAGAAAAGGAGCGTAGGTCAAACTAGCTAGGATTTGAATCAAGGCCAAGGAAGATAAGGGAATGGTTGATTGAGAGACACCTTTTTCTTGTAAGATGGCTTGAATAGATTCCAAACCAAGGCTGAAATTGCTAGGAAATACAAGAAAATAAAGTCCTGCTCCTAAAAAACTGATGACTGCTGGTAACCAGATAGCTAGTAAGTAAAAGCGCCAGTTCCTCTTGAGATTCACGACTAATTTAGATTTGATTCCACTAGGTTGATTCGTGATTTTCCCTAAAATAAAGACTGCAAGCGCAGGCATCCACATGGCCACAGTACTAGCAAGCTGATTCCATGGAGAATTAAGACCGACACCACTTAGCCATAGTGCCAACCATATTATCCAAGCAAGGCCGTAAGCCAAGACCACAAAAAGAAGGATTGTTCTCTTATTTGACATATTGAGATACTTCACTTTCTATTTAGATGTTTTTCTAAATAGCATTATACACCTTTCCATTCTATATACAAGAACTATTTAGATGTTTTTCTAAATAGTTTGGAAAATTTTTATTTCCCCTCGCTCAGCTTCAGATAAGTGTTTGTATGATTGATTTGTGGCAGAATAATTAGTGGACATGCTCATCTTCCTTTATACTGATTTTCGCAACTCTAGTATATCAGATGAACATGTCTTTTTTGTTGCACTTCATTTTATAAGAGGGCAAAAACCGAAAATAAGTCCCTTATAATGATAACCTATTTCCAGTTTTTGTCACTGACTTGCTAAATAATAGTTAATTAGTAACTATATGTCTAATCTCTACCCATTCGCCCTTAGCCGGTTCTCATAGGCCAGTTTCATTAACATGGTATAGAGGGGGCCCATGTCATAGCGTTTGGGGAATTCCAGGGTCAGGGTCTGGCGGCTTTCGCTGTGGGCCTTGAGGCGGATGTTGTCCAGGTATTCAATGGTCAGTTCGCTGTCATCCAGCATGGCGCCAGCCGTTTCCAACTCGACATTAATAATGTTCATGAGGAAGATGGTCTTATAGCGGGCCTTCTTGCCGGTAGTGCCTTGGCGGTCGACAAAGAGAATGCGGATATTGGTGAAGATGACTAGGTCCCGAATGAGGGCATAGCCCGCCTGGATTTCTTCCTTTTCAATCAGTAGGTGGCCGTAGTCCTTGGCCAAGCTGTCCTTGGAGACCTCACTCATATTGCCGGATAGGCCTTGGAATAAATTGCCTAATACCATACTAATCCCTCCTTATGGGTTCTTAGCTCTAGTATAGCAGACCCATGCCGTCCTTGCCCAAGAAAAGGCCCTAACTTTCAACTGGCTTCAATCTGTAGTACAATAGAAGCACGAAAATCAAGCAGGAAAATATGACCGCGCGACGGAGGGGGCGACAGACATGTTAGCATATGAAATATTGGGCCTAGAGGGTCCCACAGAGGATGAGGCGGTCCTAGAGGCAGCCTATCGTCAACGCTATGAGGAGTGGCAGGAGGACGCCCAGGCTCTAGCCCAACTAGAAGCAGCCTACCAATGGGCCCTCAGCCAGCGGGGCGCTAGCCAAGACATCGCCAGCTTGTTTAATGACCTAGATGACCCGTCTGAGGAGAAGGGGACAGACTGGACTGACTTTGACCTGGAAGCCTGGATGGCGTCAGGCCTGTCGGGCCAATTCAGCCAGCAGGTGGCTCATAATCGGTTGGCCCAGAACTTGGCCGGGGTCAAGGCCCAATTCAATGACTGGTCAACCTGGCAGCAACTCCTAGTCGACCAAGCCAATAAGGACTGGCAGGTGCCCCAGGAAGACTTCCTGCTGGCCCTACAAGCCCTGCCCCTGGAAACTCTAGAAAATAAACGGGTGCTCTACACCCTCATAGGCTATGTTCCCAGCCTCAAGGGCGACCCGGACCTGACCCAAGCCCTTGGCCAGCGGGTCAATCAGCGCTGGCAGGAGCTAGTGGGCAAGTCCTGGTATCCCACCAACCGTCGCATGCTGCTAGCGGGTCTGATTACGACCTTTGGTAGTCTGGCTTGCTTTGGCCTACAAATCTTAATCTGGTTGGGGATCATGATTTGGCCCCAAGCCTATGCCGTCTGGCTGCCCTTGGTGGCCAGCAACGCCTTAGTCTGCTACTGCTTTGAACTACAGTACAGTACGGTCAACAACTGGGGCCACTTCCCGCATTACTTGGATGGCCGGGGCTATCGCTATCTGGCTCTGTCCAGTCTGCCCTTGGCCGGCCTCTATCTAGCTAGCCTGGTCTTGGGCCTCTTGGCGGTCTGGCAAGAGACCTGGTTGCCGGCCTTTGGCTGGACCTTTGGTCTGCTCATGGTCTTAGTGGCGGTCCTGCTCTTGGCCCAGCGGGGCTTAGGCATGGGGGCCTTTCACTTCAAGAATCAGGTCTATGATGCGGGCCAACCCATCCTCTATCTGATTTTGGCCGGCCTGGTCCTAGTGACCTTGGTTGCCTGGTTCTTGCGCATGAGCCAGCCTAATTTTTTGATCTTCTTATTAAGTAGCTTCTATTTATATATTAACGCCAAACTAGACCCGACCAAGAAGCCAGCAGGGCGCTACCTGATTAACCAGGTCAGCTACCTGATCAGCGTCTCGGCCTTGCTGGTGGCTTGGCGGCTTTACCAAGGTGCCTTCTGGCAGGTGCCCAACATTATCTGGTGGGTCATGGCCCTGACTTTAGTTCCCTACCTTGTGGGGACTTTGCTGGCCAGATTCCAATCGCGTGAAAAGGAGTAAGTATTATGACAGTTATCGGTATTGACTTAGGTACCACCAACAGCTTGGCGGTGGCCTATAGTGACGGGCAAGTTCGCATGATTCCCAATAGTTTTGGGGAATATTTGACCCCGAGTGTGGTCTACTATGACGGGTCGGAAATCCAAGTCGGTAAGATTGCCCGGGAGAAATTAGTAACCCATCCTCAAGACACCGCCCAACTCTTCAAGCTCCATATGGGGGCCAACCGCCAAATTACCTTGTCCAAACGGGCCTTCCAGCCGGAAGAATTGTCAGCCTGTGTCCTCAAGCAGTTGGTGGCAGATGCCGAGGCCTTTTTAGGTCAGAAGGTGACCGAGCTGGTCATTAGTGTGCCGGCTTACTTCAACGCGGAGCAACGCCAAGCCACTAAGAAGGCGGGCGAATTGCTAGGTCTCAAGGTAGAACGTCTCATTAATGAGCCGTCTGCAGCAGCCATTGCCTGTCACGAGGCAGATGAATTCGAGACCTTCGTGGTCTTCGACTTTGGGGGCGGGACCCTGGACGTGTCCGTGGTGGACTGCTTCGAAAATGTCATCTCCATTGCAGCCATCGCCGGGGATAACCACCTGGGCGGTAGCGACTTCGACCGATTGATTGCCCAGTATGTTTGCCGCAAAGCTGGGACTAACTTTGAGGCTCTCAACCGACGCACCCGCAACTCTCTGCTCTTGGCGGCCGAGCGGGTCAAGAAGCAATTGTCTGAATTCGAGTCAGTCAATATGCAGGTCCATCTGGAAGGCAAGTCCCACGAATACAAGATTACCAATGAATTATTGGCTGAAATCAGCCAGCCCCTCTTCAAACGCATGCGGGAGGTCATCCGTAAGGCCATTGTGGAAAGTAAGTTTGGCGCGGGCGAACTAGACCGCCTCATTCTAGTTGGGGGTTCTTCCTATATGCCAGTGGTGAAGGACTATCTCAAACGCCTGCTCAACCTACCAGTGATGAGCGGTCAGAAGATGGATGAGTTAGTGGCCCTAGGTTTAGGTCAGTATATCGGTATCAAGACCCGGGCCCAAGAGGTCAAGGACTTGGTGGTGACCGACATTTGTCCTTTCTCCCTGTCTACTTCGGTTCACAACTATGTGGATGAGGACAAGGATTTGTCTGACGTCCTGATTGCGCGCAACTCCGTTCTGCCTAGCAGCAAGACCCAGATTTATTCGCCAGTCCGTAAGGATCAGCCAACCATTCGCTTCAAGGTCTACCAGGGGGAAGCCATGTATGCCAAGGATAATCTCTTCCTGGGCTCGGTTCAGTTGCCGGTGCCTAGCAATGTTGACGACCAGTCCTTTGCGGTCACCTATTCCTATGACATCAACTCTATCCTCTATGTGGAAATCAAGACCGTGGCTACCGACGAAGTCAAAACCTACAAGCTGGGCCCTAACAAGAGCCTGGTAGCGGTGGATGCCACGGATACGGCCCATAAGGAAATCAAGGAGCTAGCCCTACAATTGGCTAGCCAACCAGAACGGGATGCCCTCTTTGAACGGGCCCTGCGTCTCTATCAAGAATTGAGCTTGGAGCAACAGCAAGACTTACAACTGACTCTCATGCGCTTCTCCCGTCTCTTTGCCCGTTATCAGAACAACCTGCTTAAGAAGCGGCAGCTGCTGGATTCAACCAATGACTACCTAGACCACCTAGAGTGGGGCTTGGATGCCGGCATGGGCGATATCTTCCGGGATGTGGAGTCTGACTGGGATCAAGATTCGGATTGGGACCAAGAATTAGAAGCCGAGCTAGACCGGACCGTCATGGAATTCCTCAATGAGGATAGTGAAACTGAGGAAGGGGAGGATGCCCATGGCTAAGACGCCCTGGCAAGTCTTAGGGCTAAGCGGGCCAACTGCGGATAAGAAGGCCATTAAGCGGGCCTACGCCCAACAAGTTAAGCTCTACCACCCAGAAGACCATCCGGAAGAATTCCAGGCCCTGCAGGCAGCCTATCAAGAAGCCCTCAAGCGGGCGACCGACTTAGCTGCTCAGGAAAGCAGGGAGGCAGGGGCGGATTTCTTAGGCGACCAGTCAGCAAGCAGCGGCCCAAGCGCCACTAGCAAAGCCGGCCGCCAGCCCACTCATGCCAGTGAGCAGTCTAAGGCCAAGCCGTCAGATCAGGGGCCAGCCCAGTCGGCTGACCAAAAGCCTAGCCAGTCGGCCGGCCCAAGTGGCCAAACCCAGTCCCAGTGGCAGGCCCCTCAGCAAACGACGCCTAAGTCTGAAACCAACTTAGACTGGTCGGACGCCAATCAGGGGCCAGAGGACAGCACCAGTAGCCAGTCCCTGTCCTGGTCAGCACCGCAAGACCAGGAGCCAGTCAGCCAGGCTCATTTAAGCTGGCAGGACCAGCCAGAGGACAGTCGCCAGTCGGGTAGCCTCAACTGGCAGGACCAGCCTGAGGACAGTCGTCAGTCGGGCAGCCTTAACTGGCAAGACCTAGCTGAAGAAGGCCGCCAATCGGGCAACCTCAGTTGGCAAGACCAAGCTGATGAAGGCCGCCAGTCGGGCAGCCTCAACTGGCAAGACCAAGCAGAAGAGCGCCGCCAAACAGGCAAGCTCAGCTGGGATGACAGCCAGTCCGATAGTTCTTTGGGGGACTTGGACGAGTTGGAGGCTGACGACCCCATTTTCTCTGAATTGGAAGAGCCCGAGCAGGACCTTTTCCGCCAGGAGGAGCTGGAGCCTGCGGACTACCAGCCGTCCATGGACTTCAATCTGGACTATCAAGTTGACATTCAGCAGCTTTTGGCTCCGCTCAGAGGCTTCCTGGATGACCAGGACCTAGAAGGCTTGCTGACCAACCAAGCCCTTATGGCGCAAATTCGTCAGCATGACCAGAAAGAAGCATTAGACCAGGCCCTTACCCGCCTAGTCCTGACCCAGAATCGTCGCAAGCGCAAGCGGGTCAAGCAACTGGCCCAGCAATATGGCCTGACCCATTTGCTTAAGAAGAGCAAGCAGGGCTTCCGTCTACCTTATTGGCCTATGTGGCGCTTGATTTTGGCTGGGCTTGCCTTTTTACTGGCAGCTATCTTCGGACGCTTTACCGGCTCGGGTCCTAGCCATCCTATTCCGCCGCGCAAACCAGCGGTCGATGTCGGCAAGTTGGCCGTCATTAGCTATGACCCTATTTCCATTCCGAGTTTTAGTCTGGATTTGTCCGGCCTAGATCAAATGGGAGAGAGTGGTCGTCTTGAAGGGCCGGAGGGCAATCAGAGCCTCTGGATTGGGGAAGAAGAGCGCCTGACCGGCATTAAGCAGGCTTGGTCTGTGACTCGGACTGCCACCCTCTACCAGACCCAGTCCGGCTATGCCCTCCACCTACGGGCCAAGGACAAGCTGATAGATTTTAAGGACTACCAGGCCATGCGCCAGGTGAAGGCCTTTAATGACCAGGGGACCCAGAAACCGGCCCTAATCGGTCAAGACAAGTCCAGCCAGCAATGGTACCTAGTGGACCTATCTTCGGGTAAAGTTCTGGCTGCCGTTAGTGGGGCAGCGCCTGAGCAGGGAGACACCAGCATGGGCGTCCACTACAGCCAGCAAGGAGACCTAGTTAAGGCCCAATGGGAGCGCCTGCCCCAATAAGTTCTCAAGCCTTATAGCCAGCCAGCAAGCCAGCCTTGCTGGCTTTTTTGTATGGAGCTAGTGGGCCACTAGCTTCCACCAAACCGGCGAATTCCCCTGGTTTCCAGCAAAAACAAAGGAGCCAGTGGACCACTCGAGAAAGTGGACCACTAGCTCAGACCAAACCGGCGAATTCCCCTGATTTTCGGCAAAAACAAAGGAGCCAGTGGACCACTCGAGAAAGTGGACCACTAGCTCACGCCAAACCGGCGAATTCCCCCGATTTCCGGCAAAAACAGAGGAGCTAGTGGACCACTCGAGAAAGTGGACCACTAGCTCAGACCAAACCGGCGAATTCCCCTGATTTCCGGCAAAAACAAAGGAGCCAGTGGTCCACTCTGGCAAGTGGACCACTGGCTCAGTCAAAAACGGCGCTTTCCCCTGAATTCCGGCAAAAACAAAGGAGCCAGTGGACCACTCTGGAAAGTGGGCCACTAGCTCCCACCAAACCGGCGCCTATCCCTGTTTTTGATTGCTATCTACAAGTCACAAGCCCTTAAGCCCGGCTCAGCCACAAGGTAAGGGCTTTTCAGTCACTTTCTGTCTCTAAGGCAACAAGAAGATGACAAAAAGTCCTGCAAACGCGACCATGCCTGATTTATCAAGGCTAGGGCCCCATAAGGCCTGTCAGGGCCTAGCACATGTGTTGACAGATGCGCAGACTTTCGATAAACTTTGATTATCAAATAGTTTGATATTCAAAATAAGTTAAAGGGGTGATAGTGAGTGGACCATTCGACCATTTTTGAAATGAACGAATTTTTGGTCTCTATCTTTAATGAAATTCTGTTAATTGAAGAAACTTCGCTCAAGATGAGTGAGTTTTCGGATTTATCAATCAAGGAAATGCATACGATTGAAGCTATTGGTTTGGGCGGCAACTTGAGCTCCTCGGAGGTGGCTAAGAAAATTGCCATCACCATGGGGACCCTGTCAGTGTCCATCCAAAACTTAGTAAAAAAAGGCTATGTTGAGCGTGTGTCCTCACCCAGCGATCGCCGGGTGGTGCTACTTAAGCTAACTAAGCGGGGTAAATTACTCTATCGGATCCACCGCAAGTTCCATTTGAACATGGTATCCGAGACCCTCAACGGCATGGAGCCTGAAGAGGCTGCCACCCTAGTCAAGGGCCTACGTAATTTACATCGTTTCTTGGACAACGCTAAACAACGATTAGGAGAGTAAGATGAGTCGTATTATTGCAACAGGTGCTTATTTACCTGGACAAGCCTGGTCTAACGACCAATTAATCAATGCTTATCAACTAGAATCCAGTGACGAGTGGATTGTCCAACGGACAGGAATTCACCAACGTTACTTCGCAGCTGAGCACGAAACCGTCGCGATGATGGCGAGTGAGGCGGCCAAGCAATTATTGAAGAATTTATCCCCTGACATTGTCAGCCAAATTCGTCATATTGTCGTCGCAACCATGTCGGCTAAGGCTGCGACCCCATCTATTGCCTGCCAAGTGCAAGCCATGATTGGGGCAGAAGGAGCTTGGGGCTTTGACCTCAATGGCGCCTGTTCTGGTTTTGTAATGGCGATGGAAGTAGCCAACCGCCTGGCAGCTAGCCAGACCCAAGGTTACACCCTGGTCATCGGTGCTGAGAAGATGAGTCAGATTGTGGATCTGACAGACCGTACCACTGCCGTCTTGTTCGGTGATGGGGCGGGGGCTGTCCTGATTCAACATGATGGTCAAGAACTCAGCGGCTATGCCAGTCAACTCTTTGCCCAAGGAACAGGGGGCGCGGCCATTGAGGTCCATGAAGCGTCCGATGGTCAATGGGCTATGCAAATGCAAGGGCGTGACGTCTTCAATTTCGTCAAACGAACCGTCATCAAAACCCTGGCAAACTTTATTGAGCAGAATGATTTTGATATTGACTATTTGATTTGTCACCAAGCGAACCAACGCTTGTTAAATCTGATTGCGGACAAGTTGTCCCTAGAAGAAGACAAGGTACCTGCCAATATTGCCCAAGCGGCCAATACCTCAGCAGGCTCTATCCCAATTCTCCTAGACCAACTGGTTCGTGACGGACGATTGCGACTGGATGGAACGCAGTCCATTATCCTAAGTGGCTTCGGTGCTGGCTTAGCCTGGGGTCACCTACACCTTTCCATCTAAGAATCAAAAAATATTATTTATTTAATGGAGGAAGATTATTATGACATTTGAAAAAGTACAAGCGATTATTGCCAACCAATTAGGGATCGACGAAGCAGAAGTACAATTAACTACCGACTTCGAAAACGACTTGAAAGCTGACAGCTTAGACGTATTCCAAATCATCAGCGAAATCGAAGATGAATTAGACATCACCATCGACACTGACCAAAACTTGAAGACTGTTCAAGACTTAGTAAACTACATCGACTCTTTATAATCAATTTTTCTTAAAGTTAGGACTGAAGGTATGAAAACAGCTATTACGGAGTTATTAAACATTGAATATCCAATTGTTCAAGGCGCAATGGCTTGGGTAGCAGACGCTGATTTAGCAAGCGCGGTATCAAATGCAGGCGGCTTAGGGGTAATCGGGACTGGTCACGACAATGTGGACACAGTTCGCGCTAAGGTAGAGGCAATGTTTGCTAAAACCGACAAACCATTCGCTGTCAATGTAATGTTATTGAACCCACATGTGGAAGAAGTGGTAGACTACTTAATCGCATCTGGCGTCAAAATCATTACCACTGGTGCAGGGAACCCAAGTAAGTACATGCAGCGCTTCGAAGAAGCGGGCATTAGCCTGATTCCAGTAGTAGCGTCTGTGGCCTTGGCCAAACGTATGGAACGCATCGGCGCCAAAGCAGTGGTGGTCGAAGGTATGGAAGCAGGGGGCCACATCGGCAAACTGACTACCATGGCCTTGGTTCCTCAAGTGGTGGATGCCGTTAATATTCCAGTCATCGCTGCCGGCGGGATTGGGGACGGACGTGCCATGGCAGCAGCCTTCATGTTGGGGGCTTCCGCGGTTCAAGTGGGGACTCGCTTTGTTGTAGCGCATGAGTCCAACGCTCATGACAACTTCAAGCAAGCCATCATTAAGGCCAAAGACATCGAAACCGTCGTGACCGGTCAAATTACCGGCCACCCAGTACGGGTCTTGCGTAACGCCTTAACCACCGAATACCTCCAAGCGGAAAAAGAAGAAACCAGCAAGGCAGAGCCAGACTTTGAACGATTGAACAAAATCGGTAAAGGCGCCCTTCGCCGTGCGGTAGTCGAAGGTGACGTTAAGACAGGTTCCCTCATGGCCGGCCAGATTGCTGGTTTAATCTCTAAGGAACAATCCTGTCACGACATCATCCAAGAATACTTGGCAGAATGCCGTCAGACCATTCAAGCTAAGCTTGACTTGGTCAATCAATAATTGATATTTCCTTTCCTGCTGGCCGGCACCCCCTAGCTGGCCAGTAGGCGAACCAAAGAGCTTGCTCTGACTTTATCCCTCTTAGGAGTGAGCTCTGGCCTTCGGGCCTTTTATATTATGATCGCAAAGAAAACGAACTATAACTGAGGATAGGAGTCAGTGTATGAAACTAGCACTTATCTTTAATGGCCAAGGTGCCCACTATGCGGGCATGGGAATGGACTTCGACCGTCAATTTCCCCAAGCCAGCGCTGTCTATGAGCAGGCAGAAGCGGTGACCGGTTGGCCCTTAAGAGAATGGATCCAACAAGAACCTGAACGCTTCGGCCAGACCCGCTATGCCCAAGTCGCTATCACGTCGACCAGCCTAGCTATCTACCGCAGCATCCAAGACTTGTTACCACCTGTAAGCTATATGGCCGGATTGAGCCTAGGTGAATATTCCGCCCTGGTTGCCAGTGGTGCCCTAGACCAAGCCAGCGCCTTTGCCTTATTGCAGGAACGTGGCGAACTCATGTCCAGACAATGCGAAGCCCTAGCCAGCGACAGTCCATGCCAAATGGCGGCGGTCATGGGTGTACCTTATGAAGAATGTCAAGCCTTGGTAGCCCAAGTGGCCGATCAAGAGCCGCTCTACATTGCCAATATCAACTCTTCAGCCCAAATCATCGTGGCTGGGACCATTTCGGCGGTTGAGCGCTTCAAGGAAATCGCCAAAGCTGCCGGCTACAAGAAAGTCATCCCCCTCAAAGTCGAAGGACCTTTCCATAGTCCCTTGATGGCCAATGCCCAAGAAGCCATGGCCCAAGCCTTGGAAAAAGTGACCTTCAAGCAAGGGGACGTGCCCGTCATCAGCAACACCACGCTAGACCTTCATCAGCCTGAAAGCCTCTCCCAAGTACTTGTTCGACATCTTGTTGAGCCAGTTTACTGGAAGCAAACCATTGATAAATTGGTTGAAGAAGGTGTGACTCACCTAGTTCAAATCGGTCCCGGCAATACCTTAGCCGGCCTACTCAAACGCGAAGGCCTGCCTCTCAAGGTACAAGTCCTGGACAAAGTCGAAGACCTCGACGCCCTCAAAAACTTTTTAACGGAGGAAGAATAAATGACCTTAACCTGTTTGATTACGGGCAGCTCCCGCGGGATTGGCTTAGCCATTGCCCACCACTTAGCGGCTAAAGGCCACCGTGTCATCTTGAACAGCCGTAGTCCCATTGCCCCTGAAGTCTTAGCCCAATTTGACGGCTATGAGCAACCAGTCTTACAAGCGACTGGCGACATCAGCCAATTCGAGGTAGCTAAGCAATTAGTGGACGACCTCTATGACCAAGGCATCCAAGTCGACGTATTGGTCAACAACGCCGGTATTACCCGCGACGGTTTGGTTATGCGCATGAGCGAAGAAGACTTCAATGCGGTCATCCAAACCAACTTGAACGGCTGCTTCAACATGTGCCGTCACTTGACCCCACGTCTCTTGAAGCAAAAGGGCGGCCGCATTATCAACATGACCTCTGTTGTAGGGGTCATGGGCAATGCGGGTCAGGTCAACTATGCAGCCTCTAAGGCTGGTATGATTGGTTTGACCAAGTCCCTAGCTCGCGAAGTGGCTAGCCGTGGCATCACCGTCAACGCCATCGCCCCAGG
This sequence comes from Abiotrophia defectiva ATCC 49176, assembly GCF_000160075.2. Taxonomy (GTDB): domain Bacteria; phylum Bacillota; class Bacilli; order Lactobacillales; family Aerococcaceae; genus Abiotrophia; species Abiotrophia defectiva. The sequence goes on from NZ_KI535340.1 coordinate 1,146,846, forward strand.
CTTTATCGAAACTGACATGACCGATCAATTATCTGATCGCGTCAAGGAAGCCATGTTAGGCCAAATCCCACTCAAACGCTTTGGCCAAGTGGAACATATCGCCCAAACTGTCGACTTCTTAATCGACAATGACTACATCACAGGCCAAGTCATCGAAGTCAACGGTGGCTTGCACATCTAAGGTCTGATTCCTAGACCCGCACTACAGGAGGTAATTATGCAACGAGTTGTCGTAACAGGTTTGGGGACTGTCTCCCCAATTGGTAACAATGTCGCCGCATTCTGGGACAGCATGCGCCATGACAAGGGCGGTATCGCGCCTATCACTAAATTCGACCACAGTGGCTCTAGCGTCTCTGTGGCCGGCGAAGTCAAAGACTTCGACCCAAGTCCCGTCTTAGACCGTCGGGAAACCCAACGGATGGACTTCTTCTCCCAATATGCCGTAGTAGCATCAGTAGAAGCAGTCGAAGACTCCGGCTACAAGATTGAAGACAATGCCCACCGGGTAGGGGTCTTAGTCAGCTCTGGGATCGGGGGCTTAATCGAAATCGAAAAAGGCATCCGTAAGATGATTGAGAAGGGCGCTAAACGTATTCCGCCACTCTTCGTGCCACTGACCATCGGGAACATGGCCTCTGGTAATATTTCTATGAAGTTAGGCATCAAGGGCCCAAGCTTGGACATCGTGACAGCCTGTGCCTCTGCTACTAACTCTATCGGGGAAGCCTTCCTCAAGATCAAGACAGGCCTCTTGGATGCCTGCTTGGCAGGTGGGGCAGAAGCTACCATCTGTGAAATCGGGATTGGCGGCTTCGCAGCCTTGACAGCCTTGTCCACCAACCAAGACCCAGCCACTGCTTCCCGTCCTTTTGACAAGGACCGCGATGGCTTCGTTATGGGTGAAGGGGCCGGTGTCCTCTTCCTGGAATCCCTGGAGTCTGCCCAAGCTCGTGGCGCCCACATCTATGCTGAATTAGTGGGTTACGGGGCTAACTCAGACGCCTACCACATGACTGCTCCAACCCCAGACGGGTCTGGCGCCGGTGAATGTATCAAGCAAGCTTTGGCTATGGCCGGGCTCAACGCTGAAGACGTGGACTACATCAATGCCCACGGGACCAGCACCCCAACCAATGACAAGGGTGAAACTCAAGCCATCAAGTATGCTTTGGGCGATGCAGCTTACAAAGTGGCTGTATCCAGCTCTAAGGGCCACTTCGGTCACCTCTTAGGTGGTGCCGGTGGGGTAGAAGCCATTGTCTGCGTTAAGGCCTTGGAAGAAGGTTTCGTACCAGCGACCCTCGGTCTAGAAAATCCAGAAGAAGGCTGTGACCTGGACTATGTCCCAGGCCATGGACGCCAACAAGACATCCAAGTTGCCCTGTCTAACTCCCTGGGCTTTGGCGGTCACAATGCGGTCCTCGCCTTCAAACGATGGGATGGTAAGTAAGCATGCAATATGAAGAACTCGTCAAATTAATCGACAAACTCGATCAGTCTAGCCTGGCCTACTTCGAATTCACCAATGACAATGAGCGTCTGCTCTTGGCTAAGGAAGTGCCACAAGTGGCAGCGCCAGCTCCAGTCGTGGTGACCGATGTGACCGAATCGGCTGCCCTAACAGCACCTGCTAGCCTGGCGGCCCCAGCCCCTGTGGCGGTGCCGGAAGTGGTAGAAGCGCCTGCAGCTCCTGCGCCAGCGCCAGCAGCCGCTGGTAAGGAGGTGCCAGCCCCTATGGTAGGGGTAGTCTACCTGCAAGCCAACCCAGATGCGGATCCTTACGTGCAAGTAGGCGACAGCGTCAAGAAGGGCCAAGTCCTCTGCTTGATTGAAGCCATGAAGCTCATGAATGAGATTGTGGCCCCTCAAGACGGCGTGGTCTCTGCTATCTTAGTTGAAAATGAAAACATCGTGGAATACGGCCAAGCCCTCTTCCGCATTAGCTAATCCCCAAACATAACCCCCCAAAGAAAAGAGGAATAAACATGACTTTATTAACTGCTCAACAAGTAATGGACATTATCCCTAACCGTTACCCAATCTTCTTCATCGACGCTGTGGATGAGTTGATTCCAGGTGAAAAAATCGTCTGCCGTAAGAACGTGACCATCAACGAACAAGTCTTCCAAGGTCACTTCCCAGGCGAGCCTGTTTTACCAGGTGTTTACATCTGCGAAGCTTTAGCCCAAGCAGGTTCTATCCCACTCTTGCAAATGGAAGGTTTCCAAGGCAAGACCGCTTACCTAGGTGGCTTGAACAAGGTAAAATTCCGTCAAAAAGTCGTACCTGGTGACGTCCTTCGTCTCCAAGTAGATATCGTCAAATTGCGTAAGAACGCAGGGATTGGTTACGGCCAAGCCTTCGTTGGCGACAAGAAAGTTGCGGAAGCAGAAATGACCTTCATTATCGGAGCAAAATAATATGTTTAAAAAAGTGTTAGTCGCCAACCGTGGTGAGATTGCAGTCCGAATCATTCGGGCCCTGCGCGAAATGAATATTACGTCGGTGGCGGTCTATAGCGAGGCAGACCGGGAGGCCCTTCATACCCAATTAGCGGATGAAGCCATCTGTATCGGGCCTGCCAAGGGCTTAGACTCCTACGCCAACCCAGTGGCCATTCTGTCCGCTGCCATGGTGACGGGGGCTGACGCCATCCACCCAGGCTACGGCTTCTTATCCGAGCGTAGCGATTTCGTTGCCCTCTGTGAAGAGGTCAATATCAAATTCATTGGCCCTAAGAGCCACATTATCGAAGCCATGGGGAACAAGCAAAATGCCCGCAACACCATGAAGGCAGCCGGCGTGCCCATCACGCCAGGTTCCGACGGCTTGGTGCATAGCTTAGAAGAAGCCCATGCCATCGCCCAAAAGATTGGCTTCCCCTTGATTATCAAGGCAGCCGACGGTGGGGGCGGTAAGGGCATGCGCCGGGTGGAAGATCCTAAGGATTTTGAAGCCCTCTTCCTCCAAGCCCAGAACGAAACCCAGTCGGTCTACGGTAACCAAGATCTCTATATCGAGAAAATCATCTACCCAGCCCGCCATATCGAAGTCCAACTTCTGGGCGACGAGCATGGCCATGTCATCCACCTGGGTGAACGGGACTGCTCCCTGCAACGTAATAACCAGAAGGTCATTGAGTTTGCGCCCGCTGTCTGCCTAGATGAGGACACTCGTCAGGCCATCTGTGGGGCAGCCGTTAAGGCCGCTTCGGCCATTGGCTACACCAATGCCGGGACCATCGAGTTCCTCTTGGCTGACAATGGCGAATTTTACTTCATGGAAATGAACACCCGACTGCAAGTGGAGCATCCGGTGACCGAGATGATTACCGGGGTCGACATCGTCCAAGAACAGATTAAAATCGCCATGGGGCAGCCCCTGTCTTATAAACAAGAGGACATTGTCTTGTCAGGGTTTGCCATTGAGTGCCGCTTGAATGCGGAGGATCCCCTTCATCAATTCCGTCCGGCTGCTGGCCATATCAAGCAGCTAGTCCTACCGTCTGGCGGTATGGGCTTGCGGGTGGAGTCAGGAATCTATCCTCAATACACCTTGCCACCTTTCTATGATTCCATGATTGCTAAAATCATTGTCCACCAACCAAGTCGTGAGGCGGCCTTCCGACTGATGGAACGGGCCCTCTATGAAGTGGCCGTGGATGGACTGGTAACCAACGTGGAATTGCTAGAAGCCATGGTGGCGGATTCCCACATCCAAGCGGATGATTACCACACCAAGTGGTTAGAAGAAAGCTTCATGCCAGCCTGGCTGGACTTCCAGAAAGAGGCTGAAGCAACAGAGGAGGCCTAGTAAATGGCATTATTTCGTCGTAATAAAACCATTCAACTGAATGCGGACGCCGTAGCAAAATATTCGGATAAGGTCGCCCAAATCCCAGATGATTTGATGGCCCGCTGTCCTAAGTGCCACAAGGTCTACTTCACCAAGCAGAAGCCTGAGGACTACTGCTGCATGCACTGCCACCACCATTTGCCATTTCCGGCTATGGAACGGATTGACTGGCTAGTGGATGAGGGCAGCTTCCAAGAAATCAACGCCGATCTCTGGAATGACAATCCCCTAGGTTTTCCTAAGTATTCTGAAAAATTAGCCAAGCTGCAGGAAGCGACTGGCCTTAAGGAGGCCATCGTGACCGGGACAGCCCGCCTGGATGGTCATGCCTTGGCCCTAGGCGTCATGGATAGCCGCTTCGTCATGGCCTCCATGGGGACGGCCGTAGGGGAGAAGCTGGTTCAACTCTTTGACCTGGCGACGGCCCAAGGCCTGCCGGTTGTGCTCTATATCGCTTCTGGTGGGGCCCGCATGCAGGAAGGCATCCTGTCCCTCATGCAAATGGCCAAGGTCAGCCAAGCCGTAGCCCGTCATTCGGCGGCCGGCGGCTTCTACTGTGCGGTTCTGACCCATCCGACGACCGGTGGGGTCACGGCCAGCTTCGCCATGCAGGGGGATGTCATCCTGGCTGAGCCAGATGCGACCGTCGGCTTTGCCGGCAAACGGGTCATCGAGCAGACCCTGCGCAAGCCTTTGCCTGATGATTTCCAGGCGGCTGAGACCGTCCTAGGCTATGGCTTTATCGACCAAATCGTGCCCCGCGACCGCCAAAAGCGGCTGCTGGCGCAACTCTTGACCATTCACGAGGGAGGGAAGGCTGAATGAAGGCTTATCAAATTGTCCAAAAAGCCCGCGACATTAAGCGAATCTCCACCTCGGATGTGATTGGGGCCCTCTGTGGCGACGACTTCATCGAGTGCCACGGCGACCGCATTATGGGCGATGACGCGGCCATTATCGGCGGCGTGGGCCTGGTGGACGACCAGCCCATGACCATTATCGGTATTCAAAAGGGCAAGACCACCAAGGAAAACATCAAGCGCAACTTCGGTTCAGCCAGTCCTGCTGGCTACCGTAAGGCCCAACGTCTGATGAAGCAGGCTGAAAAATTCGGCCGGCCCATCCTGACGTTGATTAACACGGCCGGCGCCTTCTGTTCGCCTGAGTCCGAGGAAAATGGGATTGGGGAAGCCATTGCCTCTTCCTTGTTGCTTATGAGTGAACTGACCGTGCCGACCATTGCCATTATCCTAGGTGAGGGCGGGAGCGGCGGTGCCATTGCCCTGGCCCTAGCCGACCAAGTCTGGATGCTGGAGAACGCTATTTACTCGATCTTGTCGCCTGAAGGCTTCGCTTCGATCTTATGGAAAGACGCCAAGCAAGCCGGCAAGGCCGCCGACATGATGAAATTGACGGCGACTGAACTCTTGGACTTGAAGGTTATCGACCGCATAGTGCCCGAGACCTACAACTCCAAGCCCGTGGAAAATGACGTCCTCTTAGAGCGCCTCAGCCACTTGATCAAGCGCGAATTTAAGAAACTAGGCCAAAAAACGGCCCAAGAGCGTCTGGCCCAACGCCAAGACCGCTTCAAGCAATTTTAGGAATTGTGACAGCCCGGGCCTAGCCCGGGCTTTTGTGTGGCGTGGGGTGCCGGTAGCTAGGGGAGGGCAGAAAATCCGTGAGCTAGCCGATTTGAAAAAAGCCCCCAGTACCTAATGAGGCAGAATATAGTTTGGGAAGAGGCCAAAACTGGGGTACAAGCTAGGGAAAAGGCAGAATATAGTTTGGTAAGAGGCCAAAACTGGGGTAGAAGCTAGGGAAAAGGCAGAAATTAGTCTGGGAAGAGGCCGAAACTGGGCAGAAGCTAGGGAAAAGGCAGAAAGCAACCCAGGAGATGGCTGAAACCGAGACAGAAGCCCCGAACAGCCGCGAGCTAGTGGTCCACTCCGGAGAGTGGACCACTAGCTCCCTGGGAAAAGGCCGAAACCGGGTCAAAAACCCCGAAAAGATGCGAGCCAGTGGTCCACTCTGGCGAGTGGACCACTAGCTGCCTGGAAAAGTGCGGAAACCGTGTCAAAAGCCTGGAAAAGGTGCGAGCCAGTGGCCCACTCTGAAGAGTGGACCACTAGCTCCCCGGGAGGGGGCAGAAACCTAGTAAGAAGCCCGCCTTTCCACTATAGCTGAGCCCTATAACCCGTCATAGAAACTAAATGATTGACTATTGGCGGCAAAAGGGCTAGAATATTCTCATGATGATTAGAATGAAAACTCAATAGGAGGTTCTTTAATGAAATTAAAAGCATTGAAACGTTCCGCCCTTGTGGCGACTTTACTGGCTAGCTTTGTGGCTGGCCCTGTGACAAGCTTTGCCCAACCAGCTGGCGTTGATGCCTCTGTGGAGCAAAAGCTCAGCATCGCGACTCAAGGGGAGCTGGCTACTTTGGACAGCGCCCTCTACAATGACGTGCCAAGTTCTGACATGATTGGTCAGGTCTTCGAAGGCCTTTACCGGGTGAAGAACGGGACCGAAGTGGAGTTCGGCCAAGCTGAATCCGTCAAAGTCTCTGACGACGGCTTGACCTACACCTTTACCTTGCGCGACGGCCTCAAATGGAGTGACGGCAGCCCGGTGACGGCGGCCGACTTCGAGTACAGCTACCAACGTCTGGCCGATCCTAAGTCTGGTGCCAGCGTCCAATCGGTTGACGTCTTCAAGAACGCAGCCGCAGTCCGCAAAGGCGAAAAAGAAGTCTCCGAATTAGGGGTCAAAGCCTTAGACGACAAGACCCTGGAAGTGACCTTGGAATACCCAGCGCCATACCTGCCAAAACTCTTGTCCGGTAGTCGCTACATGCCTGTCAGCAAGGCAGTTCACAGCGCCAAGGGCGACAAGTACGGGACCAGCGCTGACAATGTGGTCACCAACGGTCCTTTCACCATCCAAGACTGGAACGGGACCAACCTGGAGTGGAAATTGGTCAAGAACGACAACTACTGGGATGCGGCCAACGTTTACCTTAAGGATGTCCAAGTTCAAGTGATCAAAGAAAACTCTACCGGTGCCGACCTCTTCGATGCTGGCCAGTTGGACTACACCACTTTGACTGACCAATTTGTCCAAGAATACACTGGGGCTGACGATTTCCATACCGCTTCTAAAGCCACCATCGGTTACCTCAGCTTCAACACCCAACGGGAAGCGACCGCTAATGCCGACTTACGTCGCGCCATTGCCCAAGCTTTCGACAAGCAAGTCTATGCCGACTCTGTCATCCAAGACGGCTCCAAGGTCCTCAACAACCAAGTGCCTAAAGACTTCGACGTCAACGAGGCAGGCGAGGACTACCAAACAGCGGCTGGCCCAATGTTAGAGTATAACTTGGAAGCAGCTCAAGCTGACTGGGCTAAGGCCAAAGCAGCCCTAGGCAAGGACACCATTGAATTGCAATTGCTGACCTCTGACGTTGGCTTGTCCAAGCGGACAGCTGAGTTCTTGCAGGCTCAATTAGAAGCTAACTTGCCAGGTCTCAAGCTGACCATTTCCAGCGTGCCCCTCAAGAACCGTCTCGAGTTCCAACGTCAATCAGACTTTGACATCTTCTACGGGACTTGGGCGCCAGACTATCAAGATGCCCTCAACTTTATCGAGCAGTACAAGACTGGCGGCGGTATTAACTTCGCGAAATATTCCAATGCTGAATACGACAAACTAGTGGAGCAAGCCCGCAACGAATATGCCAACGACCCAGCTAAGCGTCGCCAAGCCTTAATCCAAGCCGAAACCATCGGCATTAAGCAAGACGCAGTCGCTGCGCCAATCTATCAATCTTCCACTTCTTACCTATTAAAAGCCCGCGTGAAAAACTTCGAAGTGATGCCATTCGGCCGTACCATTAACCTACGTCCGGTCTACGTGACAGAGTAATAAGGAAAAGAAAACAGAGAAAAGCCCGCACCACGGTGCGGGCTTTTTGTGTGGCTTGGAAGGGGTTTGGGGCAGAAGATAGGAAGAGGGCCGAAAATAGGACAAGAGCCCAGAAAAGCCGCGAGCTCCCCGGAAAAGGGCCGAAAGCAGGGCAAAAGCCGGGAAAAGGTGAGAGCCAGTGGCCCACTCCAAAGAGTGGACCACTAGCTGCCTGGAAAAGGGCCGAAACTGAGTCAAAAGCTAGGAAAAGCCATGAGCCAGTGGTCCACTTTGAAGAGTGGACCACTAGCTGCTTAGAATGGGGCGGAAACTGGGCCAAAAACCGATTAAGTCCCTATAATTGTGTAAAAAGAAAAAGCCAGGTAATCTCTGGTACAATGTAGTTGTCGGAAAACATTGAAAGAGGAGATTACCATGACTTACCTTAATATTAACCTAAAACTTGAAGAATTAACAGAGGCAGTTTTAAACAGTGACATGAACACGCTCATGAAGTCGCTGGCCATTACCGTCTTTAATGCCTACATGGAAGAAGAACGCCACCAGTTCATCCAAGCCGCACCCCATGAACGCTCCGACCAGCGCCAAGATTATCGCAACGGCTACTATGAACGCCAATGGACGCTATCCATCGGCACCCTTAAATTACAAGTCCCACGCACGCGTTCTGGCGAGTTCAAAACCGAACTCTTTGAACGTTACCAGCGCAACGAACAGGCCTTCCTGCTTTCCATGATGGAAATGGTGGTCAATGGGGTCTCAACACGCAAAGTCACTAAAATCGTGCAAGAACTGTGTGGCGAGACGGTTTCCAAGTCCTTTGTGTCAGACGTTATGAAGCGGCTAGATCCTGAGATTGAAGCTTTCAAAAATCGGACCCTGACCCACAGCCACTTTCGCTATCTCTACCTCGATGCCCTTTACATTAAGGTGCGTGAAGAGGGTCGTGTGGTATCCAAGGCGGTCTACCTAGCTCAAGGCGTCAACGAGGCCAACAAGCGCGAAATCATCGGCTTTTGGGTGTCAGAAGAAGAAAGCAAAGAGGCTTGGCTGACCTTCCTTCAGTCCCTGCGAGCCCGTGGTTTGAGCCAGCCCACCCTGATTATTTCAG
>NZ_KI535340.1:1155842-1158323 GCF_000160075.2 Abiotrophia defectiva ATCC 49176
GCGGACTACTAACTCTGTCGAACGTTTGAACCGTGAAATCAGACGGCGGGATAAGGTCATTGGCGTCTACCCTAATGTCGCTTCTGCTGAGCGACTGATTGGCGCCATCCTCATTGATTTAAACGATGCTTGGCAGGCTAACGCACGCCCCTTCCTGGTCAACTTCACCAAACGCAAATAAGCTATAGGACAGCCTACATATTTTTACACAGGATTTTGGACTTGACTCAAAAACCCCGAAAAGTCGTGAGCCAGTGGACCACTTTTGAGAGTGGACCACTAGCTCCTGGAGAAAGGGCCGAAACCGGGTCAAAAGCTAGTAAAAGTCGTGAGCCAGTGGTCCACTTTAAAGAGTGGACCACTAGCTCCTGGGAACAAGGCAGCAACCAATTCAAAAGCCCCGAAAAAGGCACGAGCCAATAGACCACCAGCCCCCTTTCCCTGCGGACTAATGAATCTGAATGGGCTGATCAGGATTTTCTAGCAGCTCATGCAGCTTGAGGTGGGGCTGGGCGATGGCATAGGGCACGTTGGCGCCGTGGCCGTGGGCCTGCTGCTGAGCATAATGGGCCAGCAACTTGGACACAAGCTTGGGATTGGCGTCCTCTCCCAGAAAATCCAACACCGCCCGCCGCGTAATGGCCTGGTCAGGATGCAAGAGGGCGTACTCATAGAGGGCCCGCAAGTAGCAACGCGACTTGTTTTCACTGAAATCACAAGCGGGGCAGCTGCACTTATAACGCGTTCGTTCCAGCGGCCCCCAGCCACATTTCCCACAAAGCAGCCCCCGCCGCAGTAACTGCTCCTCGACCGGCGCCAGTTGACGCGGCCGGTGCGGGTTTTGGAATTGCCAGGGGCTGAGCGCCCTGAGGTAGAGGGACTGGCTGGCCAGGGGCGGCCTGCTAGTAAGCTGTCCGAGCAGGTCCAGCCACTGGGCGTAGGTCAGAAAATGGCCCGGCGTCCCCTCGAGGGCGAGTTGGTCGTCTGTGAAAATTAGCAGGGCCCGGATAGGAATGGGTGGTAGGTGGAAACTTTCGATAAATTGACGCAAGTCATCGACATGATTTTCAAGTTGATTGACTAAATTGTGGTGGTAGGGTCGATCATTGAGCAAACTTTTTTTGCCCTGGTAGCGGAAGGAGCCCGAGTAGTGCTTGGCCTCCAGCAGCAACAAGCAATCCGGCAAGACCAGCAACCCATCCAACTGGCTACCCCGAGTCGCCGGCCCCTCCCGACTAGGCAGCCAGACATCCTGCAGATAAATCGAGCTCAAGCCGGCTGCCTGGATACTGGAGTCCAGCCGACACTCCCCCTCGTAACCTTTTCGCAGACGGGCCAGCCTTCGTTGGTCCGAATCATTCAGTTCAAAACGCTGACTAAGCAGCTGATAAAAGTAGAAATCCCAAGTTGGCGGACGCATGCCGCATTCTCCTTTCGGTGTGAAAATGTATCTTCATATATAAATACCCGAAAAGGAGCCTTCTTGCACGAAAGCTCGAGATAAAAAGTTGATGAGAAGCTAGGAAAAGGGTAGGCCGCCGGCTTAAAAGGCTAGGAGAGAGGCGGAAACCAAGGCAAAGTTGCCGAAAAGCCGCGAGCTAGTGGTCCACTCCGTCGAGTGGACCACTAGCTCCCTGGAAAAGTGCGGAAACCAGGTCAAAAGCCCGAAAAGTCGTGAGCCAGTGGACCACTCCGCCGAGTGGACCACTGGCTCCCCGGGAAAGTGCGGAAACAGAGTCAAGTCCAAAATCCTGTGTAAAAATATGTAGGCTGTCCTATAGCTTATTTGCGTTTGGTGAAATTGACAAGGAAGGGGCGTGCGTTAGCCTGCTAAGCATCGTTTAAATCAATGAGGATGGCGCCAATTAATCGCTCAGCAGAAGCGACATTAGGATAGACGCCAATGACCTTATCTCGCCGTCTGATTTCACGGTTTAAACGTTCGACAGAATTAGTCGTCCGCAAGTTGGGATGATAAATCTCAGGCTCCATCATAAACTGGACGGCATCTTCAAAGCCCTCATCTAAAACCTTTAAGGCCTTCTGATAGCGAGGGTTGTCCGCGACAGAAGCCTCAAAATCTTCCTTAAGCCGCCTTGCATGTTCGGCGGTGGGCGCTTGGAAAATGGCCTTCAACTTTGCGCGTGCCTCTAAACTCCCTTTTCTGGGAATGGTCTCGACAATGTTGGACAAGAAATGAAAGACGCAACGCTGCCAAGGAACGCCGACAAAACAGTGCTGGATAGCGGCTCTGAGTCCGGAGTGAGCGTCTGAAATAATCAGGGTGGGCTGGCTCAAACCACGAGCACGTAGGGATTGAAGGAAGGTCAGCCAAGCCTCCTTGCTTTCTTCTTCTGACACCCAAAAGCCAATGATTTCGCGCTTGTTGGCCTCGTTGACCCCTTGGGCTAGGTAGACCGCCTTGGACACCACGCGGCCCTCTTCGCGCACCTTAATGTAAAGGGCATCGAGGTAGAGATA
>NZ_KI535340.1:1158423-1160472 GCF_000160075.2 Abiotrophia defectiva ATCC 49176
TTGAACTCGCCAGAACGCGTGCGTGGGACTTGTAATTTAAGGGTGCCGATGGATAGCGTCCATTGGCGTTCATAGTAGCCGTTGCGATAATCTTGGCGCTGGTCGGAGCGTTCATGGGGTGCGGCTTGGATGAACTGGTGGCGTTCTTCTTCCATGTAGGCATTAAAGACGGTAATGGCCAGCGACTTCATGAGCGTGTTCATGTCACTGTTTAAAACTGCCTCTGTTAATTCTTCAAGTTTTAGGTTAATATTAAGGTAAGTCATGGTAATCTCCTCTTTCAATGTTTTCGGACAACTACATTGTACCAGAGATTACCTGGCTTTTTCTTTTTACACAATTATAGGGACTTAATCGAAAGCAGTCAAGTCCAAAATCCTGTGTAAAAATATGTAGGCTGTCCTATAGCTTATTTGCGTTTGGTGAAGTTGACAAGGAAGGGGCGTGCGTTAGCCTGCCAAGCATCGTTTAGATCAATGAGGATGGCGCCAATTAATCGCTCAGCAGAAGCGACATTAGGATAGACGCCAATGACCTTATCCCGCCGTCTGATTTCACGGTTTAAACGTTCGACAGAGTTAGTCGTCCGCAAATTGGGATGGTAAATCTCAGGCTCCATCATAAACAGGACGGCATCTTCAAAGCCCTCATCTAAAACCTTTAAGGCCTTCTGATAGCGAGGATTGTCCGCGACAGTGGCCTCAAAATCTTCCTTAAGCCGCCTTGCATGTTCGGCGGTGGGTGCCTGGAATATGGCCTTCAACTTAGCGCGTGCCTCGAAACTCCCTTTTCTAGGAATGGTCTCGACAATGTTGGACAAGAAATGAAAGACGCAACGTTGCCAAGGGACGCCGACAAAACAGTGCTGGATGGCTGCTCTGAGGCCAGAATGAGCGTCTGAAATAATCAGGGTAGGCTGGCTCAAACCACGAGCACGTAGGGATTGAAGGAAGGTCAGCCAAGCCTCCTTGCTTTCTTCTTCTGACACCCAAAAGCCAATGATTTCGCGCTTGTTGGCCTCGTTGACCCCTTGGGCTAGGTAGACCGCCTTGGACACCACGCGGCCCTCTTCGCGCACCTTAATGTAAAGGGCATCGAGGTAGAGATAGCGGAAGTGACTGTGGGTCAGGGTCCGATTTTTGAAGGCTTCAATTTCTGGATCCAACCGCTTCATTACATCTGACACAAAGGACTTGGAGACCGTCTCGCCACACAATTCTTGCACAATCTTGGTGACTTTACGCGTAGAGACCCCATTGACTACCATTTCCATCATGGAGAGCAAGAAGGCTTGTTCGTTGCGCTGATAGCGTTCAAAGAGCTCGGTTTTGAACTCGCCAGAGCGCGTGCGTGGGACTTGTAATTTAAGGGTGCCGATGGATAGCGTCCATTGGCGTTCATAGTAGCCGTTGCGATAATCTTGGCGCTGGTCGGAGCGTTCATGGGGTGCGGCTTGGATGAACTGGTGGCGTTCTTCTTCCATGTAGGCATTAAAGACGGTAATGGCCAGCGTCTTCATGAGCGTGTTCATGTCACTGTTTAAAACTGCCTCTGTTAATTCTTCAAGTTTTAGGTTAATATTAAGGTAAGTCATGGTAATCTCCTCTTTCAATGTTTTCGGACAACTACATTGTACCAGAGATTACCTGGCTTTTTCTTTTTACACAATTATAGGGACTTAATCGAAAGCAGTCAAGTCCAAAATCCTGTGTAAAAATATGTAGGCTGTCCTATAGCTTATTTGCGTTTGGTGAAGTTGACAAGGAAGGGGCGTGCGTTAGCCTGCCAAGCATCGTTTAGATCAATGAGGATGGCGCCAATTAATCGCTCAGCAGAAGCGACATTAGGATAGACGCCAATGACCTTATCCCGCCGTCTGATTTCACGATTCAAACGTTCGACAGAATTGGTAGTCCGTAAATTGGGATGGTAAATCTCAGGCTCCATCATAAACTGAACGGCATCTTCAAAGCCCTCGTCTAAAACCTTTAAGGCCTTCTGATAGCGAGGATTATCCGCGACAGAAGCCTCAAAAGCTTCCTTGAGCCG
>NZ_KI535340.1:1160572-1160901 GCF_000160075.2 Abiotrophia defectiva ATCC 49176
TGTAGGCTGTCCTATAGCTTATTTGCGTTTGGTGAAGTTGACAAGGAAGGGGCGTGCGTTAGCCTGCCAAGCATCGTTTAGATCAATGAGGATGGCGCCAATTAATCGCTCAGCAGAAGCGACATTAGGATAGACGCCAATGACCTTATCCCGCCGTCTGATTTCACGATTCAAACGTTCGACAGAATTGGTAGTCCGTAAATTGGGATGGTAAATCTCAGGCTCCATCATAAACTGAACGGCATCTTCAAAGCCCTCATCTAAAACCTTTAAGGCCTTCTGATAGCGAGGATTATCCGCGACAGAAGCCTCAAAAGCTTCCTTGAGCC
>NZ_KI535340.1:1161001-1195348 GCF_000160075.2 Abiotrophia defectiva ATCC 49176
GGGATTGAAGGAAGGTCAGCCAAGCCTCTTTGCTTTCTTCTTCTGGCACCCAAAAGCCGATGATTTCGCGCTTGTTGGCCTCGTTGACCCCTTGGGCTAGGTAGACCGCTTTGGACACCACGCGGCCCTCTTCGCGCACCTTAATGTAAAGGGCATCGAGGTAGAGATAGCGGAAGTGGCTGTGGGTCAGAGTGCGGTTTTTGAAGGCTTCAATCTCAGGATCCAGCCGCTTCATCACATCTGACACAAAGGACTTGGAGACCGTCTCGCCACACAATTCTTGCACAATCTTGGTGACTTTACGCGTAGAGACCCCATTGACTACCATTTCCATCATGGAGAGCAAGAAGGCTTGTTCGTTGCGCTGATAGCGTTCAAAGAGCTCGGTTTTGAACTCGCCAGAGCGCGTGCGTGGGACTTGTAATTTAAGGGTGCCGATGGATAGCGTCCATTGGCGTTCATAGTAACCGTTGCGATAGTCTTGGCGCTGATCGGAGCGTTCATGGGGAGCGGCTTGGATGAACTGGTGGCGTTCTTCTTCCATGTAGGCATTGAAGACGGTAATGGCCAGCGACTTCATGAGCGTGTTCATGTCACTGTTTAAAACTGCCTCTGTTAATTCTTCAAGTTTTAGGTTAATATTAAGGTAAGTCATGGTAATCTCCTCTTTCAATGTTTTCCGACAACTACATTGTACCAGAGATTACCTGGCTTTTTCTTTTTACACAATTATAGGGACTTAATCCCGAAAGCCCCGAAAAGCCGTGAGCCAGTGGTCCACTCTTTCGAGTGGACCACTAGCTCCTGGGAAAAGTGCGGAAACAGGGTCAAAAGCCCCGAAAAGTCGTGAGCCAGTGGACCACTCCGTCGAGTGGACCACTAGCTCCCTAAGAACAAGGCAGCACCCGAGTAAAAAGTTACAGCCAGGTTACAATCCCCGCCCTAGATAACAAACTTGCGTCAGCTTGGGGCGGGATCCTTTAAAGCTGATTAACATCTGGGGCATTTTCCCCACAGGGGCGTCTAATTAGGGTATGATAAGTATGTGACACGAGGTGGAGGGTCACTGGCCGCGCCAAGTTTGGCGGCTTTTCCTAGCTTAATAGGTCTAGGTCAGCAAGTCCGGCTTTCAGGCTTTCCGGCTTTCCGGAGTGCAAGCCCGACTTTCAGGAGTTCAAGCCAAGCTTTCCGGAGTTTCAGCAAGCCTACTTCCAGGAGCTCACGCAAGTCCAGCGCCTACCCACTAAAAGAATTTAACGTCTGCGCCCGAGGGCGTGTGCGATGTATAAAGGAGATATCTATATGAAGAAGACACTTAAAGTGGTGACTGCCTTAACTGTATTAGGTTTCGCAGCACAACAAGCAACTGCCTTAGCCGTAGATTATTCTGATGCGTCTGTAACCGGCTGGGTTCAACGGACGGTTGAACATGTCCGCAACTCTGTAACCAACTCACAATACTATGTGGTACAGTGGGGCGACACCTTATGGACCATTTCTCAGGCCTTAGATGTGCCAACAGAATCTTTAGTCGGTCTTAACGGCATTGCCAACCCAGACTTGATTATTGCAGGGTCTGTCATCTACTATAACCCAAGCGCTAACACCGTGACCTTAGACGACCGTCAAGGTAACGTGGAAACCGTTCAAGCGGATACCCACCAACAAGTGACCGCTGAAACTGTCCCACAAGAAGTTTTAGCTGAAGCAAGCCAACAACCAGTTGACTTGTCACCAGTCACTCAAGTTCATCAAGCACCAACGGCTTCTGCCGCTGCTTTCCAAGAAGCACAAGCCGCAGCTGCAGCGCAAGCTCAAGAACAAGCTCAACCAGTTGCTGAGCCTGCCAGCGCCCAAGAGCAAGCAAGCCAATCTTCTGAGTCTCAAGTCCAAGCTGCTAGCGAAGTCAACGCGCCAGTTTCGGTTGAAGAAAGCTCAAGTCCTGTTGCGGAATCTACAGCTCCTGTAGCTGAAACGCCAGCGCCAGTCCAAGAAGCGCCAGCGACTCCAGCTGCCCCAGCACTAGCGGAGTCTTCTGAAGAAGCTGCTCCAGCTGCTGAAGAAAGCAAGACCGAAGAAACAAGTAACAGCTCAAGCTCAGGCTACCAAGGGATCCAATCCGCAGCCAAAGAATGGATTGCGCAGAAGGAATCCGGTGGTGACTACAACGCAGTCAACCCATCAGGTCGTTACATCGGCCGTTACCAATTAACTGCTGAGTACTTGAACGGTGACTACTCCATTGAGAACCAAGAACGCGTGGCTGACGAATACGTTAAGAACCGTTACGGTTCTTGGGAAGCAGCCAAAGTCTTCTGGGAAGCCAACGGCTGGTACTAAGAAATGCAAGAGAGACGGGAAGTTTAGCTTCCCGTCTTTTTTTGTGCCTATAAATAATGCCGCTTAGTACCGGTCCCAGGCCAAAGTCAGTTAACAAAAGTTAACAAGTTGTGCGATTTTACCGGAAATAATTAAAATCATCTTGAAAATTCGTGAAGATGGGAATATGATGTAGTTGTAAACCTTTTCTTAAAGGTAATATAAGTCAGAAAGGAGGGATTACAATGGCAGACTATCGCGCTAACAGCGATGAGGATTATGATGCTGGCTTCTTGATTCAACTGATTGAGGCAGATTATGGTAGCCAGAAGGAACGGGCCCAACGTTATGGGATTGACCGCTCCCTCTTGAACCGGATTATCTGTGGCCACTATAAGCCGCGGCGACGCGTGGCCTTGCGTTTGGCCCTGGGTCTCAATCTAGATAACGACGCCTTCGTTCGTATCTTCTACCACCAACTATGGTTGCGTGAGCATCCTGAAGCGGCAGAAGACAGAACTCAAGGCTGACCCCATCATTTCAGAGAAGATATCGAGCCGTGACCCGGTGGCCACGTCCTCAACTAGCCAAGCGGCTGGCGCTCGATAGCAAGCACAGTTGTCACCTATAGGGGGAATACTTATGGCAACGAATGTTAACAAAAACACAAATAAAGCAAATTCTCTGTCACCACAAGATGTCCAAACGGTCCTAGCGGCCCTCATGAAATTGGCCAGCGACCGTCCCGCCCTAGAGAGTCGGCCAGAACCGGTCATCCTACCGGCCGTCGCCGAAGGCCTGGCCTCTATACGCCGTCAGTGCCTGAGGGACTGGTTGGGCGGACCTCAAGCCCCAGCCTATCTCAATGAGGGGCTGCGCTACCGACTCTTCCACCAGGCCCAACGCGACTTCAAACTCCAGTTCGAGGTCAGTCGCTTCGACATGATTCGCCAAGGCGACAAGCAAGCCGCCCTGGATTTCTGGGCCAAATGGCAACCTGCCAGTGCCCTGCGTCAGGCCATTCAAGCCTGCAATGAGAGAGAGGGGCAGGACCTATGAGCCTCAAACGCGTCGTTGACACCCGATTCTGGAATCAAGTAGACGTTATGGAACGCTATTCCTCCCAGGATAAGCTCTTTGCCTTATATCTCATGACCTGTCCGCGTTCGACACAGCTGGGCATCTATTCCCTGCCCAAGCGGGTCATTGCCTTTGATATGAGTCTGGACGATGATCAGGTGGGGCAACTCCTGGCTCGCTTTCAAGACGATTATCAGGTCATCGCCTATTCCGATCAGACCCAGGAAGTGGCCATTCTGGACTTTCTCACCTATAGCCTAGTCAAAGGCGGCCAGCCGGTCGAGCGCCTGCTACGCAACCAGGCCGAAGATGTCCGCGATAGCCAACTCTTAGTCAAGGTCTTCCAGCACCTAGCCAGTTATTATGAGCACAGCCACCGCCTAATCGACCAACTGTCCCAGGAGGTCCTAGCCACCGAACTTAAGCGCCGCCAGGAGTTAGGCAGTGAGGGGGAAGGGGTTAGTCCTTTGAGCCAGGGGACCCAGCTGCTTAGTGGCAGTCAAGAAACTCATGTGGCTTCCAGGAGCCTAAGCACCCGTGACCTCCATAATCAAGATCCTAATCAGAAAGACAATCAGATTCATAAAGAGAATCAGAGTCATAATCACAATCAGAATCAGAATCATAAATCAGCGTCCAAGCTGGACCATGATTCGGAGGGCAAATCACTAGCCAGTCAGCTCATGACTGATCCAGACCTGACAAAGGGACGCGACAGCGAATCAACCTTAGGCCTGCCAATGATTAGCTTGGACAGCGCCACTAGCACCCAACCCTTTGGCCAGGCCATCAAGCTACCAGACCAGAGCCTCAGCCAGACCCTAGCCCGGGCCCAGTCCCTGACCAGTAAGCCAGGCCAGTCCCAGGCGGGCATCAGCCAGCAGACCATGGATCAATTTGTCCGGGTGGAGCGCGACATGGCCAAGCTGCGGCCCTTCTACGAGCGCTACTTTGGTACCATGACTGGGGCGGAAAGCCTACAATTTCGGAACTGGCTGGCTAAGATTGGTTACTGGCCCGTCATCGAAGCCATCGAGCAGGCTCATCGTCGCCAGGCCAAGAAGCCCTTTGCCTATATTAGCACCATCTGCCAGCAGGCTAGCAAGGCCTAGCGCACCCTCGGCATCCACTATGAGGAGGGGAAATCAGGTCCCGTCGCTCCAAGCCGGCGGACCTTTCCAGACATAAGAAAACAACCGCCTGCGTCAACAAGCGGTTGTTCAGTCGAACTAGTGGGGTCAGTCTTAGTTTAACACAGGACGCGCCCCAATAGGTGACTGATTAAGCACAAATATCATGGCGCCTGCCTAGTCTTGCCCAGGCTTGGCCTCATCCCTTAGGGTGAAATCGGGATGGGGAGTGTGGGCTGACTGGCGGCGCCCCAAGAGGTGAAACCATGCTGACACAAGACCAGACGCTGGATCAAACAACGCTCGTCGAACAGTATGGTGGGGTCATACACTATGTATTACATTCGCAAGGTTACTACCGTGGCCATCCCGACTATGAGGACTTCTATCAGGAACTCTACCTCAAACTCTGGGACCTGGCCCACAAGTTTCAGGGCAATTTCCTAGAAGAGCAGAGTCGCAGCCGCTTCGTTGGCTATGTCAAGCCGGCCCTGCGCTACTATCTCTGGGATCTGGCCCGGGCCGCCAGCCGCCGGCGCAGTCGCGAGCCCTTAGGTCTATTGGCAAATGGCGGCGGGGCTGAGCCCGATTCGGAGTTAGTGGCTGATTTGCTGGCTCAGGATTTGAAGCGGTCGGAGACGGGCGCCTGGCAAGCCCAGCAGGGCGGGACACAGGAGTCTAGTCAGGGGGCGGACGCCTTCTTGCAAGCCACCCGCTCGCGTTTGTCTGATAAAGAGGCAGACTTTCTGAGTCTCTTGCTGGATCCGCGCCTGACCGACACCGCCAAAGCCCGCCAACTCGGCATCAGCCTCAGCTCCTACGACGACCGCCGCACCCGCCTAGCCACCAAGCTATGGGATCTGAAGGCTTTGTTGAAAGGGGAGGGGTAGCGGCTGCAACTTTTCGGGGCATTTATCCGGATTTCAGCCATTTCCTAGGTAGCTAGTGGTCCACTCTCCAGAGTGGACCACTAGCTCGTGCAGTATCGGGTCAAAAGCCCAGATTCTGCCTTTTTCTAGGAAGCCAGTGGTCCACTCCGTCGAGTGGACCACTGGCGCGCGCCAAACAAGGCACCAGCCCCATCCGCCCCACACAAAAAGCACTGCGCCCCGCTAAGGGGCGCAGTGCTTTTGCTTTATTTGCCTAGTGAGGTTGGGGCTTAATATTCCGCACCTTGAGGGCGCGGATGACGCGGCCGTACTGGCGTTGGGCGATACCTAGGGAGTAGCCGCCTTCCACGGTCAGGGTGTGCAGCATGGGGTTGTAGCTGACGACCTTGTCTAGGTTGACGATTTCGGACCGGCTAATGGCCATGAAGGGCTCAGCCAGTTCATCGACTAGCTCTTTCATAGAATGATAGAACTGATAGCGGGCATTGACGCCGACCACCTCAACAGTATGGGCCTGGGGCAGGGTGGCGAAGAAGCGAATCTTATCGTAGCTGAGGCTAATCTGGCTCTTACCTTGTTTGAAGGTGAAGACTTGCTTGGCCTGGCCATTGAGACTGCGCCAGTCGTTGATGGTGTCCAGACACTCCTTGACCCGCTGGGTCATTTCCTCCAAGTTTTCCTTAGGAATGAAGTCCAGCGCCTGCACCTTATAGCGCAGGGAAAGGGGCAGGTAGTCCTCCTTAGTAGTGACAAAAATAATCTTAGAGCTATCGTCAAATTGCCGGATTCGGCGAGCCACATCCATGCCAGTAAGCTCATGTTGCAAGTCAATATCCAGGAAGAAGACGGCATTTCCTCGGCGATCCGTCCAGTTATTTAAGAGCTTGTCCGGGTCGCCCGTCACGCAGGCCAACTCCATGGGATAATCTTCGATCATGACATAGCGCTCAATCAGATCCGCTAGCCACTGACGCTGCTTGGGATTGTCTTCGCAGAGGTAGATGGGAAATTTGAAACTGGTCATGGGGCGAGCAACTCCTTCCCGATAATTAAATCTTGGCTGAAGCGGCCATTAGCGAACTGGGTTAAGAGCTGGAAATGACTCTGACGAGCCAGCTCCATGGCGTTAGGCAATCCTAGGCCTCGGCCGCTGCCTTTGCTAGAGTAGCCAGCTTCTAGCAGTTTGTTAAGGTCGCCGGGGTCTTCTTGACAGTCATTTTCAATAATGAGGTGGACTTGCCCTTGATCCTCGAAGACCGCCAAGGCTAGCTTGCCGCCCTCCTGATTGCTTAGGGCTTCAATGGCATTGTCCAGCAGAATCCCGATAATACGGACCAAGTAGATAGGGTTGCGCGCGACATTGAGGTGGATGTCGTCCGGCACCTCAATACTGAGGTCGATGCCATTAGTCCCAGCAAAGGCCAATTTGGTGAAGAGCAGATTGCGGACATCCGGACTCTGAATCTTGGACAGCCGACTGAGTTCTTGGCCCAGCTGGTCGGTCGTGACTTGAGTAGGTTGGATATGTTGATGGAAATAATCTGCCAGCTCCTGCCATTCTTGGTCGCGAATGTAGCCTTCCAGGGTCAGGAGGATGTTCTTATAGTCATGACGGAACTTACGCATTTCCTGATATTGGTCGGCCATCATGCTAGAAAAGGCCTGACTAACCATGAACTGCTCCTTCTCACGGGCGACTTCTTGGGATTTGTTGAGCGCATTGTTGAGGAAGAGGACGGACAGGATGTACATCAGTGGCAGAATAAGGAAGGGAAGTGAGACGATTTCGGCTTGGAGCTCGTTAATTTCAAAGAGCATAGCCATCGACGTAGTAATGTCACTAATAATATAGAAAAAGAAGAAAGATAGGAAGAATGTAATGCTGGCAGCATCGAAAATTTTAAGATGTGCTTTTAGGTAATCGAGTAGTTTTACCTCACAACGTGTCAGTATTACAAGAATAATAAAAGGCAATAGGTATGAAATGAAAAAATCCATTTCCATTGGGTCTAGGGGGAGAACAGAAAGCAAAAAATCTTCGATATAACCTTCAAGCCGAAGGTTAATTAAGGGCAGTGTCGCATAGATGATAACGGAAGAAAGGCGATGCTCTTGTATTTTGCCTAACTCAATCATATGTCCTAAAAGCAAGAGGAGAAATACCAGTGTATGCAGAATGTAGGTAGGTAGCCCCCGGTCTTGAGATAGCTGCGACATAAAGTAAATTAGAACAGCGTATATTAATAGCGATAGTCTAAGTTTCAATGGCTTACGCTGAAAAAATATACTAATCATCAAATGATATGTTTCACTAAAGTTCATAAGAAATAATTCCAAGGTTTATTCCTCCCTAGCATTCCCTCTAGCAAGGGATTTAATGCGAAAATGATGACTAAAACGACGAAAATGATGACTTGTCATCGAAAATGATGTTTTGAACATCGCTTTTGATGTTTTGCAATCGAAAATGACGAAAAAACTATCACTTATGACGACTTCAAACTATTTTCTACGATTCTATTATATAGTTATCTCATCAAAACAACAAGGAGTTGGAAGAGAATATGAGGAGAAAATTTTTAAGCCTTGTGTTAGCTTGTCTGATTCTTAGTTTTAATCAGATAACTGCGCAAGCTTCAGAAGCTAATAGAGGGGGTGAAAATATAGGATATGTTTGTTTCCATAAGGTTCCATATCGTGCAAGATTTGCTACCTATCCTCCGGAGCAATATGGTGGAAGAAAATTATGCTTAGTAACTAAAATGAAAGATGGATCGTATTTTGCTTATTACAAATAGATATTTAACTATCAAAAAAACAAAGTAAAAGGGAGAAATTAAAATGAACAAGAAATTATTTTTATGTGGTGCAGCATTAGTAGCAATTTTAGCAACAGAACAAGCAGTCAAGGCAGAGGAAGTAACCGAAGCTCAATCAACACCTACTGTTGAATTAGTCGAAAAAGTACAACCTATTGAGTCAACTCTAAGTCAAGCGCCTCAAGCTCCAGAGACAGCAAAAGTTGAAGCAGCCCCAACTGCTAAGCTAGGGAGTGTGGCCGAAGAAAAAGCGCCAGAGGATAAGAAAGTACCAGACGATAAGAAGACAGAAGAAACTAAGATCCAAGAGTCTTCCGAAGCCGAAGCGAAACCTGCTATCGAAGAAAAAGTATCAGAGCTAGCTTCAAGTCAAGAAGCCAAGGATGATGTGAAGAAAGAAGCTAATGAAGAAGCCAAACAAGCAGACAAGAAAGAAAAAGAAGATAAAGGCTACACTGGCTTCAAGTCTCGCGGGGAGGCGGCACAGTATCACCAAGTAAAATCAGGAGACTCTCTATGGGCAATCGCGAACCTCTATAAGATTACCTTGGACGAGCTGCTTAAATATAACAACTTCTCATCATTAAGCACAATGATCCATCCGGGAGATAAGCTAGTTGTAAAACCAGGTAAGCCTGCTACTAGTACGCCAACTAATGACGATAATCCAGCAAGTGGAAGCAATAATTATACACCTGACACTACTCATACCATTCAATCAGGTGATTCTCTCTGGCTGTTATCACAACGTTACGGAGTGACGCTTGACGATTTGGTTAAGTGGAATGGCTTCAGCTCATATCGTGATATGATTCATCCAGGACAACAAATTATCGTTAAGAAGGGCTCTGGTAATTCTGGCAAGGCAACCCCAGCGCCAGCAAAACCACAACCTACTACACCATCAACTTTGGATGCTAGACGTCAGAAAGTCATTGAAGTGGCTAAGAAGTATTTAGGTGTACCATACGTTTATGGCGGTAAAACACCAAGCGGCTTTGACTGTTCAGGTTTTGTCGGCTATGTATTCAAGGAAGCTTTGGGAATTGATATTACAACATGGACAGTTACTCAAGAACGTAAAGGGACTGAAGTCGCAATCAAAGATGCAAAACCAGGTGACCTCTTCTTCTATGGTCCTCGTGGTGGCACCGAGCATGTCTCCATCTATTTAGGTGGTAAGCAATATATTCATGCTCCTTATCCAGGCCAAGTTGTTAAGATTGCGGATATGACCTACTATATGCCAAGTTTTGCTCGTCGGATTATTCAATAATCCAATGTTCTAGGAGGATATTATCATGAAAAAAGTTGTTCATAAGCTAATGGCCTTAGCGGCTCTTGTGGGGATGGGTTTGCCAGTTGTGCAAGCCCAGGCCCAAGAACAGCCTAATGTATTACCCGTTGTGAGTCTTGTACCCAAAGATGCAGCGCCAAGAATCGGGCGCAATGCCTTAGTCAAGATTAACTTAGTAGGTGCCGATAATGTCGTTCATAAGTCGCTCTATTACACTAGCTTCAACACGGTGGATATTACCTTGGGCCAAGTAGCTAGCTTGCTAGGGTCAAGTTATGACATTGAATTAGCACCACAAAATGTGCAAACAGACACCCATCTCAAGAATTATGTGACCGACCATGGCGAGTTCTATGGAAGTTACTTAGCAGCTAATTTTGTTCTTAAGAACCCAGATCAAGTTCCAGTTGAAAAAGCTGAAGAACCTGTTATCTATCCCGTTACCGTATTGGAAGAAAAAGGAGCAGACCTATTCTATGAACAATTAGTGACAGTAGATGTTAAGGACCAAGCAGAGACTGACTTAGCTACCACCCATTACTTAATTAATAGTGATAGCACAGAATCTCCAGTTGACTTAGCGGCAGCTAGCTTTACCAAGGAGCACCCTGAGTATCATGTGGACGCGCAAACCGCCAAGTTACAAGGTAGCGTTAACCGCCAGCAACTAGAGCAAGTCCTTACAAGTCTAGGGACTGTTAATGTCTTCCGTAGCCACTATGTCTTAACGGCGGTCCAAGCTGCCAAACCTCAAGTAGCAGTAGCTGAGCCAGCAGCTCAATCATCAGCTGCAACCGTAAGTAGCCAAGCAAGCCAAAGTCAAGAAGCGACTTCATCTGCGCAAGCCAAAGAAAATAAGGCAGAAAAACCAGCTCCAAGCAAGAAAGAAGAGAAGATTGATACAGTTAAGAAAGAAGTTAGTCAATCTCCAAGTAAGAAGGTTGACGCTCCAACTAATCTAGCTAAGAAAGATGGTCAGTCAGAGAAAGCTAACAAAGCAACCCAAAGCCCTGCTCCGGTAGCTGCGGCCACACCAAGCAACAAGATTGGCAGACAGTTACCAAATACAGGTGAAGTCAATATTGGAATTATCTCAATCCTATCCCTTGGATTAACACTGATTGGTTTCTTAATCGTCTTGGCAGAAAAACGTCGTTTAAGAAGATAGACTTATGAACGTGATAGAAAGGTTGTCAGTAAGTATGCAGAATAAAATATTCAAATTTACCTTAGTCGCAGCATTTTCTTTATGCTTTCATCAAGGGATCGTACATGCCAATGAGGCTAATAGCATATCGTCTCAGAACTCCATAGCTGAATCTAGCGATTATCGGCCATCAGAAAATGAGTTAGCTCCTGCCTCTCTTGAAGACTTATCCGAATCTATGACAAGTATTAGTGAACAAGACTTATCAGCTTCTGACGTGATTAGTAGTAGCTCTAAAGAATCACTAGATGTAAGTGAGCAAGAGCTTTCTGGAGTGGAATCAGAAGCAAGTAAGGCTACTAACAGTGAATCAGAGTCTCTAACAAAGGATGAGACAAATACAGAGAGTGGAAAAGTGAGTCTTCGTTCACCGGGAAATGTTGAACGTCATTATACCATTAAATCAGGTGACTCCTTGTGGCTGATTGCTAACAAGTTTGGCTTAACAATCGATGAACTACTTAAGTTGAATGGATTTGCGAATACCAGCGTCATGCTGCATCCAGGTCAGTTAATTAAAGTATCTGCTCCAAAAGAAGTAGCGAAGACTGAGCCAGAAACAAAAGCTCAACAGCCAGGCAATCCTCAAGAATATATTATTCAAAGTGGCGATTCCCTATGGCGAATTTCTCAGCGCTATAGAATTACGCTAGATGAATTAATGAAATGGAATAATTTTGCTTCACTAAATGTGATGTTGCATCCTGGGCAGAAGATCATTGTCAGCCGCCCTCAAGTAAGTAAGGATACACCTAAGCAAAAAGATGAAGTTAAGAAGGATGAAAGCAAAAAAGACGAGCCTAAAAATCAAGAAGCAAGTACTTATACCATTCAATCAGGCGATTCCTTCTGGAAGATTGCTAACCAATATGGAATGTCAGTAGACGAGCTTTTGAAGCTCAATGGATATAGCTCAGCCAATGTCATGATTCATCCTGGGCAAGTTTTGAAAGTCAAGAGTCAGTCAGCTACTTCTAATCCTAAGCCTAGCCCAGCAACAGGCAGCCTACCACGTCTCACAAGCCGCTATTATCAAGCCTTAAGTGGAGCACAGAAGCAATTCCTTAACAAGATTACTCCAGCCGCAGTAAATGGTTGGGATCAATATAAAATTTTGCCTTCTGTGACATTGGGACAAGCCATTATTGAGTCGGCATGGGGTAGCTCTCCTGGTGCTATCTATAAGAATAATTACTTTGGTGTTATGGACAGCAACGGCAGTCTCAGACGCTATGCGAGTGTGGAGGAGGGCTTTAAGCACCGTTTTGAATTTCTTCAGCATTATCGTGGTGTAGCTGGTAACCGAGATTATCGAAGCACCTTACGTAATATTCATGCCGGCGGTTATGCGGAGGCACCTGACTATGCCCAAAGTTTAATTAACCTTATTGAGCAATATGGTCTGCAAGTCTACGACACTTTTGTACTAAATAAGTAATAAGGCTATTAATTTATTATACTTCTAAACCCCCAGATAACTTTTCTGAGGGTTTTTCTCATAAAACATCAAATTCGATGATTTTTAATCGATTTTGATGACTTTGCCCCATTTTGCTGGCCCAAGGCTTATACTATAGTCAAGAAAAAGAAAAAAGGAGAGACCTACCATGAAAGCAATTATTAAAAAGAGTATTACATTATTAGCAGCCGTGAGCCTGGCTTTGCCATTGGCACCAGTGCCGGTTGCCCAAGCGCAAGAGACCTTATCCGTTGTCAACCTCATGCCTAAGGCGGACGAGACAGCATCCGAGAAGGGGCTAGTCAAGATTCATTTAGTCGACAAGGACGGCAAGGTCCACAAGACCCTCTACTATACCAGCGTCAATTCAGGAGACGTGACCTTCAACCAAATCTATGACTTGCTTAAGGGCACTTATAAGATTGAGCGCGTCCCTCAGAATATCAAGACTGATACGGCTAAGAAGCACTATGTCACAGACAAGGGCGAGTTTGACGGCCATACTTTTGAAGCCAACTTTGTCTTGGAAGCTGCCGACAGCCTGCCAGTAGAGGAAGCCCAAGAACCTAAGACTTACGCCGTGACAGAGTTGCCTAAGAAAAACCTTCTTTTAGACGCCCAACTGATGACGGTTAAGGTTCAAGATGACAAGCAAGCAGTCTCCGAAACCAGCCACTACCTGGTTAACAGCGAGACCAGCCAGTCTGCCTTCGACATGGCGGCCCAAGCTTTCGTCAAAGCCCATCCCGACTACAAAGTCGACGCCAGCCAAGCTCAACAAGTTGGCCAAATCAACCCAGACGCCAAGGAAGAGGTGCAAACTAACCTGGGCACCTTCAAGGTCTACCGCTCCAACTATGTGCTAACCGCTGTGGCGGCCGGGCAAGCAGGGCAGGCTGCGCAGTCTAGTCAAGCTAGCCAGTCTAGTCAGTCAAGTCAGGCTGCCAATAGCCAAAGCAAAGAAAGCAGCGCACCAGCTGCGAGCCAGGCATCTGGCGCCAACCAATCATCTGCTGCCAACCAAGGTGCTGCCGCAAGCCAGTCTTCTGCTGCGAGCCAGGCTAGTGGCGCCAACCAGTCTTCTGCTGCGAACCAAGCTTCAGGCGCTAACCAATCTTCTGCCGCGAGCCAAGCTTCAGGAGCTAACCAATCTTCAGCCACCAATCAAAGCTCAGTTGCCAGCCAATCTGCTAAGGAATCTAAAGAGCCAGGCGTCCGCTATGACCGTAATGGCCGCCGCCTCCCAAGCACTGGTGAAGCCTCCTCAATCCTTTCCCTCTTCATCATCGGCCTCCTAATCGTATCCGGCATCTGGATCGCCTACACCGAGCACCGCAAACAATCCCGTTAACAGCAAACAGCCCTGCCATTCGAGTGGCAGGGCTTCTTTTGTATTTTGGGAAAAAGGGAGCGGGGCGGTGGACTCATAAAAAGATAGATTCTGGCAGAGCCAGTGGTCCACTCTTCAGAGTGGACCACTAGCTCACGCCATTTCGTGGCAAAAGACCGGATTTCAGCCTTTTTCTGGGTAGCCAGTGGTCCACTCTTCAAAGTGGACCACTAGCTCGTGCTTTTTCGGGGCAAAAGCCGGATATCTGCCTTTTTCCGGGTAGCCAGTGGTCCACTCTTTAGAGTGGACCACTGGCTCACGCTATTTCGGGGCAAAAGCAGTCAAGTCCAAAATCCTGTGTAAAAATATGTAGGCTGTCCTATAGCTTATTTGCGTTTGGTGAAGTTGACCAGGAAGGGGCGTGTGTTAGCCTGCCAAGCATCGTTTAGATCAATGAGGATGGCGCCAATTAATCGCTCAGCAGAAGCGACATTAGGATAGACGCCAATGACCTTATCCCGCCGTCTGATTTCACGGTTTAAACGTTCGACAGAGTTAGTCGTCCGCAAATTGGGATGGTAAATCTCAGGCTCCATCATAAACAGGACGGCATCTTCAAAGCCCTCATCTAAAACCTTTAAGGCCTTCTGATAGCGAGGATTGTCCGCGACAGTGGCCTCAAAATCTTCCTTAAGCCGCCTTGCATGTTCGGCGGTGGGTGCCTGGAATATGGCCTTCAACTTAGCGCGTGCCTCGAAACTCCCTTTTCTAGGAATGGTCTCGACAATGTTGGACAAGAAATGAAAGACGCAACGTTGCCAAGGGACGCCGACAAAACAGTGCTGGATGGCTGCTCTGAGGCCAGAATGAGCGTCTGAAATAATCAGGGTAGGCTGGCTCAAACCACGGGCTCGCAGGGACTGAAGGAAGGTCAGCCAAGCCTCCTTGCTTTCTTCTTCTGACACCCAAAAGCCGATGATTTCGCGCTTGTTGGCCTCGTTGACCCCTTGAGCTAGGTAGACCGCCTTGGACACCACACGACCCTCTTCACGCACCTTAATGTAAAGGGCATCGAGGTAGAGGTAGCGGAAGTGACTGTGGGTCAGGGTCCGGTTTTTGAAGGCTTCAATCTCAGGATCCAGTCGCTTCATGACATCTGACACAAAGGACTTGGAAACCGTCTCGCCACACAATTCTTGCACGATTTTGGTGACTTTGCGTGTAGAGACCCCATTGACTACCATTTCCATCATAGAGAGCAGGAAGGCCTGTTCGTTGCGCTGGTAACGTTCAAAGAGCTCAGTTTTAAACTCACCAGAACGCGTGCGTGGGACTTGTAATTTAAGGGTGCCGATGGAGAGCGTCCATTGGCGTTCATAGTAACCGTTGCGATAGTCTTGGCGCTGGTCGGAGCGTTCATGGGGAGCGGCTTGGATGAACTGGTGGCGTTCTTCTTCCATGTAGGCATTAAAGACGGTAATAGCCAGCGACTTCATGAGCGTGTTCATGTCACTGTTTAAAACTGCCTCTGTTAATTCTTCAAGTTTTAGGTTAATATTAAGGTAAGTCATGGTAATCTCCTCTTTCAATGTTTTCGGACAACTACATTGTACCAGAGATTACCTGGCTTTTTCTTTTTACACAATTATAGGGACTTAATCGCAAAAGCCCGGTTTTCGCCTTTTTCCCAGGAAGCCAGTGGTCCACTCTCCAGAGTGGACCACTAGCTCACGCCATTTCGGGGCAAAAGCCCGGATTTCAGCCTTTTCCCAGGCAGCCAGTGGACCACTCTCCAAAGTGGACCACTAGCTCACGCCATTTCGGGGCATTTGCCCAGTTTCAGCCTTTTTCCGCGTCACCCACCCCTTTACCAGTTAGTAAAGTCGATCACTTTGCTAAAGATGTCGCGGATTTCTTGGGGGGATTCTTTGGCGCCGCTGCTGACCCAGAGGTTGATGATGCCCTCGACTAGGCTGAGGACGCATTCCAGGGCGTACTTTTGGCTAATAGGGAAGTTGCGGCCTAGAAAGCTCTGCAAATCGGCTGGATCTTCGCGCTGGAAGAGTTGCAGCATGAATTCGCGGATGGTGGCCTTGAAGTTGAGGTAGTTGCTCTGGGAGAGGGCGTAGATGAAGTCGTAATTTTCCTTAATATATTCCAGCACCAGCACCAGGTGGACATTGTGCTCCTGATTTTCAATGAAGAAGGTGCGCAGTTGGGTCAGGGTCTCTTCCTTGAGTTGCTCCATGAGGTCGAACTTGTCCTGGTAGTGCAGGTAGAAGGTGCCGCGGTTAATGCCGGCCCGCTGGCAGAGTTGGCGAACGGTCAGCTGCTCGAAGCCTACCTCCTGCAGGAGCTGGGTTAGGGCCGTTTTGATGGCAGCCTTGGTTTGGGTTTGGCGTTTTTGAGTCATAGGCCCTCCTTAAATAGACACTCTGTTGATTTTTGCTCATTGTCTTAGCTTTCCATCTATTCTATAATAAAAGCAGATATAAATCAACACCTGTCAATTTAAGTTTCAGGACAGGAGAAAGGACGTAACCGCATGGCCTATATTGAAGTAAAAGATTGTTCCAAGTTCTTTCCATCGGGTCAGGGGCAAATTACTGCTAACAAAGACCTGAATTTTGACATCCAGCAGGGCGAGTTGGTCATTATACTGGGAGCTTCCGGCGCCGGCAAGTCCACGCTGCTCAACATTCTGGGGGGCATGGACACGGCCAGCCAGGGGGAAATTTGGATTGACGGCCAGAACATTGCCGCCTACACCAGCCACCAGCGGACCGACTACCGTCGCTATGACGTGGGCTTCGTCTTCCAGTTCTATAATCTGGTACCCAACCTGACCGCCCTGGAAAATGTCGAGCTAGCCGCGGAAATCGTGCCCCATGCCATGGACCCAGCTCAAGCCCTGGCCGCCGTGGGCCTCAGCCACCGACTGGATAATTTTCCGGCCCAGCTATCAGGGGGCGAGCAACAACGAGTCTCCATCGCCCGCGCCCTGGCCAAGAAGCCCAAGCTCCTGCTCTGTGACGAGCCGACCGGCGCCCTGGACTATAAGACTGGCAAGCAGGTCCTGCAGATTCTTCAGGACATGTCCCGCCAGGAGGGGGCCACGGTCATTATCGTCACCCATAACGGAGCCCTGGCCCCTATCGCTGACCGGGTCATTCGTCTACATGACGCCCAAATTCAGTCGATTACGGTCAACGACCAGCCGCAGCATATTGGGGACTTGGAGTACTAGTAGATGGGGAAAGAAAAGATCGGGTTTCTGGCTCTGTGTAGCGGGGCGCTTAGAGTCTGTCGGGCCAGCGCTTTGAGCTTGCCGGGCGAGCGCTTTGAGCCTGTCGAGTCAGCGCCTTGAGCCTGCCGGGCCAGCGCTTTGTGCTTGCCGGGTGGGCGCTTTGTACCTGCCGGGCCAGCGCTTTGTGCCTGCCGGCCGAGCGCTTTTGCCTACCGGGCCAGCGCTTTGAGCCTGCCGGGTCAGCGCCTTGAGCCTGTCAAGCTAGCGACTTGAGTCTGTCATCCACCCCACAAAAATAATTAACTAACCCACCACAAAAGGAGGTCAGCCCATGACCAAGTCAACACTTTTCAAAGAATTCTGGCGTAGCCTTGGTCAGACCAAGGGGCGCTTCCTATCCATGGTCTGCCTTATGATGCTGGGGTCCTTTGCCCTGGTGGGCTTGCAGGCGGCGCCGCCGGACATTACCCAGACGGCCAGCGCCTACCTAGAAGGTTTGCGGGTTCAGGACTTGACCGTCCTGTCCGACTATGGCCTGTCCCAAGCAGACATGGAGGAGCTGGCCCAGCTGTCGGGCGCCCAGGTTGAAGGGGGCTACCTGACCGACGTGGTCCTGGACCAGACGCCAGAAGCTTGGCGGATCTTCAGCCTGACCCAGGACCTGGCCCACTATCAGCTAGTGGCCGGCCGCCTGCCTCAAGCCTCGGGGGAAATTGCTCTTTTAAGTAGCCTGCAAGGCCGCTTCCAGCTAGGCGACACCGTCAGCCTTAAGGAGTCCGGCAATGCCAAGGCCATGCTCAAACAAACGACTTTCACCATTACGGGCTTCGTCAACTCGGGCGAGCTGGGCAACCAGGTCCTCTTCGGTCCTTCAACGGCCGGCAGCGGGACCCTGGCTGGCTACGGGGTAGTGACGGCCCAGGACTTTGACAGTCCGGTCTACTCCATAGCCCGTTTGCGCTACGAGGATTTGGCCGGGCTCAACGCCTACCAGGCCCGTTACTGGCAGTTGGTGGACCAGCACCAGAGCGAGCTGGAGGCCATGCTAGCCGATAACGGCGCGGCCCGTTTGGCCCAAGTCCAATCCCAGGTCCAAAGCCAAATCAATCAGGGCCAGGCCGATATGGATTCGGCCTCAGAGGCCCTGGCATCAGGCTCCAGCCAGCTAGCTTCAGCTGAAAGCCAGTGGGCGGACCAGTCGTCTGCCTTGGACCAAGCGGCCAGCCAATGGGCTAGCCAGGATGAGACTTTGACCCAGGGCCAAGACCAGCTAGCCAGCGCCCAAGCCGCCTTAGCCCAAGCCAAGGCCCAACTGGATAGCGGGGCAGCTGCCTTGACCAGCGGCCAGGCCAATTTGACGGCCAAGTCCAAGGAACTGGCCCAAGCCAAGGCCCAGTTGGACGCCGCCAAGAGCCAGCTGGACAGCCAGGCTGAGACGCTAGCAAGCCAGAGCCAGGCATTGGCTGACGGCCAAGCCAAACTAGCCGCCGGTCAGCAGGCCCTGGCCGCCCAAGAAGAAGCCCTGCGCCAAGCCGGCCAAGATCCGGACACGGTGCCAGACATTGAGACCGCCCGCCAGGCCCTGGCTCAAGAAGCCCAAACCCTGGCCAGCGCCCAAAGTCAACTTGAAGCCGGCCAAGCCCAGTGGCAAGCCGCCAATACTAGCTACCAAGAAGGGCTGGCCCGCTACCAAGCAGGCGCCGCAGCCCTGGCCACGGGTCAGGCTCAATATGACAGCCAGGCTGCCAACTATCAAGCAGGCTTGAGCCAATACCAAGCCGGCCAGGCCCAATTGGCCAGCCAGTCGGCCGCCGCCCAAGCAGGAGCTCAGGCCCTAGAGTCGGCCAGCCAGGAAATCAGCAGTGGCCAGGAAGCCCTGGCTTCTGCCCGCCAGGAGCTGGATGACCAGCAGGCCGAATTTGCCAGCAAGGAAGCGGAGGCTCAAGCCTCCCTCAAGGAGGGGCAGGACGAACTTGACCAGGCTCGAGATAGCCTGGCAGTCCTGGTGACGCCTAAGTACCGGGTTTACAGCCGCCAGACCTATCCGGGCGACGTCGAGTTCTATACCAGCAAGCTGCGGACCGAGGGTATGGCCAATGTGGGCAATGTCTTCCCCGTGGTTCTCTACCTAGTGGCCGCCTTGGTGACTTTAACCACCATGACCCGCTTTATGAGCGAGGAAAGGCTGAAGGCTGGCCTTCTGCAAGCCCTGGGCTATGGCCCTGGCGACATCCTAGCCAAATTCCTGCTCTATGGACTTCTGTCCAGTGGCCTGGGGGCCTTGCTGGGCATTGTGGCCGGGACCTATGGCCTGCCTTATATCTTGGGCCATACGCTCTTTGCCACTTCGACCTATCCGCCTATCCAGCTGCATTTCTACTGGCAGCTAGCGGCTCTAGCCCTGGGCCTGTCCTTCCTGTCCAGCCTGCTGCCTATCTGGTGGGTGGCCCGGCGCGAATTGGCTGAAACGCCAGCCCAGCTCCTGCTGCCTAAGCCACCGGCGCGTGGCAGTCGCATCTTGTTGGAGCGGGTGACCTGGTTCTGGCGCCGCCTGACCTTCACCCAGAAGGTGACGGCCCGCAACATCTTCCGCTACAAGCAGCGCATGCTCATGACCATCCTGGGCGTGGCCGGCTCGGTGGCCTTGCTCTTCGCGGGCCTGGGCATTTCCTCGTCCTTGGCCGGCATCACCGAGCGCCAATTTGACCAGCTGGTGGGCTATGACCTGATTGTGGCCCGGCAGCAGCATGTCAATGCCTCCCAGGAAAGCGATTTGGCCTCTGCCCTGGCTCAGGATGCCCTGGCTCAGACCCTGGACATCCAGCTGCAAACGGGCCGTCAGCACTTGCCTGGCTTCAAGGATCCGCAGGAGCTGACCATTATGGTGGCGCCTAATGGTGGCTTTGGTCAGCTCATGGCCTTCTATGACGCCTATAGCCATAATCGCTTGGACTTGCCCGACCAAGGCGCCCTGATTAGCCAGAAAATGGCGGAAAAGGCAGGGCTAAGAGTGGGCGACCGCCTGACCCTGGAAGACCCCGACGGTCAGCCGGTCAGTGTGACGGTGGCGGGCATTGTCGAGCTCTATGCCGGCCACAATGTCTACCTGAGCCGGACCGCCTATGAGGCCGCCTATGGCAAGGCCTGGGCAGCCAACGCCCATTTGGTCCAGCTGACGCCTGAAGCCAAAGGCGACCTGGCTAAGGTCAGCGCCCGCTTTATGGATTTGAGCGGCGTACGTTCGGTCATCCAAAACAGCGGCGTCCGCCACCAAATCCAGGTCACCGTCGATTCCCTGGCCCTGGTCATGCAGATTCTGACCCTGGTTTCCGTCCTGCTGGCCGCCGTCATCCTCTATAATTTGACCACCATTAATGTGGCCGAGCGGATTCGGGAGCTGTCCACGATTAAGGTGCTGGGCTTCCATAATGGGGAAGTCACCCGCTACATCTACCGCGAGACCGTGGCCCTGTCCCTAGTCGGCATCCTCTTTGGCCTGGCCGGCGGCTGGGTCCTGCACCGCTATTTGCTAGCTCGCATCTCGGCAGACTTCGTCCGCTTCAACCAAAATGTCGCCTGGACCGTCTACCTGACCCCAGTCGTGGCCATCCTCTTAATCTTGGCTGCCCTGGGCTGGCTAGTAAACCGCCAACTCCGCCAAGTCGACATGCTAGAAGCTTTGAAATCAGTAGATTAGTTAGAAGCTGAAAGCCTTCCCTGATGGGAAGGCTTTTTTGTGTGGGCTGAGGCCGAAATTAAGAGAAAAGTCAGAAGCTAGTGGTCCACTTTGTCGAGTGGACCACTGGCAGGGCCGGAAACTAAGGAAAAGGGCAGAAAACTGTGAGATTTGCCTAGAACCAGGCCAGTCTCAAGATATTTCTTTTCGAAAATAGGCAAGTAGTGTCTAAGTGAGCACGTAGAAAGGGGGCGCTCAGACCCTATTTATATATGTAGCTACAAATCAAAGCAAAGGAGCGAATTACAATGGCACGATCATTCGTTAAGGGCACCCTCCAAATGACCTCAATCGACGAGAACAAGAAGAAAGAAAACGTCAGCCTAGGTCATGTGGTGGCTAATGCCTCACTTGAAGATGTGACGGCGGTGCGTGACGCAGTCGGTACACTGGTTAAGCACCCAATCACTGAAACCAAAGTCACTGAAGTCTATGCCTACAACTAGGCCTAGCACCCCAAAATTAGAAGAAAGGAGCCACCCACAATGGCAGAAGTCAAAACAACCAAGAAGCTAGACCTCAACTTCAAGGCTGCCGACGGCAAGTCCAAGAAGATCAGTCTAGCCCACGCCAAGGACAACTTAGATGCCAACACGGTCAAGTCCGCCATGGACACCATCGTGGCCAAGAACATCTTCGAGAAGGACAGCGTCGACCAATATGCCAGCGCCAAGAACGCCAACATGGTGACACGATCCGTAGAAGAAATCTACAAGGCAGAGAACTAACAAGCACCGTAGGTGCAGGGGACCCGCGGAGCGGGTCCCTTATTCATATATAAGAAAGGAGATGAGTCGGATGAGCTTATTAGAAATTGGAGGATTGGCATCGGCAACGGTGGCAGTGATCACCCTGATTAGCAAGCTAGTCAACCTCATTACTGCCATCCAGAGCCTCATCCTCCGCATAGATGAGATGCAGCTAGAGATTGAAGCTAATAAGCTAGTCGTCAAGACCATAGACGACCGCTTAGCTTCAATGGATCTGCGCATTACCAAGATTGAGACCCTACTAGAAGAAAGGAAGTAAGCAAATGAACTTAGACAACAAATACTATGATGCGCTCAAGTGGCTGGTACTGATCTTCTTACCCGCCTTGGCCGTCCTGGCTTCAGGCTTAGGCGACCTCTATGGCTGGGCGCCCACTAGCCAATTAGTGGCCACCATTAACCTGGTCGCTGTCTTCCTAGGCGCACTCATTCAGAAGTCTAGCCTAGACTATTGGAAGAAGGGCGGTGACGATCATGGGACAGGCCGATAAACTAATCAACGTAGCCCAGAGCTACCTGGGCACCAGTCAATGGTCTGACGACCACCTGGCCATGGTGGATGCTTATAATTCAGTCAGCCCCATCCCAGTGGGCTATGCCGTCCAATACGGAGACGACTGGTGTGATATCTTCGTCACCGTCTGCGGGGATGAGGCAGGAATCAGCCACCTAATCGGCCGAGAGTGTGGTGTCCCACGCCACCTAGCCTGGTTCCAGGAACAAGGCATCTGGCTAGGCCAAGAATGGCCCCAAGCAGGAGACATTGTCATCTTCAACTTCGACGGTGGCCCTGTCGACCATATTGGTATTGTAGAGCGAGTCCAAGCAGACGGGTCCATCAGCACCCTAGAAGGTAATTACAATGGCCGAGTAGCCAGAGCCTACTATGATTGGAACCATGAGGCTATTGCAGGGTACGCCAGACCTAGGTATGACCAGGACAGTCAGGAGTCAGCCCCCGCATCATCGGAAGATACCTCACCAAGTGACGACCTCATTACTGCGGTAGCCTGGGATGTGATTCGGGGTGAGTATGGGAATGGAGAAGAGAGAGTGAGAGAGTTGACTGAAGCAGGGTATGATTATCAGACTGTGCAGGATCGAGTGAACCAATTGCTCAGCTAATATAGAAAGAATCGTCACTCTTTACTTAGCAATCACAGAATAACTAGTCCCCCTTGACTCAGCTAATAACCATTAAATAGCCACTCGTTACTCAGCTAAAAAACAAATAGCCACCCTTTACATAGCTAATTTACGAAAAATAGCCACCATAAGGTGGCTGTTTCTTTTCCTAGACTTGCCATCTAGCAAATTGCCATATAGAATAGAGACGAGCAATTTTTTACTGAAAACAGAGGAGGCCAAAGCATGGTTGAAGAGACGATTGCGCGCTATATGCGAGATGGTAGGTTCTATGTCCTACCGCGCAAACAGAAAAATAGACTAGAAGTCTTTCGATATATCTATCAACACTTGCAGCAATATGCCCAGGAATTCACCGAACCTGAGCTCAATGAGCGGATCAAGGAAGTCTATGAGGATTTCGCGACCATGCGGAGATATCTGGTGGATTACAAGTTTCTGATCCGGGATAACTACGGCAAGTCTTACCAGCTCAATCACCAAGTAGGGCAAGCGCCTCAGATGGAGGCAGCCCATGAATTGGAAAATTAAGAATTTTTATTTGATTATGACGGTGGAGACCATCGCGGAGCAGATGTTTGTCTCCTTGACCTACTTGCTCTTGATCTACCTGGGCTACTCCATGACCGAGATTGGTCTGCTCTTGGCTACCTTTACGGCTACTACCATGGTCGCCGAGATTCCTAGTGGGATCTTGGTCGATTCTATCGGGGAGAAGCGGGTCATGTCCCTGTCCTTTCTCCTGCGGGCAATTGGCCTATTCTTCATGGCAGGGACCCGCAATATTGTCGTCTTGATCCTGACGGCTGTCTTAACTGGCTTGGCCGTCTCCCTCAGTTCCGGGACCCTGCAGTCTTGGATTGTCAATGAAATCAAGGAAGCCAATGCGCCTTACGATATCGCGCAAGTATTTTCTAATCTGAAGATTATCGGGCCTTTCTTCGGCCTCTTATCCGGCTTCGTTGGCGCGCAATTTCTGGGCAAAGACAACCCGGCCATTCCTTTCTATGTGGCATCGGCCATCTTGATCGGCTTATTGGTCTATGTGCAGCTGGTGCCCAATGTCTTCAAGCCGCGCCCGCGTCAGAACCACTGGGGCCAGATTAAGCAGGTCTACCGAGAAACCGTGGTCAACCTCATAGAAGCACTCAAAGACAGCCGCATCCTGCTCTACTTCATCATGTTTTCCATTCCGGCCGTCTTGGACCTGGGCCCGTCTAACCAGTGGCAGGTCATCCTAGGGGATGCCGTGCAGGAATATATTGTAGGCTATTATATTATCGGGATTGGCCTCGCCACCATCCTGTCCAACCTCTTCCTCAGCAAGGTCCTCTTGAAGAAGAAGATGGATATGGTGGCCTTAATTGACCGGGTCCTCCTGCTAGATGTGGTGACCCTCCTGGTCATTAGCTTCTATCTGCCGGTCTTTCCTTACTTATTCCTCTTCCATGTCTTCTTAGTAGGCATTAATGGGACGCTGATTATCACCTATATCCATGAAAAGCTGATCAAGCAGGATCACCTGCGGACCTCGCTTGTCTCTTCCTTCTATTCCTTACAGGCCCTCGCCTCCAGTCTGCTCCTAACCGTCAACGGCTACCTGTCAGATCTGATCGGCATCAGTAAGACCTGGCTAGCCTTCACGCTAATCTCAATCCTAGTCTTTCTGGCCTTGCGCGGGTTGACGGCAAGGAAAGAAGAGAGCCAGGCATAGGGAGTGGGGCAAGCGATAGGCTATATGAAGCAATCATTTAGCTAATTCACACAAAAAAAGAGAGGCAGAGTGCCTCTCTTTTATTTTGCGAAATCGAATTAGTTTTCGAGTTTTTCGCCAGCATTTTGTAATGCTTCGCCAGCTACGTCTTTAGCGTCTTCAGCTTTGTCAGCTGCCGCTTCAGCTACATCAGCTGCCGCGTCTTTAGCATCTTCAACTTTGTCAGCTGCCGCGTCTTTAACGTCTTCAGCTTTGTCAGCTGCAGCATCTGCTACATCTTCAGCCTTGTCTTTAGCTGCGCCACCAAGTTCTTTGGCTTTGTCAAAAACATCGCCCGCTACATCTTTAGCTGTTTCGAAGGCGTTACCTGCTACTTCTTTGGTTTTTTCAAAGACATCACCGGCTACGTCCATAGCTTTTTCGCCGAACTCGCCAGCTTTTTGAGACAAATCTTTTAATAAATCAGACATTTTAATGTCCTCCTTTTCATTTGATGACCTAAGTATAGCACAATAAATTTTGATTGGAAAGTGCTTTATCTAAAAATCGGTCTTAAGAC
The DNA here is from genome assembly GCF_000160075.2 of Abiotrophia defectiva ATCC 49176. Classification (GTDB taxonomy): domain Bacteria; phylum Bacillota; class Bacilli; order Lactobacillales; family Aerococcaceae; genus Abiotrophia; species Abiotrophia defectiva. Next base: position 1,185,705 of record NZ_KI535340.1, read on the forward strand.
TGATTTTCTCTAATTTGACTTCACATAAAAATCAAACGGTCATTAGAACAATATAAGTAAATATGTCATATAAACTGATATAAAGGCAATCAGATTATGAGCTATATCTCGGTTTCTGGCATGTCAACTTGTGAAATTAATTTAATTAGTTTTAAATCTTGAAATCTCATATAGTCAAAATGGTAAAAAATCGACAGGGATATTGAACTTGCATTGTAAAGTATCCTGTGTTAAGGTTGAAGATGTAAGGCGAAAACTTGTCCTTACATTTCAATTCTGAACGAAAGGAGCAATATCATGATCTGGTCTATTATCGTAGGTGGCTTGATCGGTTTAGTAGCCGGCAGCCTCACTAAAAAACGCGGTTCAATGGGGATCGTGGCTAACGTACTTGCTGGTTTAGTAGGTTCTTCTGTTGGTCAATTTTTCCTCGGGTCTTGGGGTCCTAGCCTTGCAGGTATGGCTTTAATTCCATCTGTATTAGGTGCCGTAGTTGTAGTAGCAGTCGTATCTGCATTACTTGGCAAAAAGGCTTAAGCAACCGATAGGAAAGGCAAGCAGTTACACAAACATTAAATAGAGTATAGGGAGACTATCATGTCACGAATTAAAAAATCTCTGCTCATCTTACTTTGTATTCCACCGCTTGTTCTATTTTCGATTAACTTGTATCGTAATCAGTCCTATGTCAATCTGGATTGGATAGGAGAGTACCTCAACAAACTGTCTTCATTCGGGTACTACTATAACCAGGCTATCTTCTGGTTATCCCTTGTCCTGACCATTGCGACACTCATTGCGATACTTGTCATCTTGTTCTATCCGCGAGACTACACCCAAGTGGTCTTGTCGGAGGCGAATGGACGGTTGACAGTTAAAAAATCAGCGATCGTAAGCCATGTGAAGTCGGCTATTTCAGCCGCCTCTTACATGGCTTCTCCTAAAGTTAAGGTCAAACTCACCAAGAAAAAGTGTGAAGTAACCGTTAAGGGTGACATTAACCAAGGGGTAGACGTTGCCAATAGAACAAACGCTTTACAAAAGGAAATTATTAATGGCCTCAATTCCTACTTGGGCTTGAACCATAATATTTATCTCAATGTGAAGGTCTTGAATACTGCAGCAGAGCAAACTAGCCAAAAAGCTGAAGCATTTGAAGCTCAGCCACAAGAAAACTTAGAGAACTAGGGGTAAGTCTTATGATCAAGAAAATCAAAAACCTACCCTATCCTATTCTCGGAGGGGCCATTGGCCTTGGCTTGGCAACTGTCATTTTGAATATCGGGTTTTTCAGAACCATCTTTGTTGTCGCGCTTGTAGGAACTGGCGCAGCAGCTGGTTGGTATCTTCAAAATTCTCGCAAATAAAAAGTAGAGAGGGGATAGGGTATGTCAAATAATCAACCTACATCAGATAAGACACTCAATCCAAGTCCTGCTGGCAAGTCTTACAATCGCAAAGCGATCAAAAAGCAGCTAGGTCAGGCGCTAGCCAATGTTGACGGACTCTTGGCAGTTGACGGTGGCTTCTTCTCTAACTTAGCGGGCAAGATTGTCAACACCGATAAGTTTACTAGTGGCGTCAAGCTAGTGCTTGGTAAGGAAGAGGCGCGTGTAGACTTAAATGTCATTGCAGAGTATAAGAAAAACGTTTCTGATTTATATCATGACATCAAGCATTTAGTGATCGATGTCATTCGGAACATGACAGGCCTTAGCGTGATTGATGTCAATCTCAAGGTCCTTGAAGTCAAGACTCAAGCCAAGCAAGAAGCTGATTCTGTCAGTCTGCAAGATCATGTAAGCCATATGGCTGAAAGCACAGGCGAATTTGCCTCCCATACCTTGGAAAAAGCCAAAGATGGGATTGGCAGCGGGCTAGCGGCAGTCACTGAAAAAGTAGGCCAAGGCATTGAAACGGCCAAGGACGCCATTAGTGGCGGTGCTGAGGATGCCAAAGATGCAGCCGAAGATACAGTTGATCAGGCCAAGGATGTAGCCGAAGAAGCTGCGAACCAAGCTGAAGAAGCAGTAGCAGAAGCTGTTGAAGAAAGGGCTGATGACGCTAAGGAAGTGGCTGAAGAAGCTGCGGAAGAAGTAGCACATGTGGCTGAAGAAACGGCAGAAGATCTTACTGAGGCAGGCCAAGAGACTACTGAGGACGCAAAAGAGCTAGCTCAAGAGGCTAAGGATGCTGCCCAAGAGGACGCCCAAGCTGTCCAAGAAAAGGCAGAAGACCTTGCTGAAGCCGGTCAAGAAGTGGCGGAAGAAGTAGTCAGTAGTAGCTCAGAAGCAGCAAAGTCAAACCAGGCTTAATCAGCCTCACTATAATCAAATACTTGATTAGTCGACCACTCTGGTAAGGGTGGTCGATTTTTTTGATTAGGAAGACATGACTATCAACTAGGGCACCCAGCTAGATTAAATGACAGAATATTGGAGAAGCGATATAATAATAGGGACCGAAGGTTAGATATAAGTTGAGGTGAACGACCATGCTAGCAATGCAATACAAAATTCAGTTGCCAGATGATTTTGATATGAATCTTATCCGGCAGCGAGTCAGAGAGAATGGGACCAAGACAGATGGCTTCCAGGATTTAATTTTTAAAGCCTACCTGATTTCAACTAAGGGTGAACTTGATGCTCAGGAAAACCAATACGCGCCCCTCTATTTATGGAGTGGGGTAGACGGGATGAACCAATTCATTTGGCAAGGCTTCTACGACAACATTCTCAAGTCATTTGGCTGGCAACATATTCCCATTGGGGTTCCCTTATCCTTCCAAAGAAGTGAGGATTTCCTGTCAGCGCGATTCTGCTTAGAGCTCAAGAGAGCTATCCCAGAGTCTGCCACCATGCAGGAATTGACCTTCTCCTGTGACACTGACCAGGACCTGGCTCGCTTATTAATCTATAACCCAGATAAATGGGAATGCTCAGAATATTATTTCTTCCAAAACTTACCGGAGCAAATTGAAGGCATGAATGTCTACGAGATTCTGCATATTTCGGTATAGCCCGACAGATTTATTTAATAGCCACACAAAAAAGCCAGCCCTAAGGGGCTGGCTTTTCTATTTCATTTTCACTTAAACAAGGCCTTAGCCGCGTCCGCGATATAGTGGGCGGTGTCCGACTGGTTCATGGTATAGAGGTGAATCCCGTCGGCGCCTTGGGTGATCAGGTCGACAATTTGGTCCAGGGCATAAGCTAGGCCGGCTGCCCGTAGGGCTTGAGGCTCGTGCTCGTACTTGTCCAGGATGGCTTTGAACTTGCGCGGCAACTTAGTGGTCTCACAGGTGGTCAGCAGGCGCAGGGCCTGGTTGCGGTTGACGATAGGCATGATACCCGCCAGGATTGGCACTTCGATATTGGCCAGGGCGCACTTTTCCTGGAAATGATAGAAGCAATCATTGTCGAAGAAAAGTTGAGTAATCAGGCGGTCAACGCCAGCGTCCACCTTGCGCTTGAGGAAGCGGATGTCTGCGACCGCATTAGGTGCGTCGGGATGGACTTCCGGATAGCAGGCCGCCGTAATGTCGAAATGGGGCTTGCGCTCCTTAATGAAATGAATGAGCTCTTCCGCATAAGAGAAGTCGCCAACCGGCTCTAGGCCTTCCAAAATGTCACCGCGCAGGGCGAGGACCCGACGGATGCCCAGTTGGTCCAGAGAGTCCAAGCTATCCGCCACGCGCTCCTTGCTCAGGTACATAGCTGGCAGGTGGGCGATGGTTGGGATGTGCAGGGTGTTCTGAACGTGATTGGCTACCTTGAGGGTGGTTTCCTCAATATTAGGCTGGCGATTGCTGCAGGTGACACTGATGAAGTCCGGCTTGAGTTCCGCCAAATCATTCAAAGTATGGGTCAGTCTCTCCGCCCCAACTTGGGTGTTGGGCGGGAAGACTTCATAGGATAAGGATGGATGGTGGAAGGGTGCCGGTGGCTGTGTCATAGGGGTTAGAGCTCCTCTCGAATGTTACGGGTAGCCTGGGTTAAGTTAACCAAGCTAGCCTTAGTTTCTGGAATACCACGCGTCTTGAGACCGCAGTCTGGGTTGATCCAGACACGTTCCGTTGGCACTTTGGCCAAGATCGCGCGGATAGTGTGTTCAATTTCTTCCACAGAAGGGACACGAGGGGAGTGAATGTCGTATACCCCAGGACCAACCTGTAATTGGAAGTTTTGGCGTTCTAATTCGTCCAAGATGTGGAGGTTAGAACGGGATGCTTCGAAGGAAATCACGTCCGCATCTAATTGCTCGATGGCAGGGATGATGTCAGTGAATTCACTGTAGCACATGTGGGTGTGGATTTGAGTCGTTGGTGCCACGCCGGAGTGAACCAAGCGGAAGGCTGGAATAGCCCAGTCTAGGTATTCAGAGTACCAGTCAGACTTACGCAAAGGTAATTTCTCACGGAGGGCAGCTTCGTCGATTTGGATGATGTGGATGCCGGCAGCTTCCAAGTCAAGGACTTCTTCACGGATTGCTAAAGCAATTTGGAGGGTAGATTCCTTGATGGTGATGTCTTCACGAGGGAAGGACCAGTTGAGGATAGTAACCGGACCGGTTAACATCCCTTTAACAGGCAGGTCAGATTGGGCTTGAGCGTAAGCAGACCACTTAACGGTGATTGGACGTTCACGCTTAACGTCGCCCCAGATGATTGGTGGCTTCACGCCGCGGGTCCCGTAGGATTGTACCCAACCGTTCTTAGAGAAGAGGTAACCGGACAGGTTCTCACCGAAGTATTCCACCATGTCGTTACGCTCGAATTCACCGTGAACCAGAACGTCAAGGCCGATTTCTTCTTGCCACTTGATCCATTCGTCGATTTCAGCTTCGATGAAGGCAGTGTATTCTGCTTCAGTCTTCTCGCCACGACGGAAGGTCGCACGGTTAACCTTGACTTCGCGTGTTTGTGGGAAGCTCCCGATAGTGGTAGTAGGTAAGACTGGTAAATTGAAGGCTTGGTGTTGAGCCATAGCACGTTCAGCCAAAGCAGGTTGGCGGGTGAAGGCTGCGTCATCTAAGCCAGCTAATTGAGTGGCTAATTCTGCATTGCGAACGGTACGTTCTGCCGCAAAGAGGGCCTTGTTAGCTGCTAAGAATTCATCCCCTTGGCCAGCACGGATAGCATCTAATTCACGTAATTCGTCTAATTTCTCAGCGGCAAAAGCGAAGTGAGACAAGATTTCAGGCGCAAACTCTTCGTTAGCCGTAGTGAAAGGCACGTGGAGGAGAGAACATGAAGTAGATAAGACTACGTTTTGGGCTGGAATTTCTTCCAAGAGGGCCAAGGTCTTAGCGTAGTCGTTACGCCAGATGTTCTTACCGTTAACCACCCCTGCGTAGAGGACTTTGTCAGCTGGGAAGCCATGTTCTTTGACTAAGTCTAAGGTCTTGCGGCCTTCTAAGAAGTCCAAACCGATGGCTTCAACTGGTAATTGTACCAAGTGGCTGTAGACGTCACGCACGTCACCGAAGTAGGTTTGTAAGAGGACGGACAAGCCAGCCTTGTCAGCTAATAGGCCTTGGTAGAGTTTGTCGAAGAGGGTCAATTCCAATTCAGAGATGTCCTTAACTAAGGCAGGCTCATCTAATTGAATGTCAGTTGCGCCTAAGTCAGCCAAGCGACGGAAAACTTCCTTGTAGGCTGCCACTAAAGGCTCGATGAATTGAACAGGGTTAACACCTTCAGCGTATTCAGCCAGACGTAAGAGGGTGAATGGCCCAACTAAGACTGGACGAGTGTGGATGCCTAAGTCCTTAGCTTCTTGGAATTCGTCAAAGAGCTTGTGGCCGGCTAACTTAACTTGGGTGCCAGCTTCGAATTTAGGTACAATATAGTGGTAGTTGGTGTTGAACCATTTTTTCATTGGGAGGGCGCGTACGTCACCTTTGTCCCCTTGGTAGCCGCGGGCTAGGGCGAAGTACTTGTCCAATTCGCTCAAGTCAATGGCTTGCACTTGCTCAGGTACGATATTGAAGAGGACAGCGGTGTCCAAGAAGGTATCGTAGAGAGAGAAGTCATTACTTGGGATTTGGTCCACGCCACGTTCTTGGGCTAGGCGCCAGTGTTTAGCGCGGAGTTCCTTAGCGGTTGCTTGAAGTTCTTCAGCGCTGATTTCCTTACGGAAGTATTTTTCAGTAGCAAATTTTAATTCACGGTGTTCCCCGATTCGTGGGAAACCAATAATCGATGTTGTCATGCAATCGACCTCCTTATTGATAAGTCTATCCTATCATGGAAACGGTCCTCTTGAATAATTGAAAAAAAGTATACACGGTTATAGTTTTAGGTTATAATATACTGGAGTAATTCAAGGGAGTGACTATGATGCGAATCCAACAACTGCAATATCTTGAGAAAATCGTGGAATCGGGCTCTATTAATGAAGCGGCCAAGGCCCTCTTCCTATCCCAGCCCAGCCTAAGTAATGCCATTAAGGAATTAGAGCAGGAGATGGATCTGCAGCTGCTAGTCCGCCAGAAGTCTGGGGTTTCCCTGACCAATGAAGGCCGGGAGTTTATGATTTATGCCCGCCAAATCCTGGACCAGGTTAAGCTCATGGAAGCCAAATACAAGCAACACACCGTTCGCAAGCAGGCCTTCTCGGTGTCCGCCCAGCACTATGCCTTCGTGGTCCATGCCTTTGTGGACTTGATTAAGCAGGTAGATGCGGAAGAGTACCAGTTCACCCTGCGTGAGACCGAGACCCAGAACATCCTGGAAGACGTCATGTCCTTCAAGAGTTCCCTGGGTATTCTCTACCTTAATAAGTTCAACCGCCAGGTCCTGACCAAGCTCTTCAAGGAGAAGAAGCTCAAGTTTACGCCTTTGTTCAAGGCTAAGCCCCACGTCTTTGTCTGCCGGGACAATCCTTTGGCCCAGAAGTCATCGGTTAAGTTAAGGGACCTAGAGGACTACCCTTACTTATCTTATGAGCAAGGCCAGGAGAACTCCTTCTATTTTGCGGAAGAAATTTTGAGTACCCTCAACCGCAAGATGCACATCAAGGTCAGCGACCGGGCCACCATCTTCAACCTCATGGTGGGCCTCAACGGCTATACCATTTCCTCAGGGATTATCTCCAGCGAGCTCAACGACGACAAGATCATCGCCATTCCCCTGGAAGTGGACGACATGATGACCCTGGGCTACCTCATGCCCCAACAGGTAGAGCCAAGCCCTATTACCCGCCAATACCTGGACCTCCTACGGGCCAATATCCGTGGTTATGGGTTTGAGATCCTGGAGGATAAGGAGAAGGAGAAGTAGGGGGAGTTACTTGGTTTCTGCCCGCCTGACGGCAATAGATTGGATACAATGAAAAAAGACCAGCTGCCTGGCCCTGAGGGGGTGAGGTGGCTGGTTTTTGTGTGTCTGCCTGCCGAGGCGCGACTGCCAGGCCTCATTAAGACAAAAGGCGGGGCTAAGTGCAGGGACCGGCTCCAGCCAGCCTGCGGCTGTCTTCCGCCTTGCCTGGCTATGGCGGGGCTAAGTCGCTAGGGCTCCAAGCCCCGCTCATGCGCCAGCCATCCTGGCCAGCACCAGGCCCGCTTTTGGCCATGAGGCCAGGCAGTCACTGGGGGAGTGGGGAAAGAGGACTAGCTTCCTGGCCTTATGTGGTGAGGAGGAGGGTTTCTTTTTATGATGCCACAACAAAAAAACGCCACTACCTCAGGGTAGTGGCTTCTTTATGCTTACTTATTAGCGCGGCCGCTGTAAGTACCTTCAGCGGTGTTGACAACTAAGTATTCGCCGGCTTCGATGAAGTCTGGCACGTTGACTACTAAGCCAGTTTCCATAGTTGCAGGTTTCCCAGAACCAGAAACGGTTGCACCTTTGATAGAAGGTTGGGTTTCGGTTACTTGGAGAACAACGGTTGATGGGAGTTGAACCCCGATTACTTCGCTGCCGTAGAATTGGATCTTAGCTTCCGCATTTTCCAATAAGAACTTCAATTCGCGTTCGATGGCGTCTTCTGCGATTTCGTATTGGTCATAAGTTTCTAAGTCCATGAAGAAAGCAGTGCTGTCTTGGCTGTAGAGGTATTGTACGTCCTTGGTGTCGATATGCGCACGTTCTACCTTCTCATCTGGACGCATGGTGGTGTCCACAGTAGAGTTGTTACGGACGTCACGGATTTTCATCCGCATGATGGTGTTACCTTTCCCTGGTTTGTGGTGGGAAATTTCCAATACACGCCACAATTTACCGTCTAGGATGAAAGTCATCCCTGCTTTTAAATCACTTACACTAATCATCTTACTGCTCCTTTTGTCAGTTGAATTTGAAGCCAAAGCCTCGATACCTTCGTTATTATAGCATACCTTATAGGCAAATTTAAAGAAAAAAATGATGCAGGCTAGGATTTGCGCCGTTCATAGTAATAGAGACAGGCAATTCCCTCAAGTAGGGTGGCTGCCACGAGCCAGAGCAGGCAGTCGCTGTGAGCCAGAATGGCCCAGGTTACCGCCGCTAATAAAACACAGAGCAAGGTGGGGTGGAGATACTTCATGATCTAGCCTCCTAACTGATGTGGGAGAGGAAATGGACTTTTACCTAGTATACTTCAAGTGAATTGTGAAGTAAAACCTTTAGTGGGAAGAGGGGAGAAACTAGGTTACCGCCGCCCAGACTAGGTGAGCGTCGGGAGCTGGCCTAGGAATCTGGGAAAAAGACGCAAAAACCGAGGAGACTGCTAGGAGCTAGCTCAGGAAACTAGGGAAAAGAGCCCAAAACAGGGCAAGCGCCAGGAGCTAGTGGTCCACTCCGCCGAGTGGACCACTAGCTCGGCCGGAAAGCTGGGAAAGAGGCCCAAAACAGGGCAAAAGCTAGGAGCCAGTGGCCCACTCCGTCGAGTGGACCACTAGCTCGGTCAGAAACCTAGGAAAAGAGTCAAGTCCAAAATCCTGTGTAAAAATATGTAGGCTGTCCTATAGCTTATTTGCGTTTGGTGAAGTTGACCAGGAAGGGGCGTGCGTTAGCCTGCCAAGCATCGTTTAAATCAATGAGGATGGCGCCAATCAGTCGCTCAGCAGAAGCGACATTAGGGTAGACGCCAATGACCTTATCCCGCCGTCTGATTTCACGGTTCAAACGTTCGACAGAGTTAGTAGTCCGCAAGTTGGGATGGTAAATCTCAGGCTCCATCATAAACTGAACGGCATCTTCAAAGCCCTCATCTAAAACCTTTAAGGCCTTCTGATAGCGAGGATTGTCCGCGACAGAGGCCTCAAAAGCTTCCTTGAGCCGCCTTGCATGTTCGGCGGTGGGCGCCTGGAAAATGGCCTTCAACTTAGCGCGCGCCTCTAGACTCCCTTTTCTGGGAATAGTCTCGACAATGTTGGATAAGAAATGAAAGACGCAACGTTGCCAAGGCACCCCAACAAAACAGTGCTGGATAGCGGCTCTAAGCCCGGAGTGAGCGTCTGAAATAATCAGGGTGGGCTGGCTCAAACCACGGGCTCGCAGGGACTGAAGGAAGGTCAGCCAAGCCTCTTTGCTTTCTTCTTCTGACACCCAAAAGCCGATGATTTCGCGCTTGTTGGCCTCGTTGACGCCTTGAGCTAGGTAGACCGCCTTGGATACCACACGACCCTCTTCACGCACCTTAATGTAAAGGGCATCGAGGTAG
>NZ_KI535340.1:1195448-1265295 GCF_000160075.2 Abiotrophia defectiva ATCC 49176
CGTTCATGGGGTGCGGCTTGGATGAACTGGTGGCGTTCTTCTTCCATGTAGGCATTAAAGACGGTAATGGCCAGCGACTTCATGAGCGTGTTCATGTCACTGTTTAAAACTGCCTCTGTTAATTCTTCAAGTTTTAGGTTAATATTAAGGTAAGTCATGGTAATCTCCTCTTTCAATGTTTTCCGACAACTACATTGTACCAGAGATTACCTGGCTTTTTCTTTTTACACAATTATAGGGACTTAATCAGGAAAAGGCCCAAAACAGGGCAAAAGCTGGGAGCCAGTGGACCACTTTGTCGAGTGGACCACTGGCTAGGCCGAAAACCTGTGAAAAGGCGCAAAACGGGGCAAAAGCTAAGAGCCAGTGGACCACTCCGCCGAGTGGACCACTGGCTCCCCATCTTTTTAAAGTAAAATATCTCTAATTCTGGCATAATCCTGGACTTGATAGGTCAGGGGCAGGTCGGCCGGCGCGGCGGCTTGATGCGGGTTGTACCAGAGGCTGTCGATGCCGGCCTGGTGGGCGCCCAGCATGTCGCTTTGCAGGCGGTCGCCAATCATGAGGTAGGCGCTAGTGTCGTCGGCGCCGGTCATCTTGTAAATGGCCTGATAGAAGCCAGGGTCTGGCTTGCTGTGACCCAGTTCGCCGGAAATAGCCAGGTGGTCAAAGAGGTCTAGCCACTGAACCTGTGCCAGACGCTTGCGCTGGGTGTCGGAGACGCCGTTAGTAGCGGCCACCAGCTGGTAGCCAGCGCTTTTCAAGTCTAGCAAGAGGCGGTCGGCGCCGGGAAAGATTTGGTTGTGGACGACTAAAAGGTCGCGGTACTGGTCATCCAGGCTGCGGCCGTCCAGGTGATCCAGATGGGGCTGGAAAAATTCCTTGAAGCGGCGATCCAGGAGTTGGTCCAGAGTCAGCTGGCCCAATTCCAGCTGGTGCCAGAGTCGGTGGCTGTGGGCGTGGTAGTCGGCCAGGATCTGGTCGTTGTAGTCCAGGTCGTGGGCCTGGCAAAAGGCTTGCAGTGCCAGCGCCTGGCTAGCATCGAAATCCAGCAGGGTGTGGTCTAGGTCGAAGAGGAGGTATTTGTAATTCATTTTATTCTTTTCCTTTTCAAGGGGTAGGAGGGAATGTGGATTGAATCTCGCTTTCAGAATAGCCTAATACGACTCTGAGAAAAACAACTGGAATACCGGTTGCATCTGGTTTGAAAATTCTGTTGAAGTCAAACTTCAAATTGAGCTGACGAGCTAATAGTAGTCTGAAATAATCCTTAGATGGCTTCGCAGACCGGTTCTTAAAAATACGGTTTATATAAAAGTCTTTCTCCTCATAATATTCTTTTTTAGCGGGATTCATTACATCTTTTTCTTTTTTAGGGGAATTCATTACATCTTTCTTCGTTTGAAAATCCGCATTTTTGTACTCCTCTTTTCCATTTAATTCTCTCGATATTAAAGTCAGGTTACATATGGAATTGCAGGTGATTTGTGTAATTAGCTTATTGTTATAAGTGCCCTTTTTGGGACAGGTATTTGTTTTTTTAGGAACTTTAATGATTTCATCGAAGCAATTGGTACCTTTGGATGGAAAGATATGTTCAACTTCCCAAATCCTGTTAAAGTTCCCATTTTTTAGTACTACTTTCTTGTTAAAGGTTATTGATCTACTTTGGGGCCGGAATGCCCTTTCGATACTAATTAAGGCAAACCTAGCAAACCGCCGATTTATTCCTTTTGTGTAAAGATCTCGGTTTGCAATCTTCTTTTTGTACTTATTTAGTTGCTTAATCACATCATGAATCGAATTAAAACTTTTAGTATCTTGTTTCCTTCGGCCGTATACGATAAAGTCATCCCAAATTTCGTCCCCAAATATTTGTGTAAACTTAGTTTTAAAGTCGTCTACAGATATCACCATGGCTAGTAACTCCTTTCAGTTTATGTAGCCTCACTTCTCCCCCAACAATCGCTCAATATCTCGGGCGATGCGCTCAGGCTTGGTGGTGGCAAAGTAGCGTTTGACTACTTGGCCCTGGCGGTTAATCAGGAACTTGGCGAAGTTCCACTCGATGCGCCGGCCCATGCGACCGCGTTTTTGGGACTTGAGCCAGGTGTAGAGTGGGTCGGCTTGGTCGCCGTTAACTTCGATCTTGGCAAAGCGAGGGAAAGTGGTCTGGTAGTTGAGGCTACAGAAGTCATTGATTTCCTGGGCCGTGCCAGGGGTTTGGCCCTTGAATTGGTTGCAGGGAAAGTCCAAGACGGCGAAGCCTTGGTCGCGATAGCGGTCGTAGAGGGCTTGCAGGCCTTGGTATTGGGGCGTGAAGCCGCAACCGGTGGCGGTGTTGACAATTAAGAGCACCTGGCCGCGGTAGGCTTCCAGGGAAAAGGGCTGGCCGTCTTGGGCCATAACGCTGAAGTCCGTTACTTGTGTCATGGGTGAGCTCCTTAAGTTGGTGGTTTGTTTTCATGGGTGGGGTTTCGGGTAGGCCTGTCGTTTCAGGGCAAGTCTAGTCTTTGGCTTGCTCTCCATCCCCCTCCAAAGGCGCCAGGCCCCGTTTGTCTGGACCCAAATCCAGCAGGGGAGCGATGTCGTGGACATATTCCAGCACGCCCATGTATTGGTCCTGGTCATCGAAGACGCCGATATAGGTCACATAGGCGAAGCGGCCGTCCGAGCGGTGGAACCACATGGATTCGCTGGCCCGGCGCTTGTGCTTGAGGTCGTCAATCAGGGTCATGACCATGTCCAGGCTGCGGGGCGGGTGGCACATTTTGACGTGGCGACCGATAGCGCTAGGCACTCGGGGAAAGAGTTTGTTCTCGATAGCCATGGAAGTGTTGAAGTATTTGAAGAGATCGTTCTTGTCGATAAAGGTAATCTCAAAGGGCAGGTGATTGAGGATGAGGTTGGCTTCCTTAAGGCTGAGATAGCCGCCGCCAAAGGGTAGGTCGGCCTCGGGGTTGGGCGCCGGGCTAGTAGCTGAGTCAGCGGCTGAGTTGTCGGCTGGCTTAGCAGTTGGGCCAGCGGTCGAGGTAGAGGATGGATCACTGACTGAGCCAGCGCCTAAGTTGACGGCCGGTTCAGCCGCCGGGCCACTAGCCTGGTTGCTGCCTTGGCCGGCGCCTGCCCAAGAGTCGGCGCCTGGCAGTGGCTGCGTTTGGGCGGGCTGCCCAGCTTGGCCGGGAGCCTGAGCCTCACGTCCAGCTCCAGCCACATCCCCATTTTCCCCTTGCTCCCCAAACTTCACCCGGCTTGGTACCCACTCCTTGTCGGGCTGGATAATGGTATAGCCGAACTCGGGGCTGTCCTTGGCGATGGCCAGCCAGTCGTCCTCGCTGAAGAGGGACAGCAGCAAGGGGATCAGGATGGCTTCTTCCTTGAAGATCATGTCCTTGAATTCTTGGACGAAGGCCTGGTAAGTGGCCAGAACCTGGGCCACGGAGGCGCCTTCAGTCTGGTCAACTAACCCTTTCAATGCCTCCTTAGCCAGGCCAAATAAATCCCGAATCTGGTCGTCCACGCCCCACATAACCTTAGGCGGCGCGTCGTGGCCGTAGGACTCCATGATGGGGAAGAAGAGTTCTTCCTTGCGGCGGTAGTGGCGTTGGAATTGGTCTAGCAGCTGGTACTGGCGGGTCAGGCCACGAAGGAGACCAGGATCTAAGTCCTGGCCCTGGCTTTCCGCAGACTCCAGGGCATCCAGCAGGCGTTGAATCCGGTGGAGACCCGCTTGTAGGGCGAGGTTTTCTTGCTTGAAAATCCAGACGGGATGGCCTTCCTGTTGGCTGTCGGGCACTTCTTTGCCCTGGACGCCGGCGGCCATGACCTTGGCGTGGACGGTACAGAGCTTCATCACGTCTTCGAAGCCCACGCCGTGGTCGCCATTCATGAGTTCGTGTTCCATGAGGGAGACTTCAATAGGCGATACATCGCTAAAATGGGCCTGGAAGTCGGCCTCCACACTGTCGGAGCTGGCCCCATGGTGGAGGCGGAGTAGGATGTCCTTGAGGACTTGAATGCGTTGGTCGCGACTGCTATTGGTCATGATCATCCACTCCTTTGACCAGGTAGCCATTGTGGTGGAGCTCCTGAATGAGGACCTGGAGATCCAGGCCAATCAGGCTGGCGCCCCGTTCCAGGCTGGTCACCGCGCCCACGGTCTTGAGCATGACGGGATTGCCTAGGGGCTTGAAGCCCAGGTCAATGAGAAGTTCTTTGACTTCGGGATGGGCCTTGAGGGTCGTGGCGACCGGCAGGCTGAGGTCGATCCAATTATCCATGAGACTGCTCCTTTCGCTTGGCATTGGCTTGGTTGCGCAGATGGTGGTAGATTTCCAGGCAGGAATCCACCAGGAAAATAGACAGGGCAATGGCCCCAGCAATCAGGGCGGATTGCAGTAGGTAGTGGCTGGCTTGGGCCGGATTGTCGTTGATATAGTAAAAGGCCGTCCGGTAGACGCCAATCCCCGGTACTAAGGGGAAGAAGCCGGGAATGTAGAACATGGTGACTGGCGCCCGGAAGTTGCGGGCGAAGAGTTGGGACAGAATGGCAATGCCGATGCCAGCAACCAGAGTGGCGACGGCCGGTCCGTGGCCGGGCATGACTAAGAGGTAGATCAGATAGCCCAGGGCACCCACCCAACCGCATTTGAAGAGGAGGGAGCGGGGGATTTCCACCATGATGGCAGCCGTAATGGTGGCCACATAGGCCCCGGCTGTTTGGAAGCATAAGGAAAAGAGGGACATCCAGGTCATAGGCTCAACACTCCATTCGATACAAAGAGTCCTAGGGCGACACCCAGCCCTAAGCTAACGGCGATGACCAAGGCTTCCGCAATCTTGGCCAGGCCGGAGACGTAGTCGCCCTTGAGGGTGTCCCGAATCCCGTTGGTGAAGGCCGTGCCGGGGAAGAGGGGCATGAGGGCGGAAATAATGATAATGTCCAGATTATGGGGCTGGGGCACACCCAGCAAGACGAAGGGCATAATGGACCCCAGGAAGAAAGTAGAGACCGTCCCGGTCATGAGGGCATTCATGGCTAGCTTGCCTTGTAGCCAGTAACCAAAAATAACCAGTAGGGCGGCCAGGCCCGACACAGCAATATCCCAGATGGAGCCACCTAGGAGAACAGCGAAGGAAACCACCAGGAAGAAGACGGCCAGGTCGAAGTGGAAGAGGGTGTACTCGGAGACGTCCACCTTTTCTAGGCGAACCCGGGCCTCTTCTAGGCTAATCTCTCCCTTGGTCAGCTGGCGGGAAATATTGTTAACGTGGTGAATCTTACGCAGGTGGGTGCCGCGGTGCTTGATGCGGCGGACGATGGTAATGGGCTCGATGCTGGGGTCGTCTAAGGTGACGAAGAGGCCGGTGGTATTGGCGAAGACTTCAGTGGTCTGGCATTGGCTGGTCTTGAGGATGCGCTCGACCGTGTCTTCAATCCGATAACTCTCGGCCTGACTTTCCAGCATGATGCGGCCGGCCAGGACGGCAACTTCGGCAATTTTCTTATATTCTTGTTTCACGCGTGGTCTCCCTTTCTTGACATGTCTATACCCTATTGATTATACACCAATGTGCCCAGTCCGGCTAGTTGCTGGGGGCCAGTTTTTTGGCGCCAGATTTTCTTAAAAAAAGCCAGAAAAATTGAGTGCTTTTGCTAGAAAAATAGGGGCCTGAGGGTGTATAATAAGGAGATGACAAAGCCATATGGAGAGGAGCGGTGCTAGCATGAGCCAGGAAGCCAAGATTCAAGCCAAAAATACCAGCTATTCTAGCTGTTTTGACGTGATTGGACCTGTCATGGTAGGACCGTCTTCTTCACATACGGCTGGCGCCATTAATATCGGGGCAGCGGCCCAGAAGATTTACCGTGACCGCCCAACCGAGATTATCGTCCGCTACTACGAGTCCTTTGCGGAGACGCATCTGGGACACGGAACGGATTTTGCGACCATCGCTGGCGTTTTGGGCTTTTCTTACGACGACCATCGGGTTCCCAACTCAGTGGACATCGCCCGTAACCAGGGGATGAAGGTGCAATTTATCGAGATGGAGGGGCCAAGTCCTTATAACCATCCCAATACGGCTGACATTACCTTAATCAACGACCACAAGACTTCTCGCCTAGTCGGGGTTTCGGTGGGCGGCGGTAAGGTGGAGTTACGCCTGATTGAGCTGGGGGGCTTCTTGATTGAGCCGACAGGCTATTTGCCGGCCTTGCTCCTAATCAGTGACCGGCCGGAGACGGAGGCTAGCTTCTTGGCGCGCTTTGCGGCCGAAGGCATTGTGGTCACTCAGACCTTGAGCCAGGCAGTCCAAGGACGTTACCTGTCTTATTTCGAGATCCAGCACCACTTTCCACAGAGTCTCTACTATGCCATGGAAGAAATGGACCATGTGGAGTCTTTAATTCTACTCTAGTTGTGTCGACAGCTATCAATTGTTGAGGTAAAGAAATGGGAATTTTTGAATCGATTGAAGCTATTGTGGACTACGCCCAAGAGACGGGCCTGTCCCTGGCTGAGATTATGATTGAACAGGAGATGCGGATTAACCGGACTAGCCGGGAAGCCGTCCTCCATAAGATGTCGGATGCCCTCTTAGCTATGGAAAATGCCTACCAGCGAGGGATTACCGGAGAAGGCGTCTTCTCACCAACCGGTTTAACGGGCGGCAATGCCGTCAAGATGCGCAAGTACCGCCAAGCAGGCAAAACCCTCTCAGGGCAAATGACCCTGGTGGGGGTGGAAGCGGCCTTGGCTACCAACGAGGTCAATGCCGCCATGGGTGTGGTCTGTGCCACCCCCACCGCAGGTGCCAGCGGGACCTTGCCGGGAGTGCTCTTTGCCATCCATGAACAGTACCATCTGTCCAAGGAAGACAAGCTTAACTTCCTCTTTGTGGCAGCCCTCTTCGGCATGGTAACGGCCAACAATGCCTTTATTTCAGGGGCGGCGGGTGGCTGTCAGGCTGAAGTCGGTTCGGCTTCCGCTATGGCGGCGGCCGCGGCTGTGGCCATTATGGGCGGCAGCCCGGCCCAGTCAGCCCATGCCTTTGCTATGGCTTTAGGCAACCTGCTGGGTCTGGTTTGTGACCCGGTGGCCGGTTTGGTGGAAGTGCCTTGCGTTAAGCGAAACACGGTCGGTTCAACCAACGCCTTGATTTGTGCTGATATGGCCCTGGCCGGAATTGAAAATCAAATTCCAGCCGATGAGGTTATTGAAGCCATGTACAAGGTGGGTCGCAATATGCCGCGCGAACTTCGTGAGACAGGGTTAGGGGGATTAGCCGATACCCCGACCGGGAATCGAATTAAGATGCGGATCTTTGGGCGTGAAGTCACCTAGGTTATGAGCCTATGGCTGTCCCCTCTAGTAACCTATAGCCCTCTGGGGCAATGTAAGACCATTTAGCAAGACCATTTGCAAGACCCATCGTCACTCGCTGACTGTATGGCATTCTAAGAATAGGTGAGGGATAAACTCATGAATAATCAAGAAACTGTTTTAACATTTGCACAAGGTAGCTTAATTGCTAAGAACGAGCTGGTCTTTGAACTAAGCCTGGCTGATCAAGCTAGCTACTTCATCTACTGTGAGTCCGCTGAGGCGGCAGAACGCTTTGCCTTTCAAGCTAAACAATTAGTGGAGACCTTGGCGCCAAGCGGCGACCAGGCTGCTAGCTTGTTGGTGTCTTTCGTCAAGGAAAATCCAGCTGGCTTGGCCTATCGCTACACGGTGGGCCAATAGTCAGGCGACTTTAGCCAACCTCAGCCAATACCAGCAACTTGACCAGGAGGTGCCCCATGCGCGTAAGCCGGATTGAAGTACAGAAGAAGGACAAGAGTCGTTACTCGGTCTATCTGGACGACAGCTTCTGGCTGGGCGTGTCAGAGGGGACCTTGATCAAGTTCAACCTGGCCAAGGGCCAGACCCTGACCTCGGAAGAGTGTCAGACCATTCGCGATTATGAGCAGGAAGAGTCCCTCTATCTTAGGGCCATCAAGCACTTGTCGCGGGCCCTTAAGTCCAGTGGTGAGGTCTATGACTATCTCAAGGCCCAGGCCCTCAAGCAAGCGGACCTGGATAGCCTGGAAGCCAAGGAAGATTTTCTAGCGGAATTAGAACCTTATTTGGGTCGGGTCATTGGCCGGCTAGTCAGCCAGGGTTACCTGGATGATGCCCTATACGGGCGTAGCCTGGTCTTGACCGAGGCCCGGGTAGGGCGCAAGGGGCCCCAGCTAATCGGCCGTAAGCTTCAAGACAAGGGCCTGACAGCCAGTCAGATTGCTCATGCCTTGGAAGCCTATGAAGTGGATTTGCTGGAGGAAAATATCCAAACTTTAATTGAAAAGTTCTACAAGTCCCATCGCCGCCTGCCGGCTGGCCAGCTTAAGCGCAAGGTTCAGGAACATCTTCTGACCAAGGGTTACAGCCTGGCCATGATTCAGCCTTACTTGGAAGACTGTCAGCCAGAGGCCGACTTGGACCATGAAGCCGACTTGGTTGACCAAGCGGCTAGCAAGGCCCGTCGCCAACTGAGCCGACGCCATGAGGGCAAGGCCTTAATCCTTAAGATTAAGGAGTCCCTCTACCGCAAGGGCTTTGACCTGGATTTGGTCAATCAGTGGCTGGATGCCCAGGACTGGGAAGAACCGATTTAATTCAATAGTAATAAAGTATTAATAGCCGAGCTTGGCTTGGATGTGATACACTAAGAATGAAGAAATTTGAAGGGAGATAGACGCATGTCTAACCAAAATGTCTACGATACAGCCAATCAATTAGAACGTGAAATTCGTCAGTTGCCAGAAGTGGCCGCTATTCGTCAGGCCCTAGCAGGGATTGAAGCAGATGAAACTTCTAAGACCTTATTTGAGAGCTACAAGCAGCAAGTTCAAGCACTCAGCCTACGTGAGGCTCAAGGCCATCCAATTGGCGAAGAAGAAATGAAGCAGATTGATGAACTGTCCAAGGGCATCATGGCAGATGATCACATTAGAGGCTTGATTGAGGCCGAGCGCCGTATGGATCAAATCATTCGCGACCTCAACAACATCATCACCAAGCCTTTACAAGAAATCTATCAACAACAAGCCTAAGTATAGGCTGGCACCAACTGGAAGCCCCAGCCTCACCTGAGGGTGACGGCTCCCAGTTGTTTTTGTGTCAAGGGGTGGGACTGCCCCGCTTGACCCTGTGATGTTCAGTCCACCTATCCCTAAAGAAAGGAGAATTTGATGAAATTATTACATATTGCAGATTTACATCTCGATAGTCCCTTTACTGGGCTCACCAAGCAATTGCACTCATTACAAAAACACCTTATTCAATCTCCTTACCAGGCCTTCGAGCGTTGTGTCTCGATTGCCATTAACCAAGCGGTCGACCTTATGGTCATTGCCGGTGACATCTATGACACCGAGCAACAGACGGTGACGGCCCAACATTTCTTCCTTAAGCAATTAGAACGTCTTCATATTGCCAAGATTCCTGTGGTCCTCTGCCATGGTAATCACGACTACCTACGCATGGAATGTCAGTCGGTCCCATATCCCGATAATGTTCACCTCTTCAAAGACCAAGAAGTGACCGCCATCGATATCCCCCTTGCTGACGACCAGACCGTGCGTTGCTATGGCTTCTCCTATACCAAACGTTGGGTAGATGCTCGCATGATTGACAGCTATCCGGTCAACCCGCATGAGACCACCTACACCCTTGGGGTCTTGCACGGCCAAGAATCGGGCGACCACTATGCGCCCTTTGACCTGGAAAGCCTGCTGAGCAAGAACTACGACTACTGGGCCCTGGGTCATATTCATCAGGCTCAAGTCCTCAAGGAGCAGCCTCTGATTCAGTATCCTGGGACCATCCAGGGTCGCCACCGCAAGGAATTGGGCGACAAGGGGGCCTTCATCGTGGAACTCAAGCCACAGACGCCGGCCAAGTCCCAGTTTATTTCCTTGGCACCCATTGTCTGGCAGGAAGCCCATCTGGAATGTCGCTCTAACTGGCATGAACTAGACCTAGTCCAAGCCCTGGAAGGCATCCAGCGCAATTATCAAGCCGAGGCAGAAGCTTCTAACCAGTCCCAACTGGTGACCGTGGTCTTGGACCACTATGAGAAGTTGCCAGCTAACTTGGCCAGCCAGGTAGAATCGGGTGAGGTGCTAGCGGCCCTGCAAGCTGATGTGATCAACACGCCATTTGTGGCCCTAGTTAGCTTGCAAACGGTCAGCCAAGTGGCCATCGAGCCTTTCCAATACGATGCTAGCCTCAAGGACAGCTTTGACCAGGCTAGCCAGGCCTTGAAGACCGGTGACCTCTATGGTCGCGTCATGCAGCCGCTCTTCAGCAATGCCACCCTTAGAACCTGGTTGGGCGATCTGACCCAAGACCAGGAGCTCAAGGATTCGGTCATCCACAATGGCCAGCAGCTGGTGGTTCAAGCCGTGGGCTTTGACGCTGACGATGAGGACCTGACATCCGGAGAGGAGGGGACGGCTCATGAAGATTAAGACACTGGAGATTTATGGCTATGGCAAATGGGTCAACCAGAAATTCGAACTGGGCGACCAACTCCAACTCTTCTATGGTAAGAATGAAGCTGGTAAGTCTACCTTACAATCCTTTATCCGCAGCATGCTCTTTGGTTTCCCAAGCCGTCGGCGCCGGGTCAACCAGCAGAACCGTTATGAACCTAAGCAACATGAGACCTATGGGGGCCGCATGCTCCTGACCGAGACCGACTTCGGTGACATTTGGGTGGAGCGGACTAGCAAGACCCTACGGGTAACGCGAACCGACGGGGAAGAGTTGCCAGCTAAGACCTTGGATGAGGTCTTGGGGGGCTTGGACGAGAAGCTCTTCGATAACTTCTATGCCTTCAGCCTGCAGAACCTGCAGGAGCTGGCCAATATCGGGGCCGATCAACTCAATGATTACTTCATGAGTATCGGGACCGTGGGGAGCGACCAATTCCTCAAGATTGCCAAGCAGTATCAGAAGGAGACCGATGACCTCTACCGGCCAAATGGCCAGAGCCGGCCTCTCAATGTGCTCCTAGCCGAGTATGAAGAACTGGCCCAACAAGTGGAAGTGCTCCATCTGCAGATGGGGGCCTATGATGAGCTGACCCGTCGCCGTCAGGAAGAGGAAGAAGCCATTGCCCGCCTCAACCAAGAAATCAAGGACCTGGAGAAGGAAATCCGTGCCCAAGACAAATTAGTGGGCCTCTATGACATCTACCTCAAGGACCGGGCTGCCAAGCGGGAGCTGGAGCAACTGGTCTTCACGCCCCTGTCTGAACAGACCGTGCGGGAGATTTCCGATGCCCTCAAGCTCAACCAGGCCAGCGAAATCCAAATCGTCCAATTGGAAGAACGGATTCGCAACCTCAAGGGTGAGCTAGGCAGCTTGACCAAGCTCAACTGGGCCCGTAACCACGCGGAAGATCGCCAGAAATGGTTAGTCGAGACCGCCAAGGCCAAGGAAACCCAGACCGTCATTGAACAGTTGACCGCCCGCATCCAAGAGCAGGGCGAGCTCATGACCCAGTTGGCCCACCAAGGCCAGTTCTTCCCTGAAAAGGTTGAACAGGGACCTGCCTATGACGCCAAGCTGGAAGAAGGGCTAGCCCTCCAAGCTGACAAGCTAGACTTGCTCAAGCAGGAAGAAGCCCTCAAGGCCGAGCGCAAGGTCTACTTGGAACAACGCAAGGAACAACAAAACTATACAGCCATTGTGCGCCAACAAGTGGTTCACCTAGAGCACCAGCGCATGAATGAAGAAGCCCAACTCATGCAGGCAACCAGCCTCAACCAGTATTTCCCTGGTATTTTGGCCTTTGCCGGCGGGCTCTTCCTGGCCTTCTATCAGAACATGACCAAGGGCGCCAACCTGCTCTTCTGGTTAGGGGTGCTGATCCTGGTGGTCGGGGTCCTCAGTATTGGTTATATCTTCCAATCCAACCGCCGTCGCTACCAGGCCTTCTATAATAGTCCCGTCCTCAACAAGATTCAGGACCTGCGCGAGAAGGAAATTCAATACCTGGAACAAAGCAAGGTCTTGGGTACCCAGATTAACCAACGTGAGGAAGCCATCGAAGCCATTGAAGCCGAGCTTAAGAACTTAGCCAGCAAGCAATCCCGCTGGTTGGCAGCCATGGGCTTCTACCCAACGGCAGATCCTGAGCTCATCCTCAAGGCCAACCCGGTTAAGCAATACTTCGCCGCTGAGAATCAGAAGAAAGATTTGGAAGCTCAGAAGGATAAGCTGACCCAGCAATTAACCGAGTGGCGTAGCCTCTTGCAGCCCCTCTTCGAACGTTTCCCATTGGTGGACGATTCGGTTCGTCAACAAATTCGCCATGTCGAAGACGTAGAAGTCAGCCTGGTGCGGACCATGGAGCGGGGCCAAGTCATTGATGACCGCCTAGATGAAGCGGCCCAACAAATGAAGGCCCAAGAAGATGCCATTGCCGAGCGTCAAGCCATGATTGGTCAAGTCTTCAAGGACACCCATGCCCAAGATGAACTGGACTTCTTCCAAAAGGTCGAAACCAACCAGTTAATCGAAGAATTAACCGCCAAACGGGCCCTTTACGCTGAGCAAATGGAAGGCTATGAAGAAGCCCTAACCCAGGTTCAAAACAAGCAAAGCCTGTTGGAAAACTTCCACCGTCTGGAACACCAGTTGGAGACCCTCAAGGAACGCCTAGTACCGCATCACCGCGAGCGGGCCGACCTGGAAGTGGAAATCCACCACCTGGAACAAGACGGCACCTACCAAGAAAAGGTCCAAGCCTTGGCCAACAAGGAGACCCAAGTTCGGGATATGGTGGCCCTATGGGGTCGCAAGCGGATTGCTATGGAATTGATCTATGCCACCCTACGTCATGGGTTGGACAATCCGCTGCCTGAGATGAACCGCCTAGCTGATGAGCTCTTCGAGACCCTAAGCTACGGCCGTTACACCCAGATTAAGCTCCAAAAAGACGGCATCAAGGTACGTCAGTTCTCTGACATCTACTTTGAACCGCATGAACTATCCCAAGGGACCCTGGAACAACTCTATGTGGCCCTGCGGATTGCCTTCATTGAGAATGTTCGGACCATGGTCAAGATGCCAATCTTGATTGACGATGCCTTCGTCAACTTCGACGAGTATCGCAAGGCCAGCATGTACCAAGTCCTAGGCCAAATTTCGGAACGCATTCAAGTCCTCTTCTTCACCTTTGACCAACAAGCCGTTCATTT
Organism: Abiotrophia defectiva ATCC 49176; assembly: GCF_000160075.2. Classification (GTDB taxonomy): domain Bacteria; phylum Bacillota; class Bacilli; order Lactobacillales; family Aerococcaceae; genus Abiotrophia; species Abiotrophia defectiva. The sequence goes on from NZ_KI535340.1 coordinate 1,208,707, forward strand.
CTTCGACGGGGCAAGGGCTGTGAACTTGGACGCCATTCAAGTGACTCAAGCAGAGGAGGAACCGGCATGACCCAATTATTAGACCTCAAACATGGCGAGAGCTTCGCGCTCTTCGTCCTCATTAAATCCGCCGACATCCGGGTAGCCCGCAATGGCAATCCCTTCATCGCCTTCCGCTTCCAAGACCGTTCTGGCAGCATGGATGGCATGTACTGGTCGGCCACCGAGGAAGAGATTGCCCGCTATCAAGCCGGCAAGGTAGTCTTCCTCAAGGGTGAGCGGGACACCTATAATGGAACCCCGCAGATTAAGATTCAGAGCTTGCGCCTAGCTGATGCTGGTGAGCCAGATGATCCCACCCTCTATGTGGAACATATCGGGATTAAGAAGGAGACCCTGGAGGAAGCCCTCAATGAGGCTTTGCTGGAGATTCACGAGTCCCATATTGCCCGCATCGTTCGTAAGATTCTCAACTATGCCAAGGAGGATTTCTTCTCCTATCCGGCAGCTAAGCGCAACCACCACGCCCTAGCGGGTGGGCTCAGCTACCACACCATTTCCATGTTGCAGGTAGGGCGGGCGCTACTCAAGATTTACCCAGAGGTCAATGCCAGCCTGCTCTTAGGCGGTATTATCCTACATGATATGGGTAAAACCATCGAGTTGTCAGGTGCCATTGCCACTGAGTACACCCTCAAGGGTAAGATGATGGGCCATATCGTCATTGTGGACGAGTTGATTGACCGGGCCTGTGCCGAGCTGGGCTTTGACCCAGATTCTGAGCCAGTACTCCTGCTCAAGCACGTAGTCCTAGCCCACCATGGCAAGTTGGAGTATGGTAGCCCGGTGGCGCCTCAGCTGCTAGAAGCCGAGCTCATCCATCACATTGACAATATGGATGCCACTTTTAATATGATTGCGACGGCCTTAGCTAAGGTCGAGCCTGGTAATTTCTCTGAGGCCATCTATCCGCTAGACCGGCGTCAATTCTACAAACCTACGTTTAAATAAAGGAGCTTAAGGCCTATGAGTGAACACGAGCACTGTCAACATCATGACCACGATCATTCCTGTGGTTGCGGCCATGACCATCATCACCACCACGAGCATGCTTGCGGCTGTGGCCATGACCACCATCATGAACACGCTCACGCCCATGACCATGCAGGTTGCGGCTGCGGCTGTGGCCACGATCATGGTCACGAGGAAAACCAAGGCGTTAGCGTCCAATTCAGCGGCGTTTTCAGCCTGCCTAAGGAGCAAGTTTGGTCCCTCTTAACGGAAAATGACAAGCTGCAATCCTGGTATCCAGAGCTAGAATTCCAAGGCCTGGAGACAGGGGCCAGCCTCAAGTTCAACTATAAGACAGGCGGCCATGAAGACATGATGGTTCTGGATGTGGAGCCTAATGCTTACTTGTCCTTTACCTGGGACTTGAACATTGTGACCTTCGAACTGCATGAGTTAGAGCCTGGTAAGACCACCCTGATCTTCACCGAGTGGCTGGCTGAGCTTAACGACCACAGTCCTAAGGACTTGACCAGCTGGATGATTGCCCTGCAGAACATGGCGGAAGTTGCCGAAGGCAAGCCCGTCAGCGACCGTGAGGCCCAATTCCACGAATACTATCCAAAAATTAAAGAAATGCTGACCCAACAGACCGACGTGGTCTTCGAGGACTAGTCAGTAAGAGAGAAGGATGGAAGCTTGCTTCCGTCCTTTTTTTGTTGTGGGGTGGATAGGCCGAAGAGGGGCATCGGAGCGTGGCATAAAATGTTGGCAATTTTTTGTTGGGCTCAGCAATAAAAATAGCGACAAGTTAGGCAGTGCTTGTGAAGCTTCTGATGCCTATAGTAGTGGGGTTTGCCGTCATTCATTCGCAAAGGATGTCATTTTTGAGAAGACAAAAATCTGATAAGTAAAGGCAAGGATGATGAAATTTCATTTTGAATATGAAATTCTATCAAATTGGTGTAGGTTTTCTTATGGATTTGTGCTAATATATAGCTTGTATGATTCTGTCTGAAGGGCACCCCCCGTAAGTGCTTTTCCTTGATAGACAGCCATTATCACGAATGAAAAAAGGAGATAGCTATGTTAGGAAAAAATAATTTTCATTTGCGCCGCTTGCGTGAAGGCGAAAAAGTCACGCACTATGCCATTAAGAAACTTAGTGTAGGGGTTGCTTCTGTAGCCGTAGGGTCCTTCATCCTCTTCGGTTCCAGCAATGCCCAAGCTGCTCAAGTAGTCGCTAGCCAAACTAGCACCTCAGCACCAGAAGCCAGCCAAGGCCCTGAGCAAGCTCAGGCTGCGGAAGTCCAAGCTTCCAGCTCAAGCCAGGAGTCTCTTGAATCCAGCTCTAATGAGCAGGCTTCTTTGGCGACTTCTGAATCCCAATCACAAAGTAGCGAGAGCAGCCAATCCTCAGAGAGCTCCAGCTCGAGTGAAGCTTCAAGCAGTCATTCTAGCCAATCTCAGGAGACCCCTGCTAAGCCAGACGAAACAGGCCAGACTAACCTCAAGCCAAGCCGGGACAATGACAGCCGCCGGACGCCAGGTTATGCCGTCAAGCCAGTTGAAAAACCAGCCACAGCTTCCATGCCACGGCCAAACAACCAAGGCCAACCTATGCCGACTGGTACCAGCCTGCGCGGGATTGGGACCGGTAAATTTACTGACCTAATCGAGCCAAGTGGCGCCAATGCCATCCCCGTAGTGGATCCACAAAACCTATCCAATGATGAGAAACGCCGCCTTAAGGCAGCCTACATCCGCCTCAACCCAGGTCGCGGCCTGACTGAGCGCAATATTGACATCACATCTGATGGCAGAGTCCTTATCACTGGCAAGCGAAGTGGGGATACATACAAATCCTATTTGGATGACGTGACCACTAATTTAGCAAGACCAGCAGCTACTGCAGAGCCGACCGTAAATGGCACATATGAAGACAAACTGTCATCTACTGATGCTACTATTACCGGTACCGGGATTCCAGGGGCGACCATCAAAGTCACCTTGCAAGACAATAGCGTACAAACAACCCGTGTTGATAGACAGGGGAATTGGACCATCAATCTGCTCAAGCCAATGCGCGATAGCCAGTATATTACTGGAAAGGGCAAAGCAATTGAAGTTGTCCAAATTATGAACGGTCAAGAAAGTGCTGTGGTGCGCAAAACTGTGGACCTTGGGACCTTCTTAATTTTAGAAAACAATTTATCTAGCTCTAATCGTTCAGGTTATGGCAAGATGATTGCTGGTCAAAAATATATTGAACTTGCCGTCCCTCACGATGCCCTCTTCATGTCCTTAGAGGCTAACTTAACTCAAGAGGGTAAATTTGGGAGTGATGATAACCGTTCGCAGTTAGCGATTACTCGTGATTCAATCACTTCTGCATGGAAAGTTCATGGCGGGGGGACTTTCTTAAGAAAAGACACCGCCAAGCCTGATTTGATTAAGAAAATTGAAGTGCTACCAGGTGCGCAATTCGGCTATCAACGGATTCGTATCACAACGTCTGATGAGTTCAAGATTAAGGAAGCTGGCGATACAGTTCTTAAATATAAAGGCAAAGATCGCCCCTTGGGTCCTGAAACCGTGCCTGTAGTGGCAGGATTACGGATTGTCCCTCGATACAACTCAGGACAAGTCGTTCCTGAACATCGCATGACCTCAGGGAATGCGACCAACGCTGCTCCAACCATTGCTGTTACAACACCTTCTACAACACTTAATGTTGACCAAGCCATAAGTGACGCGACCATCAAGTCTATGGTGCGTGTGAATGACCTTGAAGACGATGCACGTCAAACCAACGGGACGCCTGTCCAAGCCGACATTGTCTCCTACAGCAAGAATGGACAGACAGTTGCAGCCATCGACCCAAGCGTTGAAGGGGAATACACCGTTACCCTGCGGGCTCGCGACAGTCAGGACAAGCTGTCTAATAACACGGTTCAAGTCAAAGTAGCCTTCACTTTACCTCGTGAAGAGGCTAAGACAGCCGTTAATAATGCGGCCAACGCCAAGAACGCAGCCATCGACAATAACAATAATTTGACCGCTGAAGAAAAGGCGGCCGAAAAAGCCAAGGTAGAAGCAGCTAAGAATGCGGCTTTAGCTGGTATTGACCAGGCTAAGACAACGGCTGCTCGTAATGCAGCCCAAAACAAGGGGACCTCAGACATTAATGCGGTCAACCCTGTGCCGGTGGCTAAACCAGCGGCTAACGATGCCCTAGAACAAGCCGCCGTTAACAAGATCAATGAAATCAGCCAACGACCAGATTTGACTCGTGAAGAGAAGCAAGCCTTCATGGATCAGGTACGGACTGCGCGCGATGCGGCAAAGGCCAAGGTTGCCAGCGCGGCCAACAACCAGGCCGTGACTACCGCCCGCGACCAAGGGCTGAATGCGGTCAATAATTTACCAACGCCAGCAGCCAAGTACCCAGAGGCTTTGGGCCATGTGCGCCAAGCAGCCGATGCTAAGCGTCAGGCTATTCGCGACAATGCCAACCTAACAGCCGAAGAACAAGCCGATGCCCTGCGTCAGGTAGATGCTGCCCAAACAGCGGCTGAAGCTGCCATTAACCAGAACCATACCAACGCGACCTTGGCTAAGGCCGACAGCGATGGGGTTAAGGCTATTAATGCTATTAATCCGCAAGGTACGACCAAGCCAGCTGCCAGCCAAGCTTTGGAACAAGTAGCAGCAGCCAAACGCCAAGCTATCAACAATAATAATCAGTTGACGGATGAAGAGAAGGCGCAAGCCATCCAGCAGGTGGACCAAGCTTTGGCTAATGCCAAGACTCAAGTTCAAGCTGCTAACGACAATAACGGGGTTAACCAGGCTAAGACGGCTGGGACAACCGCTATTAACAACATTAATCCTCAAGGGACCCAGAAGGCGCAAGCCATTGCGGCCATTGAAGCGGCTGAACAAGCCAAACGTCAAGAATTGCAGGGTCGGAATGAATTGACCACCGAAGAGCGCAATAATGCCCTGGCAGACCTAACGGCCAAGGCGCAAGCGGCCAAAGACGCGGTCAACCAAGCACGCAACAATACGGGAGTTGCGGGTGCCAAAGATAATGGTGTGGCTCAAATTCAAGGGATTAATCCTACAGCTGTCGTAAAACCAGACGCTCGGAATGCTATCGACCAAGCGGCTCGTGATAGAGAGGCAGAATTCCAGGCTAATACTAAGTTGACAGATGAAGAGAAGGCAGCGGCCATCAAGAAAGTACAAGATGCCGCGCGTGATGCCAAGGCCGCCATTGATGCAGCTGGCTCTAATGGCGATGTCAACAATGCCGTCAACCAAGGTAAGGCAGCTATCCAAGCCATCAAAGCCCTAGATGACAGCCAGCCAAGTGCTAAAGATACGGCCAAGGCAGCCATCCAAAATGCGGCAGATGCTAAGAAAGCAGCCATTACGGCCAACAATGCTTTGACTCAAGAAGAGAAAGCAGCGGCCATTAAGCAAGTGGAAGATGAAGCAGCCAAGGCTCAAGCAGCGGTGGACGCTTCAAGATCCAAGGCCGACGTAGACCGGGCCAAGGACCAAGGGCTTCAAAAGATTAGCGATGTGCCAGCCGTCCCAACCACCAAGCTCAATGCCATTGCAGCGGTGGATCAGGCAGCGACTGACAAGAAGGCCGTAATCAACAATGATACGACTTTGACCCAGGAAGAGAAGGAAGCTGCTATCCGCAAGGTTGAGGAAGAAGCAGCCAAGGCTCGTCAGGCCATCAATGATGCGACCAGCAATGCGGATGTAGCCGCTAAGCAAGCCCAAGGCACCCAAGCCATTAACAACGTGCCACAAACGCCAGCGGCTAAGAATGCTGCCAAAGCAGCGGTAGAACAAGCCGCAGATGCTAAGAAGCAAGCCATCGAAAACGATCCAAACCTAACTCGTCAAGAAAAAGACGCAGCCATCGCCAAGGTGGATCAAGAAACCAACAAGGCGCGCCAAGCTATTGATGCGGCAAATACTAACGCGGATGTGACGGCTAAGCAAAATGAGGGCACCAAAGCCATCAATGATGTGCCGCAAACGCCAACGGCTAAAACTGATGCCAAGAACGCGGTCACTCAAGCAGCTGAAGACAAGAAGTCAGCCATCGAAAACGATCCAAACTTGACTCGCGAAGAGAAGGATGCAGCCAAAGCTAAGGTAGACGCCGAGGCGACTAAGGCTAAGAATGCCATCGATGCCACGACAAGCAACGATGATGTGACGGCTAAGCAAAATGAAGGTACGCAAGCCATCAATGCAGTACCACAAACGCCGACAGCTAAGACTGATGCCAAGAACGCAGTGACTCAGGCCGCTGAAGACAAGAAGTCAGCCATCGAAAACGATCCAAACTTAACTCGCGAAGAGAAGGATATGGCCAAAGCTAAGGTAGACGCCGAAGCAACTAAGGCTAAGAATGCCATCGATGCCGCGACAAGCAACGATGACGTGACGGCTAAGCAGAACGAAGGTACGCAAGCTATTAATGCAGTGCCACAAACGCCTAAAGCTAAAACTGACGCCAAGAACGCGGTGGATCAAGCAGCTACTGACAAGAAGTCAGCCATCGAAAATGATCCAGCTTTAACTCGTGAAGAGAAGGATGCCGCTAAGGCAAAAGTTGATGCAGAAGCGAAGAAAGCTAAGGATGCCATCGATGCTGCAACCAGCAATGCAGATGTGACAGCTAAGCAGAACGAAGGTACGCAAGCTATCAACGCAGTGCCACAAACGCCTAAAGCTAAAACTGACGCCAAGAACGCGGTGACTCAGGCAGCGGACGCTAAGAAGGATGCTATCGAGAATGATCCAAACTTAACTCGCGAAGAGAAGGATGCAGCTAAGGCGAAAGTAGACGCCGAAGCTACTAAGGCCAAGAATGCCATCGATGCTGCAACAAGTAACGATGACGTGACGGCTAAGCAAAACGAAGGTACACAAGCCATCAATTCAGTACCACAAACGCCAACAGCTAAAACAGACGCCAAGAATGCGGTGACTCAAGCAGCGGACGCTAAGAAGGACGCGATTGAGAAAGACCCTAACTTGACTCGCGAAGAGAAGGATGCTGCTAAAGCTAAGGTAGACGCCGAAGCTAAGAAGGCAAAGGACGCCATTGATGCCGCAACTTCTAATGCAGATGTGACAGCTAAGCAAAACGAAGGTACCAAAGCAATTAATGATGTACCACAAACGCCAACGGCTAAGACAGATGCCAAGAACGCGGTGGATCAAGCAGCTACTGACAAGAAGTCAGCCATCGAGAACGACCCAGCTTTAACTCGTGAAGAGAAAGACGCGGCTAAGGCGAAAGTTGATGCCGAAGCTAAGAAGGCAAAGGACGCCATTGATGCCGCAACTTCTAATGCAGATGTGACAGCTAAGCAAAACGAAGGTACCAAAGCCATCAACGCGGTGCCACAAACACCAACAGCTAAGACAGATGCCAAGAACGCGGTAGATCAAGCAGCAACTGACAAGAAGTCTGCCATCGAAAACGACCCCGCTTTAACTCGCGAAGAGAAAGACGCTGCCAAAGCGAAAGTTGATGCCGAAGCGAAGAAAGCTAAGGACGCCATCGATGCAGCGACAAGCAATGCGGATGTAACAGCCAAGCAAAATGAAGGTACGCAAGCTATCAACGCAGTGCCACAAACACCGACAGCTAAGACTGACGCAAAAAATGCGATTACTCAAGCAGCTGATGCGAAGAAAGATGCGATTGAGAAAGATCCTAACTTGACCCGTCAAGAAAAAGAAGCCGCTAAAGCCAAAGTTGACGCCGAAGCGAAGAAGGCTAAAGATGCCATCGATGCTGCGACAACTAATAACGATGTGACGGCTAAGCAGAATGAGGGTACTCAGGCCATCAATGATGTCCAACAAACCCCAACCGCTAAGACTGATGCCAAGAACGCCATCGATCAAGCTGCTGACGCTAAGAAAGCAGCCATCGAAGCTGATAACACCCTCACTCGTCAAGAGAAGGATGCAGCCAAGTCTAAAGTTGACCAAGAAGTAACCAAGGCCAAAAACGCCATTGACGCGGCAACAAGCGATGAGGACGTAACAGCTCAGAAAGACGCCGGTAAGGACGCGATTAACGCCGTTCCACAAACGCCAACGGCTAAGACCGACGCCAAGAACGCGATAGACCAAGCAGCTAACGACAAGAAAGCAGCAATCGAGGCGGACAACACCCTAACTCGTCAAGAGAAGGACGCAGCCAAAGCTAAAGTGGATGAAGAGGCTAAGAAGGCAAAAGACGCCATCGACGCAGCAACAACCAACGAGGACGTAACAGCTCAGAAAGACGCCGGCAAGGACGCGATTAACGCCGTTCCACAAACGCCAACAGCGAAAACTGATGCCAAGAACGCGATAGACCAAGCTGCAACTGATAAGAAGAATGCGATCGAGAACGACCCAGCTCTAACTCGTCAGGAAAAAGACGCGGCTAAAGCTAAGGTGGACGAAGAAGCCAAGAAAGCTAAGGATGCCATCGATGCAGCGACAACCAACGAGGATGTAACTGCTAAGCAAAACCAGGGTACGCAAGCTATCAACGCAGTTCCACAAACACCAACGGCTAAGACCGACGCCAAGAACGCGATCGACCAAGCTGCAACTGATAAGAAGAATGCGATCGAAAACGATCCAGCTCTAACTCGTCAAGAAAAAGATGCAGCTAAGGCTAAGGTCGACGAAGAAGCCAAGAAAGCTAAGGATGCCATCGATGCAGCGACAACAAATGAAGATGTCACAGCTAAACAAACCGAAGGCACCCAAGCCATCAACGCCGTCCCTCAAACGCCAACAGCGAAGACTGATGCTAAGAACGCAATCGATCAAGCAGCTAACGACAAGAAGGCAGCAATCGAGGCCGACAACACCTTGACTCGCCAAGAAAAGGATGCAGCCAAGGCGAAAGTGGACGAAGAAGCCAAGAAAGCTAAGGATGCCATCGACGCAGCAACCACTAACGAGGACGTGACAGCTCAGAAAGACGCCGGCAAGGACGCGATTAACGCCGTTCCACAAACACCGACCGCGAAAACTGATGCCAAGAACGCAATCGATCAAGCTGCAACTGATAAGAAGAATGCAATCGAGAACGACGCAGCTCTAACTCGTCAGGAAAAAGACGCGGCTAAGGCTAAAGTGGACGAAGAAGCTAAGAAAGCTAAGGATGCCATCGATGCGGCTACGACTAGTGAGGATGTAACGGCTCAGAAAGATGCTGGTAAAGACGCGATTAACGCCGTTCCACAAACGCCGACGGCTAAGACTGACGCTAAGAACGCGATTGATCAAGCAGCTAACGATAAGAAAGCAGCGATCGAAGCCGACAACACCCTGACTCGCCAAGAGAAGGATGCGGCTAAAGCTAAAGTTGATGATGAAGCTAAGAAGGCCAAAGATGCCATCGATGCAGCAACTACTAACGAGGATGTCACTGCTAAGCAAAACGACGGCACTCAAGCGATCAACGCAGTCCCACAAACACCAACAGCGAAGACTGATGCCAAGAACGCGATCGACCAAGCAGCTAACGACAAGAAGAATGCAATCGAAGCCGACAACACTTTAACCCGTCAAGAAAAAGACGCAGCTAAAGCTAAGGTGGATGAAGAAGCGAAGAAAGCTAAGGATGCTATCGACGCAGCGACCACCAACGAGGATGTAACGGCTCAGAAAGATGCTGGTAAGGACGCTATCAACGCCGTTCCACAAACACCAACAGCGAAGACTGACGCCAAGAACGCAGTAGATCAAGCTGCTACTGACAAGAAGAATGCGATTGAGAACGATCCAGCTCTAACTCGTCAGGAAAAAGACGCAGCTAAAGCTAAGGTGGATGACGAAGCCAAGAAAGCTAAGGATGCCATCGATGCAGCGACAACCAACGAAGATGTAACTGCTAAGCAAACCGATGGCACCCAAGCAATCAACGCCGTCCCTCAAACGCCAACAGCGAAGACTGATGCTAAGAACGCAATCGATCAAGCTGCAACTGATAAGAAGAATGCGATCGAAAACGACCCAGCTCTAACTCGTCAGGAAAAAGATGCGGCTAAGGCTAAGGTGGATGAAGAAGCGAAGAAAGCTAAGGACGCTATCGACGCAGCAACCACTAACGAGGACGTGACAGCTCAGAAAGATGCCGGCAAGGACGCGATTAACGCCGTTCCACAAACACCGACCGCGAAAACTGATGCCAAGAACGCAATCGATCAAGCTGCAACTGATAAGAAGAATGCAATCGAGAACGATCCAGCCTTAACTCGTCAGGAGAAAGACGCAGCTAAGTCAAAAGTGGACGAGGAAGCCAAGAAGGCAAAAGATGCCATCGATGCCGCAACCACCAACGAGGACGTAACAGCTCAGAAAGATGCTGGTAAGGATGCGATTAACGCAGTGCCGCAAACGCCAACCGCTAAGACTGATGCCAAGAATGCAGTAGATCAAGCTGCAACTGACAAGAAGAATGCGATTGAAAACGATCCAGCTCTAACTCGTCAGGAAAAAGATGCTGCTAAAGCTAAGGTGGACGAGGAAGCCAAGAAGGCAAAAGATGCCATCGATGCCGCAACCACCAACGAGGACGTAACAGCTCAGAAAGATGCTGGTAAGGACGCGATTAACGCCGTCCCACAAACACCGACAGCGAAAACTGATGCTAAGAATGCCATCGACCAAGCATCTAACGACAAGAAGGCAGCAATCGAGGCGGACAACACCCTAACTCGTCAAGAGAAGGATGCAGCCAAAGCTAAGGTGGATGAGGAAGCTAAGAAGGCCAAAGACGCCATCGATGCAGCGACAACCAACGAGGATGTAACTGCTAAGCAAACCGAGGGCACTCAAGCCATCAACGCCGTTCCACAAACACCAACAGCGAAAACTGATGCCAAGAATGCAATCGATCAAGCAGCTAACGACAAGAAAGCAGCAATCGAGGCGGACAACACTCTAACTCGTCAAGAGAAGGACGCAGCCAAAGCTAAAGTGGATGAAGAAGCTAAAAAAGCTAAGGACGCCATCGACGCAGCGACAACAAACGAAGATGTTACTGCTAAACAAAATGAAGGCTCTCAAGCCATCAACGCCGTACCACAAACGCCAACAGCGAAGACTGACGCTAAGAATGCCATCGACCAAGCAGCTGACGCTAAGAAGGCAGCCATCGAGGCTGATAATGCTTTGACTCGTGAGGAGAAGGATGCAGCCAAGGCCAAGGTGGACGCTGAAGCAACTAAGGCTAAGAATGCCATCGACGCAGCGACAACCAACGAAGACGTCACTGCTAAGCAAACCGAGGGCACGCAAGCCATCAACGATGTGCCACAAACCCCATCGGCCAAGCCAGCAGCTAAACAAGCCATCGAAGATGCAGCGACAGCTAAGAAAAATGCTATCCAATCCAATGACGCTTTGACCGACGAAGAGAAGGCGAATGCCATCGCTCAAGTTGACGCAGCTGCTCAAGCAGCCAAAGACGCCATCGACCAAGCAGCTGATAACGATGCAGTTAAAACTCAAAAGGACAGCAGCGTGGACGCAATCAATGCGGTCAACCCAAGTCCAGTGGCTAAGCCAACAGCTAAGCAAGCCATTCAAGATGCAGCCGACGCTAAGAAGGCAGCCATCCAGGCTGATGACCGTCTAACTCAAGAAGAGAAAGACGCAGCCAAGGCGCAAGTTCAAGCAGCAGCAGATACCGCTAAGAATGCCGTTGATGCCGCAAGCAACAACACTGATGTGACCGCTGAGCAAGGTAAGGGCGTGGACGCAATCAATGCCGTCAACCCAACACCTGTCGCTAAGCCAACAGCCAAAGATGAAATTCAAGCAGCCGCTGATGCTAAGAAACAAGCCATTGAAGACCGTCCTGATTTGACTCGTGAAGAGAAGGACGCAGCTATCAAGCAAGTGGATGACGCCGCACAAGCCGCTAAGGATGCCATCGATGCTGCAAGCAATAACGGCGACGTGACCAACGCCAAAGGCAACGGCCTCGCAGCCATTGCCGCAGTGACCCCAGCTTCAGTTACTAAGACAGATGCTAAGGCCGCTGTCGATGCAGCCGCTGCGCTTAAGAAGGATGCTATCCAAAATCGTCCTGATTTAACCCAGGAAGAAAAAGATGCGGCTATTAAGCAAGTGGATGATGCCGCTAAGGCAGCCAAGGATGCTATTGATGCTGCGACGACTGCTGCCCAAGTTGGTGCAGAGAAAGACGCTGGCGTCAAGGCCATCACAGACGTCAACCCAACACCAAATGCTAAGCCAGCAGCTAAGCAAGCGGTGCAAGATGCAGCTGATGCCAAGAAAGCAGCTATTGAAGCTGACAACACCCTCACTCGTGAAGAGAAGGATGCAGCCATCAAGCAGGTAGATGCCGCAGCTCAAGCAGCTAAGGACGCCATCGATGCTGCAACAACCAACGCGGATGTAGCAACTGAGCAAGGCAAGGGTGAAACAGCGATTAACGCAGTGAACCCAGTAGCCGACGCGAAACCTAAGGCCAAAGCCGAAGTTGATAAAGCAGCCGACGCTAAGAAAGCCGCCATCGAAGCTGACAACACCCTCACACGCGAAGAGAAAGATGCAGCGATTAAGGAAGTTAACGATGCCGCGCAAGCCGCTAAGGATGCGATTGACGCTGCAACCACTAACGCAGATGTAGCGACCGAACAAGGCAAGGGTGAAACAGCGATTAACGCAGTGAACCCAGTAGCGGATGCTAAGCCGAAGGCTAAGGCAGAAGTTGATAAAGCAGCTGATGCTAAGAAGTCAGCTATTGAAGCTGATAACACCTTAACTCGCGAAGAGAAGGATGCAGCCATCAAGCAAGTTAACGATGCAGCTCAAGCCGCTAAGGACGCCATCGACGCCGCAACCACCAACGCGGATGTAGCGACCGAACAAGGCAAGGGCGAAACAGCCATCGCAGCCATCAACCCAGTAGCGGACGCGAAACCTAAGGCTAAGGCCGAAGTCGATAAAGCAGCTGACGCCAAGAAGGCTGCAATCGAAGCCGACAACACCTTAACTCGTGAAGAGAAGGATGCAGCCATCAAGCAAGTAGATGATGCCGCTAAGGCAGCCAAGGAAGCGATTGATGCCGCAACTAACAATGCGGATGTGTCAACTGAACAAGGCAAGGGCGAGACAGCCATTGCAGCTATCAACCCAGTAGCAGACGCTAAGCCAAAAGCTAAGGCAGAAGTTGACAAAGCAGCTGACGCTAAGAAGGCAGCAATCGAAGCTGACAACACCTTAACTCGCGAAGAGAAGGATGCAGCCATCAAGCAAGTTAACGATGCCGCGCAAGCAGCTAAGGATGCCATCGATGCCGCAACCACTAACGCGGATGTGGCAACTGAACAAGGCAAGGGCGAAACAGCCATCAACGCCGTAAACCCAGTAGCGGACGCGAAACCAAAAGCTAAAGCAGAAGTTGATAAAGCAGCTGACGCTAAGAAGGCAGCAATCGAAGCTGACAACACCTTAACTCGCGAAGAGAAGGACGCAGCTATTAAAGAAGTGAACGCCGCCGCTCAAGCAGCCAAGGATGCGATTGACGACGCAACAAACAACGCGGATGTAGCAACTGAGCAAGGCAAGGGTGAAACAGCCATCGTAGCCATCAACCCAACAGCCGACAAGAAGACGACAGCCAAAGCAGCCATTGACGCCGCCCTCAAGGCTAAGTCAGACGCCATCGATGCTCGCACCGACTTGACGCAAGAAGAGAAGGATGCAGCTAAGGCTAAGTTGGCAGAAGCCGCAAGCAAGGCTAAGGATGCTATCGATGCGGCAAGCACCAACGCGGAAGTTGATGCTGCAAGCAAGCTTGGCAATGACACCATTGACAGCTTCAACCCAACAGCCGACAAGAAGACGACGGCCAAGGCAGCCATTGACGCAGCCCTCAAGGCTAAGTCAGACGCTATCGATGCTCGCACCGACTTGACGCAAGAAGAGAAGGATGCAGCTAAGGCTAAGTTGGCGGAAGATGCAAGCAAGGCCAAGGATGCGATTGATGCCGCAACCACCAACGCGGAAGTTGATGCCGCAAGCAAGCTTGGCAATGACACCATTGACAGCTTCAACCCAAGTGCCGACAAGAAGACAAGCGCCAAGGCAGCCATTGACGCAGCCCTCAAGGCTAAGTCAGACGCCATCGATGCTCGCACCGACTTGACGCAAGAAGAGAAGGATGCAGCTAAGGCTAAGTTGGCAGAAGCTGCAAGCAAGGCCAAGGATGCCATCGATGCTGCAACCACCAACGCGGAAGTTGATGCTGCAACCAAACTTGGTTTAGACGGGATGAATGACTTTAACCCAAGTTCTGACACCAAGTCCGATGCCAAGGCAGCTATCGATGCAGCCGCTAAGGCTAAGATTGAGGCCCTCAAGGCTCGCACCGATTTGAATGACGCTGACAAGGCCAAGGCCATTGCGGAGGTCGAGGAACTGGCTCAGAAAGCCAAGGATGCCATCGACCAAGCCACCAGCCAGGCTCAAGTTCAAGCTCTGCTGGAACAAGCCCTAGCTGATATCGCCGCAGTTAACCCTGCGCCAAGCTATGTGCCATGTCCAGATTGTGATGCGAAGAAACAAGGCCTCTTGCCAGCAACTGGGGAAACCAGCAACCAGACCTTCTTCTCTGCAGCAGCGCTTGCTGTATTAGCAGGACTAGGTTTAGTCGCCACCGGTAAACGCAAGGATGAAGAAGAGCCATTGAGCTAAGCGCATCAAGGCCAAACCAAATAAAATCTGTCTACCTGACAGACTGACAAGAGCTTGGGATTTGGTCCCAGGCTCTTGTTTTTGTCATTCATTAAAAATTCATAGTTTATTCTTGCTAAACTCCTTCCGTTTGGCGGAATTTGTGTTAGAATAAGAGAGTAAAGTAGTAAGTCTGTCGAAAAGGGGGAAATACGATGCGGAACAAAAAATCCATAGCGCGTCGTGGCTGGGTCTTGTTGGGCCTACTAGCCGTGTTCCTATTAGGAATGGGGCAGCCAGTCTATGCCAAACCAGACTGGTCCGAGAGTGCTCCCTATATCCATTTCGTCAATTACCACTATGTGGGCAATGGGGTAGAAGGTGGCGCCCGGGATGTCATTATGGAATATTCGCCAGATGCCAACGGGATTTTCCAAATCTCTGTCCTGGAAGGGACCAGCTCTAACTGTTATATCTACCAGATTAGACAGGACGGTCTCTACGAACTCGCGCACTTTGACACCTATAGCGATGTGGAAGACAAACGGACCACAGACGCGGCCAAGGACGACAAGAAGGCTTTGATTTTGCCAGCGGATTTGACGGTGGGCAAGGTCTACTATACCGGCTATGATAAGGCGGTTAAAAACACAGTGGTGGCTAATCCTATGACCTATGTCATCAATGGCAAGCGCTACGAGAACACCATTAAGGTGTCGCGTGAATTGCCAAGTGGCACGATCTACCTCTACTATGCACCAAAAGCAGGCCTCATTGCAGTCGAAGATCAGGCAGGTAACCCTGAGTTTGTTCTGACTGAAACCTACGGCAATGTCGCCAATACCCGTTAAGTCAACTTCAAGATTCAGTTGCGCGCAACTGAATCTTTTGATATATATAGGAAGAAAAAATAAAGGAGTGACCTTATGACCCGACACCATACCTATCCCATGGTTTGTCCTAACTGTAACCATACGCAAGATTTCCTGGCCTATGACAGCATTAATATTAGCGCCAACCCTGAACTCAAGCCCCTAGTCATGTCGACCGATCTCTTGGCTTTCCACTGTGACAACTGTGGCTACGACACCTTCGTCAATTATGGCTATCTCTACCATGACCCTAAGCATGTCTTCATGGTCTACTACGAACCTCAACCTGAAAAGCATGTCCAGATTGCCCATGACTTGCGGACCATTTATTTCCGCGAGGAAGGCTATGTCCAACGTAAGGCGGGCTATCGCTTCCGCATTGTGCCGGAATTGCGTGATTTGTGGGAGAAGATTTTTATTTTCGAGGCGGGCCTGGATGACCGGGTAATCGAGCTCTTGAAATACTACCTTCAGGCCACCTTCCTGGAGCAGTATCCGACTGCCCAGGTGGAGCGGGTCCAGTTCTATGTGGATGGGGAGACAGGGCAGAAGCAATTCATTCTCATGCATGAGGATGACATTGTAGCCTTCATTGCCTTCGATCCGGATCACTATGATTTAATCTTAGAGCGTTGGGGCGACCGCATGACCCAGCACGAGTCCAACCTACAACTCATGGTCAATGCCGAGTGGGTTGAGAAGTTAGTTTCAGAAGAATAATTGGTTTATAGGTTGACATTCTACAATTGTCGTGTTATCATAAAGACAAGTTAAAAGTATAGGAGGTCTTTACTATGACACTGAAGAAAAAATTGACAACAGCCTTGGTGGCCCTCTCCCTAACTGCTAGCCTAGCTCCGAGCGTTTTGGCTCAATCCTCAAGCTCTAGCTCAGATTCTAGCTCAACAGCAGCCAATGCTAGCAGCAATGAGACCACTAAGCAAAATGCGACGACTTATGAGCAAGTCACTAAGACCGCAGAAGAATTCATCAAATTCTACCGTGATGCACATCCTAAGCAAGATTTAACCACTGTTGAATTGAAGTATGATGATGACTTGAAGTTCTATGTGGTAGAATTCGAAGCAGTCGATGACGAAAATGAATACGAACTCAAGATTAACGCTGGCACAGGCGCAGAAGTTGCTAAGTCTGAACAAAGCTTGGTTAAGGCTAAACAAGGGGGCGTAGAACGTCGCGAGGAAGGTCTTAACTTAGAGAAGATGAAGGAATTCAAGGACATCAAAGCTGCTGCCGAAGCGGGGGCCGATGTCAAGGACTTGAAGCTAGATCATTGGGAATTAGACCGTGATGGGGAAGCAACCGTATGGACCCTGACCTACAAGAACGGTGACGTCGACGTTGAAGTCAAGGTAGATGCCCAAACTGGCCAAGTAGTTGCCGTAGAAGACGACCGCAAGGACGACTAATTTTAATCGCATGAGCAAGCAGGGACGCGGTCCCTGCTTTTTCTTTTTTAAAGAATGCGGAAAAACATTGCATCGTTGTATTTATTATGATAAAATTAGGATAAAGGAGTGATAGTTATGATTAACATTCGACCAGTATCTGATTTGCGTAATAAGTATCCTGAAATCGAAGCTATCGTACAAGAATCTCAGGCTCCAGTCTACTTGACTAAGAATGGGTATGGTTCTATGGTCGTCATGAGCATCGAACACTATGCTAGTTTAACTGAATCAGTAGAGTCAGCACTTGATATGGCTGATCAAATGGCTGCCCAAACGGATACCCGACTAGAACACGATGAAGTCTTTTCGGACATAAGAAAACGAATCAATGGAAAATAAGACTTATCATATACAATACCTTCCTATATTTAAGGAAGATCTTTCAGGTATTGTTGACTATATAACACAGGTACTTCATAATCCACGGGCTGCTGAACGCCTAGTGAATGATGTAGAAGTTGCTATATATCATCGACTTAAAGCGCCTCTTGGATATGCCCCTTATCCTACAAATACTAAGAGACCTCATCCCTATTATCGAATTCAGGTCCGTAATTATAGTATATTCTATGTTGTGAAAGATAAGACGATGGAAATCCGGAGAATCATCTACAATAAACGAGATATCAAGCATTTGCTGTAAATAGACTTGTTAATTAACCCGCCTTGAAGGAAAGGTGGGTTTTTGTATATTTAAGAATAGTGAATAGGGAATGAAGTATGCCTCAGTAGTAAATCCTGCACTCTAAAATCCCCCTTGGGGCCAATTTGACTTGATACCGGTAACCGCTTTCTTTATTCTTGTAATCGAACCTCAATTCTGCTAGCATGAGAGTGACAAGGAGTGACTTTATGGAATTAAGCAGTATTTATCATCGTCCTGAGTCAGAGTTTGCCTATCTCTACGACCAGGAACACATTCATCTGCGTTTGCGCAGTAAAAGAGGCGACCTAAGCAAGGTGCGCGTGGTCTTTCAGGATCCCTTCCTGACCGAGCAGGAAGAGACTGAACTGACCTTGGTGGTTGAGACTTCCATCTTTGATTTCTGGCAGGCCCAAGTGACGGTGCCTCATCGCCGTCTTATGTATTACTTTGTCTTGGAAGACAGTCAGGGTCAGACCATGGCCTACGGCGATGATGGCTTCCATGAAATGGGAGCTGACCAGGACCTTAACTTTGATTCCTTCTTCCGTCTGCCTTATCTGCATGAGAGCGAGCGGGCCAAGGTGCCGGAATGGGTCAAGTCTACTGTCTGGTATCAAATCTTCCCGGAACGCTTTAAGAATGGTCGACCTGAACTCAGTCCTGAGCAGACCCAGCCTTGGGATGCTAAGATTAGACCGACCTCTGAGGATTTCTTCGGTGGTGATCTAGAGGGAATCATTCAGGAGCTAGATTATCTGGCAGACTTGGGCATCACGGGCCTCTATCTCTGTCCAATCTTTGAGGCGCCGACCAACCACAAGTATGACACCATCGACTATCTGAGCGTGGACCCGCATTTTGGTGATAAGGAAACCTTCAAACGCCTAGTCCAAGGATGCCATGCTCGTGGCATTCGGGTCATGTTAGACGCCGTCTTCAACCATATCGGGGCCCACTCCAAGCAATGGCAGGATGTCAGAGAGCGGGGGGCGGCTTCGCCTTACACAGACTGGTTCCACATCCACAAATTCCCTGTGGTGGATCCCCTAACACCTAAGGATATCCACCGGGCTCAGGGCTTGAGCTATGAGATGTTCGCCTTTGAAGGCCGCATGCCTAAGCTCAACACCCAGAACCCAGAAGTGCAGCGTTACCTCTTAGACATTGCCAGCTACTGGATTCGCGAGTTCGACATTGACGGTTGGCGCCTGGATGTGGCCAATGAAATTGACCATGACTTCTGGCGGGCCTTTGCCCAGCAAGTGCGAAGCATCAAGCCGGACCTCTATATCCTGGGTGAAATCTGGCATAACTCCCAACCATGGTTGGCGGGTGACCAATTTGATGCGGTCATGAACTACTTGGGCACCACCCAGACCACCCGATATTTCTTAGAACATCGGGGTTCTGCCCAGAAATTAGTGGACGCGGTCTTGAGCCAGCAAATGCTCTACCGCCGTCAGCACAATGAGGTCATGTTCAACCTCTTGGATTCCCATGATACCTGGCGCATTCTCAGTCTAGCCAAGGGCAATAAGGACCGGGTCAAGGCGGCCCTAGCCTTCAACTTCTTGCAGTTGGGCAGTCCCTGCCTCTACTACGGCACCGAATATGGCTTAGATGGCGACCACGATCCTGGCTGCCGCAAGGTTATGCCATGGGATCCGGCCCAACAGGACCAAGACATGTATGCTTTCGTGAAGGCTCTGATTGCCTTACGTCACCGCTACAATGATTGGATTATTCAAGGGCAAATCGACTATGAGGCGCTAGACAATGGGGTCAAGATTAGTTTGACCCACCAAGGCACACGTTTGGTGGCCTACTTCAACCATGAAGGAAGTGTAAAATTCGACCAGCCGGCTAAGCTCTGTCTGGCTAATGGCTACCAAGACAGCTGTCTGGGCCCTGATGGCCTAATCATCTATGAGGAGGAAATATAATGGCACTTGATACAAGCTATGATTTACGTCGCAGCGTCATTTACTGCGTCTATGTTCGCAACTTCAGCCAAGAAGGGACCTTTGCAGGGGTGATTCCCCAACTAGACCGGCTGAAGGCCCTAGGTGTGGACTATATTTGGCTGCTACCTATTCATCCGCTGGGGGTGGAGAAGCGCAAGGGCAAGCTAGGCTCGCCTTATGCCATTCAAGACTACCGGGCAGTCAATCCCGAGTATGGGACTCTGGCTGACTTCGAGGAACTCTGCCAGGCCATCCATGAGCGGGGCATGAAGGTTATGATTGACGTGGTCTACAACCACACCTCACCCGACTCTGTCTTGGTTAAGACCCATCCCGAATGGTTCTACTATAAGCCTGATGGCAAACGGGGCAACCGGGTAGGGGAGTGGACTGACATCGTGGACTTGGACTACCAAGACCGGGCTCTCTGGGACTACCAAATTGAAAGTCTGAAATACTGGGCTCATTACGTGGACGGCTACCGTTGTGATGTGGCCTCCATGGTACCCGTGGACTTTTGGCGGGAAGCCCGCAAGGCCGTGGCTCAAGTCAAGGAGGACTTTGTCTGGTTGGCTGAGTCCGTCCACGCAGAATTTGTGAAGGCCCTGCGCCAGGAAGGGGTAGACGCGGCTAGCGACAGCCAACTCTATGAGGCCTTTGACTTGACTTATGATTATGATATTTGGACGGCCTATGAGCGCTATGTCCGCGGGGAAATTCCGCTGGACTGGTATTTGGAGCGTCTGTCCCTACAGGATATGATTTATCCTGATAACTATGTCAAGTTGCGTAACCTAGAGAACCATGACCAGCCACGCTTTGCTAGCGTCATGCCAGAGGGCGCTTCGCTGCGCCACTGGTTGACCTTTAGCTTGATGCAGCGGGGGGCTAGCCTGATTTATAACGGTCAGGAAATTGGCGCCAGCCATCTGCCTAATCTCTTCGACCGGGATCCCATTGACTGGCAAGGAGGGCAGGAAGACTTAAGCGACTGCCTAAGTCGCCTGATTAACATCAAGAAGTCGGCCCTGCCAGTTCGAGGGGCTTATGACTTATCAGGGGACCGTGACCTAGACTTAGTGCAAATCGCCTACAAGCATCCAGGCTCCCAAGACCTAGCTCTGTTAGCGGCAGTATCGCTTAAAGGCAAGTCAGGCAAGCTAGCGGTTGAGCTGCCAGACGGGGACTATGTCAATGCCTTGACTTCAAGTCCTGTCACCGTCAAGGAGGGCAAGCTGACAGTTGCTGCTGATCCAATTGTGATTATCTTATAATAGGAAAGATTCGAGTTAATAGAATTGACAAGTTACCTCTTTGAGTGTAAATATAATAGTGTAGAATAACAACGAGGTCAGAAAGGCACCTGACGCACCTCCTAGAGGTAACTGAGATGTTGGATACGCCGCCCAACCGTTTGTTATTTGTTTATAATCCGTTGAAGGCACTGATTTATCAGTGCCTTTTCTTTTTTTAGCGGTCTATTAGTGTTAAAAGGGCTAGGAAATAGGAGGATAATAAGGGAATGAGAACGCACGCAACTATTGTTATCGGTAACACCAAACTTTAACTTGAAAGCCGTTTCGTTTTGTTGCATAATAAACTTGTAACGTTTGACGAAAGCGTCAACATACTATCTTTAAGGAGGATTTCGTAATGAAATTTAACTGGAAAAAACTTGCAATCGGGACTATGTCTGCAGCCATGGCTTTAGCAGCATTCCCATTCGGCGCAGTGAAAGTTGCAACTGCCCAAGAAGCTAAATTGGTGATCTCTGGTGGGGGCTTAACTGACTACCTCAAAGCAAACATCAAAGACTTCGAAGAGAAAAACAACGTGAAAGTTGAAATCTCTGACAATACTGACATGTTCGGTATGTTAGATGCTTTAGCTTTAGACGGCCCTGCTGGGAACGGTGCAGACGTTTATATCGCACCTAACGACCGTGTAGGTGCTTTAGCAAAAGCTGGTCACTTATCAGAAGTGAAATTATTAGACGACGCTAAGTACGATGACAAAGACAAACAAGGGGTATCCATCGACGGTAAAGTATACGGTGCACCATCTGTTATCGAATCCATCATCATGTACTACAACAAAGACTTATTGAAAGAAGCACCAAAATCTTTCGATGACTTAATGGCTTTATCTAAAGACGACAAGTACAAGTTCGAAGGTGAAGAAGGTAAGAACGTTGCCTTCCTCGGTCAATTGACTAACTTCTACTACAGCTATGGTGTCTTATCTGGTTACGGCGGTTATGTATTCGGCAAAAACGGTACTGATCCTAAAGACATCGGTTTGAACAACGACAAGTCTGTTGAAGCGATCAACTACATCAGCGACTGGTACAAGAATGTATGGCCAAAAGGCATGTTAGACGTTAAGTCTTCTTACGACTTCTTGAAACAATCCTTCATCGATGGTAAGACTGCTGCAGTCATCGCAGGTCCATGGGAAGCTAAAGCCTTCAAAGATGCTAAAGTGAACTTAGGTGCTGCTAAATTACCTTCATTACCTGGCGGTAACGAGTACAAACCATTTGCCGGCGGTAAAGCATGGGTTATCTCAGAATACTCAGAAAACAAAGAATTGGCTCAAAAATTCTTAGACTGGGCATCTTCTGAAGAACAACAAAACAAATTGTACAAAGGCTTCGGCGAAGTTCCTGCTAACCACGTAGCACGTGAAGCAGCAGCTAAAGACGGTAACGAAATTACCAAAGCGGTAATCGACACCTTCGCTAACGCAGTTCCAATGCCAAACATCCCAGAAATGGCTGAAGTATGGCCAGGTGCTGAAAACTTAATCTTCGACGCAGCTTCAGGTAACAAGTCTGCTAAAGAAGCAGCTGACGCAGCGGTAGAATTGATCAAACAAGCGATCGAACAAAAACACGGCGAATAAGCTGACAACTACTCAAGCTGAATGATCTGGTAGCCTTCGGCTACCAGGTCTTTTTGCAAGAGGAGACCGACTATTAAAATATTGAAATGGAGGTATTATTATGGCAGACACGGTTGCACCGCGTCAAGATGAGCGTAAAGCCATGAGCTTGTCTCTGATTCCAGGTCTGGGACAATTCTATAATGGCCAAGCCCTCAAAGGGATTATCTTCCTGGCTTTGACTGCACTCTTTATCTTTGAAATGTTTACCTTCGGTTATGGCGCCCTCGTGGGCTTTGTGACCTTGGGTTCCGTTCCTAAGCAAGACCACTCCCTCTTCCTCTTAATTCGTGGGAGCTTGCAAATCATCATTACCATTATCTTCTTAGCCTTCTATGGGGCTAACATCCTAGACGCGCGTTCCATCGCTCGTAAAATCAACAAGGGCGAGAAAATCTCTAAGACCTTGAAGGAAATGCTCCACAACATCTATGCGGATGGTTTCCCTTATCTCTTAATTATTCCGTCTTATATCTTTATGGCCATTGCCATTGTCTTCCCAGTATTGGTGACGGTATGTACAGCCTTTATTAACTATGACTTCAAACACACGCCACCTGCTAAACTCTTAAACTGGGTAGGGATTGAGAACTTCTGGAACATCTTCAACCTCTCAACCTTCCGTGATGCCTTCATGGCGGTCTTCACTTGGACCTTGATTTGGACCATCTGTGCGACCACCTTACAAATTGTCATTGGGGTCTTCACTGCCATTGTGGCTCACCAACCATTTATCAAGGGCAAACGTATCTTCGGGGTTATCTTCCTCTTACCTTGGGCGGTACCAGCCTTCATTACCATCATGACCTTCTCTAACATGTTCAATGACTCCATCGGGGCCATTAACACGCAGGTTATTCCATTCTTGAACCACTTGATTCCATTTGTGGATCTGCCAACCTTGGCTTGGAAGACCGATCCAAACTGGACCAAGGTAGCCATTATCATGATTCAAGCTTGGTTAGGTTTCCCTTATGTCTATGTCATGACCACTTCTATCCTGCAATCCATTCCTGAAACCCTCTATGAGGCAGCGAAAATTGACGGGGCAGGGGCTATCAAACGTTTCACCGCCATCACCTTACCGGTTATCTTGTCGGTGGCAGCACCAATCTTCATGACCCAATACACCTTCAACTTCAACAACTTCACCATGATCTACCTCTTCAACGATGGGGGTCCGGGTTCTGTTGGGGGCGGTGCCGGGTCAACCGACATCTTGATTTCTTGGATCTATAAGATTACCACCGGCCAATCACCACAATTCTCCATTGCGGCGGCCTTGACCTTGATCATCTCCTTGATCATCATCTCGGTATCCTTATTCGTCTTCAAGAAGACCAACGCCTTTAACATTGAGGAGGCCTAATCATGAAAAATTTGACTAAATCAGCGAAATTTTCCCGTTATGTAGGCCAATTCCTGACCTACTTCTACATGGTTGTCCTCTCTATCATCATCATTTACCCGCTCTTAATCACCGTGAGTTCGGCCTTTAAGGCAGGGAACGTGACCGCCTTCTCCCTAGACTTGGGGATGCAATGGTCCTTGGACAACTTCACCCGTCTCTTCAACGAGACCAAGTACCTATCTTGGTACCGTAACACCTTGTTCGTCGCAACGACTACCATGGTGGTGCAAGTCTTCGTTGTCACCTTGGCAGGTTATGCTTACAGCCGTTACAACTTCATGGGCCGTAAGAAATCCTTGCTCTTCTTCTTAATCGTGCAAATGGTGCCAACCATGGCTGCCTTGACTGCCTTCTACGTTATGGCTGTCTTGCTCAACGCCCTCAACCAATTCTGGTTTCTCTCTCTGATCTACATCGGTGGTGGGATTCCAATGAACACCTGGTTGATGAAGGGTTACTTCGATACCGTGCCTTACGACTTGGATGAATCTGCTAACCTTGACGGGGCAGGCCACTTCAGGATCTTCTGGCAAATCGTCTTGCCATTGGTTCGCCCAATGATCGCCGTGCAAGCCCTCTGGGCCTTCATGGGACCATTCGGGGACTACCTCTTGGCTAAGTTCTTGCTGCGTAAGGAAGAGTCTTATACTGTCGCAGCCGGTTTGCAAACTCTGATTGCGGACCAACGTAACCAACGGGTTGCGCTTTTCGCGGCCGGTGCTATCTTAATCGCCGTGCCAATCTCAGCCCTCTTCTTCATGTTACAGAAGAACTTCGTGACCGGTTTGGTCAACGGGGGGACCAAGGGCTAATATTAGCACTTTATGGGGCAGGAAGCTTTTCCTGTCCTTTTTGTTTAGCGGGGGAAGTCTTCCCTCATGACCTCTCGGCCTGGTTTTCCAGCGGGTGCCTTTATGGTATACTAGAGAGGTAGAATTCAATGAAAGTAGGAACCCGGATGTCCACAAAAGCATTTCCCCTTAATTACTTTGCCGCCATGGCAGGGCCAGTGTCGGCCTTCAAGGAGCGGCAACCCCTCAAACTCAGACAGACCCTAGCTGTGATTCTCTTGATTATTAGCGTCATGATTCTGCCCATTGCGGTTAAGATTGGCCAGCTCAAGATTGTCAGCCTAGATCAATTTGCTTCCCAGTCTATGGCCCTGCTAGACGACCAAGTAGCGGAGCAACTGTCTCATTATGCGACAAGTCCCCAAGGTCAGCTGGTCATGCCTAGCCAAGACATCAGTCTGCGTGACGATGACCAGGGCCGTGTCATGCTCCTGGCTAAAGATGATAGCCAGCAGCTAGAAGCTAGCCTGGCAGGCAAGGCGGGGGTAGCCTTCACACCTGAACGTTTCGTGGTGACGGCGGCAGGCAATCGCTTCTTGTCCCAGCCTTATGACCCAGAAGCTGACTTTAGACCGGCTACTAGCGCCGACAGTCTCAACCGGCTCCTATCTGGCCAGTGGTTCCAAAATAATCGCCTAGCCGTTATTCTGACCATCTTCATTAATTCCTGGCTCTTGCTAGCGGTCAGCTTCCTGATTATGCTCTTTGGTGTGGCGGGCTTCCTGTCCTTTATGAAATTCACGGATATCTTCTCCATTAAGTCTTATGGCCAGGCCTTCCGGGTCTGCCTCAACTGCTTCGGTTGGCCAACCTTGGTGGCCGTCCTGGTAGGCTTTGTGACGGGCAACCCGGCCCATGTCCTAACTGGATTGGGCATTGCCTTTATGGCCATGATTATGTGGGTTTACTGGGCGACGCATTTCCAAGATGCCTATGTAGAAGCCAAATTGGCGGCCCAGGAGGATAAGTAGATGCGGATTCTGCTGGATGGGGATGCCTGTCCTGTTAAGGCCGAGGCCATTAGCCTAGCCGCCAAATGGGGCTTGACAGTCATCATCGTGGCCTCCTATAACCACGTCAGCAAGACCGATTATCCTGCCCATGTCCAGACGGTTTATGTGGAGCGAGGTGCCGACCAGGCCGACTATAAGATTGTGGCCTTGGTCCAGGCGGGCGATATTGTGGTCACCCAGGACTATGGTCTGGCGACCATTCTCCTTAACAAGGCCATTGTCTTGCATCACATGGGCTGGCGCTACCGGCCAGAAGCCATGGACCAGCTCCTGACCCAACGTTATATGGGCCAGGTCAGCCGACGTAAGACGGGACGCTACGCAGGCAAGGGGCCCAAGCCCTTTGGCCGCCAGGACCGGGAGCGTTTCTCGGCCTCGCTAGAAGCCATCATTAAACAAGCAAAGCAAGAAGAAAAGGGAGCCAGCCAGTGAGCTTGCTCCCTTTTGCTATATAAAAAATCAAGCCCCACTTGCTAGTCTTAAGCAAGTGGGGCTTGGGCATTAGCTGGCTTCATCAATTTGAATGACGGTCACGCCGGCCTCTTCGATTTCCTTGAGGAGGGCAGGGTCGCCATAGGTGTCGGTGATGAGGATGTCGATCTTTTGAATGCCGGCTACCTGGAAGTTGGAGGTGACACCAATCTTGCGGTAGTCAGCCACCACGATGACCAGGCCGTGGGAGTTCTGGACCATGAGTTGGTTGACCTTGGACTCCCGGAAGTCGCCGGTGGTAATGCCGACTTGGGCGTTAATGCCGGAGCAGCCCATAATGCAGATATTGGCATTGATATGGCGCAGAGAATCAGCCGCCAGTTCGCCGACCAGGGCCGCCTTAGGAAAATGAATCTCGCCCCCTGACAGGATAATGGTTGAACTTGGGTGCATTTCCTGTTCGCTCATGCGCAGGTTGTTAGTGACCACCGTGACTGGCGTCTCCTTGAGATAGTCCATGACGTGCATGGCGGTGGTGGAGGTGTTCATATAAATGGTCATCTTTTCTTCTATATAAGTAGCGGCTTTTTCAGCGATGGCCTGCTTGATTTGTTCGATATGGGGATTTTGGGTATCACCTTCAAAAAAGGGCACCTCATTGAGGATGGCATAACCATGGTGGCGTTCGATAATACCCATCTTAGCCAGCAGGTTCAAGTCGCGCCGCACCGTCATAGTAGACACCTTGGCCAATTGGGCTAGGCTTTCGACGGTTAGACTCTTGCTGGGTGATTGGTTGAGGGCCTGAATCATCAAATCACGCCGTTGACGAACATCTTGGACGGAACGTTTCATGGTGGACACTTCTTTCTAGTAATTTCTAACCATATCTTACCACAAAACAAGCATAAAACAAACATTGAACACACTAAAAGCACATTAAATGTTAAAACGAACATAAAATTAGCTTGTAAGCGGTCTCTGATTACGTTATCATAGACATGTAAACATCGCTAGACACAAGTTAATGGAGGTAATAATGATGAGAACAATCCAAGATGTAACAAAGGATACTTGGTTGCGCGAGACCTTCCCAGAGTGGGGAACTTGGCTCAACGAAGAAATTCGTGACAAACAAGTAGAGCCAAATTCTTTCGCTATGTGGTGGTTAGGCTGTACCGGGATTTGGATCAAATCCGATCAAGGCACCAACATCCTTTGCGACCTCTGGACCGGTACAGGTAAACGCAGTCACGGGGCCGGCAACATGAAGAAAGGCCACCAAATGATGCGTATGTCCGGGGTAGAAAAACTCCAACCAAACTTACGTAACCAACCATTCGTCCTAGATCCATTCGAAATCGAAGGCGTGGACGCTTTAGTGGTCACTCACATCCACTCTGACCACTTAGACATTAACACCGCCGCTGCTGTGGCTAAGAACTGCCCAGAGGCTAAATTCGTGGGTCCTAAAGCCGTGGTCGATACCTGGCTCAAATGGGGTGTCCCGGCAGAACGTACTGTGGTAGTACGTCCTAACGAATCGGTTAAGATCAAAGACATCGAAGTGGTCGCTTTAGAAGCCTTCGACCGGACCGCCTTAGTGACTTGGGATGGTGACCCTGAATATGAACTCAAGGGTAAAATGCCACAAGACATGGACCTAATCGCCGTTAACTACCTCTTCAAAACTTCAGGTGGTAACATCTACCATGCCGGCGACTCTCACTTCTCTAACATGTTCGCTAAACACGGTAATGAACACAAGATTGATGTCTGCTTAGGGGCCTTCGGGGAAAACCCGCGTGGGATTACCGATAAGATGACCTCTGTAGATATCTTGCGTATGGCTGAGTGCTTGAATGCCCGCGTAGTCATCCCAGTTCACCACGACATCTGGACTAACTTCATGGCGGACACCGATGAAATCTTAGCCCTCTGGAACATGAAGAAAGATCGCCTGCAATATGACTTCCAACCATTTATCTGGCAAGTAGGGGGTCAATACAACTACCCACAAGACTTGAACAAGTTGGAATTCAACTTCTACCGTGGCTTCGACGATGCCTTCAGCAAGGAAAACGACGTGCCATTCCCATCCTTCTTATAAGACTGAACTAGAGGAGACTGACTAATGTTAAGAGAAATTATTGACGGTAATCGTTTCAGCTTCCAGGCTGGCTACGATTCCTGGGAAGATGCCATTCGCGCTGCCTGTGAGCCCCTAGTGGCTCAGGGCGTGATTGAGCCAGAATATCCAGGCTATATCATTGCCAACGTCCACGAATTTGGACCTTACATCGTGATTGCGCCGGACATCTGCATTCCCCATGCCCAAGAGGGAAGAGGGGTGAATGAAACCGCCGTTGCCTTTATGAATACAGACAAGCCAGTGGACTTCGGTCCTGGCGCTGATTTCCAACCTCGTCTTTTCTTCGTCTTAGCATCTACAGACAATGACAAGCACTTGGAAAACCTCTCTGAACTCGTGACCTTGCTCGATTCAGAAGAAGTGGTTGAGGCCTTTGTTAAGGCCCGCAGCAAGGAAGACTTACAATCTATTTTAGAGGGATTAGGTGAATAATATGGAATTTTTATTCGGTTTCTGGCAATTTTTCTATGCCAACATCTTTACCAAGCCTGAATACTTTGTCGGGCTGATTGTCTTAGTTGGTTATTTACTCTTGGGCCGCAAATGGTATGATGCCTTAGCTGGTTTCATCAAAGCCGTGGTCGGTTATATGATCTTGAACGTGGCAGCCGGTGGTTTGGTTTCTAACTTCCGTCCAATCTTGGTCGCTTTGGCTGACCGTTTCCAATTACAAGCAGCGGTTATCGACCCTTACTTCGGGCAAGCTGCGGCTGAAGCAGCCTTGAAAGAAGCAGGTCACGCCACTGGTTTGACCGTGCAAGTGCTCTTAGTGGCCTTCTTGGCTAACTTAGCCTTAGTTATCTTCCGTCGTATCACCAAGGTGCGTACCGTCTTCATTACCGGTCACATCATGGTTCAACAATCAGCAACTGCTACCTGGCTCTTAGCCTTGGCTTTGGGCAATGACGTTAACCAATTACAATTCGTGGTAGTGTTAGGGATTGTGCTTGGGGTTTACTGGGCAGTGGCTTCTAACCTTACCGTGGAACCTACCCAAGAACTCACTCAAGGTGGGGGCTTCGCTATCGGTCACCAACAAATGTTTGGTGTTTGGTTAACTGACAAATTGGCTCCAAAACTCTCTGGTAAGAACGACCGTAAGATCGAAGATTTGGAATTGCCTGGTTTCTTATCTATCTTCAAGGAATCCATCGTGGCAACTTCTATCTTGATGATTGTCTTCTTCGGTGCCATCCTCTTAATCTTAGGTAAAGACTACTTAGTCAGCGTCAACGGGCAAGAAATTCTCAAGCTCAAGATGACCACTCTCAAAGAAACAGACGACTTCTTCTTCTACATCATGAAGGTAGCCTTGACCTTCACCGTTTACATCCAAGTCTTGCAACTTGGGGTGCGCATGTTCGTTGCTGAATTGTCTGAAGCCTTCCAAGGGATCTCTAACAAACTCTTGCCAGGTTCTATGCCAGCGGTTGACTGTGCGGCTGTCTACGGTTTTGGTTCACCAAACGCCGTGACCATCGGTTTCCTCTTCGGGGTATTAGGTCAATTAGTGGCTATCATCGGTTTGATTGTCTTCAAGAGCCCTGTCTTCATCATCACTGGGTTCGTACCTGTCTTCTTCGACAACGCGACCTTCGCTGTCTATGCTAACCACAAGGGTGGCTTACGCGCCGCTTCTATCTTAACCTTCGCTTCTGGGGTCATCCAAGTATTGGGTGGGGCCTTGGCAGCAGGTGCCTTCGGCTTAGCTAAATTCGGCGGTTGGCACGGTAACTTCGACTGGGACACTGTCTGGGTTGGGTTCGGTTTCTTAATGCAAAACTTACACTATGTAGGTTTAGGCGTCGTATTGGTGATCCTCTTGGCAATTCCTCAATTGCAATACCTCAAGAACAAGGAACACTACTTCACGATCGCAGAAGATTACGAAGCCTATTTAGAAGCAAAAGAAGCTTAATCGTAGTATAATAAAAACGTGGATGGCTTGACTGCGCTTACACCGGTCAAGCCATACCAATTTAAGAATGAAAAAGGAGCGAATAAAAAATGAAAGTATTAGCAGCATGTGGTTCAGGGATGGGTTCAAGCCAAATTATTAAGATGAAGATTACCAACGTCTTCCGCAAAATCGGAGTGCCTTTGGAAATTCATCACTGTGCGATTGCCGAAGCAAAATCCTTGGCTAAGGGCTATGATGTGGTTATCTGCTCCAAAGCCTTAATCGATGTCTTCGATGGCTTAGACTTACCAAACACCAAAGTTATTGGCTTACAAAACCTCTTATCTGAAAAAGAAATCACTGAGAAATTAGCTGAAAACGGCATTGGTGCCTAAGGAGGTTAACCATGGGAATTCCTAATTTACAAGTTGCCTTAGACCATTCTAATCGTCCTGATGCCGTAGCGGCTGCTGTATCGGTTGGCCATGAAGTTGACATTATCGAAGCGGGGACTGTTCTCTTACTGGAAGTAGGGGGCGAAGTGGTTCAAACCCTACGTAACATCTTCCCTGACAAAATCATTGTCGCTGACACCAAGTGTGCCGATGCGGGTGGGACGGTCGCTAAGAACGTGGCTAAGTACGGGGCTGACTGGATGACCTGTATCTGTTGCGCCACCATTCCAACCATGAAGGCCGCAGCCAAAGAAGTCAAAGAAATCCAAGTCGAACTTTACGGTGACTGGACTTATGAGCAGGCTCAACAATGGCTAGACGCTGGTATCAGCCAAGCCATCTACCACCAAAGTCGTGATGCCCTCCTAGCAGGTGAAACCTGGGGTGAGCGCGACCTAAGCAAGGTTAAGAAATTAATCGAAATGGGCTTCCGGGTTTCTGTAACCGGCGGGCTTAACGTGGATACCTTGGAACTCTTCCGTGGCGTTGATGTCTACACCTTCATCGCCGGTCGTGGCATTACGGAAGCAGCAGATCCTGCTGCCGCAGCCCGCGAGTTCAAGGACAAGATTCGCGAGATTTGGGGTTAGGCTATGACAACATTTGGTATTTATGAGAAGGCCCTACCTAAGGGCATTTCCTGGCAAGAGCGGCTAGAGCTAGCGGCTTCTCTGGGCTTTGACTTCGTTGAAATGTCCATTGACGAGACCGACGAGCGTCTGGCTCGCCTGCAATGGACCGACCAAGAGATTGAAGCCGTCAACCAAGCTCAACGCTCAACAGGCGTCCGCATCTATTCCATCTGCTTATCCGGCCATCGCCGCTATCCATTTGGGTCGGCTGATCCTGCTAAGCGCCAAAAGGCCTTGGACATGATGCAGGAATGTGTGGACCTAGCTGTTAAGTTAGGCGTCCGCAATATCCAACTGGCCGGCTATGATGTCTACTATGAAGACAAGACTGTGCTGTCGCGTGAGCTCTTTATCGAGAACCTAGACAAGGCAGTTAAGATGGCGGCTGCCAAACAAGTCATGCTGTCAATCGAGATTATGGATGATCCCTTCATCAACTCCCTGTCTAAATTCATGGAAATTAAGCAACAAATCAAGTCACCATGGCTGCAAGCCTATCCTGACCTGGGTAACTTGTCTGCTTGGCCAGAAAACAATCCAGGTTACGAACTAGAGAAGGGCATTGACCACATTGTAGCTGTCCATGTCAAGGACACCAAGAATGTGACCCCGGACTTCCCAGGCCAATTCAAGTGTGTGCCATGGGGTGAGGGTGATGTCGACTTCTTAGGCTGCCTTAAGACCCTTAAGCGCTTAGGCTATGAAGGCACCTTCCTCTTCGAAATGTGGAGTGAGACCGACGACCAGCCAGCTGAACGTATCAAGGAAGCACAAGCCTTCTTGAAACCAATCTTTGAGGAGGCAGGATACTAATGAATCGTGAAGAAATCATTGCTAAAATGAAAGAACGCGTCTTCAATGCCAACTTGCAATTGCCTGAATGGGGCTTGGTCCAATTAACTTGGGGTAATGCCTCTGAAGTTAACCGCGACTTAGGCGTCATAGTCATCAAGCCAAGTGGTGTTGACTACAAGCAGATGACACCTGACCAAATGGTTGTGACTGACTTAGACGGCAAGCCACTGGAGGCCGATAGCTATCGCCCATCCTCTGACCTGCCAACCCATGTGGTGCTTTATAAGGCCTTTCCTGGCGTCAATGCCGTGGTTCATACCCACAGCAAGTACGCGGTTTGTTGGGCTCAAGCTGGGCGCGATTTGCCTTGCTACGGGACCACACATGCTGATACCTTCTATGGGCCAGTGCCCTTAACCCGGCATTTGACTGAGACAGAAGTGGCGGAAGCCTACGAAGTCAATACTGGGGTGGTCATTGCGGACACCTTCAAGGAAGGCAACTTGGATCCATTGGCAGTACCAGGTGTCTTGGTTCAAGGACATGGACCTTTCACTTGGGGGCCAAGTATTCAAAAGGCCATCGAGAACAGCTTGGTATTGGATGAGGTCTGCCATATGGCCCTGGAAACAGAAGCCATTAACCCAGATATTCAACCTCTACCACAATATGTGCTGGATAAACATTATTTCCGTAAACACGGGGCTAATGCCTACTACGGACAAAAATAAGCAAAACAAGGCTAGGACAAGGGTCCTAGCCTTTTCTATGAATCTCATCTTGTATTATGATTCTCAATAAGATATAATTAAATTATCAATATGTAAAGGTGGTCATTGAATGAAAAAAGTTCTCCTATCTGCAGCTTTTGCCTTAAGCTTAGTTGGCGCCCTAGCTCCAACCGTCTTGGTAACAGCAGAAAGTTCATCAAGTTCCTCCAGCGCTTCTAGCGAGGCTGCTTCCTCTAGCTCAGCAGAAGCTTCAAGCAAGAAAAAATCTCATTCAGAAGCGGACAAGGCTAACTGGGGTAAGCGCAGCACACCAGTTCCTTTAGGTGAAGAAAAGGAAGTTCAATATAAAGACTATATTGGAGGTAAAAAGGTTGATGTAAAGGCTAAGCTTTCCGTCTTAGAAGTTCTCAAGGGCAAAGAAGCTGAAGCTAAACTATTAGAGTTTGAAAGCTATAACAAAGAAGCCATCAAAAAATTGGATAGTAATTATGAGTTAAACTTGATTAAACTCAAATTTGTTTATGAGAAGGGCGACGAAGATGAGCCTTTAAAAACGCCTTACCGACCAAAAGTATTTGATGCCAAAGGTAAGGAAGTTAAGGTGGATTTCTATGCGGATGTGCCAAACGAGAAGAAGTTCTCCGATATTGAACTCTATCCAGGTAGTGACCATGAAGGGTATGTGGTAGTAGCTGTTCCTAAAGGTGGCGACTATTCAATTTCCTATGACTTAGGCAAGCCTGTTTTCTTCAGCACGACTAAGTAATAGACGCAGACAAGTCCGGCTAGGGCAAGAGCCTGAGCCGGGCTTTCTGATTGACAGTCAAGACTTTATTGTCAGGCAATTGGCAAGAAGCTATCATCAATTTATTAAGATGTAAAGGTGGTTATGGAATGAAAAAACGACTCCTATCAGCAGTTTTGGCCTTAAGCCTAGTAGGTGCTGTGGCCCCAACATTCTCGGTGGCAGCTGAAAGCTCTTCAAGTTCTTCTAGCACTTCTAGCGAAGCTGCTTCCTCTGGCTCAACAGAATCTTCCAGCCAGAAGAAAACTCATTCAGAAGCCGATAAAGACAAGTGGGGCAAGCTTGACAGCCCTGTTCCTCTAGGACAAGAAAAGGCAATGACTTACAAGGAATTTTTTGGTGACCAAAGGAAGACAATCACCGTTAAACTTACAGTTCTAGAAGTTCTTAAGGGTAAAGAAGCACAAGATAAATTACTAGAATTTGATGATTCAAATCAAGCTGACATTGACAAGTTGGATAGTAAGTATGAATATCATCTAATTAAGGTCAAGTTAGTCTATGAAAAAGGCGACGAAGATTATCCTTTAGACACTATCGAAATGTTTCCAAGAGTTTTTGATCTTAAGGGTAAGGAAATTAAGCAAGAGGTCTTTCCAAGCATTCCAAAAGAGCGCATGTTTTTAGATTATAGTCTCTTTCCTGGTGCTGAACATGAAGGCTATATCGCGATTATGGTCCCAAAAGACAGTGATTATAGGGTCTCCTTCGACCTTAGCGACCCTGTTTTCTTCAGCACAACTAAGGAGTAAGATGATTCAGTCCGGATGGGGCCAAGCCTCGTCCGGGCTCTTCTTATGCCAAAATTCCAGGGAAAGACCTTGCCAAAAACCACCTTCTGTGGTAAGATAATCAAGTACTGTCGCCGTAGTGTAAAGGATATCACACAAGATTCCGGTTCTTGTAATGGGGGTTCGATTCCCTCCGGCGATGTATGGATACGATTATACGTGATTATACGTAATCAAAAAGCCCGATTTTACGGGCTTTTCGTTTATACGTGATTGTACGTGTGTAATTCATCTTACACAAAAATTACACAGTCAGCTAATTAAAAAGCTCCGCTAGTCGTAATGGTTGGCGGAGTTCTTTTTTGTAGCTCCCTCACCAGAGACAAATCTCTCCCAATCCTTTTCCATACACTTTCACCTATATTTATGGTAGACTAGCATCATAGAATGTGAGGAGGCGACTGCCATGACAGATTGTATTTTTTGCAAGATAATTGAAGGCCAGATTCCCAGTGCCAAGGTCTATGAAGATGAGGATGTCTACGCCTTTTTAGATATTACCCAGGTGACGCCGGGCCATACCCTGGTGATTCCTAAGACTCATGTGGCTAATATTTTTGAATATGATGAGGACTTGGCGACTAAGGTCATGACCAAGCTGCCTAAGATTAGCCGGGCAGTCCGCCGTGCCTTTCCTGATATGTTGGGGCTTAATATCCTCAATAACAATGGTCAGGCGGCTGGCCAGACTGTTTTCCACTCTCATATTCACCTGATTCCTCGCTATCAAGGGGACAGCGATGGCTTTGGCTGGTCCTTCGCCGACAACAGCAAGTCTTACACATCAGAAGAATTTAGCGCTCGGGCGGCTGCCATTGCCAGCGCCTTAGCACAAGAGGAGGAAGCATAATGGGTAAATTTACACGCGGGTTCGTCTTAGGCGCCTTGGCGGCTGGGGCTTGGACGCTATTTAATGTCAAACAAGATGGGGCGACTACTCGCCGCCAGCTTAAGTCTTATGTCAATGATTTCTGTCAGGATAGCCAACAATTGGGGCAAGATACTTGCCGTATTCGCCGGGCCTTGCACGATGTCACTGACAAGGGCTTGCCACTCTTACAGTCAACGGTAGGGGAAGTACAGACTCTCTTCCGTCGTTTTCAGGAATCCAATGGGCCCCGCATCCGTCGCACCCAAGAAAAAGTTGAAAAACTTAACTCGGATTTAGAAGAAGCCCAGGAAAATGTGAAAAATTCATAATCTTTTCATGGATTTTCGACTTCTTCATACTCATTTCATGGTAAATGTGGTATAGTAGTACAGTAATCAAAAATTTAAAGTTATATAGGGGATTGATTAAATGAAAAAAACAACTCTTAACCGCATGATGGCTTTTGCCTCAGTATTGGTTTTATCAGGTGCTGTTGCCAATACAGCAACTGTTGCTTATGCGCAAGACAACATTGCCACTGTAGGTGACCAAACTATTACCAAGGAAGATCTCTACAACCAAATGAAAAAAGACGCGGGTTTAGTTACCTTGCGTTCTATGATCTTACAAAAGGTATTGGAAATGAACGCCTCTAACGCTGCTGACCTCAAGAAGCAAGCCGAAGATGAAGTCGCTAAGCAAATTGATAAAGTGGGTGGCGAAGAGAAGTTCCAAGAACTCTTAACCTACCAAAAATTAGGTTCAGTTGAAGACTTCAAGAACCAAATCTACATCCGCAACCTCTTCAACGAAGTGGTTTCTAAGCAAATCGACCAATCCGATGCAACCATCGAAGACTACTACAACAACACTTACCAACCTAAGATGGAAGCTCAACACATCTTGGTTGACACTGAAGAAGAAGCAAAAGACATCATCTCTAAATTAGATGCTGGCGAAAACTTCGACGAATTAGCAAAGACCTACTCTAAAGACGGGTCTGCGCAACAAGGGGGTCTCTTATCACCTTTCACTTCAGGTCAAATGGTTAAGGAATTTGAAGATGGGGTTAAGGGTCAAGCTAATGGCGAATACACCAAGACACCAGTTAAAAGTAAGTTCGGTTACCACATCATCAAGACCATCAACAATGGGGAGAAGAAACCATTTGCTGACATCAAAGACGATGTGAAGAAAGAATACCTTGACAGCAAGCTTAAAGACCAAAAATTCTCTTACAAGATTATTGGGAAATTAATCGAAGCAGCTAAGGTTCAAATCGACGACGCTGACTTGAAGGATGCAGTCAAAGAGTTAGTAGACTTAGCTAACCAACCAGATGACGTAAGCAGCCAAGATGCGCCATCAACCACTCCGGATGCTTCAAGCGAGTCTTCAAGCAACTAATTGGCTCTTTAATTGACTTTTGCGCCTTAGGCTGACTAGGGCGCAATTTTTCTATTTAATCTCGGCTTAGAAAGGAGGGTGCCCATGCAGCGCCACGGCCATCGAATGTTGGTCTATCTCTCGCTTTTGGTCGCCCAAGGGGTGGTCATTAGCATATTTGAACGTATGTTGCCGTCGCCTTTTGTCTTTGCGCCGGGGGCCAAACTAGGTTTGGCCAATATTGTGACGCTCTTGGCCCTTTTCACCTTGACGCCACGCCAGAGTTTTCAGGTAGTTAGCCTGCGACTCCTAGTCACCCTCCTGGTAGGGGGGACCTTCTCCATGTTCTTCTATTCCTTGGTGGGTTCCTACCTGTCCTTCGGGGCCATGCTCTTAGTTAAGCAGCTGGGGCCTAAGCGGGTTTCGGTCATCGGCCTTTCCATACTGGGGGGCATGCTCTTCAATGTAGGCCAGTTGTCAGTAGCCGCCTGGTTCGCCCGCTCTTGGACCCTCTTCAACTATCTGCCCTGGCTCAGCCTAGGGGGCTGCCTGGCCGGGCTAGCCGTCGGGGTCTTGGGCTACTATCTCTTGGAAAATAATCACACCTTACAATACTACCAGCAGGTCAGCCAACAGGAGACCTGGTTTTAGCAGGATGGGACTTAGGTCCCGTCCTTTTTTATTGCATATATAATATTTGTATATTACTTAAATAAGAAAAATAAAATATTCTTTGGTTTTAGATTCTAGGAATTCCGCTAAAATTCAGCTGTCCCATCCTCATATTGCCAAACAATATTCCGAACCCCCTAAATTTTTTCGGATAAAAGTGCCCCTTTTTGGGTATTTATAAGTGAGGGGGAAATTCTATGTCCTTAGCAATTGAAGAACAAGCCCATGATCTCATTGTTAAAGCCGTCTCCCAAGGTGTATCCGACATCCACTTGATGCCCAAGCCTGACCACTATGTCCTTTACTTTCGTCTCAATGGTCTCTTGCATGAAGAGGGCCGTCAGGACCTGGACTGGGGCAAGCGGCTCATCAATTACTTCAAGTATCGGGCGGATATGGATGTGGGGGAGAAGCGCAAGCCCCAGTCGGGCGCATGCCATCTAGAACTAGAAGGACAGGCTGTGGAATTGCGTTTTTCAACTATCGGGGATGTCCACCTGCAAGAGTCTTTGGTCATTCGGGTCATCCAGTCACAAGCGCATCAAGGCGGGCCCTTGCTGACTTATTTTCCCAAGGACCTAGACATTCTAAGGCGCTTAATCCGACGCAAGTCGGGTCTCATCCTCTTCTCGGGTCCAGTGGGTTCGGGCAAGACGACCACCATCTATCACCTGCTTAGAGAACGACTGGATCAGGAGTCTATTCAGGTGATTACCATGGAAGATCCGGTGGAAATCTTCGAGCCCCGTTTTCTACAGACCCAGATAAATGAAGCGGCTGGTATCTCTTATGATGTCATGATTAAGGCTAGCCTCCGTCATCATCCGGATGTCTTAATGATTGGCGAAATCCGGGACGAGGAGACGGCCCGCATGGTCATCCGGGGTGCCTTGACCGGGCACTTGATGATTGCGACCGTCCATGCCAAGGATAGCTTGGGCGTCATGGCGCGTTTGGCTGAGCTTAGTATTAGTCAGGCTCAGCTGACCCAGACCTTGATTGGCATTGTCAGTCAACGACTGATTCCGCGCTATTGCAGCCTCTGCCAAGCCAGTTGTCAGTTAGCCTGCCAACATCACCCAGTTGGGGCTAAGCGCTTGGCCTTGCTAGAGATTCTGTCAGGACCGGCCTTGCGCCAACATCTGACCCAGGAACTGGCAGCGCCTGCCTATCAGACCCTGAATGACAAGTTGAGAAAGGCGTGGTCCTATGGCTTCATCGATGGGAAGGCCTACCTGCAATTTGAAGTGGTTTGAGCGGCTCAACCAACCCAAGAAGCTGCCCCTAGTCCAACAAGCCTATGTCTTGTCGGTTCTGGCGGATTTGTTGGGTCAGGGCTTTGCCTTAAGTACGGCCCTGCAATTCCTGGCCCTCTTAATGCCTAAGTATCAGGCTTTGCTTCTGAAGGTGGATGCGGCCTTAGTAGAAGGGCAGAGTTTAGAAAAGTCCCTGGCCCAATTAGGCTTTGGGACCAAAATCGTGGCTCAACTCTTCTATGCCAGTCGTCAGAATCGCCTGCAGCAAGCCTTAGTTCAAGCAGCTCAGCGCCTAGATCAGGCCCGGCTCTTCCGTAAGGAAATGGCCAAGCAATTGGCCTATCCGGGTATGATGGGACTCTGTCTGGTGGGTATGCTTTTCGGCATGCGGACCTTTATCTTGCCCCAGGTCACCAGCTTTATTAGCCAGGAGGTTTATGAGCGGGAATGGCTAGTCCGCTTCTTAATTGGCTTTTTCACCTATTTGCCCCAACTGTCCTTGGTCTTACTGGCAGTGGGCTTGCTAGGTCTGGGAGTAGGGGGACTACTCCTGCAAAAAGCCTCTTACCTCAAGCGCTATGCCTGGTTGAGACCCTTGCCGCTTCTAGGCAAGTGGTTGTCCTGGCAGCTAACCCAGCAGGTGGCCTACGAGTTAGGCTACTTCCTGGCAGGCGGTCTGTCCCTCCAACAAATGTTGCAGGTCTGGATGGACTATCCAGTCGATCCTTTTCTGGCTGAACTAGCCCATTATCTGATGACCGGCTGTCTGGAGGGAAGGCCTCTAACCCAACAGATGAGCCAGCTAGGTCTCTTCACTCGCCAATTCCCTCTCATTATTGAGCAGGGTGAATTGACCAGCCAACTATCAGCCAAATGCCTAGTCTATGCGGACAAATTGGGTCGGGATTTGCAGGAAGATATGACCAAGAAAATCCACTTTATCCAGCCTATTCTCTTTATCTTTATCGGCTTGCTGGTGGTGGCCATGTACTTGGTTATGA
Organism: Abiotrophia defectiva ATCC 49176; assembly: GCF_000160075.2. GTDB lineage: Bacteria > Bacillota > Bacilli > Lactobacillales > Aerococcaceae > Abiotrophia > Abiotrophia defectiva. The sequence continues at coordinate 1,248,527 of NZ_KI535340.1, forward strand.
TGCTGCCTATGTTGACTATTCAGGGCTTGTAGTTTTGCGCAAGGACAAAAGGAGGTCATAACATGAAAGCAAGGGTGCTGAAGGGTCGGCGGAAGAATGCCTTCACGTTGATCGAAATGTTGATCGTCCTTATTATCGTAGCCCTTCTCATGGCCATTATTATTCCAAACGTGGCCGGTCAGAAGGAAAGAATTGAAAAGCAAGCGCGTCAGAATATGGCGCAAATCATTGAAACCCAAGTCAATACCTATAAATTGGCAGAAAATGATAGCGAGGTAACTGTCAAAGAACTCAAGACTGCAGGCTACTTGACTGATAAGCAGGTAGAGGAAGCCAAGAAGCTCTTGCAGTTGGATGAGAATACGACCATTACCCTGCCAATTAATATTCCTCAACCATGATAGCAAGTCGACCAGATCGCCAGGCTGGCTTTAGCCTCTGGGAGTCGCTCTTGGTCATGGTCATTCTCAGCCTAGTCTTGTGGTGCTTTTCCAGTCTGCCCATGGGCAATTTTCTGGCAGAATGGCGCTGCCGTCTATTCTGCGACCAATTAGCCCAGGCCTTACTGGTCAGCCAGACCCAGGCCATTAGTCGCCACCAGACCTATCGGGTGGTCTTCGAGACGGGTGGCAATCAAGTGTTGATTGAGCCCTTGGGTCAGGCCCAGGCGCGACAAGCCTATGCCTTGCCCCAAGATTGGCAACTGGTTACTTTCTTGCAATTTCATTATTTTGGTGATGGACGCACCGAGAAGTTCAAGACCGTGACCTTGGTCAATCGGGTAACAGGCCAAAGGCACCATATTCGTTTTCAGTTGGGGAGTGGACGCTTTGAAATGGATTAGTGGTCACCGCCATCCTAAGGGGAGCAGGGGACATGTTGCCCTGGAAGCTTTGGTGGGCTTCCTCCTCTTGGGGGCCATGATGGCCCTCTACCTTCCAGCCCTGCATCAGGCTTACCAGCGACTTGAGGACAGTCAAGTGGCTAGTCAGGAGTGGCGGCTCTTTGCCCTGATGGTGGAAGGTTGGATGCGACAAGACCAAGACTGGCTAATCCAGGCCAGACAATCCCATCCCCAAATGGTTGATTTTGCTTGTCAGGACAAAGACTGTTGGATTGAGTTTGAGCGGGGGAGTCATTACCATGTTCAAGCGACGGACTAGGCAAGGCTTTACCTTAGTGGAATGTCTCTTTAGCCTCTTAATTTTGGCCTTGCTCTTTGAGGCGGCCGTCCTAACCCTGCAGTCTTACCAGCGTTGGATTAAGGCTGCCGAGACCGACCATGGCCTAGAGTGGCAAAACTTCGTCATGGTCTTCGAGGCCGAGCTCAATCACTTTCAAGTCCAGCAAGTGGGTCTGGACTATCTGGACCTGGTGGACAGGCAAGATGACAAGAAGACTTATCGCATTGTTTTGAACAAGCAACGCCTCTATAAGCAACCTGGCTACCAGCCCTATCTCTATCAAGTAGCGGAGTGGCGGCTGGCACAATTTGGAGAAAGTTTGCGAGTGGAGGTTCGCTTCACCAATGGACAAGTCTACCAAACTTACTTTTGGCTCAGGCCAAGGCAAGATGAAAGTGGGCCCTAGAGGCTTTACCTTTCCCTTGGTCTTAGCCTTTATGCTGATTAGTCAGCTGACCCTAATGGGCGTCCTGTGGCTTTTGGCTGGCCACACTGCCCATTTACATGAAGTTAGTCGTTACTATCAGGCCAATATTCAATGGTCTATGGTCAAATCCCAACTTAGACGTGACAGAGAACAGCAAGCCAAGGGCTTGCTGGTGCAAATCCAAGACCAGGTGCCCTTCCTCCTGGGACAGGTCTTGGGTCTAAGTGAGACGGGGACCATGCGTCAAATTGATGGGGCGCATTATCTAGTTGATTTGACGCAGGGCCCCCACAAAGGGGAAAGAATTTTGGTCCGGGTACGACTGGATCTATCACCCCAGTTAGCAGCCGGCTTAGATAAAAAAGCCTGGCAAGCCTTGGCGGTCTATGAGCCAGGTCCTATGGAGAGGGACTGGCAAAGTGACCTAGCTGCCTTAAAAGAAGTGGCGGCTCAGGCAGACCCCAGCTTAAGTCAGGACAATTTTATCAAGGCAGACCAGCAAAGGAGGCAGGGCCACTGGGCGCCGCAGGAGATGGGCGGCCAAGAGTGGCAGTTTGCGGATGGTCAAATTGAGCTTGGGCCAGACGGCAAGACCTACCTCAATCGTGTGGGTGATGATTATGAACGACAGGAGACCTTTGACCCCTGTCAAGGAGACTATGTGTTGCTGTATGAGTTCCTTCACTATGAGTTAAAATAAAAAAAGACCGCAGTTTAGGCTAGGCCTAGACTGCGGTCTTTTGGGTGTCAGAACTAGCTTAGCTAGCCAAGGCCACTGTTCACAGCAGGGACCTTCCTATCCACCATCCGGGTGTGGCCTCACAGGGAGACCTATGATAGGCTGACGATGGCAACCTACCAGGTTGCACATCGGCTCATCGAGCTCTAAGTATAACATAGGGGAGGGGCTAGCGCAAGGCCAAGTCCCAAAGAAAAAGGCCAGGACAAGTCCTAGCCTTACTCACTCTATTAGTTGTTACGCATAACTTCCAAACGGTAGCCATCTGGGTCTGTCACGAAGAAGTAGCGTGGTGGTTTGCCAGGCAAGCCCTTCATTTCAGTTGTGGCATAACCTGAAGCCAAGCAACGTTCATGGACAGCTTCCAAGTCATCAACGCCCAAGGCCAAGTGGCTGAAGCCATCGCCGACTGTATAGGGACCGTGGTCGTAGTTATAGGTCAATTCCAATTCGAAGTCGCTGCCTGGAACCGTTAAGTAAACCAAGTCGAAGCCGTGATCAGGATAGCGGCTCTCGCGACTAAGGGTGAAGTCGAAGAGTTGAGTATAGAATTTAAGGGTTGCTTCCAAGTCTTGGACGCGGATGCAAGCATGGAGTAAAGTTTGTGCCATGGGGTACCTCCTAAGTATTGATACTTATAGTTTACATTTTTAAGGACTCGAAAGCGAGCGGAACGATTTGGCTGACCGTGGTCTCGTAAATTTGGCCGTCGCGACGGGTCAGATAGACGGGCACATCAGGACGGCAGAATTCCACTAGGACCTGGCGGCAAATGCAGCAAGGTGGTAAGAAATCCTCTGTATCTCCGGCAACGGCGATAGCCTGGATGGATTTAGGACCATAACCTTGGGTGACAGCCGTGAAGATGGCAGTCCGCTCCGCGCAGTTAGTGGCGCCGAAGGAAACATTCTCGACATTGACCCCTTCAATAATTTGGCCATCATCCATTAAAAGGACCGCCCCAACCGGAAAATGAGAATAGGGCGCATAAGCCTTGGGCAGGAGTTGGCGAGCCCGTTCAATCAAGCTTTCTTTGCTATATGTTGCCATGTAAAGTCACCTACTTTTCTTGTGTCTTTCTATTTTACACTAAAAGATAAAAAATTGAAACGCTTTACACTATTTTTTCTTGTTTGGGTGTATAATAAGAATGAGTGCAGCTTAGCTTTTTCATAAAAAAGACGAATGATTACACAAAAATGATGGTGTAACTTATGGCTTTTTGTGGAAAAAGCTAGGGAAGTCTGATAAAATTTAAGTAAATTTAGACTAGGCACAGGATAATCGAAAGACTAGGAACTGGAGCTGGTTATATGGCAAAACGAAAAGTATATTTAATCTCTTTTGACGCATTTGGCTATGAGGATGTTGCCTTTGCGAGTAAATTACCTAACTTTAAGCGTCTCTTAGATAAGGGGACTTGGGTTAAGAAGGTCCAATCGACCTATCCTTCATTGACTTATGTGGCTCACACCAGTATTATGACAGGTTTGTTGCCTCTGCATCACCAAATTGTCAATAATACCAAGATTCAGCCAGAGCGTCATAGTCCTGACTGGCACTGGTATGCTAAGGAAGTCCAAGGGGAAACCCTCTACGATGTTTTCAAGCGGGCCGGCTATAAGACGGCTTCCTTGCTCTGGCCGGTCATGGGGCGTAACAAGTCCATCGACTATAATTTAGCGGAAATTATTCCCAACCGACCTTGGCAGAATCAGGCAATGGTGTCACTAGTTGCTTCCAGCATTCCTTTCTTACTCAAAATGGAAGCCCGCCATGGTCACAAACGGGACGGCATTCAGCAACCGGCTCTGGATTATTTCCTAGAAGGAGTCTTGCTGGATACCATTCGTGATTACAATCCCGATTTCGTGACGGCGCACTTCCTGCAGCTGGATAGCATGCGCCACTACTACGGAGTTAATTCGGAGCAAGCCAAGCAAGCCATTATCGACTTCGACGGGCGCTTGGGACGAATTATTCAACTCTTAGAAGACATGGGCCAATGGGAAGACTGCCTCTTCGTCTTGGTGGGGGACCACTACCAACTCAACACTCATACCGTGGTGCGGCCTAACCACCTGCTTAGTCGCCAACCTGGTTGGCAAACCCTAGGTCGTGACGGCACCATCAAGTCTTGGCAAGTTTATTGCAAGGGCGCGGATGGCTGTGCTTATATCTATCGCAAGCCGGGCGCTAAGATTACGGTCAAAGAAATTTTAGACACTTTACGGCCCATGATGCCCATGATTGAGACAGTTTACACAGCTCAAGAAGCGGCTGACTTCGGGGCGGACCCTAACTGCCTCTTCATGATTGAAGCCAAAAAAGGCTACTATTTCTTAGATAATTTGGCGGGTGATTTCCAAGAATCAGTGGATAATCCAACTTCGGATGCCAAGCTCCTACATGCCACCCACGGCTATCATCCAGCCCGCAACCACTATGCGACAACGGCCTTTTACCACGGGCCAGATGTGAAGGTTGGGCATGCCGTAGAGTCGGGCAGATTGATTGATCATGCGCCAACCATTTTATCGGCGCTCAAACTTAATTTCCATCAATATGTCGACGGGAATGTCTTGTACGATATTTTCAGGTAAATAAAATAGCAAATTGTCTAGTCGTATGCGTTTACATGAAACGCTTTCAGTGCTATAATAAATGTATAAACAAACAAAGGGAGGGATAGAATGACTTTCGCAGCATTACAAGAACAACTTTCGGAACACATCTATCATTTCAATCACGGTAACCATGAAGCAGCCTACCAATTTTTAGGCTGTCACAAGGTGGACCAAGATGGAGTGACGGGCTATCGCTTCGCTATTTGGGCTCCTCATGCAGCCAATGTCTACATTCTAGGTGATTTCAATCACTGGCAGAATGAGCCACTAAGCCATATTGAAGCTGGCGTTTGGGCTGGCATCATCCAAGGAGCCGAGCGAAGTCAGTGTTACAAGGTTGGGATTGACCATGGCAATGGTCATATCGAATATAAGATTGACCCCTTTGGTTTTAATTTTGAGATTGCGCCTAAGGATGCTACGGTTGTTTGGGGCTTGGAAGACTTTGAATGGTCTGACCAGGTCTGGATGAACCAGCAATGGCGTAAAAATAGCGTTCATTCGCCTCTCAACATTTATGAAGTGCACGCCAGTTCTTGGCGTCGCCACCCTGACGGCCGCACCTATACCTTTGCGGAACTGGCAGACAGCCTGATTCCTTATGTTAAGGAAATGGGCTATACCCATATTGAAATGATGCCACTCATGGATCATCCGCTGGATGCTTCTTGGGGTTATCAGATTACCGGTTACTATGCGGTTTGTGGCCGCTACGGGACCTTGGAAGAGTTCAAGGACTTCGTTAACCAAGCCCACCAAGCTGGCATCGGGGTCATCATGGACTGGGTGCCTGGTCACTTCTGCCGTAATGCCAATGCCTTGGCTTACTATGACGGGACACCAACCTTTGAATACCAAGATGTCAACCGCGCCAACAATGTGGGGTGGGGGACGCTCAACTTCGACTTAGGTAAGAACCAAGTCCAAAGCTTCCTCATTTCTAACGCTATGTTCTGGCTTAAGGAATGTCACTTGGATGGTTTGCGGGTGGATGCCGTGTCCAACATGCTTTACTTGGACTTTGACCAAGGGCCTTGGACACCTAACGAAGATGGCAGCAACCACAACCGCCAAGGGGTGGCCTTCCTCCAAAAACTCAATACCACGATCAAAGATCACCTGCCGCATGTCCTCATGATTGCGGAAGAAAGTACCGACTGGAAGGGCATCACGCATGCTGTTTCAGAAGGGGGATTGGGCTTTGACTACAAATGGAATATGGGCTGGATGAATGATACCCTGCGTTTCTTCGAGACCGATCCTTACTACCGACCACAGAATTTCCGTTTAATTACCTTCGTCTTTATGTACCAATACAATGAACGTTATGTCCTGCCATTTTCTCATGACGAAGTGGTCCACGGTAAGAAGTCGCTCTTAGATAAGATTCCGGGCAACCGCGAAACTCAGTTTGAGACTTTGCGTCTCTTGCATGGTTACATGATGGCCCAGCCTGGTAAGAAGTTACACTTTATGGGTAACGAGCTAGGCCAATACCTGGAGTGGCGCTACTACTCCGAGTTGGAATGGAAGGACTTGAGCTTTGAGTTCAACCGCGAGTACCAACACTATATGAAGACCCTCAATCATATCGGTAAGGACTACAAGGCCCTGCATTATTATGATACTGAGCCAGCAGGTCTGACTGTCCTAGATGCTGACAATGTGGAACAGGCTGTCCTGACCATGATGCGGCAGGGTAAGGCCAAGCGTGATTTCTTAATCATTGCCTTGAACTTTATCCCAGTTGAACGTCAGGAATACCGAATTGGGGTGCCTTATAAAGGAGAGTACGAAGTCCTGCTCAACTCGCAAATGCAAGAGTTTGGCGGACGGTGGACCGAGAATCTACCGGTCATGAAGACAGAAGAAGTGCCTCATGATGGACAACCTTACTCCATTGTCACAACAGTTCCTAGTCTGGGTGTGCTCTATATCAAACCCAAACGTATTTACGGCGCTAAATAAAAGCTAAGAAAGGAGATGAAATTAACTGACTTCTTACGCCGAGTGAGTCAGCTAGTTTCGCATGTGTGTATATGAAACAAGATATGATCGCGATGATTTTAGCCGGTGGTCAAGGGACCCGTCTGGGTGTCTTAACCAAACAAACGGCTAAGCCAGCCGTTCCCTTTGGAGGGAAATACCGCATTATTGACTTTGCTTTAAGTAACTGCGCCAACTCTGGGATTAAGAATATTGGGGTAGTAACCCAGTATCAACCTTTAGAGCTTAACGAACACATTGGCAAAGGGGCAGCCTGGGGCTTAACTAGCCGTTCAGGTGGGGCCACTATTCTCCAACCTTACTCTAGCTCTGACGGTGAAAAATGGTTCAAGGGGACTGCCAATGCCATCTACCAAAACATCAGCTATATTGATTCCTTAGATCCTAAGTATGTCCTAATTCTATCAGGTGACCACATCTACAAGATGGATTATGCAGCCATGTTAGAAGACCACATCAAGAACAAGGCTAGCTTGACCGTTGGGGTTATCCCAGTGCCGATGAAGGAAGCTTCACGGTTCGGGATTATGAACACGGACCAAAATAGTCGTATCATCGAGTTCGAAGAAAAACCAGCGCAACCTAAGAGCAACCTAGCATCCATGGGGATCTATATCTTCAATTGGGAAACCTTGCGTCGCTACTTAGTGGAAGACCAAGCTAAGAACCGCGAGATGGAAGACTTCGGTAAGAACGTTATTCCAGCCTACCTAAGCAATGCTGAAAACTGCTTTGCCTACTCATTTGAAGGCTACTGGAAAGACGTGGGTACTATCGAATCTCTCTGGGAAGCTAACATGGAATTCTTGGACCCAGAACATCCACTCAACATTAGTGAGGATACTTGGCGGATTTATACCTCCAACCCTGTGACCCCACCACAATTCTTAACAGAGGACGCGCAAATTAAGCACTCCCTAGTTGTGGATGGCTGTTACATTGCCGGCCAAGTGGACAACTCCCTCTTGTCGCGTGATGTCAAGGTAGGGCCTAATAGCCAGGTTGACCATTCTGTGGTTATGTCCAGTGCCACCATCGGTAAAGGCTGTCGCGTTGAATATGCTATTATCGGTGAACAAGCCGTGATTGCGGACGGGGCAAGCGTCATCGGGACCCCAGACCAAATTGCCACTGTAGGATATGCTGAAGTAGTAGGAGGACCAAAAAATGATGGTGAAGAATAAGTTATGTGCGATTCTCAATTTGACCGAAGATGATCAATTATTAAAACCATTGACCCAAAACCGGCCCATTGCCGCCTTACCATTTGCTGACCGCTATCGGGTGATTGACTTCGCCTTGTCCAGCATTTGCCATGCGGAAATTGATTCAGTAGCTCTCTTCATCGCTGAATCAGGTCGTTCAATCTATGACCACATCCGTTCTGGGGCAGCTTGGGACTTGGATTCTCAAGTATCAGGTGGGATTTTCACCTTCTCTCAACAGAACTGGAAGCTCCGCCACCACCAAGAAAACCTCTACGAAGATTACTACTACAACCATCGGGTCTTCATGGCTCGGGCTAAGGCTGAGTACGTCTTTGTAGCCGGATCTAAGATTATTGCGAACGTGGATATCCGCGGCGTCTTCCGCCACCATGTGGCTGAAGGTAAGGATATTACCCTTATCTACAAACAATTAGACAAAGAAAAATTAGGCGATCAAAACCCTAAATCTCGTGCCCTTAAATTCGATGCCAACCGCCAAGTCAAGGGATTGGTTGAGTACGGTGATTTAGGGGAGGGAGAGAAGGTTGATGCTTCTCTCAGCATGTACTTGCTCAGCGTTAAGACCCTTAACGATATTATTGACCGGGCGGTAGACGAAGAAGTCTACATGGAAGTGGATGAATTGGTTCAACACTATCTCTTAGACTACACTGTCAACCCATACAAGTATACAGGCTATATGGCGAACATTGACTCCATTCAACGTTACTACAAGGCTAATATGGACATGTTAGACCGTCAAAACTTCACTTCCTTGTTCTACTCAAGCCAACCAATCTTGACTAAGACCAAGAACGGGGTACCGTCCTACTATGCGCCAAGTTCTGATGTGCGTTCATCCGTGGTGGCCTCTGGTTCTTACCTAGCGGGTAAGGTGGAACGCTCACTCATTTCCCGTAAGGTACATGTATCGGAAGGGGCTCATGTCAAGGATTCCATCATCCTACAAGGAACTAAGGTTGGCGATGGGGCACGTGTTGAATACGCCATCCTGGACAAGGGTTGTGTCGTTGAACCAGGCGCTCACGTCATTGGGACACCTGACAATGTGGTCGTAATTAGCAAGAACACTGTCATCCCAGCAGAATAAAGGAGTCGCCATGAAAGTTTTATTTGCTTCCGCAGAAGCGGCACCCTTTTTCAAGACGGGCGGCCTAGGTGACGTTGCCTATGCCTTGCCTAAGGAATTAGCTAAGCAGGGCGTAGACATTCGGGTGGTCTTGCCTTACTACACCCAAACGCCTCAGCAATACAAGGACCAAATCCAAGAAATTGCCCATTTCCGCTTCCAATTAGGCGGTCGGAATGTCTACTGCGGCATTAAGTATCTGGAAATGGACGGGGTCAAGTACTACTTCATCGATAACTTGGCATACTTTGACCGGCCGGCCCTCTATGGCCAATGGGATGATGGCGAACGCTTCGGCTACTTCTCAACGGCTATTATTGAGATGCTGGAAGTCATTGACTGGATTCCAGACATTATTCACTGTAATGACTGGCACACCGCTATGGTGCCCGTACTCCTGGTGGACCGTTATCACTGGAAAGACCGCTTGCGTCATATCCGCAAGGTCTTGACCATTCACAACCTACGTTTCCAAGGGGTCTATGATCCAGCCATCTTGGGCCAAGTCTTCGGGACCGGCTATAATGTCTATACCGAAGATGGGGCTAAGTACTATGACCGGGTCAACTATCTCAAGGGTGGCATTAACTTCTCTGACCGGATTACTACGGTTAGTCCAACCTATGCCCATGAGATTACTACCCAGGCCTTTGGTGAGAACCTAGAAGGGGTCCTCAAGTACAACGAATGGAAATTAAGCGGGATTATTAACGGTATTGATTATGACCTCAATAATCCTGAGACAGACCCACTCATTCCACATCACTTTAATGTCTCGGACTTAAGTGGTAAGGCAGCTAACAAGGCGGCCTTGCAAGAACGCTTAGGCTTGCCAGTCAATCCAGATGTGGCCATGATTGGTATGGTCTCTCGCTTGACCGACCAGAAGGGCTTCCAGTTAGTGGAAGAACGCATGGAAGAATTACTGCAGGCAGAAGTTCAGGTAGTCCTCTTAGGGACTGGGGAGCCGCAATTCGAGCACTCCTTCCGTTACTTCGAGTCACGTTATCCTGACAAGATGAAGAGTCTCATTACCTTTGACTTGGGACTAGCCCAACAAATCTATGCTAGCTGTGACTTCTTCTTGATGCCAAGTGCCTTCGAGCCTTGCGGTCTGTCACAACTCATGGCCATGCGCTATGGGACCTTGCCAATTGTCCATGAGACAGGGGGCTTGCGTGACACCGTTCAACCTTACAACCAATATACCGGGGAGGGGACAGGTTATTCCTTCAATCGTTTCGACGGTTGGACCATGCTCCAAACCATCTACTATGCGCTAGATGTCTACTATAACCGACCTGGCGCTCACAAGCAATTGGTAGAACAGGCCATGACCCGAGACTTTTCTTGGACCGGGCCAACCAAAGAATACTTAGCTCTCTACCATTCGCTACTTCAAGGATAGTTAGCTCAGAAGAGACCAAGCACTTGCTTGCGTCTCTTTCTTGGGCTTATGCCACACTTATTTAGGAGGAAATCAATGAAGGTCGATGCATTCAAAGACGCCTATAAGAAGAAGTTTGAAGATATGTTCGCCGTGCCTTATACCTCTGGTAGCACTACTGAACAATTCCAAGCCTTAGGTCAATTATTACGCTCTATCTATACTGACAAATGGGTCCACTACAACCAAGGAAAACTGGACAGTAAGCAGAAGCAAGTCTTCTACTTCTCCATGGAGTTCTTGCCAGGTCGCCAGCTCAAACGCTATTTACTTAATTTAGACTTGTTAGACACGGCTCGGACTGCCCTAGAAGAATTGGGCCTAGACTTTGAAGCTGTAGCAGCTGCTGAAGTCGATCCAGCCCTGGGGAACGGAGGCTTGGGCCGTTTGGCTTCTTGCTTCATGGATTCCATGGCGGCCACCGGCGTGCCGGGCAATGGTTGCGGTATTCGCTACCGTTATGGGCTCTTCAAGCAGAAATTCATCGACGGCTACCAAATTGAATTGCCAGAAAACTGGTTGCGTAACCCTAACTCTTGGGAAGTCCGCAAGGAATCCAAGTCGGTCATTGTCCGCTTTGGTGGTAATGTCTGGTTGGAAGCCAATCAGTATGGGGACTTGAAGCCAGTCTATGAGAATACCTTTGATGTCTTGGCGGTGCCTTATGATACGCCACAAATCGGCTATCGTAACGACGTGGTCAACAACCTACGTCTCTTCACGGCCGAAATTCCGCCAGGCCACGAGTCTTATTTCACGACCCCTGAGCAACGCAAGGAAATCCAAGAGATCACCGAAGTCCTCTATCCGGATGACTCTAACTATGAAGGTCGTCTCTTGCGTCTTAAGCAAGAATACTTCATGTGTTCAGCCGGGATTCAAAGTATTGTCCGTTACTTTAAGACCCTGGACCTGCCTTGGAGCGTCTTCCCTGATAAGGTGGCTATCCACATTAACGATACCCACCCAACCCTCTGTATTCCAGAATTGATGCGGATCTTGGTCGACGAAGAGAGCCTGACTTGGGGTCAAGCTTGGAACATCGTTAAGAAATCAACTTCCTATACCAACCACACCATCTTGGCTGAAGCCATGGAACGTTGGCCAATCTACATGATTGAAGGCCTCTTGCCACGGATTATGCAGATTATCTATGAAATCAACCGACGTCACTTGGTTAACAAGACAGCCCTCTACGGGGCGGAACTAGCCCACCGTACAGCCCCAATCGACGGGGACCAAGTGCTCATGGCTAACCTGGCCATTATTGCTAGCCACAGTGTTAACGGGGTAGCCAAGCTCCATACCGAGATTTTGGAACACTACACCTTGCGGGATTTCAAGACTATCTATCCATTCCGCTTCAACAACAAGACCAATGGGGTGACTCACCGCCGTTGGGTACAACTAGCCAATGAAGGCCTCAGCAAGGTCTTAGACCAACATATTGGCAACCGCTGGCGCTTCAAGCCACGGGAAATGAACATTCTCCAAGCCTTCCGCGATAATGATGAGGTCCTAGAGCAATTGCAAGAAGTCAAGTTGGCCAACAAGGAACGCTTTGCTCGTTTCGTTAAGGAAGAGATGAAGCTAGACATTGATCCGACTGCCTTATTCGACGTGCAAATCAAGCGACTCCATGCCTACAAGCGCCAACTCCTGCAAGTCATGCATATTGTAGATCGCTACTTGACCCTTAAGGAAAATCCTAAGGCTGACTTTGCTAAACGGGTCTTCATTTTTGGGGCCAAGGCGGCACCAAGCTACCACTATGCTAAGTCTGTCATCAAGATTATTAATGAATTGGCTAATTTGGTTAACAATGACCCAGCCATTGGGGACAAGATCAAGATTGTCTTCGTAGAAAACTATGGGGTTTCCCTAGCCGAATTGATTATCCCTGCAGCTAACCTATCCGAACAAATTTCCTTGGCGGGTAAGGAAGCGTCCGGGACTTCTAACATGAAGTTAATGGCTAACGGGGCTTTAACCATGGCGACCTTGGACGGTGCCAATGTCGAAATCTACGACCTAGTCGGTGACGATAACATCTTCCTCTTTGGTATGACGGCCGACGATGTCCAAAAATTGCGTGAGGCTAATAACTACTACTCACGGGCCATCTATGAGGAAAATCCACAGATTAAGCGTGTACTCAATGCCTTCATTGACGGGACCATCCCTAATATCGAAGCAGAAGGGCGCGAGATCTTCGATTCCTTAGTGCTCTACAATGATGAGTACTTCCTCTTGCAAGACTACCCAAGCTTCTATGAGGCGCAAATGGCTGCTGACAAGCTCTATCAAGAGCCTAAGGAATGGGCTAAACGGGCCCTGACCAATATTGCCTACTCGGGCAAATTCTCGTCAGACTACACCATCTTGCGTTACGCCGAAAGCATCTGGAATGTGTCGCCTGAGACCAACTTGCTTGGCGAAGGCTTCAGCAATTTAGACTAATCACCAAACAAGACCGAGATCCAGTCTCGGTCTTTTTTTGTACATTGGATGGATATTGCGTTATAAAAATAGTGATAATTAACCGTGCAGTATGTGAAGTATGAAGAGTATTAACTGAATATTTACGATAGAAATTATACCGATTGATAATAATGAAGACAAAATGCTAAAAAATGGATGCAAATTACTCAGCTCTGTATTATAATTATTAACGTGACAAAAACGGTCTCTGCCCTAGATGGAAGCCCTTTTCAAAGTTGAGGTTTGCTCATGATAAGGGGACAAATATACTGATGCCAATAGACCTGTTTTGATACCTAATGATTGGAAGGACGAATGTGAATGTTCAGTAAACGTAATAAGCTGATGAACGAACAACGTAAAGGTGAAAAAATCACCCGCTACGGCATTAAGAAGTATAGCTTTGGTGCGGCTTCTGTTGCGGTAGCTTTCGGGATTTATTTTGCTAACGGTCCAGTGGTGACGGCGCAAGAAGTGTCCAATGCCACCAGTACCGAGGCTAGCCTAGAAGTGCCGGCGACATCAGCCAGTGAAGTAGCCAGTGCTGAGACGCCAGTGCCAGAAAGCCAGGTAGCTGAGTCGAGCGCTAGTCAAAGCTCAGAAGTTGAGTCAGCAACTAGCCAAGAAGAAAAAGAAAGCCAAGCTAGTCAAGAAGTAGATAAGAAGGCAGAAGAAGTAGCTACCCCAACTGCAAATGCCGAAAGTCCAGCTGAGGCTAACAAACCAGCCAGACGGACTCCGGGTTATGCGGTCAAGCCAGTGCCTAAGCCAAGTACAGCTTCTATGCCACGCGCTACTAACCAAGGGCAACCCATTCCGCAAGGGACAGGTTTCCGCGATAGCGGGGCAACGGGGATTACTCCTGGGACTGGTCCTGCAGGGGCGGATGACGCGACCTCTGTGCCACGTGTGGCCAAGCCAACCTGGGAAGAGTCCGAGCGCAAGAACAGCGTGCAATTAGCCAAGCAAATTACCTGGCTTGATTTCTCTGATAGTGCCAGCTGGAAGAATTTGGACGCTAGTGGCGGCCTTCAAGTAGGGACCATCTACAAGAAAGAAATCTCACCTGGTTATGAAGTGACCTTGACCGTCACTGAACTTAAGCCTTTCAACTCTACCGAAATCTATAAGAAACGGGTGGAAGGGACGGCCTCTGCCGGGACCTACAATCCAGATGCCAAGAACGATTTCCTAAAATCAGCGCCACAATATGGACGTGTAGCACCTTCTGTCAAGGGGGCTATTCAAAACCAATGGACAACCATCCGGGGCCAAGGCTTTAATACCCAGGGACGCAAGACTCAGATTGTCTTACCAGAAAACTCCACCAACTGGGGGGTAAAGTTCAATATTGAAGCGACCTACCGTGGCAAACAGGTTAAGCCATCGGTTGTTATGGCCGATGGGGAAGATGCTAACCCTGGTGAATTTGCAATCTTCACGACCAACGGGGCTGGCTGGGAATACCTAGGTGAATGGAAAAATGGAACAGCTGCCAAAGAGCCTTATACCGTCATCACCAAGAAAATGGTAGAGGATGATAATAAGCGCCGAAACCTATTAATTCTACGCGATAAGAGCGTGGACTGGGATAAATACCTGAGTCCAGATACAGTGACAGGTGGTTTAGGCACCCAAGTCTTTGGGCCTAACCTCTCCAACCAACGTACGGTACCAGTCGTGATGACGCGTGGGGCTTCTGAAGTTGGCTTCTATGTGGCTTCTTCCGGTCAACAAGCCATGATGATGGGCTTCTTAGTAGTCGATGGTAGTGATGCTCCAGACAGTTATGGCGAAGCCTTCCATACTGTCTCATCACGGGATTCTTTGACCAATGCCACCATTAACCAACCATACTTGGGAACAACGCCTGCCGATATTGACGTTGATACGGCCAATGATTGGACCTTTGACGATCGCAAGGAATTAGCGGACGAGGGTGCTAGCCAGTTATTGACGGATGAGCAATTGGCTAACTCTAATGACCTGCTTGATCTAAGCAAGGCCCAAAATGGGACCTACAAACTCAAGATTAAGGCCAGTCCAAATGGAAATCCTAAGGCTTATATCAAGGCCTGGGTTGACTTCAACCAAAATGGCGTTTTTGACGATAATGAAGGCAGTGAGGTTAAGGCTATCACTGCAGCTGGCGACCATACCTTGAGCTTCAATGCCGTTCCAGGCTTAACAGGAGGGACTGTTAACCAGTTAGGCATGCGGCTTCGGATTGCAACTAATGCGGGCGATATCGATAAACCTACGGGCTTTGCCTTCAGTGGGGAAGTCGAAGACATGCTCCTGCATCGTATCTACCCACCTCAAGGTGAAAAGCAAAGCACGGATGGTTTTACCGGCCAAACTCAGACAGCCAGCCTCCACTTTACCCCTAAGGGGACAGATCGCTCAGACGACACCGTCAATACGGTCATGAGCACGCAAGCACCTCAAGTCTTGGACAATCAAGGCAATGTGCTGACTCCAACTAGTGGCAATACTTATGTGCGACCTGAAGGGACTTACGTGGTTACCCACAATGGCAATGATGTTCAAGTAGCCTTTACGCCGACTGCTGATTTTTCAGGGACAGCCGATGGTATTAACATTCGTTGGAAGGACAGCAACGGTAGCTCGACTAATTGGCAGTCTAGTGATGCAGCAGATCCAAATAAGAATGACATTCTCAACAATATGGACGGCCGTTATGTGCCGACCGTTCGTAAAATTCCAAACTATGAGTCAAATGGCCTCCAAGGCTTGGAACAAAATAAAACCCTAGTCTTTAACGATGATGATGCGAATGCGACAGTCGTCACACCAGATGCGACTCGTCCTGCTAGTTTTGTAGATGCCAACGGTCAGCCACTAGTGGGCAATACGGCGCCTGCCATGGCCAATGGTCAGCAAGTGGGGACCTATGAATTGGATCCAGCCACTGGTCAAGTGACCTTCAAGCCTAACAAGAGCTTCTTTGGAACACCAGATCCTGTCGTTGTTCAAGTCATGGACGCGGATGGCAAAGCCCACCGAGCACGTTATCAGCCAACGGTAACTAAGGTAACGCCAACTAGCACCAACGACAGCTCAACTGGTCTGCAAGGTCAAGTTCAGTCTGGCAAGCCAACCTTTACAGCGGGAGACCCTGCGGTACCGCTTGATGATAGCAAGCCAATGACCTTCGAAGACGGTCAGCCAACTAAGACCGTGCAAGGTGTTGGGGTCTACACCATCAACTCAGATGGTTCGATTACCTTCACGCCTGAGAAACAATATGTCGGGACCCCAGCTCCAGTAACCGTCAAACGTGTGGATGTGAACGGGACCGAAGTGACGGCTACTTATACGCCAACGGTGACCAAAGTAACGCCAACAAGCACCAATGCGACCTCGGAAGGCCTACAAGGTCAGCCACAAAAGGGCAAGCCAACATTCACCGAGGGTGATCCGTTGGTACCACTTGATGACGCTAAGCCAATGACCTTAGGTTGGACCGAAGGTTGAT
>NZ_KI535340.1:1265395-1587476 GCF_000160075.2 Abiotrophia defectiva ATCC 49176
AGCACTAAGAAGGTACCGAATGTCGGGACCTATGTCATTGAATCAGATGGAACGATTACCTTCACACCAGAGAAACAATACGTTGGGACACCAGATCCTGTAGTTGTAAAACGTGTTGACAAGAATGGGACTGAAGTGACGGCTACTTACACGCCAACCGTAACGAAAGTAACGCCAACTAGCACTGATGCCACATCGAATGGTGTTCAAGGCCAACCACAAACAGGGACACCAGTCTTCACACCAGGTGATGATGCTGTGCCAATCGACTTGGATAGTCCAATGACTTTCGAAGATGGGCAGCCAACTAAGACGGTGCCAGGTGTCGGGGTCTACACCATCAACCCAGATGGTTCTGTCACCTTTACACCAGACAAACAATATGTTGGGACACCAGCACCAGTCACTGTTAAACGCGTGGACAAGAACGGTACTGAAGTCACCGCTAAGTACACCCCAACTGTGACCAAGGTAACGCCAACTAGTACTGATGCCACATCGAACGGTGTTCAAGGCCAACCACAAAAGGGCACGCCAACTTTCACCGAAGGTGATCCATTGGTGCCACTTGATGATACCAAGCCAATGACCTTCGAGGATGGCTCAAGCACTAAGAAGGTGCCAAATGTCGGGACCTATGTCATTGAATCAGATGGTACGATTACTTTTACGCCAGACAAGCAATACGTTGGGACACCAGCCCCTGTAGTCGTAAAACGTGTGGACAAGAATGGAACGGAAGTGACCGCTCAATACACGCCAACTGTGACCAAAGTGACTCCAACAAGCACTGACGCTACATCGAACGGCGTTCAAGGCGTTCCACAAACAGGAACCCCAGTCTTCACACCAGGTGACTCAGCCGTGCCAATCGACTTGGATAGCCCAATGACCTTTGAAGATGGGCAGCCAACTAAGACTGTGCCAGGTGTCGGTGTCTACACCATCAACCCAGATGGTTCCATCACTTTCACACCAGACAAGCAATACGTTGGGACACCAGCCCCTGTAGTCGTAAAACGTGTGGACAAGAACGGGACTGAAGTGACCGCTCAATACACGCCAACTGTGACCAAAGTGACTCCAACAAGTACCAACGCAGAGTCAACTGGCGTTCAAGGCCAGCCACAAAAGGGCAAGCCAACATTCACCGAAGGTGATCCGTTGGTGCCGCTGGACGATACTAAACCGATGACTTTCGAAGACGGTTCAAGCACCAAGAAAGTGCCGAATGTCGGGACCTATGTCATTGAGTCTGATGGATCTATTACCTTCACGCCAGAGAAACAATATGTTGGAACACCAGATCCTGTAGTTGTAAAACGTGTAGACAAGAACGGGACCGAAGTAACTGCTAAGTACACGCCAACCGTAACGAAAGTGACGCCAAGAAGTACTGACGCTACATCAAACGGCGTTCAAGGTCAGCCACAAAAGGGCACACCAACTTTCACCGAGGGTGATCCATTGGTGCCACTTGATGATACCAAGCCAATGACCTTCGAGGATGGTTCAAGCACCAAGAAAGTCCCAAATGTCGGGACCTATGTCATTGAATCAGATGGTACGATTACCTATACGCCAGACAAGCAATACGTTGGGACGCCAGATCCTGTAGTTGTAAAACGCGTAGACAAGAACGGTACGGAAGTCACCGCTAAGTACACGCCAACTGTGACTAAGGTCACACCAACAAGTACTGACGCCACATCGAACGGTGTTCAGGGTGTTCCACAAACCGGTACCCCAGTCTTCACGCCAGGTGACTCAGCCGTGCCAATTGATTTGGACAGCCCAATGACCTTTGAAGACGGACAGCCAACCAAGGCGGTGCCAGGTGTCGGTGTTTACTCCATCAACCCAGATGGTTCCATCACTTTCACACCAGACAAGCAATATGTTGGGACGCCAGATCCAGTTGTGGTCAAACGTGTAGACAAGAACGGAACGGAAGTGACGGCTAAGTACACGCCAACTGTGACCAAAGTGACTCCAACAAGTACCAACGCAGAGTCAACTGGAGTTCAAGGCCAGCCACAAAAGGGTAAGCCAACATTCACCGAGGGTGATCCGTTGGTACCACTTGATGACGCTAAGCCAATGACTTTCGAGGATGGCTCAAGCACCAAGAAAGTTCCAAATGTCGGGACCTATGTCATTGAGTCAGATGGCTCCATTACCTTTACTCCAGAGAAACAATATGTTGGAACACCAGACCCAGTTGTAGTCAAACGCGTTGACAAGAATGGAACGGAAGTGACTGCTCAATACACTCCAACTGTGACCAAAGTAACGCCAACAAGTACTGATGCCACATCGAACGGTGTTCAGGGTGTTCCACAAACAGGGACCCCAGTCTTCACGCCAGGTGACTCAGCCGTGCCAATTGATTTGGACAGCCCAATGACCTTTGAAGACGGACAGCCAACTAAGACGTTGCCAGGTGTTGGTGTATACACCATCAACTCAGATGGCTCTGTCACCTTTACCCCAGACAAGCAATATGTGGGGACACCAGCCCCAGTCACTGTTAAGCGTGTAGACAAGAACGGAACGGAAGTGACGGCTAAGTACACTCCAACTGTGACCAAAGTGACGCCAACAAGCACTGACGCTACATCAAACGGCGTTCAGGGCATTCCACAAACCGGTACCCCAGTCTTTACACCAGGTGACTCAGCCGTGCCAATCGACTTGGATAGCCCAATGACCTTCGAAGACGGTCAACCTACTAAGACTGTACCTGGTGTAGGTGAATACTCCATCAACCCAGATGGCTCTGTCACCTTTACCCCAGACAAGCAATATGTGGGGACACCGGATCCTGTAGTTGTAAAACGTGTTGACAAGAATGGTACAGAAGTAACTGCTAAGTACACGCCAACTGTGACAAGAGTAACACCAACTAGCACCAACGCGACCTCGGAAGGCCTACAAGGTCAGCCACAAAAGGGCACACCAACTTTCACCGAGGGCGATCCATTAGTGCCGCTTGATGATACCAAGCCAATGACCTTCGAGGATGGCTCAAGTACTAAGAAAGTGCCAAATGTCGGGACCTATGTCATTGAGTCAGATGGCTCTATTACCTTCACACCAGAGAAACAATATGTGGGAACACCAGATCCTGTAGTTGTAAAACGTGTGGACAAGAACGGTACTGAAGTGACTGCGAAGTACACGCCAACGGTAACGAAAGTGACGCCAACCAGCACTGATGCCACATCGAACGGTGTTCAGGGTGTTCCACAAACAGGGACCCCAGTCTTCACGCCAGGTGACTCAGCCGTGCCAATTGATTTGGACAGCCCAATGACCTTTGAAGACGGACAGCCAACTAAGACTGTGCCAGGTGTTGGTGTATACACCATCAACTCAGATGGTTCGATTACCTTTACCCCAGACAAGCAGTATGTGGGGACACCGGCCCCAGTTACTGTTAAGCGTGTTGACAAGAACGGAACGGAAGTAACGGCGAAGTACACCCCAACTGTGACCAAAGTAACACCAACAAGTACTGACGCTACATCAAACGGCGTTCAGGGCACTCCACAAACAGGGACCCCAGTCTTTACACCTGGCGATCCAGCAGTACCAATCGACTTGGATAGCCCAATGACCTTCGAAGACGGTCAACCTACTAAGACTGTACCTGGTGTAGGTGAATACTCCATCAACCCAGATGGCTCTGTCACCTTTACCCCAGACAAGCAGTATGTCGGGACACCAGCCCCAGTCACTGTTAAGCGTGTTGACAAGAACGGTACTGAAGTGACCGCTCAATACACGCCAACTGTGACCAAGGTGACGCCAACAAGTACTGACGCTACATCGAACGGCGTTCAAGGCCAACCACAAAAGGGCACACCAACTTTCACCGAAGGTAATCCATTAGTACCACTGGACGATGCTAAGCCAATGACCTTTGAGGATGGCTCAAGCAACAAGACTGTACCAAACGTTGGTGTCTACACCATCAACCCAGATGGTTCCATTACCTTTACCCCAGACAAGCAGTATGTTGGGACACCAGCCCCAGTCACCCTTAAACGTGTCGATAAGAACGGTACGGAAGTCACCGCAACATACACACCGACGGTGACGAAGGTAACGCCAACCAGCAGCCCGGCTACTTCAACTGGTCCACAAGGTCTTTCCCAAACTGGCAGCCCAGTCTTTACCCCAGGGGATCCGGCAGTGCCGATTGATCTGGATAGTCCAATGACCTTCGAAGATGGTCAACCTAAAAAGACAGTTCCAGGTGTAGGGGAATACTTTATCAATCCTGATGGCTCTATCACTTTCACGCCGGACAAACAATATGTCGGAACTCCTGCGGCAGTAGTCGTCAAACGTGTCGATAAAAATGGTACGGAAGTGACCGCAACTTATACGCCGACGGTGACCAAGGTAACGCCAACTTCTGAGGATGTCAGCTCAACTGGCCTTCAAGGTCAACCACAAACTGGTACGCCAACTTTCACCCCAGGTAACCCTGAGGTGCCAATGGATGACACGGTGCCAATGACCTTCGAAGATGGTTCAAGTACTAAGTCAGTTCCGGATGTGGGTGTTTACACCATCAACCCAGATGGATCCATCACTTTCACACCAGACAAACAATTTGTAGGCAAACCAGATCCTGTAAGAGTCAAACGTGTCGATAAGAACGGCACCCCAGTGACCGCTGACTACCAAGTAGAAGTGACGCGCGTCACCCCAACCAGCACGCCTGCTACTTCGACCGGTCTACAAGGTCAACCACAAACTGGCAGCCCAGTCTTTAAAGAAGGGGCGCCAGAAGTTCCAATGGATGACAAGGTGCCAATGACCTTCGAAGATGGTTCAAGTACTAAGAAGGTGCCAAACGTGGGTGAATACACCATCAACCCAGATGGTTCCATTACTTTCACCCCAGACAAGCAATTTGTCGGGACACCAGATCCGGTAACAGTCAAGCGCGTGGACAAGAAT
Source organism: Abiotrophia defectiva ATCC 49176 (assembly GCF_000160075.2). GTDB lineage: Bacteria > Bacillota > Bacilli > Lactobacillales > Aerococcaceae > Abiotrophia > Abiotrophia defectiva. The sequence goes on from NZ_KI535340.1 coordinate 1,270,370, forward strand.
GGTACGCCAGTGACTGCGACTTACACGCCAACTGTGACCAAGGTAACGCCAACCAGCACGCCTGCTACTTCGACCGGTCTACAAGGTCAACCACAAACTGGCAGCCCAGTCTTCAAAGAAGGGGCGCCAGAAGTTCCAATGGATGACACGGTGCCAATGACCTTCGAAGATGGCTCAAGCACTAAGACGGTGCCAAACGTGGGTGAATACACCATCAACCCAGATGGCTCCATTACTTTCACCCCAGACAAGCAATTTGTCGGGACACCAGATCCGGTAACAGTCAAGCGCGTGGACAAGAATGGTACGCCAGTGACTGCGACTTACACGCCAACTGTGACCAAGGTAACGCCAACCAGTACGCCAGCCACTTCAACTGGTCTGCAAGGTTTACCACAAACAGGTACCCCAAGCTTTAAAGAAGGGGCGCCAGAAGTTCCAATGGATGACAAGGTGCCAATGACCTTCGAAGATGGTTCAAGTACTAAGTCAGTACCAGGCGTAGGGGAATACACCATCAACCCAGATGGTTCCATTACTTTCACCCCAGACAAGCAATTTGTCGGGACGCCAGATCAGGTAACAGCCAAGCGAGTGGATAAGAACGGCACCCCAGTGACGGCGACTTACACGCCAACTGTGACCAAGGTAACGCCAACTAGCACGCCAGCGACTTCAACGGGAGCACAAGGCTTACCGCAAACAGCTAGCCCAAGCTTCACTCCAGGTGACCCAGCGGTGCCAATAGACGATACGATCCCAATGACCTTCGAAGACGGATCAAGCATTAAGTCCATTCCAGGAGTGGGTGAGTATGTCATCAACCCAGATGGCTCCATTACCTTCACGCCAGACAAGCAATTTGTCGGGACACCAGATCCAGTAACGGTTAAACGCGTTGATAAGAACGGCACGCCAGTGACCGCCACCTACCAAGCGACCGTTCTACCTGTGGCTCCAATTGCCAACGACGATTACTCTTCAGGTGTCGTTAACCAAGCCCAAACGGGTCAAGTTAAGTTTGTACCAGGTTCTGCTAATGTTGACGGCACAGAACAATCCGTTGACTTAGTCCCAGGCAGCCTCAAGTTTGTGGTCAATGGCCAAGCCGTGGCTGACACCACTATTCCAGCCCTAGACCAAGATGGCAAGCAAGTAGGGACCTACAGCTTAGCCCAAGACGGAACCGTGACCTTCACACCAAATCCAGGTTACGTGGGTCAACCAGTGTCAGCTCGTGTTCAAGCTACTGACGTCAACAGTACGACTGCGGAGGCAACTTACTCACCAGTGGTCAACGCTAGCGTAACTAGCGAAGGCATGAAGGGTCAAAGCCAAAGCAAGCTACCAGACTTCAAGGGCCAAGTGGATCCAAAAGTTCCAGCTTACCTTGAAGGTGGGGTCACTAGCGTGACCGTGCCAGGTCAAGGGACTTACACCGTCAACCCTGAGACAGGCCAAGTGACCTTCACGCCAGAACCAGACTTTATTGGCCAGGCAAGTCCAATTACGGTCATCCGTCGTGATGTCAACGGGAAGGAACTGAAGATTCAGTACATCCCAACAGTATACGGACAAGTGAAGACACAAGATACGACTTCAACCGGCTACCCAGGCGAAAAACAAACTGGGACGCCAGTCTTTGAAGGCGATGTGGATCTAACCATCCCAGCTACCTTCGAAAATGGTCAAACTGAATTAACCGTACCAGGGGAAGGGACTTATGTTCTTAACCCAGATGGTTCTGTGACCTTCACGCCAGAAGCAGGCTTCTTAGGCCAAGCAAGTGGTGTGACCGTAGTTCGGGTTGACCGCAACGGGCGCAAGGTGACCGCACAATATGTGCCAACCGTTGTGCCAGTGCCAGTCGCTCCAAGTGAGCCAGAGGTGCAAAGACAAGGGCTCTTACCAGCAACTGGTGAAGCCCCAGACTATAGCTTCTTCTCAGGTGTGGCCTTGACTATCTTAGCAAGTGTCGGCCTAGTTGCAACGCGCAAGCGCCAAGCGACAGATGAAGACTAAAATCTAGTCAGATAAGACCAGCCCCAGCTTTCATTCGAGAGCTGGGGCTTCTTATTTTGAAAATTAGGCTTGCATTCTGAGAAAAAAGGTGTATAATGAGAATCAAATGAGAGAGAAGGAGGGCATTCGCCATGACATTTACAGCAACTCAAAGTTGGCAAAGCTGGCATAGATAAGTTGTGTGTATGTTCTGGAACATAGATGCAACTTTTAGCGTAGTCTAAGATGCATCTATGTTGGCGAATTTGTTCCCGATCAGGAGATTAAGAGCCGCATAGTCGCTACTATGTGGCTCTTTTTGTATCTTAGCTAGCTTTGACTTTTGATCAGATAGACAAGCAAAATTAGAGGAGGAACCCCTTATGACACAAGAATTAACACAAACACCAACAGGCTTTTTCGGAGAATTTGGCGGTAGCTATGTACCACCAGTTGTACAAGAAGCCTTGGACCAATTAGCGGAAGCCTATGACCGCTACAAGGATGATCCAGAATTTCTGGCTGAATACCACCATTATCTCAAGGACTACTCAGGTCGTGAGACCCCACTCTACTATGCGGAGAGTTTGACCCAACATTTGGGCGGGGCTAAGATTTACCTCAAGCGTGAAGACCTCAACCACTTGGGGGCCCACAAACTTAACAACGTCATCGGGCAAATCCTATTGGCTAAACGCATGGGTAAGAAGAAGGTCATTGCTGAAACGGGGGCTGGCCAACACGGGGTGGCGACTGCTGCTGCGGCGGCCAAGTTCGGCATGTCTTGTGACATCTACATGGGGGCTCTAGACGTGGAACGTCAGCGTCTCAATGTCTTCCGTATGGAAATGCTGGGGGCCACCGTTCATGCTGTGCAAGAAGGGGAACGAACCCTCAAGGAAGCCGTTGACGCTGCCTTTGGCGCATGGATTCAAGGCATTGAGGATACCTTCTATGTCCTAGGTTCTGCTGTGGGCCCTCATCCTTATCCTTCCATGGTCAAGGACTTCCAGAAGGTCATTAGCCAAGAAGCTCGTCGTCAGATTCTGGAAAAAGAAGGGCGCCTGCCTGACATGGTCATTGCCTGTGTGGGGGGCGGCTCCAATGCCATCGGGGCCTTTGCTGAATTCTTACCTGATAGCCAGGTAGCCCTAGTGGGGGTTGAAGCAGCTGGCCATGGTCTCCAGACCGACCGTCATGCCGCGACCTTGACCCTGGGGACTGTCGGGGTTGTGGATGGCATGAAGACCTATGCCCTTTTCAATGAAGATGGCTCAGTCATGCCAGTCTATTCCATCTCGCCAGGGCTGGACTATCCTGGGGTAGGGCCAGAACATGCCTATCTCAAAGATGCAGGCCGGGCTAAATATGTGCCAGCAACGGATGCCGAAGCTGTTCAGGCCCTCTTACTCTTAACCCGTCTGGAAGGCATTATTCCAGCTATTGAGAGCTCTCACGCCCTAGCGGAAGTCATTAAACGTGCCCCTCAGATGTCACCTGATCAAATCATTATCGTCAATGTCTCTGGTCGTGGGGACAAGGACGTGGCAGCCATTGCCGACTACCTGCAAGCTCACCCAGAACTCAAATTATAAGCTAAAAGAGACAGACCTTCTAAGAGGTCTGTCTCTTTTGCTCTAGTGCTATTAAGTTAAGAGGAGATGGGCTAGGCCAAGCGCTAAGATTCCAGCTGTCATCAGGGCCAATTTGCCTCCTAAGTGGGCCAGCCAGATGTGAAGGCTGAGCTTGACAAAGACTAGCAATCCTAAGACTAGTGAGAGGAGGCAGAGGGCTTGGAGCTTGATAGCGCGTGGAATTTGAAGTAAGCGGCTCATGGCTAGGACCTCCTAACTCTTGCTGGAGACAATCTTCTCGTAGCTGCGTGAAGTAATCAAGAAGACTAGGAAGTAGAAGAGGGTGATGGCCAGGGCGGTGCCAATAGTTGGCAGCAAGATATCTTCTAGGCGCATAGCGGAAATCAAACGCAGAATCAGACTCATCATGTGATAAGCGCCCGCCAGGTGGCAGAGGGCCAAGATAATTGGGGCGAAGAAGACCACAGTGATTTGCTTGCGGATGGTCTTGTGGATGGCTTGCTTGGTCAGACCAACCTTTTGAAGGATTTCAAAGCGATCTGCGTCTTCCAGGCCTTCAGAAATTTGCTTGTAGTAGATGGTCAAGGCTAGGCCCAGTAGGAAGATAGCTGCAAGGAAGATACCGATGAAGAAGATAGAACCAATCATCTGCATGTAGGAGTCGCGGATTTCCGCCTTAACCAGGAAGGAAGCATTAACGGGAATGCCTTCATCAACATGCACTGTCTTGAGCACGTCTTCAAGATGCTCGGCAGAAGCTAGTTGTTGGTCGTGACTGGCCTGGCTATTGGCATAGACCGTGTAACGACTAATGAAGTTGGTGCCTGCCAGCTTGTCTTGGATGGCGGACAAGTCGGAGACGACTAAGAGGGTCCGGTGATCCACAAAGTTCATCGTGAAGTCTGGTGCCTTAGTCTCCAAGAGGTTAGAGGTCAGGTGTTCTTGAATTTGGAAGTTTTGGCCTGCCACTTGGATCTCTTGATTCTTGCGATCGGCCGCGCTGGCTTGATTGTCGAACCAGAGCACTTGGTTGGCTGACAATTGATAGTTTTGGCCACTTAAGTGATTATAGTCTGCTAGGCTGATAATATTGAGGGTGGCACTTTCCTTGTCCGGATTATCATGTTTGACCATGCCAGTCTCGCTATCGACATGGACTTCTTGGCCGGTAAAATCATGGCCATGGAATTTACCCATGACCTGGATGTAGTGGGTATGATCCATATCTACTAGGTCCAGTTGATATTTCTGACCAAATTGACTTAATTGCTCTTCTAGCGTCTTGCTAGCATCCACACTAGGCACTTGATAGGAGTAGTTGAGGCTGAGACTATAGTCAGTAGGATAGAAACGGTTAATGGCAGATTCGGTCCCTAGGAAGAGGGAAATCCCCGCTGATAAGGTCACCAGTGCCATGGTGGAGAGTAGGCAGATGGTTGCCAGTCCGACCCCATTTTTACGCATACGGAAGATCAGGTTAGAGGTGGAAATAAAGTTCTCAGGCTTATAGTAGTAGGACTTGCGGCCTTTGAGGAACTTGAGTAGGGTAATGGAGCCCGCCTGGAAGAGCAGGTAGGTCCCAGCTGTTACTAAGAGGACCGCCAGGAAGAAGACCATGATGGCAGCCAGGGCATTTTCAATGCTTAAGGCCAAGTAGTAGCCATAGCCCATTAATCCCAAGCCAACTAAGGCGCTAATCCAGGTAAAGCGGCCCTTCTTCTCACCACGTCGACTTTCACGAACTAACTGCAGGGGCTTGAGACGGAAAATCCGCCAGCTATTGATGACAATGAGGCTTAAGTAGAGTAAGAGGATTAAAGTCAGGCAGGTCCACAAGTATTGGGGCTGGAACTTGGTATCCAATTCCAGGCTCAAATCCATAATCCGTTGATAGAGGGCTAGAATCAGGCGGTTGACCAGGACACCAGTGGCAATCCCAACTAGGGCCGACAGGCCACTGAAGACGGTGATTTCAATCCACATGAGGGAGAGTAGGTGGCGACGCTCAAGGCCTAGGATGCCGTAGAGCCCGTATTCCTTGGTTCTTTGCTTGAAGACGAAGCCGTTAGCATACCAGATAATAGCGGCCCCGGTAATGGCTAGGATAATCATGCCCAGAGCCAGAACGGTCACGATGGAAGGACCTCCCCGCAGGCTAGACAGGCTAGGATTAAAGGCCAGGGTGATGAAGTTATAGAGGAGGGCTACCGAGGTCACGAAGGCCAAGGCGAAGGGCCCATAGAGACGGTAATTCTTGCGCAGGTTGGCCAGCGCTAAGGGAAAGAGTACTTTGCTCATCTTACTCACCTCGACTTGCCATGGCGGTCAGGGTGTCACTGATTTGTTGGAAGAAGGCGGTGTCGGTCTTGTCCCCGCGGAAGAGTTGGTGATAGAGAATGCCGTCGCGAATGAAGAGGACCCGCTTAGCCTTGCTGGCAGCCGTCGTTGAGTGGGTGACCATGAGGATGGTTTGGCCCTGGCGGTTAATGGCTTCGAACTGGTCCAGAATCATGGCCGAGGACTTGGAGTCTAAGGCCCCTGTTGGTTCGTCGGCTAATAAAAGGGAAGGTTGGGTAATAATGGCCCGACCAATGGCTACACGCTGTTGTTGCCCGCCTGATAATTCATAGGGGAACTTATCTAAGAGGTCGCCAATGCCTAGTAGGTTAGCGACCGGCTTAACCCGGCTATCCATTTGCTTGGCAGGTTGGTTGGAAAGAACCAGGGGCAGGATCATGTTGTCCTTAACGGATAGGGTATCTAAGAGGTTGAAGTCTTGGAAGACGAAGCCCAGCTCATTACGGCGGAAGGCAGCCACATCGGCTTGCTTAATGGTAGTGGTGTCTTGCCCGTTGAGATAGACCAGCCCCTTGGTTGGCTGATCTAAGAGGGCCAAGATATTGAGTAGGGTGGTCTTACCAGAACCTGATTCCCCCATGATGGCTACATATTCACCTGCTTCGATCGAAAAGTGAATATCCTTGAGGGCTTGGACGGCTTGGCCGCCAAATCGAGTATGATAAGTTTTTTGTACGTGTTGAACATCTAGTAAAGTCATGTCAGTCACTCCTTCTTGAGTTATTTGATAGTTTCATTATATAAAACCGGAAATTGCCTTACCTTAGCTTTGGCTTGCAATTTCCGGTTTAATCTTACATTATTGTCACTTTGGCAGTGACTGACTTAATCTTGGGCTAATTGGGCTTGATTCAAGTCCAATTGAACTTGCGTTCCTTGGCCCACTTGGGACTGAAGGTTTAGACCAATACCTAGATTGGCGGCGATGGCCTTGCAGAGGTAGAGGCCCAAGCCAGAGGATTGCTGGGAAACCCGGCCGTTAAAGCCTGTAAAGCCACGCTCGAAGACCCGAGGAATGTCCTGGGCTTGGATACCAATGCCTGTGTCGGCAATAGTCAAGATACCCTCTTGGATACTAATCTTAATAGTCCCTTGCGGGGTGTACTTGATAGCGTTAGACAGGAGTTGCTCCAGAATCAGTTCCAGCCACTTGCGGTCGGTCACATAAACATAGTCTAGACCTTGCAATTCCAGGGTCAGGGGCTTATGGATAAAGAAACTCGCATATTTTTTGACCACTTGATTAACCAGGTCCTGAATCTTGACCGATTCTATCTGCAAATCTTGGTGGAAGGTATCCATACGCAGATAGTGTAAGACCAGGTCGACATATTGGCTAATCTTGAAGAGTTCCTGTTGCAGAAGGGGCCGGAGGGGACCTGTTGGATCCAGTTGCTCGACCAGGAGTTGAGCGGCCGACAGGGGTGTTTTAACCTGGTGGGCCCAGAGGGTGTAGTAATCTAACTGTTCATGGTAGTTGGCTTGATAGGCCTGCTGGGCTTGGAGCAGTTGGTGGTGAGCTTCTTGCAGGCCCTGCCAGATAGTCTGCTCAGCCAAAGTAGAATTGGAGTCCTTAAGATGGTGCTGGTGATTGGTCAGCTGTAGTTCAACCCGTTGAGTGTGGCGCCATTCCTTCCAGGCATCTAGGCCTGCCAGGGTCACTTGTAAGACCAAGCTTAGGATCAAGATATAGAGGGCAAGGTCCTGGTATAGCGGAAAGGCAAAGGCCGAAACCAGCAGTAGGCCGTCTTGTAAGAGGCTGCTGACTAGTAGCCAGCGGCGGTTGCGTAGCCAGGATAAGAAAAAGTTAGGCTTCATGAGCAGTCACCAGGCCGTAGCCAATTCCTTTCTTAGTGTGGATGAAGTCCTCCAGGCCCACGCCTTCTAATTTCTTGCGGAGACGGGCCATGTTAACACTGAGGGTGTTGTCGTCGATGAAGACTTCACTAGACCAGAGTTCCTGCATGAGTTGGTCGCGGCTGACATAGTGGCCAGCTGAGGCGAAGAGGACCCGCAGAATCTGGAATTCGTTCTTAGTTAAATCCACCAAGTTCCCCTGGTAGTGGAGTTGGGTGGTCTTGAGATTGAGCATGGCCCCATGATACTCGGAAAACTCCGTCTCGGCTGTCAGTTCATATGCCCGACGCATGAGGCCTTGGATTTTGGCCACCAGAACCATGCTGTCAAAAGGCTTGGTAATGTAATCGTCAGCCCCCATATTGATGGACATGACGATTTCGGTTGCTTGGTCATGAGAGGACAGGAAGAGAATGGGCACATTGGAGACCTTGCGGATTTCCTGGCACCAGTAGTAGCCGTTAAAAAGCGGCAGGGTGATGTCCAGAATGACTAACTGGGGTGAGGTTTGGAGATAGAGATCTAAAACCTTATCAAATTCCTGGACTAGGATGACCTCGTAGTGCCAGGTGGCCAGGATATTTTGGATGGATTGGGCGATAATGGGGTCGTCTTCGACCAATAGAATCTTATACATGAGAGCCCTCCTTTGCTTCTATTATAGTGTAGCATAGGACGCAATAAGCGCCAAGTCTCAAGGGGGACAAGGAGAAATTTGCTAAAAAGTAGCTAAATCCTAAAATAAATAGGCAAAAAGACTTTACTTTTGGAACTTGTTCCATTATAGTATCAGAGTGGTAGATTAATTAAGAAAATGATTAAGATGCATTGCTTTCTTCTTGATTATTTGAATGATGTATTCCATAAAAAAATAAGGAGGAAAGTCATGTTAAACGGTACAGTGAAATTCTTTAACGTCGATAAGGGCTTTGGCTTCATCGCCGGTCAAGACGGAGTCGATGTTTTTGTACATTTCTCGAATATCCAAGCAGATGGTTTCAAGACCTTGAATGAAGGCCAAACGGTCTCCTATGACGTCCAAGAAACATCGCGCGGTTTGCAGGCCATTAATGTGGTTGCTATCTAATTGATATAAAAAAAGGCTGGAAGCTAATGAGCTTCCAGCCTTTTGGTATTTTATAGCTTTCCTAAGTAGCAGCCCAGAGCGACACAGGCTAAGCCTAGAACTAGGCTGCTAGCCATGTAGAGCAGGGCTTGGGAATAGTGGCCCGCCTGCAGGAGTTTGAGATTTTCCAAGCTGAAGGTGGAGAAGGTGGTAAAGCCACCGCAGAGACCGGTGATAAGCAACAACTGATCGCCCGGGAACCAGGTTTGACGACCTAAGCGCGCGCTCAACCAACCAATCAAGAAACTCCCCACTAAGTTGATTGCCCAAGTCTTAAGTGGAAAGCTGCCCTGATAAGGCAATAGCCCTAGCAAATAGCGCAAAATAGCCCCCAAGGCGCCACCGACGCCGATTAATACAAATTCCATGTCATCACCTCATGGCTAACAGTATAACAGACTGCCAGGCTTGAGGAAAGAGCAAAAAAGACTGGGAGCTAGTCCCAGTCTGTTAAACATTTATGGATTGACAACATATTCTGTCATAACGTCTTCTTCACCTTGGCCGTAGTTGCCTGCGAAGTTTGGAGTTACCAAGGAGATGGTGCCATTCTTGTTGTGGAAGAGGTAGTAGGTATAACCGAATTGACGCTCATTCCCATTGACAATGGCTTGTGGAATGAGGCGGGTGTTGACCTTGACCGTCCGGATACCAGAACCATCTGCTGAGTAGACCCGAATTTCTTTGGTTGGGCCGTCGACTACTTGGAAGCGATAGGTGTTTTGCTTACTATCGTTGAGGTAGTTGAAGGACATGGTGTAGTTGGTGAATTCTAGGCTGTAATCACTTGGCGCATTGACTGTGTTCATGTGATAAGCCAATGGGCTTAAGTTCTTGGTGTCTACTCGGTAAGGGGCTTGGTCAGCCGGTACGGCTTCAACTGCCTTGTAGTCAGGTTTTTTGGTGCCGGACTCTAGGTATTCAACATAAGGTGTTGCAGGATCTGGTTTTTGAAGGGTATTGGAAGCTAATTTAGGGAAAGCTAGGGAAATGGTCCCAAATTTGTTATAGAAGAGGTAGAACTGGTGACCACGAATGGCTAGGCCATTGCTTGGGTCGCTAGTTACCGTCACACGGGTGTTGACATAAATGGTTCGGATTCCTTCTTCAGGGTAAGCCGATTGCAGTTGGATGGTTTGGGTTGGAATTTGTTCAAAATTGACAGAATAGGAAATTCCTTGGGTATAGAGGGTCTTGCTATCAGCGTCTAGCTGGAAGGAATCAGGGTTGTAACCTAAATCAACGGCTGGACGTCCATAGGTACGATTGCCTAAGTTCTCAACGGGCACTCCATAGATGTAATCATCTTGGGCGGATACTTGGCTGAGCGGTAGGGCTAATCCCAGCACCAATCCTAATGCCAACATAAGCTTAATAAATCGTCGCATTATCATAACCTCCTTGATGCGCACAGAAACATGTTTACTTTATGTTCTTATTATAAATTTCTAGGCAAATAGATTCAAGGAAAAAAAGATGACTTTTTTGCGTTTTTCTAATGTCTTTTCTATGCAAAGGCTTGCTAAGGGTGCTATAATAGGAGTATCGATTATTTAAAACTCAGAATGGAGCGATTAAGACCATGTCAAAAACAATGGCGATTAACGCTGGTTCTTCAAGCTTGAAGTTCCAATTAATTGAAATGCCACAAGAAACGGTAGTTGCAAAAGGTTTGGTAGAACGGATTGGTTTGGACAACTCAATCTTCGCAATCGAATACGGCGACGACCAAAAATTTGAACTTGTAGAAGAGATTGCGACCCACGACCGGGCAGTTGAACTCTTATTCGAACACTTAACCGAATTAGGGATTGTCAAAGACTACCACGAAATCACCGGGGCTGGTCACCGTGTCGTAGCAGGGGGCGAACTCTTCAAGGAATCTGCCTTAATCAATGATGAGGTCATCCAACAAGTGGCCGACTTAGGCGAATTTGCACCGCTCCACAACCCAGCGGAAGCTGCCGTAATGCGCGCCTTCAAGGAACGTTTACCAGAAATCACCATGGCAGCTGTCTTCGATACTTCTTTCCATACAACTATGCCAGCGGTTAACTACCTCTACAGCTTACCATACGAGTACTATGAAAAATTCAAGGCTCGTAAATACGGGGCTCACGGGACTAGCCACCACTATGTAGCACGTCGTGCGGCAGAAATGATGGGCAAAGACGTCAAAGACCTCAAAATCATTACCTGCCACTTAGGGAACGGGGCTTCGATTACTGCCGTAGACGGCGGGATTTCTGTTGATACTTCTATGGGCTTCACGCCATTAGCAGGTTTAACCATGGGGACTCGTACAGGGGATATCGACGCATCTTTAGTAGCCTTCGTTATGCAAAAACTGGGTATTAGCGATGTTGCTGAAATGGTCAACATCCTTAACAAGAAGTCAGGTCTTTTAGGGATTTCTGGCGTATCAAGCGATATGCGTGACATCTTATCAGCAGCTGCTGAAGGTAACGAACGTGCCCAATTGGCTCATGATATCTTCGTCAACCGTATCCAAAAATACATTGGTCAATACATTGCGGTCATGAACGGGGTAGATGCTATTGTCTTCACTGCCGGGATTGGAGAGAACTCCATCCAAATCCGTGAGGAAGTCATCAAAGGCATTACCGTCTTCGGTTGTGACATTGACACTGAACGCAACAACACACGTAAAGAAGCCATCATCTCACCAGAAGGTGCCAAGGTTACCGTCCTTAACGTACCAACTAACGAAGAAATGGAAATCGCGCGCGAAGTTGAGCGCCTCAAACAAGCTTAATAAGAGCATGACAAGGACTGGGACAGGGTGCCCAGTCCTTTTTTTGACGCCATATCAGCAGGCAATTTGTCAGTTTTTATGATACCGATATCAATCGTAAAACTTTCCCTTTATGAGCTTTACTTTTAGACTTGTAAACGCTAATATATAAGTGTAAGTACGTGTTGGAATCTTCATGTCATTATTCTTGATTGTCACTCTGCCAACTTGGGATTCCGACAACATGTGCGAAGGGTAGAGAGACAATTAGCACTTATAGAAAGGAGACACAAGATGAAAAAATTCTTGAGTTTTGAGTTCTGGCAAAAGTTCGGTAAAGCCCTCATGGTCGTTATTGCCGTTATGCCAGCAGCTGGTCTGATGATCAGTATCGGGAAAACCTTAGCGATTAGCTTTGCGTCTATTCCATTTTTAGTTACTACCGGTGGTGTCTTAGAAAACATCGGTTGGGCAATCATTGTAAACTTGCACATTCTCTTCGCGCTTGCGATCGGGGGGAACTGGGCTAAGGACCGTGCGGGCGGTGCCTTCGCAGCAGGTTTGGCCTTCATCCTCATTAACCGTATTACGGGTGCAGTCTTCAACGTGAGCGACAAGATGCTCTTAGATGAAGCTTCTACCACCCACACCTTGTTTGGTACGCCAATCATGGTTAAAGGTTTCTTCACCAGCGTGTTGGGTGCACCTGCACTTAACATGGGGGTATTCGTAGGGATTATCTCAGGTTTCTTAGGGGCTAACGCCTACAACAAGTACTACAACTTCCGTAAGTTGCCTGATGCCTTGGCCTTCTTCAACGGGAAACGTTTCGTACCGTTTGTAATTATCTTATGGTCAGTGATTACTTCTTTAGTAATGGCAGTTGTATGGCCATTTATCCAAATCGGGATTAACAACTTTGGTCTCTGGATTGCGACTTCGCAAGACTCTGCACCAATTGTTTCACCATTTGTCTTCGGGACCTTGGAGCGTCTGCTCTTACCATTCGGTCTCCACCACATGTTAACAATCCCAATCAACTACACCGACTTAGGTGGGGTTTACCAAATCCTGTCTGGTGACAAGATTGGTGAAATCGTTCGCGGTCAAGACCCACTCTGGTTAGCATGGGCATCTGACTTAGCTCACTTCCGCAACATTGGCGACATGTCTCAAGTCGACCACATCTTGAACAACTGGACTCCAGCTCGTTTCAAAGTAGGTCAAATGATTGGTTCTATGGGGACCCTCATGGGCTTGGCTTACGCTATGTACCGCAATGTGGACAAGGATAAAATGGCTGAATACCGCACCATGTTTATCTCTATCTGCTTGGCTGTCTTCTTAACAGGGGTAACCGAGCCAATCGAGTTCCTCTTCATGTTCGCCGCAATGCCATTATACTTGGTATATGCAGTGGTTCAAGGGGCATCCTTCGCTATGGCGGATATCTGGCCATTACGTGTTCACTCCTTCGGTTCTATCGAGCTCTTAACTCGTACACCGATGACCATTCAAGCAGGTTTGGCTATGGACTTAGTTCGCTTTGTTGTAACAACTGTAGCCTTTGCAGTGATTATGTACTTCATCGCTGACTTCATGATTAAGAAGTTTAACTTTGCAACTCCAGGTCGTAACGGTAACTACGATTCCGGTACTACTGACAGTAAAGAAACTGGTGAAGCAAAACCAGCTGACGAACAAGTAAACACCATCATTGAACTCTTAGGTGGTCGCGAAAACATCGTGGATGTTGACGCCTGCATGACCCGTCTACGTGTCTCTGTTAAGGATCAAAGCAAGGTTGGTTCTGAAGAAGCTTGGAAGAAAGCCGGTGCTATGGGCTTAGTCCTCAAAGACACTGGGGTACAAGCTATCTACGGTCCTAAAGCCGATGTCCTCAAATCAGACATCCAAGACGCTTTAAGTCATTAATCATTTCAAAAGGTTGAAAGAGTGGCTCGCACCACTCTTTGACCTTTTTTTCATAGGAGGCAAATTATGAAATTATTGGACCTCAATACCCATAGTTGGATTGAAGTGGAGCAGGAGCGCAAGCTAGGGGAGTTGATTGACTTTATTCTGGCAGGCGACTATGACCTGATTACCCTTCAAGAAGTCAACCAAACCATGACGGCGCCTCTCTGGGAGCCAGATGCTTACTTCTGTCCGGTGGCTAAGCAACGTTCCATTAAGCAAGATAACTTTGCCCGTCTCTTAGTAGAAGGCTTGCGCCAAGCTGGCAAGGCCTACTACTGGGCCTGGGCAGATGCTCACATTGGCTTTGATCGCTATGATGAGGGTGTGGCCATCTTGTCTAAGGAGCCAATGCAGCCAGAAGCTTATTGGGTGTCTGCCATCCAAGACCGGACTGACTATCACACCCGAGTCCTCTTGCGGGCACAGACTCATATTGGCGAGCGAGCTCTGCAAGTAGCCAGTGGCCATTTCTCCTGGTGGGATCCGGACAGTGATATTAGCTTTGGCTATGAATGGAAGAAGACGGAAACCATCCTGCGTGGCCATGCTGAGTTGCCACTGATTCTTATGGGCGACTTCAACAATCCGGCTGGCAAGCGCCAGGAAGGCTATGATTTGATTGCAGCGAGTGACCTTAAGCTCCAGGATGCTTTCCTAGTGGCTAAGGAAAAAGAGGGCGAGTTCACCGTCGAGAAAGCCATCGACGGCTGGGAAGGCAATGTGGATCAACTGCGAATTGACTTGGCCTTCTTGAGCCAAGACTTTGTGGTAGACAGCTACCGTGTCGTCTTAGACGGCCAGCGCGGTCCCGTCGTCAGCGACCACTTTGGTTTAGAAATCATTGCTCACTGGGCATAAAAATAAGCGAGAGGCTGAGATTCTGTGAATCCAGCCTCTTTTTTGTTCTGTTACTGAGGAAAAGCCATGCCCCAGGTCAGAAAACGTGGAAAAGGCCCGAAAACCGGGAGAAATCCAAGAGCCAGTGGCCCACTTTGAAGAGTGGACCACTAGCACGGCTGGAAATGGGGAAAAGGGCCGAAAACCGTGGAAAAGCCAGGAGCTAGTGGCCCACTTTAAAGAGTGGACCACTAGCACGGCTGGAAATGGGGAAAAGGGCCGAAAACTAAGGAAAAGTCGGGAGCCAGTGGTCCACTTTGGAGAGTGGACCACTGGCTGGGTCAGAAGCCGGGGAAAAGGCCCGAAAACTGGGGAGAAGCCGCGAGCCAGTGGCCCACTCTGGAGAGTGGACCACTAGCTCGGCCAGAAACCGTGGAAAAGGCCCGAAAACCGGGAAAAAGCCAAGAGCCAGTGGACCAATTTGAAGAGTAGACCACTAGCTCGGCCAGAAACCGGGAAAAAGGCCCGAAAACTAGAGAAAAGCCAGAAACTCCACTCAACAAAAAAGCGGCCGGCATTGCCGGTCGCTTTTGACTTATTTTCTAGGTGACCAGGTCTTGATGACTGGCTCTGCTTGGTTCTTGATGAAGGCGTCATCTGTGATATAAGATACGACTGATACCACATAATATTGATCTTTTTGGTCATTTGGTGCGAAGACATAGTAGACAATTTGGCTAGATAAGTCGGGATTGTCGTTTGGCCCATATTTTGCCTGAATCCTGATGGCTTCATCAGCAAAAGGCAACTTAGTCTTAGTGATCTCGATAAAGTAAGGGGTCAAGGTAGAGTTGACATGGAATACCTTATCCTTTGCGTGTAGTTCAAGATCAGTAGCCTTTTTCATGAATTCGGCCACTTTTTCGCGCGGATAGGCATCTAGTTTCTCAAGGGTGACCACGACATCTTCGTTATTGCGGTCGTATTGAAGCAGTCTACCCTCATTTTCCTCCTTGTATTTAGTGAACTCTTTAAAATCTTCTGGGACATTGACCCAACCTGTTAGATCGCTCCCAACACGTTGGGACTTGCCTTCATTGTAAACTTCTTTCTTGGCTTCTTCGCGTAGCTTAGAGATAGACTCAACGGAAGAAGTGTTGTCCTGCTGACTTTGTTCTTCGGCTAAGATAGCAGTTGGCGCTAAGCTAGTAGCCAAAGCCAAACTTAAGAGGACGCTTTTCAATAATTTTTTAGTCATGTGATTCATCCTTTCTACTAGTTGGCTGGCTTAGCTTGCCATTTTTCTAAGTGCTTAACTAAGTTTTTAAGGGATTCTTCATTAGAGCTGAAGAAGGTCAAGCGCACGATACGGTTGGCATCATCAGGATGGGCGAAGACAATGATGACGGACCGGCTATCATCTGATTTGGTCACATCAATTTGATAAACATAACCCAAAGGCTTGCCTAGGTCAACAGGGACAGTCGTCACCTTTTTGCTATGGGCTTTGAAGGCGTAGACGGACATGTCATTGTGGGCCATATAGTCCAGTGGTTTGAGTTTTTTGAATGCTTCAGGCAGGTCGCCTTCCTTGACGTCTTGGATATCGATGTAGAGTTCTTCTTGATTTTCTTTATCCAGATAGTGAATGGTGGTATCCTTGGTATCGCCTTTTTGTTCTTGGAAATTACCAGGAAGGTTGAAGTAGCCGGCATTAGGAAGCCCTACTTGGACTGATTTAGCTTGGGATTCGTTAGATTTTTTGAAAAATGAGTTTTTGCTTGATTCCTTGGCAGATTCTTGGCTGGTGCTACTTGCAGCACTTGATTCAGTGGCTTGAGCTACTGTAGTTAAGGCTAAATGACCGGCCAAGGCTAAGCTAGCCAAAGCTAATAGAGGGATAGATCGTTTCATTGGAAACTCCTTTCGTTGACTTACTTGGTATCAGACCAAGTTTTGGTGAGGGTTGGTAGTAACTTGTCGATGCTGTCGTTATTAAAGTTGTAGACGCGAATCAAAAGCAATTTGGCGCCTGTGCTAGCAGGGGCTAGATTGTAATTCATCAGCGTAGGGACTTTTTTGCCCTCCATTTCAAGTAGGATGGTCGCCGTGAGCGTCATACCTGCCTTAGGATCATCGGCCTTGAGTCGGTCGACAGCGACATAGCCGGCATTGCGCTTGCCCATTTCCTCACCCAGATAGCCCATGGTATAGAGGTAGACATCTGAGTTGTCAGGGGCATCTGCCACTGGCTGATGGGGATCCAGGGAACGCAAGATGACCGTAATACTGCCGTCGGCATTGGCCCATTCCTTGTATTTTTCCTCGTCCTTGGTCTGGCTAAAGTCGGCCGGAATGGTGACATAGCCCATGGTGTCCGTCCCCACGCGTTGGGTTTGGTCCATGTTGAGGGTTGGAGCCGCAGGCGCTTTATTATCTTGGGCGTCTACACTGCTTGGCGTCAGGCCAGCCAATCCCATTAAGACCAAGGTCAGACTAATCAGGAGGCCACGCCAGAATTTTTTTCTAAGTTTCATGGTCAGGCTCCTTTCTATTCATACTTGGTTGGGGACCAGGTAAACATAATAGGGGCTAATTTATCTATGGCAGCCCGGTCAGGTCCGGTGATGGTCAGTAGAATGACATCTTCCTTATTGTTAAGGCGGAGATAGTAGAAGGTAGATTCAGCCCGGTCAGGTAGGGTAGTCGCGACATGGTAGAAGGTCAAATTATTGACGGTCGCAAATTCTCCCATATTGTTGGTGCCACCTTCACCAATCCGCTCGCGCAAATTGAGGAAGCCAATCCAATAGACAGGCGACAGGTCTTTGAAGTCTTGAGGAATTTTGTCGTCGGTTGGCGACTTGACATCGCGAATGCCCCAGACGATTTCTTGGCCACTGGCCTCATCGCGGAAGCGGTAGGCTTGTTCGTCCTTGCTTTGGCCTTCGACAGGCACGAAGCGAAGAGGGATTTGCAGATAGCCGGCATCTTCATTACCGTAAACCGCTGTTTTTTCACCGAAAACATTTTTGTCTTCGGCAGTTGGTGGGGGTGAATTGCTCTCTTGGGCATGAGCTGTCCCTGGGAGACCAGCTGTTAGGAGGCAGAGACTAAGTCCGGATAGCAGAAGTTTCCGGAGCCATTTATGACTCATAATCATCTTCCTTTCTCTAGCAAGTGCAAATCATTCTGAAAATGACACTTGACTATGCAACTATTATACCACTCTTTGAAAAGGGCTTCAAATCATGTCCTGTTAGAGGGCCGGAACACAAAAAATAGCCCACCAGTTTTGGGACTCTGGTGGGCTATTTTTATAGCAACTATTTCATAAAACGAGTCAGAACCAAGCTTAAGATGGCACTGAGCACAGAGACTAGGATGAGGAGACCCAGCAACCATTCAAATTGCTTGAGCACTACTAAGACTAGCCCCAAGAGAGCCAGACTGGCATAGGCCACGCTCAGGACGACAATTTCCCGATGGGAACTTAATTCTAAGAGTGTGACAATATGGTCGCGGAACCAGTAGAGATAGCCAGCGAAAATCAGCAGACAGATGGGAATAAGGCTGAATAGGGCAGACATGAGAATCACCTACTTTTTCTTTTTCTTGAGCACTTGACTTTTGAGTCTTGGACTGACTTGCTTGCTTGAAATTGGGGGCAGGGGATTTTGGCGGAGGGCCAGGAAGATTAGAATCTGACGTAGGGCTTCATAGGCGATAGCCAGCGCTAGCAGAATTTCTAAGACTAGGGATTGGCTGACCCGCTGGCTAATGCCAATCAAGACCGCCAATAAGACCAAGACAAAGAGACTAATGTTGAGCTTGAGCTTGGATAAGTCAAAACGCTTGTAGAAGGTCGGATAGACCGCTAGGTCAGCCGTCAGACTTTGCCAGTCAGCCTTAGGTGTCAACTTGGTCAGGTAGTACCAGGTCATGAGGCCATAGAGGGTGGCGCAAATGGCTAAATTCAGCCAGATGGAGCTAGCAGGTGCTAGCGAAATCATGGCGAAGACGACCAGAATTAAGAAGTTACGATGATGGCAGGCTAGATAGATGGGGCGCTTTTGCTCCGGAATTAAGGCAAAGGCCTGACGCTGGGCGTCGAATAAATAGAGGGCTTGTTGCTTGTCATTAAATAATTCATTAAACATATAGCGAGTCCTTTCCTCTCTCTCTACTTCTATTATAAGACCCTTTTCAATTTCTTACAAGAGGGCAGGGAATAGAAAAAGGACAGGAAGTTGACTTCCTGTCCGGGGGGAATCTATTTATTCTTCTAGGTAGGCTTGTTGTTCGTTGGAGATCGCCATGAGCTTATCACGCAATTGACCTTCCATGAGCTGGAGTTCCTGTTCGGCGATTTGACGTTGACGGCGTCCTTCGCGTTGGATTTCCAGGGTTTGTTCGATGGTTTCAATCAAGCTGTTTTGCGTATGTTGTAAGGTCTCAATGTCGATAACACCTCGTTCGGATTCGCGGGCTGTGTCGATCGCCGATTGTTTGAGCATGTCGGCATTACGCTTGAGCAAGTCGTTGGTAGTTTGGGAGACTTGGCGTTGGCTAACCGCGGCATTTTGCTGACGGAGTAGGGTCAAGGCAATCATGACCTGGTTCTCCCAGAGCGGAATGGCCGTGTGGACGGAGACTTGAATCTTCTCAGCTAAGGCCTGGTTGGTATTTTGAATCATACGGATTTGTGGCGCTTGTTGGACCGTCATTTGGCGGGTTAAGCGCAGGTCGTGGGTCCGTTTGTCCAAGCGGTCTAAGAATTGATTGAGGTCGTTGACGGTTTGGACATCCATTTGGTCACCGGAAGTCTTGGCCTTTTCGATGGCAGCAGGGATAATCTCTTCCTGCAATTCCTGCATCTTAAGCTCGCCGGCTGCGATGTAGATGTTGAGGGCTTCGAAGTAGTCCTTGTTTTTCTGATAGAGTTGCTCCAACATGAGGTTGTCGTTAAGTAACTCATTCTTCTCGCGTTCTAGGCGGATGGCCACGCGGTCAATGGAAGTACCAATCTTCTGATAGCGGGCTTGGGTTTCGGCAATGGAAGCCTTAATCTTACCAAAGAATTTTTGGAAGATATTAGGAGAGGCCGTTAAGTCACGCGGGTTAGAAGATTCCAGTTGGTGCATGAGGTCGGTTAGGACGTCGGCAATTTCACCTGTATCCTTGAGTTGGACCTTATTGAGCATGCCATGGGAGAACTCGCTCAGTTTCTTCTGAGCATTGGAGCCGTAGGCGATGACGGCACTCATATTCTGCTCGTCAATCTGCTTAGCCAAATCATAGGCCTGTTGTTGGCGATGTTCTGGCAGGCGGTCAATCAGCTTTTCAGTGGTAACGGCCCGCTTAGCCATCATTTCGGCATCCACTAGGTCATTGTGTGGGGAGGCAGGGCTAGGCGCCTCTTCTAGGTCGAAGGGATTACCCAGCAAGTCTTCTACCGTACTAGTTTTAGGTGTTTGGTCTTGCATTTCTTCAAATAAATCGGGACGTTGTGACATTAGGCTTCATCCTTTCCAAGGTTAATGAGATCTTCAACACTTTCATCTGATTGGAGCGCTTCTTGGCTCTTAAGGGTGCGATTGGCTACGTAGAGTTCATCTTCCATGGCCTTGAGATCTTCCTGGTGGAAGTGGACATAGGCATCGTTAATGGATTGACAGAGCTTCTCAATAGTGGCCGCTGATTTTTCTAAAATCATGTAGGTTTGCTTGTTCTTGGCAACGTGGCCGTTAATTTCATTATACTTCTTAAGAATATCTTCTAGGGAAGGCAAGTACTTATAGAGGAAGTCGCTGGCTTCGACCAGGCGTTTAGGCTGATTGACGATGTCCTTGAAGTAGTTTTGGCAGACCTTAACGGTATTGTAGCGAACTTCCAAGGTACGGAGCTTAGCGTTTTGGTTGAACTCCTGCTCGATGCTTTGGATTTGAGGTTTGGCCGTAGCCAGTTGTTCGCGTAAGAATTGAATTTCTTGATCCGACAAGCCTGCTTGGCGGTAGTGTTGGACCTTGTTGCTGCTTGTGCGTGTGACAGAAGTCTTATAGGGGGCTTCCTCGCTAGGTCCGGCAAACTTGGCTAGAACCACCAAGCCGGTCACGCAGGCCAAGCCGAATAGCTCTAGGAAGATGAGACCGATGATCCATTCAAAGTCCATGTGTTGGCCTGAGACAATGGCATTGACAGCCAGGATGGTGCAGGCAATACCAATATAGAAGAAGTAACGGACCCAGTCAGCAGGTTTGAGCTTATTAATCAGCTGGAAGCCAGTGGTTAGGATTAGAAGGCCCAGTCCATAGAGGAAGAAAGCCCAGACTAAGCGTGAGGCCAAGCCATAGCCTCCGCCAAATAAGTCTTTGAATAGGAAATTCAAGACGAAGAGTAGGCCGATGCCAAGACCGGCACGACGTTGAATACTTTTTTTATATGCTGCCAAACGGCTGGAGAAATCTAAGTTTCGATAGGCTAGGTGGAGTACAAGGGAAGTGACAATCAAAGGACTGACAATCGTTAATTGACCTAGTAACCGCATATGTAACCACATATGTAACCACATATTCAAAACCTCCTTATTTGTTTTACTGTCTCTATTGTAGCACAGAACTTGAACTTGTATATCGGACTTGAGGCCTATTTTTAAGTAAGACTTAAGCCGTGGCCTTTTTCTTGCTTTATGGCAGGGGAGAGGCTATGCTAGAGTCAAGTAGTAAAAGGAGGTCTGCTCTATGAAAATTGCAGCCAATGAAGTCAGCTTTAATCAATCATCCCGCATGGTGTCGACCCAGTTAATCTTTGATGGCGTCATTCTGCAAACCTACCTTAATCAGGTAAGATTGGACCAGGGCCAGGTGGTTGAGCGTGAGCTTATCCATAAGAAACCGGCGGTGGCCATTCTAGCCGTCACGCCAGAAGACAAGGTCCTCTTGGTCAAGCAGTACCGGGCAGCCATCGACGCTGACACCTATGAAATTCCAGCTGGTATTCTAGATAAGGGCGACCAAGATACGCCCCTAGAAGGTGCCAAGCGTGAGTTAGAAGAAGAAACCACCTATCAGGCAGCCCACTGGCAGAATCTGGGCGACTTCTATGCCTCACCAGGCTTCTTAGACGAGAAGTTAACCCTCTATTATGCCCATGGTCTGGTTTCAGTCGAGAATCCGCTGCCTCAAGACGATGATGAGGGCATTGAACTCTTTGAAATGACGCGTCAGCAAGTCCAAGACTTACTAGATCAAGGCCAAGTGATTGACCTCAAGACCCTCTACGCCCTCCAACTCTGGTTAGGAGGAGGTGGCTTGCATGCCTGAGACCGAAACGCGCATGTCACGCTACCACGGCAAGGACAAGCATCGACGGGAATATGAAGACTATGTCAAGGGGGGCGCCAGCCAAGAAAGCAAGCAAGCGGATTGGCCATCTCTAGAAGACCAAGACCAGGACTTGGGCCAAACTCAGGTCTATTCTAGTAAGAATTGGCAAGAAGATCCCTATGCCTATCATGAAGTTGAGGAAATTCCGGATGAGCTTTCATCTTATTACCAAGACTATTCAGCTTATGAAGACTCGTCTTATGGGAGTGAGGCCTATTATGATGATGACCATCAGGCCTATGTGGCTTATGACGAGTACGATGAGGGATACGACCAATATGAAGAAGAGCCCGCACCGGCTCCTAGCAAGCCCCCTAAAGTCAAGGGACCTTATAGCCTGCGACTGGATCGTTTCCTTAATAATGCCCTGATACTGGTAGCTGTCTTGCTACTCATTGTCATGGTCATCATGTTTGTATTTTAATCAGAAAAAGGAGTTAATCTATGAAAATCGGACTTATTGGCGCCATGGAAGAAGAAATCCGCCTGCTCAAGCAAGCTCTCCAGCAGGAATCGGAGCAAGTTGTGGCCGGCTACACCTTCTACCAAGGTCAACTTTCTGGCCAGGACGTGGTCTTGGTCCAATCTGGGATTGGTAAGGTCAATGCTGCTATGACGGTGACCTTGCTCAAGCAGCTTTTTGATGTGGACCTGGTCATCAACACCGGGAGCGCCGGCGCCCTGGGCCATGGCCTCAAGGTAGGGGATGTGGTGGTAGCAGATCAATTGCGCCATCATGATGCGGATGTGACAGCCTTTGGCTATCAAATTGGCCAAATGGCCGGTATGCCTGCTGCCTATGAGACCCACTCAGCCTTGTCAGACCTAGCAGCTCAACTCTACCAAGCCAAGGGCAAGCAGGTCTATCGGGGTCTGATTGTGTCAGGTGATGCCTTCGTAGCGGGACCAAGTCAACAGGCTCCAATTAAGGCCAATTTCCCAACTGCCTTAGCCTGTGAAATGGAGTCGGCCGCTATCGCCCAAGCGGCCTATGTGCTCAAGACGCCTTGTGTAGTCATTCGGGCCATCTCGGACTCTGCCGATGACCAGGCTAACATCACTTTCGATGAGTTTATTCTCTTAGCTGGTAAGGAATCTGCTAGCTTGGTTATGGAACTCTTAGAGCGTATGGGGGAGGCTATCTAATGAAACGATGTGATTGGGCCACCAAGCATGCTTTAGAGACTCACTATCATGACACCGAATGGGGCGTGCCCTCTTATGACGACCATTATCTCTTTAAGATGTTGGTGTTGGAAGGCATGCAAGCTGGACTCAGCTGGTTGACCATTTTGTCTAAGATGGAGACTCTCTGCCAAGCCTATGATGATTTTGTGCCTCAAGTAGTGGCCGAGTATGATGAAGCCAAGTGGGAGGCCTTGTTAGCCGATCCTGGTGTGGTACGTAATCGCCTGAAGATTAAGGCTGTCACCACTAATGCCCAAGCCTATTTGGCGGTCTCTAAGGAGTTTGGTTCTTTTTCCAACTATATTTGGAGCTTTGTGCAGGGTCAGCCCCTTATCAATCACTGGACTTCAATCGACCAGGTGCCAGCCAAGTCAGACTTATCGGATAAGCTAAGTAAAGACCTGCAGAAACGGGGCTTCAAGTTCGTGGGTTCAACTACTGTTTATGCCTTTATGCAGGCAGTGGGAATCGTAAATGACCACCTAGAGTCCTGTGACTTTAAGTAGGAGTGACTAGGCTAAAATATTTGCGCGACAAGACTTGTCAGGGCCAAAAGAATTTGCTATAATCGTAAGAGTGTAAAATAATGCAGCATGAAAAAGGAAAGCGCGTCAACAGTTGATTGCCCCTTGGGGTAGGTTAGTAACTGCGGCTGCAGAAAAGCGAACGCCTCACATCACCTGCACGCATTCGGTTTTTTAGGATTATTTTACTCCAAACAAAAATCTATTTTATTGGAGGAATTCAAGAATGTCTCGTTACACAGGTCCATCTTGGAAATTATCTCGCCGCTTAGGCATCTCATTATCTGAAACTGGTAAAGAGTTAGCACGCCGTAACTACGCACCAGGTCAACACGGCAACCAACGTAAGAAAATCTCTGAGTATGGTTTGCAATTACAAGAAAAACAAAAATTACGCCACACTTACGGCATGAACGAGCGTCAATTCGCGACCTTGTTCCGCAAAGCTGGTAAGATCAAAACCGGTAAACACGGTGAAAACTTCATGGCTTTATTGGAAACTCGTTTGGACAACTTGGTATACCGTTTAGGTTTTGCTACCACTCGTCGTCAAGCTCGTCAATTAGTAAACCACGGTCACGTGACTGTTGACGGCAAGCGTGTGGACATTCCTTCTTACTTGGTAACACCAGGTCAAGTGATTGGTTTGCGTGAATCTTCTCGCGACTTAGCAATCATCAAGGAAGCTTTGGAAAACACTGTTTCTCGTTTAGACTTCGTTTCTTACGATGCAGCTGCTTTCGAAGGGACTTTGACTCGCTTACCAGAACGTAGCGAACTCAACGCTGAAATCGACGAAGCCCTCGTCGTTGAATACTACAACAAATTAGGCTAAGCCTAGAAATTAAGAAAACACGCCGGTTGACGGCGTGTTTTTTGCTAGGTAAAATACTAGAAGAGATTACCCAATATAGAAAGGAGCCTGCCCATGGCCTCAGTCACTCTCCAACTGGACGCAGCCACTCGCGCCCAAATGAAAGCAACTTATGCCGACTACCTGCTAGAGCCGGTGCCTCATAGTGAATTCCGCGCTCAAGTCGACGGCGTCACCATTACAGCCTATGCCAGTGGTAAGGTCCTCTTCCAGGGCAAGGATGTGGAAGCCCAGGTAGCTCGCTGGCAGGGCCAGGCGACTTCGGCGCCAAGCACCAAGGCGGGCGTCACTTCAACTAAGGCTAAGCCAGCCAATCACAGCCACTTACCTCAGGATTTCGCTAACTGGACCATTATTGGTAGCGACGAGGTGGGCAATGGCTCCTACTTTGGGGCATTGACGGTTTGCGCCGTCTACTTAGATGCCGGTGACCGGGCTAAAATTGAAGGCCTGGGTGTCAAGGATTCCAAGCTTCTGACGGATGCCCAGATTCTGGATCTAGCTCCTAAGTTGCGCCAAGTTCTAACACATGAGCTGACTATTTGTTCGCCAGCCAAGTATAATGAGGCCAACAAGACCCGCAATGCCAATGCCATTAAGGTTAGCCTCCATAACTTTACCATTCAGAAGCTGCTGGCCAAGCTGTCTGCCCGCCAGAAGTTGGCCCTGCAAGGGATTCTGATTGATGAGTTTACCAGCCCTCAGAACTATTTTAACTACCTGAAGAAGGAAGCACATCCCCTGACCAAGGGACTTTATTTCGCTGAGAAAGGGGAGAGTGCCCACTTGGCGGTGGCCTGCGCCTCTATCATAGCCCGGGCCTGGTTCCTGGAGTCCCTAACTACCTTTGGGGCGCCTTATGATGTGGTCCTGCCGTCAGGAGCAGGTGCCAATGTGGATGCTTTTGCAGCCAAGCTCATTAAAAAGTTCGGCCCTGATGTCTTGAGAGAAACGGCCAAGCTCCACTTCAAAAATACGGAAAAAGCCCTGGCCCTAGCGCGCAAGCTTAAGTAGGCCAGAGGCAAAAGAATAGCGATCTGTTTGCGAGTGAGTAAGCAGGTCGCTTTTTTGCTTTTTTAGGTACGTGCCTATCAAGAAGCTTGTATTATAGCGCTTATGCGAGCGATTTACGAAGGAAGTGAGTTAGCATCATGTAATTGTTGTAATAACTCAGGAATCATAAAACAGCTCTTTAGTAATTCAGAATGATCAATTCATTAAGCGAATGATTTACTTATGCTTTGGAATACCGTATAATACCATAATAAGATTAAATAAGAATAATTCAATAGTGTAAAAATGAGAAAGTGCATTTTCTTTAACAGCTGAGTATGGTGAGGTGAAGAATTAAATGGCAGAAAAGAGTATCACATTAAAATTGGAAGAAATCCAAGGAATGAAAAAATATTATGAACAATATTTACAAGATCCAGTTGAACATTCTGTATTTTTTGCTAAAGTGAATGGTGTTACTATCACAGCGTTTCAGAGTGGGACAGTTAGATTCCAGGGGGCTAGCCAGGATAATGTAGATAAATTAGTAGAAAAGTGGAAAGAAAAAAATGAGCAGAGTCAAAATGCTAGAAAGAGCTCCAAAAAGTTTATTTACTTGATTGTAGCTCTTATTATCTTTTTTGTCTCCACGAAAGCTATAGGGTATTTTTGGGGTGCGCTAAATAAAAAAGGAATTCCTTCAAATTTCGTAATTTTTATGACTATAATTTTAGGATCCATTATCTCTTCTTCGGTTACTTTGTATTTATACTTTAGAGAAAAGAAATAATGCATCCTAAAGAATCAAAGTGATAGATGCTTTGACTCTATTTTTATGAATAGGGTAAGTCGGTATTATTTTTGTGTTGTGGGGCAGGCGCCAATGTGGATGCTTTTGCAGCCAAGCTCATTAAAAAGTTCGGCCCTGATGTCTTAAGAGAAACGGCCAAGCTCCACTTCAAGAATACGGAAAAAGCCCTGGCTCTAGCTCGCAAGCTTAAGTAGGCCATAGGCAAAAGAATAGCGACCTGTTTACTAGTCAAGTAAGCAGGTCGCTTTTTGCTTTTATGGTGTTTTTTTAGGTAGGTGCCTATTAAGAAGCTTGTATTATAGCGCTTATGCAAGCGATTTACTAATGGTTCTAGAATACACAAAATTTATATACAAATCTTGACGGTTTTGGTAGAATGAGGTTGGTAGATACTACCATCAAACATTCCAAAAGACACTGACTCGCTAGAAAACCGCCGCTAGAGAGTGTGTAATATGGGGATAGGAGTGATTATTTGAAAAAACATAAGTTGCACAGTCTTCTGATTGTTTTGCTGATGGTTCTGCAAGTCTTCGCTAGCTCTCTTGTGGCCTTAGCGCAAGAAGCAGCGACCCCGGCATCACCAGCAACAGAAGCAGTTCAGCCAGCTACTGAGAATGCTGCAAACGGTGAGGAAGGCAAGGAAGATACTGCTCAAGAGGGAGATGCAGAAGCAGACGCACAAGCTGGGCATTTTCCGCAAGCGCAGGTTCAGCCATCTCAATATGAGATGACAACCAACTTCACCATCAATACACATCCGGTACAAAAAAATGGGAAATACGGGGAAGGGAAATTCTACATTACCCCAACCTACAAGATTCCTAACAAGGTGACCTTGAAAAATGGGGATACCCTTACCTATACAGTACCTAATGTATTCCAAGTTGAGGCAACCGGCCTAACAGAAGTTTCGGCTGGTGGCGAAGTTGTTGGGAATGTGGTGGTAGATCCAGCAACCAATACAGCGACCTTAACCATTACCAACGAAGCCTATTTTGCTAAACTCAATGAAGAGAAGACACTCACCATGTCCTTTACGGCGGTTTGGGCAGATAGTGTGCCTAAGAATGTCGTTCAAAACTTTACCATGCCAGGTGCTGGTGATTACGCTCTGACGCGTATTGTGGTTGATGAAGACCCAACTGGTTATACCAAGTGGGGCGTACAAAACAAAGACAACCCAGAGTTAATCGACTGGCGAATTCGCGTTAACCGCTATGCCAAGGCAGGTGTGACCAATGTTGTAATTAAAGACGCCATCCCTGAAGGCCAAGAATTTGTTGGTGAGATGACAGGGTATTATTTCACCGACTGGGAAAATGGGACTCGGGTAGACTCCTTTGCGGGTACAACGATCACCAATGAAGATGACAATAACTTCACAGTGATTCCTAACAAGGGTGGTAGCTTAGACGGACGTGGTCTCTACCTAATCTACCAAACTCGTATTACTGAACCGGTTGATCCTGTCACCAAACGAGCTATCAACCACGTAAGTTTCACTTCTGACACAGATAAGCAAGAATTTGATGGCTTTGCGCCATTAAAAACGACGGATGGTGTCGGGACGGGTGCTCGTTCAGACGTGGTGGTCTTCCAAGTGAATAAGAAGTTGGAAGGTCGCCAATTAAAGGCCCAAGAATTCGACTTCCAATTAGTGAACGCAGCAGACAATTCTGTCGTGGCGACTGCCAAGAACGACGATAACGGTCTTGTTAAATTCAAGAAAGTTAAGTTCAAGACAGAAGGGGAATTTACCTACAAGATTCGCGAATTCAAAGGCGACTTGCCAGGTGTGACTTATGACGAAAATGAGATCACAGCAACTGTTAAAGTAACCGACAAGGCGGGTGCTAAGACGGCTCAAGTGACATACGACCGCGAAGCCTTCACTAACACTTATAAGGCAGCAGCAACCAGCCTAGTTGTCAAAGCAAGCAAGAAATTAGCGGGTGCTACTTTAGCAGCAGACCAATTTACTTTCGAGTTAGTGGACAAAGCGACTGGCCAAGTAGTTGGCACCGCTAAGAACAAGGCAGACGGCTCTGTAGAGTTCCCAGCCTTAAACTACGATGCGGCAGGTAACCACACTTACACAATTCGTGAAGTGAACGATCAAAAACCTGGTTACTCCTACGATGACAAGACGCTTGAAGTGACGGTAGCCATTACTGACAACGGTCAAGGTCAATTAGAAGCGAAAGCCACTTACGCATCAGAAGAAGGTTTTGCTAACACTTATAAAGCAGCAGCTACTAGCCTAGTAGTTAAAGCAAGTAAGAAATTAGCAGGCGCCACTTTAGTCGCTGACCAATTCACTTTTGAATTAGTAGACAAAGACGGTAAAGTAGTTGGCACCGCTAAGAACAAGGCAGATGGTTCTGTTGAGTTCCCAGCTCTCAGCTTCGATGCAGCAGGCGACTATAGCTTCAAGATTCGTGAGAAGAATGAAGGGGCCGCAGGCTACACTTATGACGCAAGCGAATTCGATCTAACAGTAGCTGTAACTGACAATGGGCAAGGGCAATTAGAAGCCAAGGCTAGCAATGCTAAGCCGGCAGAATTCTCTAACAGCTACAAGGCTGGAGCAGCTAGCTTAGTAGTGGATGCTAAGACAGTCATCAAAAAAGGCCCTAAAGAAGAAGACGTACCAGTCAAGAAGGACCAATTCACTCTTGAATTAGTGGATAAAGACGGCAAGGTGCTTCACGCGCTTAAGAATGATGAAAATGGTAAAGTCGTCTTCCCGGCCTTAACATTTGATGCAGCGGGCGAATACACTTATACGCTTCGTCAAGTAAAAGGTTCTGAACCAGGCATGACTTATGATGACAAGATTTACACAGTTAAAGTCACCGTGTCTGATAACGGTCAAGGTCAATTGCTAGTCCAAGCAGAAAATGCAACCGGCGTGGTCTTCGTTAACCGACTTGCAGAGACAAGTCAGACTGAAGATCCAGGCAAAGACCCAGGCAAGAAGGAAGAGAAGCAATTACCAAAAACAGGTGAAGCTAGCTCAATCCTCTTAATTGGCTTAGGCTTTGTATTAGTGATTGTGGCAGGATTCGTCGTTAGACGTGAGCAAGTTAAAAACTAATGACGTCAAATCAGGCTCAAAGGCCAAAAAGGAACTAGGTTATATCCTAGTTCCTTTTTTCTTGCTTAAAAAGAGGAGAGAAAGTCTTTCTCTCCTCTTTAGATGTTTGCTAGTCATTAACGGGATGGGGCGCCGCCTTAGGATGCAGGGAGACCCAGACAACGGCCGCGATAATTAGGACCATGCCCAATAAATCAATCAGGTAGAAATGCTCGCTCATCAATAAGAAGGCGAAGAATACGGCTGAGATGGGCTCTGAAGCCCCTAGGAGAGAGGCTTCCATAGGCCCCACCAAGGCGACCCCCTTAAGGAAGAGGGTGTAGGCCAAGAGGGTGCCGACCACCACTAAGCCCGCCATAGCAAGAATAGTCAGTGGCTGCCAGTCAATTGGATAGGTCCAGGTCTGGTTAGCCAGGAAGAGGCTAGCGCCGCCCAGTAGTAAGCCTAAGCCAGTCACCAAGGTGGCGTTGTGGCGCTGTAAGAGGTCAGCTGGCAAAACCGTGTAGAGGGCGTAGCCGACAGCCGCAACTAAGCCCCAGCTTAGGCCAGCCGGTGTTAGGCTCAGGCTGGTGATGTCGCCATGAGTGGCAATCAGGGCCGTGCCCAGAATGGCCAAAGCAATAGCAGCTAGCAGTTGGCCAGTTGGGGCCTGGCGGGTCTTGAGGCTGACATAGGCAATGACCAGAATAGGGCTGGTATATTGAAGGACGGTGGCAGTCCCGGCATTAGAGGCCCCAATGGCTTCCAGATAGGTCAGCTGACAGAGCACAATCCCGAAGAGAGCGAAGATGACTAGCTGGACTAGGCTGCGCTTATCTTGGCTTAGGGCTTTGAGCTGGGGCCGCTGACAGGCCAAGAGATAGGTCGTCATAATGAGACCTGCTAGTAGCATGCGAATCGAGACGACAATCCGAGCTGGAATTTGGGCTGTCTGCATCAAGTACTGACCGCAGACTCCCGATAGGCCCCAAGAGGCTGCCCCCAAAATCGTATAAAGTCGTCCTTTCCATAATGCCGTCATGGTCTCTTCCTCCTTGTTTTCAACGCTTATCAGTATACACAATTTCTCAGTCCTTGTCATGACCCTTTTGCCCACCAAGCGAGAGGCCTTGGCAAAATTGCTTTTAGTTTCTTTTGTACTTATTTTTTGATACACTAAGGTTAATCAAGCTAAGGAGTGACTGTTCATGGAAAATAAACGACGTTTTCGCGCCGTAATTGAAGGTACCGAATATACGATTGTGGGAAATCGCTCAGCGACTCACCTCAATCAGGTGGTAGAATTAGTTAACAGCCAATTGGCTCAGTTAGCCGAGTTAGCCCCTGACATGTCGGCACGTGATCGGGCCATCCTCATGTCGGTCAACGCCTTATCTGATCAACTAGTTAAGGAACAGCGCATTGCAGAATTGGAAGCTCAGCTCCAAAGCCTGCAAGCCAAGGGCAGCGCTCAAGCTCAGGCCCCTAAATCTCCAGTAGCCGAGCCTAAGAAGGCCAGCCCTCAGGTTCCCTTTACCAGAAAGTAATACATAATGTAATTAAGGAGGAATTCCTTCATGTTAACCTTACTCATGCTTTTGATTCTCTTGTATGCCTTCTACCGCGGTTATCGCCGTGGCTTGGTCATGCAAGTGGTACGTCTGATTGGTTTTGTCATCGCCATGACCATTGCCAATCGCCACTATCAACCATTGGCACGTTTTATCTCTAACTTTATTCCTTTCCCATCAGTTCAACAGAATACCCAGATGACCTTCTATGACCAAGCCACTAGCTTCGTCATCGACCAGGCCTTCTATCGGGTCGTGGCCTATATTGCCATTGTAGTAGCAGGTTGGTTAGTGACTGAGTTTATTAGTCTCTTCTTCCGTAAGCTAGCCTTCTATGAAGTTTTCAAATGGGCTAACCACATCGGGGGCGGGCTGATTAGTGTCCTTATCGCCTATATCTGGATTTTCTTCTCGCTCTTTACCTTATCCTTGGTACCGCTAGAAGGCATCCAACAACAATTTGTTAATAACCCGATTGCTTATCGGGTCGTGTCGCAAACACCTGTCTTATCTGATATGGCCAACCGTCTCTGGCTCCAGGCCAATCCCAACAATAACAACAACAATCGTTAATATCAAAGGAGGAATTCAAGGTGACTGATCAGAAGATTTTTAGCACCTTGGAATTCGGTAAAATCAAACAAGCCGTGCAACATTATCTCCAGACAGAGTCGGCTGAGCGCCTGGTTCAAGCCATGGCGCCTAGCGACCAGCTGGACATTATTCAAACATGGCAGTCAGAAACCGAGCAAGCGCTCGGTATTTTGATGCAAGGAAAAGTATTACCGATTCCACGCCTAGTAAATATCGACATGGCACTTAAACGCTTGGAACTAGGCGCTAGCCTTAATGGTCAGGAACTGGCCGGCATTGCCAAGCTCCTATCGACCATCCATCAACTCATGAAGTTCTTCGACCAGTTGGCAGCCGAAGAGAAGACCTATCCGGCTCTTACGGCCTGGGTCTACCAAGTGGTGACCTTACCAGAAATTGAAGCGGAACTGGCCCAAGCCATTGACGAAGATGGCTCGGTCCTCTCGTCGGCTTCGGTTCTGTTGGCTAGCATCCGTCGCCAACAAGGCCAGATGGAGCAGCAAATCCGCCTGCAACTCAACCAACTGCTTAAGTCCAAGGCCAGCCAGCTATCTGATGCCTTAGTCACCATGCGGAATGACCGCTATGTCTTGCCGGTCAAGGCAGAGTACAAGCATCAATTTGGCGGGACGGTCCACGACCAGTCTTCAACGGGGCAGACTCTCTATATTGAGCCCCAGGCGGTTATGGAACTCAACAACAAGCGGGCTGAATTGCAGCGGGCTGAACGCCAAGAAATTGAACGGATTTTAATGGCCCTGTCTGAAGCCCTCATGCCTTATCAAGAAGAACTCAAGCGCAACGAGTGGGTTGTGGCCCATTTGGACTATATCCAAGCCCGCGCCCACTATGCCAAGTCGCTAGAGGCCACTCGACCTAAATTATCGGATCAGCAAATCGTGGCCATCTACCAAGCCCGTCATCCCCTGATTGCGGCTGACAAGATTGTGCCTAACGACATTATTCTGGGTGAGCATTATCAAGCCCTGATTATTACCGGGCCTAACACAGGTGGGAAGACCATTTTGCTTAAGACCCTAGGTCTCTTGCAGTTGATGGGGCAGTCTGGTCTCCATATCCCGGCTGAGGCGGAGAGTCGTCTGGGCATTTTCGATGCCGTCTATGCCGACATCGGAGATGAGCAGTCCATTGAGCAGAACCTGTCCACCTTTAGTTCCCATATGACCAATATTGTCAGCATCTTGAATCAGGTGACCGACCGGTCCTTGGTCCTCTTTGACGAATTGGGTTCGGGGACGGACCCTCAAGAAGGGGCCCTCCTGGCTATGGCCATCCTCAACCATTTGCGTAAAATAGGGACCCTGGTCATGGCGACCACTCACTATCCTGAGCTCAAGCTCTATGCCCATGAGACAGCCAATACTCTCAATGCCAGCATGGAATTCGATGCCCAGACCCTGTCGCCAACCTATCGCCTCTTGCTAGGGGTGCCGGGCCGGTCCAACGCCTTTGATATTTCAGGGCGTCTGGGCTTGGATCCAAGTATCTTAGCAGAAGCCCGTCAAGGGATTAAGGAAGACAGTCAGGCCCTCAATGACATGGTGGCCAAGCTGGAAGAAGAGCGGCGTCAGGCTGAGTTAGACCATGAAGCAGCCCAAGAATTGCTGGAGCAGGCCCAACAACTGCATGCCGATTTGCGACATGAATACAATCGCTGGCTAGAAGCCAAGGAACGCCTGCAAGACAAGGCCAAACAAGAAGCAAATGCTAAGGTGGCCCAGGCTCAGGCTCAGGCCGAAGCCCTGATTCAGGAAATTCGTGACCTGCAGTTAGAACAAGGCCAGAATCAGACCATCAAGGAACATGTCTTAATTGAAAAACGAGCTGGCTTTGAGCAACTCAAACAACCCGAAAATCTCAAGAAGAATAAGGTCCTTAAGAAGGCTAAGAACAACCGTCAACTCAAGGTAGGGGACGATGTGGAAGTCTTAAGCTATGGCCAACGCGGGACCATTATCGAAGTCAAGGGCAAGGAATACATTGTCCAAATGGGCATTCTTAAAATGAAGTTTGAGCAGGAAGAACTAGAACCGCTCAATCAAGTGGAGACCAAGACCAAGGTCAATGTTCACCGCCAAGCAGGACCTAAGGTGCAGACTAGCATAGACTTGCGGGGCGAGCGCTATGAGCAAGCCCTCTATCGTCTGCGCCAGTACTTGGATGCAGCACTGCTGTCCAACCATCCTATGGTTACTATTATTCATGGTAAGGGGACCGGGGCACTGAGACAGGGGGTTAAGGAAGTTCTAGCCAAACACCCTCAGGTTGACCGCTTCGAATATTCGCCAGCCAATGCCGGTGGTAATGGTTCGACCATTGTTTATTTCAAGTAGTGAGCAAAAAAATAGGCGTCCTCACAGTCCAGTGATACAATAGGAGTATCACAAGCAAAAGGGGAGTCTGTATTATGGCAAAACATTTAACAGATGCTGAATTTTTAACTTCAACTGCAGAAGGCGTAACCGTTGTTGACTTTTGGGCACCATGGTGTGGGCCTTGTCGTATGCAAGGGCCAGTTATCGATGCGCTCAGCGAAAAATATGACGGTCAAGTAGAATTCTTCAAGATGAACGTAGATGAAGAACAAAAAGTAGCCCAAGAGTTTGGCATTATGTCTATTCCAACACTCTTGGTTAAGAAAGATGGTCAGCCCGTTGAAAAACTCATCGGCTACCATGACCAAGCTAAGTTAGAAGCCATTCTAGCACAATACCTATAGGTCGATTAGCGCTTGAGCTAGGCGGCTTAGAAGCCAAGAGGGCGACTCCCTGGTGAGTTCGCCTTTTTTGCTTGCTACTTAGGCTAGTAGCAGCCCCTATCTATAAGAAAAAACTATAGATAAGAGGCCCCGTGAGAAAATGTATTTTTAGTGTCTTTTTATGGGGCTTGGGGTCCTTATATCAAGCATTGAGACGCCTAGTATCGAAATGTTAAACGAACAAATATTTTATAAAAAAATCAAACTCTAAAATTCGTTATTTGGAAGCGGTCACTTGAATTGTCAAGCAGATTTGAAAGTGATATAGTAGAGTAATAATGTGTGCTTTTCTATGGAATTGTAGTCAATCTCTTACGAACGCACAAAAAATACAATGGAGGAAAGAAGGGAAGACGTGTGGAAGAATCACGCATATTTGAACTCTTTGGCTTAGCCTTCAGTTGGAATACAGTGCTGGCGACCATTGCGACAGTGCTCCTGATATGGGGCTTGTGCGTTTGGTGTACGCGTAAACTGTCGGTTGACCAACCGGGTAAACCGCAATTGTTCCTAGAAACCATCATCGACTTTGTCCGCGGTATCGTGGGTGGGGCCATTACGGATCCCAATGCCCAAATGTACCAGCTACTTGGGCTGACATTGTTCTTGTTTGTTTTCGTGGCTAACATGCTGGGCTTACCATTCATGCTTAACTATGGCGAACATTCCTATTGGCGTAGCCCAACGGCTGACCCAATCGTCTGCTTGTCCATGGCAGCCTTAATGATTCTGCTCTCCCACTATATTGGGGTTGAGAAACAAGGTTTCAAGGGTTACCTGATTAACGGCTATACCAAGCCAATGAAGGCCATGATTCCGTTGAAAATCATTGAAGAGTTCACCAACACGATTACCCTGGCCTTACGGCTCTACGGGAACATCTTCGCGGGTGAAGTCCTACTGGGCTTGATTGCTAACCTGGCAACCTCTGCCGGTCTAGTCACTTGGCCTGTCGGGATTCTGATCCAAATTATTTGGCAAGGATTCTCACTCTTTGTAGGTTCCATTCAAGCCTACATCTTCGTCACCTTAACCATGGTTTACATGTCCCATAAGGTTGAGACGGAACACGAATAAACTGACTATATTTATTGATTAAAGGAGATATATTATGGATTACGCAATCGCTGCTGCAATCGCTGTTGCCTTCGCTGCATTAGGGGCATCAATCGGGAACGGGATGGTTATTTCTAAGACCATCGAATCAATCGCTCGCCAACCAGAATTGGAAGGTAAATTACGGATGACCATGTTCTTGGGTGTCGGTCTGATTGAAGCCGTGCCAATCATTGCGGTCGTTATCGCATTACTTTTCGCCTTCAAATAAGCCAGCTGACACTTGAAGGTCAAATTCGGGAGGCTATATATGAACACGCTGTTATTAAATACAAGTATCAATACCTCGTTGGGCCATACCATTGTTACCTTGGTGGCCTTCGTGATTTTGCTTCTCATCGTGAAACACTTTGCCTGGGGCCCACTGACTAAGATTTTGTCAGAGCGCAAACAGGTCATTGACCACGACATTCAGACAGCTGCTTCTGAGAAGGCAGCTGCCCAAGACGCCAACCGTGACGCGCAATTAGCCTTGCGTGACGCACGGGCGGAAGCAACTCAAATTATCTTGCAAGCCAAGAAACAAAGCCTGCAAGTTCAAGACACCATGCTCAAGGAAGCCAAAGAAGAGGTTATCCGCATGAAGGAGACTGCTCAGAAGGATATTGCCTTGGAACGTCGCCGTATGTTAAGTGACTTACGGGCAGAATTGACTGACATCTCCATTGAGATTGCTGAGAAGATTATCCAACGGGAAATCAAACCAGAAGACTATCACCGTTTAGTGGACGACTTTATTGAAGGAATGGATGATTTATCATGACAGAAGAAGTAAAGCAAGCCTCTGTCTCTCTCAAGCGTCCTCAAATTGCTGATATGGAAGAGGCTAAGAAGAAGCGGGAGAAAACCTTCGAAGATAAATTGTTGCGCAAGATGCAACAAGAATACCTAGAAACCTATCATGGTGAGGTCGCCCAGGCTGCGGCTAGTAATCAAGCAGGGGAATCTTCTGATGCGGATCAGGTTCGGGACGAGAACCGAACCCAGTATGAGGACCGTCTCTTAGACAAGCTCATGGCACAAATTTCAAGTGGTTATGAGAACCATGATGAACGTCGTCGCCAAGTCCGTTCTGAGACCTTGATGATTACCAGTGCCGTGCCTTTGACTGAAGATGAGAAGGAAAAGATGACCCGCAAATTCATGGAAATTACCAAGAAGCCTCTGCGTCGTATTACGACAGTGGTCGATCCTAGCTTGATTACTGGGGTCCGCCTGCAGTCAGAGACCTTCTACTATGAAGTGACAGGGCAGAAGAAATTAAGAGAAATACGTGCCTTCTTAGAAAAAGGCTGGTTACAAGGAGATGAATCGTAGATGACAGAGCGTTTAGAAGATCGTTTACGTCAACAGATCCGCCGCTTTAGATCGCAAGACAATTTAGAAGAGATCGGGACGGTCACCTTTATCGGTGACGGGATTGCCCGTGTTATTGGGTTAGAGAATGTCATGTCGGGTGAGATGGTCGAGTTTGCCAACGGCTCTATCGGCATGGTGCAAAACCTAGAATCCAATGATGTGGGGATTATTATTTTCGGTAAGTATGAGAATATCCACGAGGGTGACTTAGTCCGCCGTCTGGGTAAAATCATGGAAGTCCCAGTAGGTCCTGGTCTATTGGGTCGTGTTGTGGACCCTTTAGGTCGTCCATTGGATGGCTTAGGCCGGATTGACAGCAACCGCACCCGTCCAGTTGAAACACCTGCGCCTGGTATCATGGACCGTCAGAGTGTGAATGAGCCAATGCAAACAGGGATTAAGGCCGTTGACGCCTTGGTACCAATTGGTCGTGGTCAACGGGAACTGATTATCGGGGACCGTAAGACTGGTAAGACTTCCTTAGCGGTTGATGCCATTATTAACCAAAAGGGTAAGGATGTTATCTGTATCTATGTGGCCATTGGTCAGAAGGAATCCACGGTTAAGAACCTGGTCAACACCTTAGAACAGTATGGCGCCATGGACTATACCGTCGTCGTGACGGCTTCTGCCTCACAACCTGCGCCTTTACTTTACCTAGCGCCTTATTCAGGGACCGCTATCGGGGAAGAATTTATGTATAATGGTCAGCACGTCTTGGTGGTCTACGATGACCTATCCAAACAAGCGGCGGCCTATCGTGAAATGTCCCTCCTGCTCAAACGACCACCAGGTCGTGAAGCTTATCCAGGGGACGTCTTCTACTTGCACTCACGCCTCTTAGAGCGCAGTGCCAAACTTAGTGACGCCTTAGGTGGTGGGTCCTTGACCTCACTGCCAATCGTGGAAACCCAGGCTGGTGACATCTCCGCCTACATTCCAACCAACGTCATTTCCATTACCGACGGTCAAATCTTCTTGGAAAGTGATCTCTTCTTCTCGGGCATTCGACCAGCTATTAATGCCGGTCTGTCAGTTTCCCGGGTAGGGGGGGCAGCCCAACTTAAGCCAATGAAACAGGTCTCTGGGACCTTGCGGATTGACTTGGCTAGCTACCGTGAATTAGAAGCCTTCACTCAGTTCGGTTCAGACCTAGATGCGGCAACCCAACACAAGCTCAACCGTGGGAAACGGACCGTAGCGGTGCTCAAGCAGAAGCTGCACAAGACCTTGCCAGTTGAAGAACAAGTGGTCATCCTCTATGCCTTGATTCATGGCTATATGGATTCTGTACCACTGGAAATGATTGAAGACTATCAAGACCAACTTATGACCTTCTTCCGAGATAACTACGATGTCATCTTGCATGAGATTGTGACCAAGAAGGTTCTACCTGATCAACAGCTCATGGATAGCATCTTGGCTGAATTCGGCCAACGCTTTCAACCATTGAGTGCGCGGCCTTTGGTCGCTGACTAAGCCTGAGGAGGGGCGGACATAAATGGCTTTAAATGAAATTAAAAAGCGGATTGAGTCCACTAAAAAGACTGCCCAAATCACCAATGCCATGCGGATGGTGTCGGCTGCCAAGTATAACAAGATGGCCCAAGACGCCAAGGATTACTTCCTCTATGCTGAGAAAGTGCGCAAGATGGTCTCCCATGTGGCGAAGTCCCAGTTGGAGCTCTTAGATGATGGGGTGCCCATTCGTCAAGACGGGCTCAACTATATCGACTTTCACGATATGCTCTTAGAGCGTCCCGTTAAGAAGACCGGCTATCTGATTATTTCCTCAGACCGTGGTTTGGCGGGGAGCTACAACTCCTCCATAATCAAGGCGGTCCAACAGATGTTTGAAGAAGACCATGCTGACAAGAGTGAGATTGTGGTCTTAGCCATTGGGGAGCCGATTGCCAAGTTTTGTCGGGAGAACGGCTACTATGTAGCCAAGGAAATGCACGACATTTCTGACCGACCAACCTTCGGTGAGGTACAAGCCATCGTCAAACGGGCGGTCAAGCTCTTCAAGGAGCAGGCCTTTGATGCCCTCTATGTCTGCTACAATCACCATATTAACGCGGTTAGTTCCCAATTCCGGGCTGACCAGGTCTTGCCTTTGACTGATTTAGATGTCTTAGATGAGGACGAGGATGATATGGCCAATGTTGACTATCTAGTAGAGCCCTCTCAAGGGGCCTTGCTGGACGTACTCCTGCCACAGTTTGCAGAGAGTCAGATTTATGGGGCCATTGTCGATGCCAAGACGGCTGAACACGGCAGTCGTATGAACGCTATGCGCAGTGCGACGGACGCAGCCAATGAGATGATTGACGCCTTGAAACAACAATTTAACCAAGAACGTCAATTACGAGTAACCAATGAAATTTTAGAGATTATCAATGGGGCCAATGCCCTGAATGATAATAAGAAGAAGGAGGATTAGACCATGCGGATTGGACGAATTGAGCAAGTCATCGGCCCAGTTGTCGATGTGGCTTTTCCGGTTGAAAATGGGGTACCTGATATCCACCATGCCTTGGTGGTCACCCGTCAACCCGTCAGTGAAGCAATGGACTTGTCAGATGTAGACCTGTCCCAAACCATTACCCTGGAAGTTGCCTTAGACTTAGGGGATGGGGTGGTCCGGACCATCGCCATGGAATCTACCGACGGGCTCCAGCGTGGGCTAGCCGTACTGGATACAGACCGTTTGATTGAAGTGCCGGTAGGGGAAGTGACCCTAGGCCGGGTCTTCAACGTCTTAGGTCAACCAATTGATGATATGGGTCGCCTAGATGGCGATCATGAGGTGCGGGGGATTCACCGTCCAGCACCAACTTTTGAAGAATTAAGTTCTAGTTATACCATTCTTGAGACCGGGATTAAGGTCATCGACCTCTTAGCCCCTTATATCAAAGGGGGTAAAATCGGCCTCTTCGGCGGTGCCGGGGTAGGGAAGACGGTCCTCATTCAGGAATTAATTCATAACATTGCCGAACAATTAGGGGGGATTTCGGTCTTCACTGGGGTCGGCGAACGGACGCGTGAAGGGAACGACTTGGTTTTCGAAATGCGTGAATCCGGGGTTAACAAGAAGACCGCCATGGTCTTCGGCCAAATGAACGAGCCACCTGGTGCCCGTATGCGGGTTGTCTTAACTGGTTTGACCATGGCCGAATACTTCCGTGATGAGCTCAAACAAGACGTACTGCTCTTCATCGACAACATTTTCCGTTTCACCCAAGCGGGTTCAGAAGTTTCTGCCTTACTGG
Source organism: Abiotrophia defectiva ATCC 49176 (assembly GCF_000160075.2). Lineage (GTDB taxonomy): Bacteria > Bacillota > Bacilli > Lactobacillales > Aerococcaceae > Abiotrophia > Abiotrophia defectiva. Next base: position 1,310,424 of record NZ_KI535340.1, read on the forward strand.
GCCGCATGCCTTCTGCCGTAGGTTACCAACCAACCTTGGCGTCAGAAATGGGGGCCATGCAAGAACGGATTACCTCAACTAAGAATGGGTCCATTACCTCCATCCAGGCTGTCTATGTGCCTGCCGATGACTATACGGACCCGGCGCCAGCTACCACTTTCGCTCACTTGGATGCGACCACCAACTTGGAACGTCGTTTGACCGAGCAAGGGATTTACCCAGCGGTGGATCCACTGGCTTCCACTTCAAGTGCCTTGGCAGAAGAAATTGTTGGCCAACGCCACTACAACATTGCCCTTAAGGTACAGAAGATTCTGCAACGCTACCGTGAATTGCAAGATATCATTGCCATTCTGGGGATTGAAGAATTATCTGATGAAGAGAAAATCGTGGTTAAACGTGCACGTCGTCTCCAATTCTTCCTATCGCAAAACTTCCACGTAGCCGAAGCCTTTACCGGGATTCCTGGTTCCTTTGTGCCAATTGAAGAAACCCTTCATGGCTTTGAAGGAATTGTGGACGGTAAGTACGATGCCTTACCTGAAGAAGCCTTCCGTAATGTGGGGCCAATTAGCCAAGCCATTGAGAAGGCACGTAAAATGGGCGTTGACTTGCCAGCAGGCTTAGATTAAGAAGGTGACCACTATGGCCAATCCAAAGGACCAGCATACCATGCGGGTACGCATTTACTCGCCTCAAGGGGTTATCTATGATCACCAAGCCCTGTCCTGCAGTGTTCGGGCAGTAGATGGTGGCCTAACCGTTCTACCTAACCATACGCCAATTTTGGCACCGCTAGAACTTAGCGTTGTCAAGGTGGTTCGGGTACATGAAGGCTTTACTGATGACTTTATCGCTATTAATGGTGGCGTCTTGGAAATGCGCAACAATGAAGTAGAGATTATCTCTAACTACGCTATCCGAGGCAAAGACATCGATGAAGCCCAAGTCAGCGTGGAACAACAAGAAGCCGAGATTAATATGCAAGAAGCTATTGCTAACAAGGATAACAAGGCCTTTGTCAAGGCTAAGATTGAATTGGACCGGGCAATGAACAAGATTACGGCCTTCCGCCGCAAGCGGGGCCTCTAGGAAAAGGGCTGAATATCAGCCCTTTTTTCATGCCTGAGAGGGCAATTAGCTCGCATTTTTAAGTGGGATGGGCTATAATGAACTGTTATTAAAGTGAGAAAGGAAGAGCTCATGTCAGCTTATGTTATTTTAGTCAGACTCTGTCTGGCCATCCTCTTCGCTGGGGTTATCGGTTATGACCGCCAACGTAAGAATCGACCGGCCGGTCTGCGCACCCATATTTTAGTCTGTATCGGAGCTACCGCTATCTCCATGATTCAAGCGGCGGTATTCTATCAAAAAATAAATGAATACCCTCAAATTTCGGTAGACCAAGTGCGTTTATTAGCTCCTATCGTCAGCGGGATTGGTTTCTTAGGTGCTGGGACCATCGTGGTTACCAAGCAAAGGGTTGCTGGCCTGACTACGGCTGCTTCCCTCTGGACAACAGCGGCGCTGGGGATAGCCCTCGGTATGGGTTATTATGAAATTGCTGGTTTGACCTTCTTAGGGGTTATTTTCTCCCTAACGGTCATTCGCTTTATTGTCCGTATCCCGGATGTTAAGCGTCTCGAAATCCATTATGTCCATCGCGTAGCAACCAAGGAATTCTTTGCCGACTTCTTCAAGACTCATCACATTGAACTGACCGATGTTCAATTCGATGTGACCAATGTAGACGGTAAGAAGATTTATCGCAATACCTTCACCATTCATTTGCCTAAGGACCTTACCCATGTGCAATTAATTGAAGAATTATCCACTAATCCGGATATTATGAAAGTTCGACTAGTCTCTATTAATGAATAGCTTGTCATGATCCAACTTTTCTGCTACACTTAGTGTATTCACATAAGAGACGATGAAGAGAAGGGGTTCAACCGACTAATCCAGAGAGGAAGCCTCAGGCTGAAAGCTTCCACAGGATGAACCAAGTAGCTCAGAGTATCAGGTGCCAACGACAGCCCACTGTCCAGTAGTCACTGACGGAGGAGACACTCCGATAGCAACAGACGAGTGATAAACTTAGGTGGTACCGCAACTTAGCTCGCCCTAGGCAGCCTTGTGCTGACTAGGGCGAGTTTGACTTACCCATATATGATATAATCGTCTGGATCCAGCCCATTGTTAAGTAAAGAAAGGGGTATTTAAAGGGGGATTAATAGTGTTTGTTAGAGCGATTAGACCGTTGTTTTTTTCGTGTGAATGTAGGAATATCCAGCTATACGATAGGTTGAAGTTTTTAAATAATATGGATGATAAGGGACTGCACTTTGGTAAGATTACACTTTTTACCGGGTTAAATGGATCAGGAAAGACGACTATTCTAAACATTATCGCCAATAAATTAGGCATTCGCGAAAGTGGAGGGTCCAGAAACTTCATAGGCAATCGTCAGACAGAGCCGGAACAATACGCTGATTTATTCAGATTAGTAAGAGTAGCGTCCCAAAGAGAGAAAGATGCCTTTTATTTTCGGGCGGATACGTTTTATCAAACGAAGCGGTTTGTCGATGACTATCAGTTGAATGACTACTATGGCGTTAAATCAATGAATAATTTTTCGAACGGAGAGAGTTTCATGCGTTTTGTCCAATTTCGCTTGAAGGATAGTGGGGTTTATTTGTTCGACGAGCCTGAAGCTGCACTTTCACCTAGTATGCAGATGACATTATTAGTAGAGTTTAAGCGTATGTTAGACCATGGATGCCAGCTCATTATAGCTACTCACTCTCCGATATTGCTTGCATATCCTGGTGCTGTAATTTACGAGATTAATGATAGTGAAATTACTCAGAAATCATATGAAGAGACGGAAGTGTTTAATACCTATTCCTTATTCATTAATAATCACCATCGCATGATTGATCAACTACTCGATTGATGTAAAGTCACTTGCCTTAATGCCTCTTTTCTGCTACACTAACTATATCACATAACTAACGATGAAGAGAGTCGGTTCACCGCCCACCCCAGAGAGGAAGCCATCGGCTGCAAGCTTCCATAGGATGAACCCAGTAGCTCAGAGTATCAGGTGCCAACGGCCCCAGGCCCAGTAGTCCCTGACGGAGGAGGCACTCCGATAGCAACAGATGAGTAACAAAACTTAGGTGGTACCGCGAGACCCTCGCCCTAGGCAGCAACAGGCTGACTAGGGCGAGTTTTTTCGTAGTAGGAAGACAATACTATTTCGTTCTTGTCCGTGTACCTCAAGTGAAAATCTGGAGTCGTGTCCGAACTGACAGCCTTAGGGCGCTAAGGATGTCAAGCGTATGAGCAGTCGTAGGAGCCTTTGGCGACGTACGAATGCCATAGCTGGGCAAGCTGGAAGACTCCGCAGGAGGCTGGAGGCGGTCCCGCTCTTAGGGCTGTCAGTTCGGCTCGAGTGACGGAAGATTTTCACGTTTTTAGGCACAAGACGGCGCATTTCTCCACCCACCCATCGTTAATTTTATAAGGAGGACATTATGACCAAAGAACTATCAACCAAATATAATCCCCAGGCCATTGAAGCCGGGAAATACGAAGAGTGGTTAGAACGTGGCGTCTTTAAGCCATCGGAAGACCCAGAAGCAGAGCCTTATTCCATTGTCATTCCACCACCAAACGTAACCGGTAAACTCCATCTGGGCCATGCCTGGGACGTTACCTTGCAAGATATGATTATCCGTCAGAAACGGATGCAAGGCTTTGACACCCTCTGGTTACCTGGTATGGACCATGCCGGCATTGCCACCCAAGCCAAGGTCGAAGAAAAATTACGTGGCCAAGGCCTGTCTCGCTATGACCTGGGCCGGGAGAAATTCCTGGAACAAACCTGGGCTTGGAAGGAAGAATATGCTGGCCATATTCGCCAACAATGGGCTAAGATGGGGATTTCTGTCGACTACAGCCGCGAACGCTTTACCTTGGATGAGGGCTTGTCAGAAGCTGTTAAGAAGGTTTTCGTAACCCTCTATGAAAAGGACTTGCTCTATCGTGGCGAATACATCATCAACTGGGACCCAGCAGCTAAGACTTCCTTATCTGATATCGAAGTCATCCATAAGGATGTAGAGGGTGCTTTCTACCATATGAAGTATCCTTTGGCAGACGGTTCAGGTTACTTAGAAGTGGCGACTACCCGTCCTGAAACCCTCTTAGGGGATACGGCCGTGGCAGTTCACCCGGACGATGAACGCTATCAAGCCTTGATTGGCAAGAAGGTTATCTTGCCATTAGTTAACCGCGAAATTCCAGTGATTGCTGATGAATATGTGGAGCAAGACTTTGGGACTGGGGTAGTTAAAATTACGCCAGCTCACGACCCTAACGACTTTGAAGTGGGGAACCGTCATGACTTGCCACGTATCAATGTCATGAACGATGATGCCACCATGAACGAATTAGCAGGCAAGTACCAAGGTATGGATCGCTTTGCTGCACGTAAGGCGGTGGTAGCGGACTTAGACGCTGCTGGCCTCTTAATCAAGATTGAACAACACTTGCACTCTGTGGGTCACTCTGAACGGACTGGTGTCGTGGTAGAACCTCGTCTGTCGACTCAATGGTTTGTCCGCATGGGACCTTTGGCTGAGCAAGCCATTGCCGCTCAGAAGGCTCAAGGGGAGAATACCGTTAACTTCTACCCACCGCGCTTTAACGATGCCTACATTCGTTGGATGGAAAACATTCACGACTGGGTAGTATCCCGTCAACTCTGGTGGGGGCACCAAATCCCAGCCTGGTACCACAATGAGACAGGTGAGGTTTATGTAGGCATGGAAGCTCCTGCAGATAGCCAAAACTGGACCCAAGACCCAGACGTCTTAGATACCTGGTTCTCAAGTGCCCTCTGGCCATTCTCTACCATGGGTTGGCCTGATGAGGAGTCAGCTGACTTCAAACGCTACTTCCCTAACAACACCTTGGTAACGGGTTATGACATCCTGACCTTCTGGGTCAGCCGCATGATGTTCCAAAGTTTGGAATTCACCGGTCGTCGTCCTTTCCAAAATGTCCTCATCCATGGTTTGATTCGAGACGCGGAAGGTCGCAAGATGTCCAAATCCCTGGGTAACGGGGTGGATCCAATGGATATCATCGAGCAGTATGGGGTAGACTCCCTGCGTTGGTTCCTGGCCAATGGTTCAGCACCTGGCCAAGATGTCCGCTTCTCGACTGATAAGATGGATGCAGCTTGGAACTTCATCAACAAGATTTGGAATGCCAGCCGTTATGTGCTCATGAACGTGGGCGACTTGACCTTGGATAACTTGTCCATTGGCCAAGACTTGACCCTAGCGGATCGTTGGATTCTAGCCCGTCTCCAAACCACCATTGCAGATGTGACCCGTCTCTTCGAACGCTTCGAGTTCGGAGAAGCTGGCCGTATCCTCTATAGCTTCATCTGGGACGACTACTGTGACTGGTACATTGAAATGACCAAGGAGCAACTCCAAGACAAGGAAGCCGCTAATACAACCACCAAATCTATTTTGGTCTTTGTCTTAGATCAATTCCTCCGTCTGCTCCACCCAATCATGCCATTTGTAACGGAAGAAATCTGGCAACAAATTGGTGGCCAAGACAAGTCCATCGTAGTGGCGGACTATCCACGTATAATGGAGGCTTACCAAGATAGCCAAGTGGAGGCCCAAATGGCTCAATTAATGGAATTGATTCGTGCCGTGCGGACCATCCGTAACGAGATGAATACGCCATTATCTAAGCCGGTAGATCTCTTCATTAAGGTCCAAGATGTAGCAGGCCAAGCCCTCTTGGAGGCTAACCAAGCCTACATCAAGCGCTTCTGTAACCCAGCGCAGCTGCTAATCAGCCAAGCACCCGAGCATCCAGAAGAAGTGGTAACTCAGGTCTTGAACTTCGCTGAGATTTTAATGCCACTTAAGGGCTTGATTAAGCTAGAAGATGAGTTAGCCCGTCTGGAAGGCGAACAAGCTAAGTTGGAAAAAGAAGTGGCACGTATTGATGGCAAATTGTCTAACGAGAAATTCGTTTCACGCGCGCCTGAGCAAGTGGTGGCGGAAGAGCGCAACAAGCGTCAAGGCTACCTTAGCCAATTAGAGACTGTCAAGGAACGGATTCAACAAGTCAAAGACTTAATGTAAGCAGTAAGATAGTAGAAGGCTAGGACGTGCGTCCTAGCCTTCGGTCTATGCCTTGAATTAAGTTACTGATTAAGGAGGATGTCATGGGACAAGAAATGACATGTATTGAAGACGCTCATGACTGGCTCAGTCGCCAGACCAGTCACCAGCTAAGACCAGGTTTTGACCGTATGCGCCAGGCCTTAAGCCTATTAGGCCAGCCACAAGTATCGCTGCCAAGTATTATTCAACTAGCCGGTACCAATGGCAAGGGCTCGACCTTGGCCTACTTACAGGGTTTGTTTATCAGCCAAGGACTGAGAGTGGGGGCCTTTTCCTCGCCCCATATCCTGGCCTTCAACGAGCGACTCATGTTCAACGGTCAGCCCATTGAGGATGAGAAACTTCTGGAATTGGTCCGCAGCATGGTGGAGCTTAATGAAGAATTGATAGCTCAAGATTGGGGTCCGCTCTCTGGCTTTGAACTCTATACGGTTATGATGCTAGTCTATTTCAGCCAGTGTCAGCTTGATGTCTGCCTGATTGAAGCAGGGGTAGGGGGACTCTGGGATTGCACCAATGTGTTAGAGGCTGATATGGCCTTAATTACCACTATTGGCTTTGACCACCAGGACCGACTAGGCCATAGTCTGGCGGAGATTGCCCAGCAAAAATTTGGCATTATTAAGCCAAGCACTAAGATAGTGGGGCTGGGGCGCCTGCCACAAGAAGCCTTGGCAGTCTTACCTGAAATGCTGGTTAATCTCAACTTCCAGGGAGAGGTCATGCAACTAGGCTGGGATTTCAATGCCACTCCGGCCAAAGAAGGCAAAGGGCTGGCTAAGCGCAGTTGGCAAGTAGAATTGCCGTCTGGGCGACGCTATGACCAGGTGACCATTGCCATGTTGGGCCAGCACCAGGGAGATAATCTAGCCCTAGCCTTAGCTGCATTTGAAGCTTGGATGAATCAAAAGCAAGGTGAGATTGACTGGGATCAGGCCCTAGCAGCTCTAGAAGGGGTAAACTGGCAGGGGCGCCTAGAGTGCTTAAGTCAGGCACCGCTTATCTTGGTTGATGGCGCCCATAATAGTCAAGGGCTCCAAGCCTTGGATGACTTCCTGACGCATGATTTGGCAGACTACCAGGTGACGGTAATTTTTGCTGGCCTCAAACGCAAGGACCAGGCTAGCCACCTAACTTATCTGCATAAGTGGGCGGAAGAGGGGATGGCAGTCTATCTGTCGACTTTTGACTATCCTGGGGCCATGACACAAGTTGATTGGCAGGCGCAAACAGCTTTGCCTTTCCTAGACTGGCAGCCTAAGCTAACCGACTATCAAGCTGGACAACAGGAGGCAAAAAAAGCCTTGATTTTGACTGGTTCTCTCTATTTTATTAGTCAGGTTAAGGAATTTTTGAAATAAATTATATATAAAATTAAATTACAAAAACCGGTACCGAAATTTGTCGAAAAAAATAAAGCGATGGAAGCTCCATCGCTTTTTGTGTGTTAATTGGCATTAAGCTAATTTTTCAACATTTGCTGCTTGAGGACCACGAGCGCCTTCTTCAACTTCGAAGTTAACAACTTGGCCTTCTTCTAAGGTCTTATAGCCCTCACCCAAAATAGCAGAAAAGTGAACGAATACATCGTTGCCGTTTTCGCGTTCGATAAAACCGAAGCCTTTTTCTGAGTTAAACCATTTTACCTTACCTTGCTCCATTATGCAATTCCTCCTTGTGCTGTCGCACAGTCTATATTATATTCTAGCCGTCGTTAGAAGGTGATAGGGACATCGCGATCTTACTAAACATAAAATATAACTTTATTATAGCACTCACTATACAAATTGCAAGCGTTATACTAAAAATAATTGGAAATACTATGCATATCTATTAAAGATACTGACGCAACTTATTGGTTGTACGGACAATTTAGTGGAAGAGCTTAGTTGTTTCCCGCAAGCTAACATAGTCATCATGCCCAATAATAAAGTGGTCTAGCAGTTCAATACCCATCAAATCACCACATTGAATCATGCGCTGGGTAAAGTGCAGGTCGGCCTGAGAAGGTTCAGGATCCCCAGAGGGATGGTTGTGGGCGATGATGAGGCGAGCAGTCGGATACTTGACGGCTTCCTTGAAGATTTCGCGGGGATGGGCCACACTGGCATTGACCGAGCCAATAAAGATAATCTGTTGGCGAATGACCTGATTCTTGCTGTTAAGGAAGAGGGCCATGAGGTGCTCCTGCTGCATATCACAGAGGGCGTCATGTAACCACTGACCGGCCGCCTTGGTGGAGGTGAGAGTGCCCAGCTTAGGTGGTCGCTTCTGGGCAATGCGTTGGCCAAGTTCGATGCAGGCTTGAAGTTGGATGGCCTTGACGGGCCCGATGCCTTTAATGGCTTCAAACTGATCGAGACTGGCAGACTTGAGCTCGCTCAAGTCCCGAAAATGGGTCAGGACAGCCAGGGATAAGTCTAGGACCCTTAAGTCTTGACTGCCGGTCCCTAATAGGATGGCCAGCAATTCTTGGTTAGAGAGGGCCTTGGCGCCGAAGTTGACCAGCCGTTCCCTGGGTAGGCTATCGGGAGGTAGCTCCCTTAGGTAGCTGACGGTTTTTCTCATAAAAATCACTCCTCATATATATATAGACCAAAGGGGTGGCTTTCGCATTTTTTAGGGCCAAGATTTTTAAGGCGGAGGCGTGTCAGGCAAATTTCAAATATTTCAACGGTCAAGAGTAGAATGAAGGGGGCTTTTTTGCTATAATGGATTGTAGCTATCATTTTAGTGAAGGAGGACATCTTAATGGCTTTATTCGGCAAGCAACGCTTAGGGATTGACCTAGGAACCGCTAATACCATCATTTACATTGAGAATAAGGGCATTGCGTTAAGAGAACCTTCTATTATCGCAATCAATTCAGAAACTAAAGAAGTCGTGGCTTATGGCAAGGAAGCAGCGGCTTTAGTTGGGCGTACGTCCGACAAATATGAAACCATTCATCCCATCCAAGATGGGGTCATCGCAGACTTTTCCTTGACCAAACAACTCTTGGCTTTCTTCATCAAGAAGGCCCTCCACCGCAGTCTGTCTAAGCCTGAAGTGGTCATTTCAGTGCCTAGTAATATTTCCAAGGTTGAGCGCCGTGCCGTTGTGGACGCCCTCAAGGACCTAGGGATTGGCCGGGCCATGATTATTGATGAATCTTTCTCGGCAGCTGTAGGGGCAAATTTGCCAATCTATGAACCACGTGGCCATCTCCTAGTCGATATTGGCGCGGGGACTACCAATATTGCCCTTATTTCCTATGGTGAAGTGGTCAAATCCTTGACCTCGCGAGCGGCAGGCAATGCTATGAACCAAGCCATCAAGGAATTAGTGCGGACCCATTACCACTTGGTGATTGGGGACCAGGCAGCCGAAGACTTGAAGCTGTCCATTGGCAATGCCGCCTATGCAGATTATGACAAAGAAGATACCCTGGTCGTCAAAGGCCGTAATTCGGGCACAGGTTTGCCTGATAGCAAGGAAGTAACCGCAGCTGTTGTGGCCCAAGGCCTTGACGAAGTCATCCGCCAAATAGCGACCGGCATCCGCCAGGTTCTAGAAGTGACGCCGCCTGAATTGGCTGCGGACATTAGCGAGAACGGTATCGTCTTGACCGGGGGCGCGGCCCTCTTGAAACGCCTGCCTGAACGCTTGCATGATAGCGTGGGCGTACCCGTTCACTTGAGTCAACAGCCCATTGATGCTGTAGCCATTGGTGCTGGCAAGATGCTTAAGACCATGACCGACCAAGCCAAAGAAAAAGAACGGAACGCGCGTTAGGCAGAAAAGGAGATATACTTGAATGTTAAATAATAAGAAATTAATCTGGATACTCCTGTCTGCCATTGCAGTAGTGTCCGTGGTCGCCTATACCATGATTAATGGGGCCAACAATGCGGTAACCAGTGCTATTAATGATGCGACCGCCTGGGGTGGCCGTCTCTTTTCTGAGCCGGTTTCCATGGTTGTGCGCTTCGTGGACTCAGTTGATAACTTGATTAACACCCATGAAGAAAACCAACACTTAAAAGAAAAAATCGACAAGATTTACGAACTCCAAGTACGGGTAGCCGATTTGGAAGCGGAGAACGGCAAGATGAAGCAAGAACTTAACTTGACCGAGTCCCTATCCGAATATACCACTGTTCATGCGACCGTTATTGCTCGTAACCCAGATCAATGGATGGAGAGCCTGGTCATCAACGTAGGGGCTAACGAGGGCATCCAGAAGAATATGTCCGTTATGTCAGGTAACGGCTTGATTGGCCGCATTATCGAAGTCAACCCAACCAGCTCCAAGGTCCTGCTCCTTTCTAATGAGCAATCGAATGACGGTAAGGTAGCGGCTAGCATCCAAATTAAGTCAGGTTCAGCCAACGGCATTATCTCGGGCTATGACCGCAAGACCAAGGAATACTTGATGACTCAAGTGGATCCAACGGTTTCAGTAGCTGCAGGGGACTTGGTTCAAACCTCTGGCCTAGGGGGCGTGACGCCATCTTCACTCTTAATCGGGGAAGTGACCGAAGCCAAGATGGATGACTACGGTCTTTTCCAAACAGTTCGGATCAAGCCAGCCGGTGAAATGACAGATATCCGCTTTGTGACGGTGATTAAGCGTCAAGGACGGAGTGAGTAAGTATGAAGGTAACTAGAGAACGCAAATTACGTTGGTTTATCCCACTAGTCTTCTTCTTCTCCATTATCATCGATTCTGCCTTGCCAGCAATCTTCCCAGCGGAGTTCTTAGCTGAGAGTCAGCATATTGTCAGTCACCTCATGCTGTACTGGGTCATTACCTTTGCCTTTTACTTCCGTGAACGAGAAGTCTTACTTTACAGTCTCTTGTTTGGGGTGGTGGCAGATAGTTATAACACGACCATTATTGGGGTTTTCGCCTTTGGTTATTGGTTCATTGCCTATTGTGTGACCCGGATTAAACGTTATTTGCCTAAGCGTGGCTTGGTGCATTTTATGCTCTTTATTGTCTTAATCAGTCTCTTGGACTTTGCCATCTTTGTCTTCTATCGGGAGACAGGCTATACCCAGGTGACCTTGAGTCGCTTCATTATGGAGAACTTGGTACCGACTTTGATTTTCAATACGGTCCTATCCTTTGTCCTCTATTTCCCAACCCGGTCCATTCTGACCTGGTTAGGTTACGAGAATTACTATATCGTTTAGAAATGACTCCGTGCCTAGCGCGGAGTTTTTTTACGGAGCATAGTAGTCAAATATTTTGACTAACTTTGGAATTATATGCTAAGCTAGTCATAAGGTAAATTGAAGGAGGAAGGTGACCATGACACAATCACCAATTGATCGCCGCTATATACGGCTCTGGGACCAACAAGTGTGTCTCTTTGAATGCTATGCCCGCCGTGTGGGTCTCCAAGGTAAGAGTTTAGTTATCTTGCTCTGGCTCTATCACTCGCCAAATGGCTGCTTACAAGGGTATCTGGCCGAGAAGACCCAGTCCACCAAGCAGGTAGTCCACGCTACTATTAAGAGCTGGCTCGCCAAGGGCTATGTCAGCCTATGTTCAAACACGCAAGACAAGCGGCAGAAGAAGGTGTGCCTGACGCCAGAGGGTTTGGCCTTTGCTGAGCCTATTATCAGCCGCCTACATGCCATGGAGCAAGCGGCTCTGGCTGATTTTTCGGAGCAAGAATTGGACCAGCTAGTCGCCTTAAGCGCACGCTATGTGACCGCCTTAGAGGCTCAAATGAAGGAGATGACCTTATGATAAAATTTGAAGCAGTAAGTAAAGAATTTGACGGGGCAAGAGCCCTAGATAATTTGACTTTTGAAATTGAAGCAGGGGAGTTTTTTATCCTAGTTGGTAAAAGTGGGAGTGGCAAGACCACCACGCTTAAGATGATTAACCGCCTGATTGAGCCGAGTCAGGGCAAGATTTACCGGAATAATCAAGCCATTCAAGACCTTGACCTTAGAAACTTGCGCTTGGATACAGGCTATGTCCTCCAGCAAGGGGCGCTCTTTCCCAATTTGACGGTGGAAGAGAATATCGAACTCATTCCTGAAATGAAAAAATGGCCTAAGATCAAGCGCCAGCAAGCCGCCCAGGACTTAATGACCAAGGTGGGCTTGGCACCAGAAAAATATAAGGACCGTTATCCAAGTCAGTTGTCAGGTGGGGAACAGCAACGGGTAGGAATCCTGCGAGCTATCATCTCTCAGCCTCAATTATTGTTAATGGATGAACCTTTTAGTGCCTTAGACCCCGTTTCTAAGACCCAGCTCCAGGATTTAATCAAGCAATTGCACCAAGAATTAGGCCTGACTATCGTTTTCGTCACCCATGATATGCAGGAAGCTCTTAAATTAGGGGACCGGATTTGCGTCATGCACGAAGGGCAGATTCTGCAAATGGCGGATCCTGCCACTATCCTAGCAGAACCAGCTAATGAGACAGTCGCCCAATTCTTTAAGGGAGGTGAGCAGTATGCATAACTTAGTTGAGGTCTTTATTAATCGTTTTGGTGATTGGCAGACGGCTATCTGGCAACATCTGCAAATATCCTTAGCGGCTCTCTTGCTAGCCATTTTGATTGCCGTGCCACTCTCTATTTTTCTGGCCAACTATCGCCGTCTAGCGGCTTGGGTCTTGCAGTTAACGGGGATTGTGCAGACCATTCCCTCACTGGCTATTTTGGGTTTGTTGATTCCCTTTATTGGGATTGGAACCCTGCCAGCCATTGTGACCTTGGTCGTCTACGGGCTCTTTCCCATTGTGCAAAATACCATTACTGCCTTCTGGGAGCTAGACCCTCAATTGGAAGAGGCAGCAACAGCCTTTGGTATGACGCGCTGGGAAAAACTACGTAAGTATCAGCTTGCCTTGGCTATGCCGGTCATGATGTCTGGCATTCGGACGGCTGCCGTCATGATTATCGGGACCGCCACCTTGGCCGCCTTGATAGGGGCAGGGGGCTTGGGTAGCCTGATTCTGCTAGGGATTGACCGTAATGATTCAGCCTTAATCTTGATTGGGGCCATTAGCTCGGCCTTCTTAGCAGTCGTTATCAGCTTAATTCTGGGCGCTCTGACAAAGCGTCGTCCTAAAACCTTGCTCTTAAGCTTCTTAACTACCGCAGTTTTAGTGGTGTCAAGCTTTGCCCAACCTTATTTCCTACCAATGGGTAACAACAAGCTAATTATTGCAGGTAAATTAGGGGCTGAACCGGATATCTTGATTCATCTCTATAAGGAATTAATTGAACAGGATAGCCACCTGCAAGTCGAAGTTAAGCCAAACTTTGGTAAGACTTCCTTCCTCTATGAGGCCCTCAAGGCTGGTAGTATCGATATCTATCCGGAATTCTCGGGCACCATTACAGCTTCGCTTCTAACTAATCCACCTCAGCTAGCCAATGACCAAGAGGCAGTTTATGAGGCGGCGCGGGATGGTATTTACCAACAAGATAAGTTAATTTACCTCAAGCCTATGGCCTACCAAAATACCTATGCCATCGCGGTCAAAGAAGCCTATGCTATGGAGCATGGCTTAGAAACCATTTCGGACTTGAAGAAGGTAGAATCGACAGCTCGTACTGGTTTTTCCTTAGAGTTTAATGACCGGCCTGATGGCAAAAAAGGGTTAGAGTCCCTCTACGGCCTGAAGCTTAACATTCAAACCATGGAACCTGCCTTGCGTTATCAAGCGCTAGAGCAAGATAAACTAGATGTCATCGAAGTATATTCGACGGATAGTCAGATTATCAAGTATGGCCTCAAACTCCTACAAGACGATAAACACCTCTTCCCACCTTACCAGGGGGCACCACTGCTCAGGGAGGAGACCCTCAAGCAACATCCTGAGTTAGAAGGCATTCTCAACAAGCTCCATAAGAAGATTACGGCTACCGAGATGGCTACCATGAACTATCAAGTTGACGTGGAAGGCAAATCAGCCAAGGAAGTGGCCCATGACTTCTTGTTACGCCAAGGCCTACTTAAATAGTTGGTAAAGCAATCTAAGAAAATAAGAGTTAGATGATAGAAAGGATGTCACCATGTCTCAGCAAATGCAAAACGCCCGAAAGCTCTATATGCGTGGGATTCAGGACGGCCAAATTGATGAGGTTCACCGTCACTATATGGGGGCTAGCTATACCCAGCACAGTACTGGTGTACCAGATGGTAAGGAAGGCTTCAAGGCCTTCTTTCAGGATTTCTTCCAACGCAATCCTGAGCGGCAAATTAAGATTATCCGCTATATAGAGGATGACAATTTCGTCTTCTTACATGTCCACCAATACCTTAACCAAGGTCAAACCCAATGGGTCACTGCCGACATCTTCCGCGCCGATGAATCTGGGCGTATTGTCGAGCATTGGGATGTCATTGAAGCATACCAAGAGCCAGCAGATGGACAAGTGGATCCTATTTTGGGAGATTTTGCCTTAGACCAGGCTGAGGATGCGGCAGAGAATAAAAAGCAAGTTCGTCGATTCTTAACTGAAGTGTTGCAGAATCAGGAGTTCCAAAGCTTCGACCGCTATGTTAGTCCAGACTTAGTCCAACATAACCTGGCCATGGGACAAGGGGGTCAAGCCTATCGCAACTATCTCCAGGACCACCAAGTCAACTATGATTTCGTCTTCAAGCTTCTAGCTCAGGGAGACTTTGTCGTGGCCTACTCTATGGTCTGGCAAGATGGTCAGGATTATGCCTGGATGGATATTTTCCGTCTTAAAGATGGCTTGATTGTCGAGCATTGGGATACCAAGGAAGTCATGCCGGCTAAGGAAGACTTAACCAACCTAGGGAAATTCTAGAGATTGCCTGCTAGCAGTTGACTTTGCTAGCGGGATGGTCTATAATATGACTGTTGTTTATGTGTAGCACCACATCTGCAACCGCGCAAGTTGAGTCTAAGCGCCAGTTCTGGCCACTTAACATGGCGAGTCTAAGTGCAGGGGATCAACCCCGAAAGAAAAATAAAGGAGGTGCTTGAATGTACGCAATTATCAAAACAGGCGGAAAGCAAGTAAAAGTAGAAGTAGGTCAAACAATCTTCGTTGAAAAACTCAACGCAGAAGCAGGCGAAACTGTTACCTTTGACCAAGTAGTCTTAGTAGGTGGCGAATCAACTAAAGTTGGGACTCCATTAGTAGAAGGCGCTTCTGTAGTGGCTAAAGTTGAAAAACAAGGCCGTGCTAAGAAAGTCGTGACTTTCAAATACAAACGTCGTAAAGACACTCACCGCAAACAAGGTCACCGTCAACCTTACACTAAATTAGTTGTTGAAGCGATCAACGCTTAATTCTTATGATTAAGATCAAAGGCCAAGTGGATACCAAAGGTGCTATCCGTCAACTGGAACTGTCCGGTCATGCCGGTGCAGGGGAGTATGGCGAGGATATTGTCTGTGCGGCAGTATCAAGCCAGGTTATCTCAGTAGAGAATTCACTTGAACGATTAGTCGGGCTGCCCTACGATGTCCAAGTCGATGAGGTAGCAGGTGGCTACTTGAAGCTGACGGTTCCGGCTTGTTCTAACAAGCAGCAGGAGCATGATGCGCAAGTCTTATTGCGTCATTTAGTGTATGCTTTGGAGGTCCTGGCTGACAATTATCCAGAGTTTATACACTTGAAGATTAACCAAGCAAAATAGGAGGTGCTCGAGAATGTTGAAATTAAACTTACAATTATTCGCCCACAAAAAAGGGGGGGGTTCGACTTCTAACGGTCGTGACTCTCGTGCAAAACGTTTAGGTGCTAAGGCAGCTGACGGCCAAACCATCACTGGTGGTTCTATCTTATACCGTCAACGCGGTACTAAAATCCACCCAGGGCTAAACGTTGGTAAAGGTGGCGACGACACATTGTTCGCATTAGTGGACGGCGTGGTACGTTTCGAACGTAAAGGTCGCGACAAGAAACAAGTTTCTGTCTACCCAGTAGCAGTTGAAGCTTAATAATGAGAGAGGTTAGGACTGAGTCCTAGCCTCTTTTTGTTTCTTAGCATGGGTAAAATCTGGCTCTATGCCCATTTACCGGGCTTTTGAGTAGCTATGGGTTTCTTCATGCTCAGTCCTATGGTATAATATGTGTACTATGTAGGGAGGCCTATCACAGCATGCAAAAAGCAAAGCAACCGAATCATGCCAAGCAGTCAAGACAGCACTTCTTGGACCAGATTCGCTATAACTTCAGCCGTATGGATTGGTGGATACTCTTGATTGTCGGTCTATTGAGTGTCTATAGCCTGATTATGGTCTATAGTTCAACACAATATTTATTGGAGAATGGGGCAACAGTGCCCACGCCACTACACTATCTAAGCCGGCAAATGTTTGGGATTGGCTTAGGTTTGGCCGTATCGGCAGTGGCCATTTGCCTGCCTTATCGTCTCTATATTGAGCCTTTCTGGCTCTTTGTCGCCAATGGCCTGATTGCCTTTTTAATCTTACTAACGCGTTTTATCGGGGTCTCAGGTGGTGGGGCCAGAAGTTGGCTCAGCTTTATGGGTCTCAACTTCCAACCAGGTGAGTTGGCCAAGATTGGTTTGATTCTCTTGATGGGTATTCTCTGTGTCAAGTCAAGACGTGAAGTGTTACTAACTAAAGAACGTTGGTTTGCCAATATGGACTATGAATCCGTCATTTCCATCGGTTTGATGCTCTTAGATTTAGTCCTCATTTTCGCCCAGCCTGATATGGGGATGTTTATGATTATTTCTGCCACTTTATTGCTGGTGGCCTTAGCCTTAATCATGAATAGCAAAACCCAAAAAGGCGTCTTATTAGCACTTGCATTAGTAGGTGTCGGGCTTATCACCTGGATTTATACCAATGCGGATAAGCTGGCGACCAGTGACCATTATCAATTACGGCGTTTTGGTTCCTTTGTTAACCCCTTTAAGTATGCCAAGGCAGCGGGTTACCAATTAGTCAACGCCTATATCGCCATTAGCCGTGGTGGCCTCTTTGGCCGGGGAATAGGTCATTCTTTGACCAAACAAGAGGGTTTGCCAGCGGGGCATACGGACTATATCCTAGCGGTAATTGGGGAAGAGTCAGGCCTAGTGGGCCTGGTCGTGGTAGTCTTACTACTATCGGCCTTGATTTTCCTCTGCTTCCGTTGGGCGGCCAAGAGTCAAGATACCTTCCGACGCGCCGTCTTCACCGGGGTTGGCTGTCTGCTCTTAGTTCAATCAAGCCTCAATATCGGTGGGGTATCCGGCTTGGTGCCTCTGACCGGGGTTACCTTACCTTTTGTCTCCTATGGGGGGACCAGTATGGTCTTGACCATGATGTTGGTCGGGGTCTTACAAGTCATGATTATTGAAGAAAAGCGGGTCTTAGAAGCGCAAGTCTCGCCAGTAAAGGAGGACTATCATGGAATTTAAGATGGTCAAGCGTAAAGAGCTCATTGTTTGGCTCTATTCCTTGAAACAAGTCAAGAATATTCGAAAATACGGCCATGTCCACTATATTAGTGATCGGCTACGTTATGTGGTGCTCTACGTCAATGCCAACCAAGTTGACCAAGTGACCCAACAACTCAATCGCCTGCACTTCGTGCGTAAGGTGGAAGGTTCCATGCGCGATGACATTGACATGACCTTCAAGGACGCCATTCCTAACCGTAAGGATCCAGACCTTAAGCCAGAGAGCGAGAAGGGCAACTTGGCCGGCCAACACAAGGATAATTTCTTATCTGATTTGGCCTCTTCTCTCGATAAGAACGAGGCGGCCGCTGAGAGTGGGGCGCCAGCATGAGAGTAGTCGCAGGACGTTATGGCAGCCGGCCACTTAAGCCTGTTCCAGGGCTCAACACGCGGCCGACTACCGACAAAATTAAGGAAGCCATCTTCTCATCTTTGGGTGGCTTTTTTGATGGCGGCCTCTGCCTGGATTTCTATGGTGGCAGCGGGGCTCTGGCCATTGAAGCTGTTTCTCGCGGCATGGACCGCGCGGTCATGACGGAAAAGTACCGTCCGGCCTTACAGACCATTAAGCAAAATGTCGCCATGACCAAGGAAGAAGACCGCTTCACAGTTTTGGCAGGGGACAATCGCAAGAGCCTTCAAAGCCTAAAAGTCTCAGAAGCAGACTTGGTCTTCGACCTGGTCTTATTGGATCCACCCTATGCCAAGCAGAAATTAGTAGAGGATATGGAATGGTTGCAAGCCCAAGGCTTAATCGACCCTGAAACGACCCTGGTCTGCGAGACCGATGATGTGACGGACTTGCCAGAGGTCATTGCCGGCTATCAACGCTATCAACACAAACGCTATGGCCAAACCCAGATTCATTTCTACGGGATGTCAGAAGCGGATTAAGGAGGAAGGCTTATGGCCGACAGACAAGAAACCGTGGCTCTCTTTGCTGGGAGTTTTGATCCCATTACCTTGGGACATGTGGATTTGATTGAACGGGCCAGTCGCCTTTTCAATCGTCTCTATGTAGTGGTGGGAGTTAATGCCCTCAAACAGCCACTCTTCAGCTTAGAAGAGCGCTTAGGCCATTTGCAGGCTTGCTTGGGTCATTTACCTAATGTGTCAATCCAGGTGCTAGAAGGCCAACTCATGGCCGACTTGGCCAAAGAACTTGGGGCCACTTGCCTGGTTCGCGGTCTGCGCCATTCAGGGGATTATGTCTATGAATTACCTATTGCTCAAGCCAATCGGGGCCTCAATCCTGACTTGGAGACCATTTTCCTGCAAGCTCAGCCGGCCTATCAGCACATTAGCTCTAGCCTGGTCAAGGAGATTGCCAGCTATGGCGGCGATTTGACCAGTTTGGTGCCAGCTAACCTTCTTGGTCCTCTCCAGTCTAAATATCAAAGTAAATAAGCGACTGAATCTAGGGATTCAGCGCTTTTTTAATAGGGAAGGTAACGCCTTTTTCCTTTATTTTAGGGCTAAGGATTGGTAAAATAAAAGAGATGTCAAAAGAGAAAGAGGGAGACCATGAAGCTATTATTTGTTGGCGATCTTGTGGGCACTGCAGGTATGGAGGCCTTAACTAGCTATCTGCCTTATCTTAAGCAAACCCACCGGCCCCAAGTAACCATCGTCAATGCAGAGAATGCCGCCGATGGCCGAGGCTTGACTGAGAAACTCTATAAGCAAATTTTAAGTCTGGGTGTAGAAGCCATCACCTTGGGTAACCATGCCTTTGATAACCGGGACCTCTATAGCTTCATAGAAGAAGCCAAGCCTTTGGTGCGTCCTGCTAATTTGCCGACCACAACGCCTGGCAAGGGCATCCACTATGTGCGCTATAACCAATATCAAGTGGCGGTCATTAATGTCCTGGGTACTGTCTTTATGAACCCGGTCACCAGTCCCTTTCTCATGATTGATGAACTAGTAGATCAGGCCCGTAAGCAAACGCCTTTTATCTTTGTGGATTGCCATGCGGAAGCGACTAGCGAAAAGTTGGCCCTGGCCCATTATTTAGATGGTCGTGTGTCAGCTGTCGTCGGGACCCATACCCATGTTCAAACCAATGATGCCAAGGTCTTGGCAGGGGGCACGGCCAGTCTGACTGACGTTGGCATGACAGGAGCCCAAGACAGTATCCTGGGCTTTGCGGCCAAGGAAGTCATTCAGCGCTTCACCAGCCAGTTGCCAACGCGCCTAGTGCAAGAAACCAAGGGGCCACTGGTGCTCAGTGCCTGCTTGATTGATTTAGATGATAAAACAGGGCTTGCCAAGTCCATTGTGCCTATTCAGGTGACCCAGGAGTCCCTAAGCAAATACTATTAAGAAGGGAGGACGCCCTCCGTGGCTGCAGAAGCTAAAATGACGCCCATGATGGCGCAATATCATGAAATTAAAGCCCAATATCCGGATGCCTTCCTTTTCTATCGTTTGGGGGACTTCTATGAGATGTTCTTCGACGATGCCCTCAAGGCTGCCAAGATACTGGAAATTACCTTGACCTCCCGCAATAAGAAGGCCGACAACCCCATTCCTATGTGTGGAGTCCCTTATCACTCTGCCAAAGACTATATCAAACGTCTGATTGAGTCGGGCAATAAGGTGGCCATCTGTGAGCAGGTCGAAGATCCAAAACTAACCAAGGGCATGGTCAAACGGGAAGTGGTCCAAGTCATTACGCCTGGGACCCTGATTGAAGAAGAAGCCCTTGAAGTCAAGGAGAATAACTACTTAGTGGCCTTACGTCAGGAAGGCCAGACCTTCTACCTGGCGGCCATTGATGTCTCTACTGGGGAAATTAAAGTCACCCAGACACCAAGACCAGCTCAACTCTTTAGCGAGCTCTATGCCCTCAAGCCAAGCGAGATGGTAGTCGATAGTAGTCTAGATACCGAGGTCAAAGACCAAATCAACCAGCAATTGGCTATTTATCTGTCTAGCTTTGACCTGACTGACCAGACGGAAGTTGGCACCCAGTGGGTGCTAGACCAAGCCAGCCCTCAAGAAGCTAGCCTCTTGAATCTCTTGCTAGCTTACCTCTATAGCATTCAAAAACAAGCCCTGGGACATCTGCAGCCCGTTGTCCGCTATGCTTTAGCTGATTATCTGCAGATGAATCATTTTGCTAAAAGTCAGTTGGAGCTAACCAAGTCTCTTAGAACAGGACGTAAGAAGGGCAGTCTGCTCTGGCTGATTGACCATACCAAGACGGCCATGGGTGGTCGCATGCTGCATCAGTGGCTGGAAAAGCCCCTGATTGATGAAGGCATTTTGCGCCAGCGTCACCAACAGGTGGCCCAACTCATGTCGGCCTACTTTGAACGTTTGGACCTGATTGCGGCCTTTGAGACTGTCTATGACTTGGAGCGTCTGGTGACGCGGATTAGTCTGGGGACAGCCCATGCCCGTGACGTGGACCATTTGCGCCAATCCCTTGGTCAGATTCCGCATATTAACCGAATTTTAGACGGACTCAATGCTAGCCAGAATCAGGTCCTCTTTGAAGGTTTGCCTGATTTTCAGGAACTCTACCAGCTCATTGACACGGTCTTGGCAGATGAGCCCCCAATATCTGTGACCGAAGGCAATATCATTCGGTCGGGCTACCATGAGGAATTGGACCAATACCGGGATGCCTTAGCTAATGGACACCAATGGTTGGCGGAATTGCAACAACGTGAACGCGATCGAACAGGGCTTAAAACCCTCAAAGTCGGCTACAACAAGGTCTTTGGCTACTACATTGAAATGAGTCGCCTTCAATCTGCCAACTTTGACGATCCACGTTATATCCGCAAGCAAACCCTCAGCAATGCCGAACGTTTCATTACAGAGGAACTCAAGCAACTAGAAACCACCATCTTGGGTGCCCAAGAAAAGGCCACCCAGTTAGAATACCAACTCTTTACCGAACTACGC
This sequence comes from Abiotrophia defectiva ATCC 49176, assembly GCF_000160075.2. GTDB lineage: Bacteria > Bacillota > Bacilli > Lactobacillales > Aerococcaceae > Abiotrophia > Abiotrophia defectiva. The sequence goes on from NZ_KI535340.1 coordinate 1,331,978, forward strand.
CAAGCCATTGCGGCTTATACAGGCCAGTTACAGACCTTGGCTAGCCAGATTGCCAGTCTAGATGTCTTAGCTAACTTTGCTAGCCTAAGTGAGCGGGAAGATTACTGTCAGCCAGAATTGGTGGCAGAAGCCAAGTCTTTCCAACTGGAGGCTAGCCGCCATCCAGCCCTAGAGAAATTGATTGGTAAGGCGGCTTTTGTGCCTAATGACTTTGTCCTCTTACCAGATCAACCATTGCTGCTTCTAACGGGGCCTAATATGTCAGGGAAGAGCACCTATATGCGTCAGATTGCCTTCTGCGTCATTCTCAACCAGATTGGTTGTTTTGTGCCGGCTAAGTCGGCCAAGCTGCCAATTGTTGATAAGATTTTTACCCGAATCGGGGCTTCCGATGATATTTCCAGTGGTCAGTCGACCTTCATGGTGGAAATGATGGAGACCAATGTGGCCCTGCGCGAAGCGACACCACGTTCGCTCCTGCTCTTCGACGAGATTGGACGGGGGACTGCCACCTTCGATGGCATGGCCCTTGCCGAAGCCATACTTTATTACCTAGCTCAAGAAGTTCAAGCCGCAACCGTCTTCTCCACCCACTACCATGAATTGACTGATTTATCGACTAAATTACCCGTCTTACGCAATATTCATGTGGGTGCCACCGAGCAAAAGGGCCAAGTGGTCTTCCTTCATAAGATTTTGGAAGGAGCTGCCGACAAGAGTTACGGGATTCATGTCGCCAAACTAGCCGGCCTACCACAATCTCTATTGGTTCAAAGCCAGGAAGTCTTGCAGGAATTGGAGTCTAATAGCCAATGGTTGAGACGTCAAGAACCTGAAAGTGACGGCCAGCTTTCGCTCTTCGACCTACCAGCGACCAAGCCGTCGCCTAAGGTTCTGAGAGAGGACCAGGAGCAAGTGCTCAAGCAACTGGCTGCTTTGGACATTAACCAATTAACACCACTCCAGGCCTTAGAAGGCCTAGCCGCTATGCAAGATCAATTAAAGTAATTATCTAAGAAGTTATTGAAAGGAGGGATTTCATGGGCAAGATTCAACAAATGCCAGAAGCCTTAGCCAACCAGATTGCGGCCGGTGAAGTCGTAGAACGTCCCGCTTCAGTCGTTAAGGAGTTAGTGGAGAATGCCATTGACGCAGGCGCCCAAACCATTCGGGTGGAACTGCGGGAAGCGGGGATTCAGCAGGTCAAGGTTATTGACGATGGGGAAGGCATGGATGCGGAAGATTTGGCCAAGGCTTTCCTGCCTCACGCCACCAGTAAGCTCTATGATGTCCATGACCTCTTTCAAATCAAATCACTAGGCTTCCGGGGAGAAGCCCTTGCCAGCATTGGGTCTGTCGCCAAGGTGCGGGTAGAGTCCATGCAGGCGGGCGCAGAGGCCGGTCACTATATAGAGATTGCCGGTTCTCAGGTGCAAGCCCAGGGCATGACCAGTGCCCGTAAGGGAACGACCTTGACCGTCGATAGTCTCTTCTATAACACGCCAGCCCGTCTTAAGCATTTAAGCAGTCTAAAGACGGAACTTAAGCACAGTTTGAACTTTATTCAGGATATTGCCATGGCCTATCCCGACATTCGCTTCCACTTGGTCAATGACGGCCAAACCATCTTCCAGTCCTTCGGGACAGGGGACTTGCGCCAGACCATTGCCAATGTCTATCAACCTGCCATGGCTCGTCAGCTTATAGCCCTAGAAGCGGAGAATCTGGATTTCAAGATTAAGGGCTATATTTCGCCACCTCAGTTGACCCGGACTTCCAAGCACTATATCCACTGGATGATTAATGGCCGGGCCGTTCGTTCCTATGCCTTGACCGAGCTCTTGCTGCGAGCCTATGGCCGCCAACTCATGATTGGCCGCTATCCTTTGGCTGTCATTGCTATTGAACTAGATCCGCGTCTGGTAGATGTCAATGTCCATCCAACCAAGCAGACCGTGCGGCTTAGCAAGGAAAGCGAACTAGGCCAATTGCTGACCCAGGCGGTGGTAGAGAGCCTAGCCAGCCTCAACCCTGTGCCCAATGCCCAGGTTCAAGAACTGGCGGGCAGTCGACTCTTCCATCAACCAGAGCAAGTCAGCCCTCAAGGTCCAGCTGCCAACCAAGTCATGCCTTTAGATTTGGATGGCAAGGGGAAGGAGCCGACATTTGACTCGGCTTATGAGGAAGACGATGACTTAAGGACTAGCCAAGCAAGCCAGCCAGCCCAATCAGCGCCAGTCAGCCAGGTGGCAGAAAGCCTAGCCCCTGATTGGCAAGATAGACAAGTGGAGCAAGCCAGCAAGTTTGAGGATGATGCACCGAGTCAAAGTCAGCCAATTCAAGCGACATCAGAGGAGTCTAACAAGGAGACCCAAGCTCAGCCTAGTGGCAGTCAGGACTTACGTCCATCCTTTGGTCATTTACGCTATGTCGGCCAGATTCATGGCACCTATTTGATTGCGGAAAGTCCAGAAGGCTTCTACCTGATTGACCAACATGCGGCCCAAGAGCGAATTCGCTATGAGGCCTTTATGAAGCAGAAAATGGATACCAAGACCCAGCAAACCCTCTTGTTACCTTATCTCTTCCACTTTAGCCCAGCTGAGTTAGCTGGTTTAGACCAAGTCTTACCAAGACTGGCGCAACTGGGCATTGTCTTAGAAGCCTTTGGGCCTAAGACCTATCAATTGGCTTCCTACCCAACCTGGTTGGAAGCCCATGAAGTGGAGCAAACGGTGCGGGATTTGACCGAGCGCTTGGTCAAGCAACCAGATTTAAGCATTAACCAGATCAAGGAAGCAGCCCTGATTATGCAGTCCTGCCGTGGGGCTATTAAGGCCAACCACTACCTAGACGACAGTCAGGCTAGCTATCTCATTCAGGCGCTGGATGGTTTGGATGATCCTTTCCACTGTCCACATGGCCGGCCAGTCTTTGTCCAAATTACCGACAAAACGCTAGAAAAACTATTCAAACGGATTCAAGATCCACACCAAGGAGGTCACCAATTATGAGTCAAGAAAATTATCAAGAAGCCATCAAAGGCTTAAATGAAATCCAATATAAGGTTACCCAAGAAAATGCCACCGAACGTCCTTTTAGTGGCGAATACGATGATTTCTATGAGAAGGGCATCTACGTGGACATTGTCAGTGGGGAGCCTCTCTTCTCAAGTGCTGCCAAGTATGATGCGGGCTGTGGCTGGCCGGCTTTCTCTAAGCCAATCCAAGCCTCTGAAATTGTCGAAAAAGAAGATGCCTCTTTGGCACGAGTGCGGACAGAAGTGCGCTCTGCCAAGGCAGACTCCCATCTAGGCCATGTCTTTGGTGATGGACCTGAGGAACTAGGGGGCTTGCGCTACTGCATTAACTCGGCCGCCTTGCGCTTCATTCCTTATGATCAAATGGATGCGGCCGGCTATGGCGACTATAAACAATACGTGGAGTAATGACAATGTATGAATTTATCCAAGGGGAGCTGGTCCAAATCCAGCCCCTTCATCTTGTAATTAGCGCAAATGGTGTGGGCTATCGCCTGCTGTGCGCCAATCCCTACCGTTGGCAGGGGGAACTGCACCAGCAAGTTCTCTGTCCGGTAGAATTAGTGGTCCGAGAGGATGCCATGACTCTCTATGGTTTCCGTGATCAGCAAGAGAAACAACTCTTCAATACCTTGCTTAAGGTATCGGGTATCGGACCTAAGAGTGCCTTATCCATCTTGGCCTTGGACGACCATGTGGGCTTAATTCAAGCCATTGATTCAGGGGACTCTACTTATTTGACCAAGTTCCCAGGTGTGGGTAAGAAGACCGCCCAACAAATGATCTTAGACCTAAGTGGCAATCTGGATTTCCAAGCCCATGCGCAAACGCAAGCATCGGCTCCAGTCAGCCAACAACATTTAGAAGAAGCCTTAGAGGCCTTGGCTGGCTTAGGCTATTCGGCTAAGGAAATCAAGAAGGTTGAGAAGCCACTGCAAGAAGCAGGCTTAAATTCCACTCAGGAAATGCTGAGTGCGGCCTTCAAGTTATTAAGAAAGTAGAGGAGGGGCGACCATGTCTCATGATGAACGTATGCTGTCGGGTAACTGGCAGCCGGAAGACGAAGGCAATTTACTCAGTCTGCGGCCAAGTCGCCTGTCTGAATACATTGGTCAGTCCAAAATCAAAGACGAAATCGCCATCTATATCCAGGCCGCCAAGCAAAGGGAAGAGGCCCTGGACCATGTCTTGCTTTATGGACCACCAGGTCTAGGGAAGACCACCATGGCCATGGTCATCGCCAATGAGATGGGGGTAGGGCTCCACACAACCAGTGGGCCTGCCATTGAACGGTCGGGTGATTTGTTGGCCTTGCTCAATGAACTCAGCCCAGGCGACATACTCTTCATTGATGAAATTCACCGCCTGCCTCGGGTCATCGAAGAAGTGCTCTATTCGGCCATGGAAGATTATTTTGTCGATATTATTATCGGTCAGGGACCTTCGGCCCATCCTGTCCACTTTGAGTTGCCTCCTTTTACCTTGATTGGGGCGACCACACGGGCGGGTTCCTTGTCCAAGCCTTTGCGGGACCGCTTCGGTATTGTTTCCCACATGCAATTCTATACGCCAGATGAATTGGCTCTGATTGTTGAACGATCCGCCGATGTCTTCGAGACGCGGATTGATAGTGAAGGGGCGCGGGAAATCTCCTTGCGTAGCCGGGGGACCCCGCGTATTGCCAACCGTATTCTCAAGCGGGTTCGTGACTTTGCCCAAGTCAAGGGCCAGGGAGTAGTCGACTTAAGGATGGCCCAAACCGCTCTAGAAGTCCTGGAAATCGACCAATATGGACTGGACGCTATCGACCGTAAGATTCTCAGCTGTCTGATTGAGTTTTATGGTGGCGGGCCGGTAGGCCTTAATACCTTGGCCGTCAATATTGGAGAGGATACCGAAACCCTGGAAGATATGTACGAACCTTACTTGATGCAGAATGGCTTCATTCAGCGGACCCCGCGGGGTAGACAGGCGACCGCCTTGGCCTATGAGCACCTAGGCTATGCCTATTCCAACCCAGATGATAGAGAGAAAGTAGAGTAAAGCTAGAAATGTTAACAACCAAAGATTTTGATTATCACTTACCTGAGCACCTAATCGCTCAAACGCCTTTGGCGGATCGGGCGGCTTCTCGCTTATTGGTTTTGGACCGCCAAACGGGCCGAAAGCAAGATTTGCACTTTGATCAAATTATTAATTTTCTCAATCCGGGCGACGCCTTGGTGGTCAATGAGACCCGGGTTATTCCGGCCCGCCTCTTCGGTATCAAGCCGGAGACTGGCGGACACTTGGAGGTCCTGCTGCTTAACAACACTCAAGGTAATCAATGGGAATGTTTGATTAAGCCGGCTCGTCGCGCCAAGACAGGGACCCAGATTGTCTTTGGCGAGGATGGTCGTCTGACAGCAACCGTGGTCTCAGAAGGGGACCATGGGGGGCGGATTATTGAATTTAGCTATGAAGGGGTCTTTCTAGAGATTCTAGAATCTCTAGGTCAAATGCCTCTGCCACCTTATATTAAGGAACGTCTAGAGGATGCAGATCGTTACCAGACCGTCTATGCTAAGGAAAATGGTTCCGCGGCTGCCCCAACAGCAGGGCTTCACTTCACCGATGAATTGTTAGAGGCAATCAAGGCCAAGGGCGTGGAAATTATTCCCCTAGTTCTACATGTGGGCTTGGGCACCTTCCGCCCAGTCTCAGCTGATAGCATTGAAGACCATGAAATGCATGCCGAATACTATCAATTAAGTCAAGAATCGGCTGATGCCATCCAGGCCGTTCAGGCACGTGGTGGCAAGATTTTTGCAGTAGGGACTACCAGTGTCCGTACCTTGGAAACCATCGCCGCTAAATTTGATGGTCAAGTTCGAGCAGATTCTGGCTGGACTCAGATTTTTATCTCGCCAGGCTTTGAATTTAAGGTAGTTGATCACTTGATTACCAACTTCCATTTGCCATGTTCCACCTTAGTCATGTTGGTATCAGCCTTCTATAACCGGGAGGCAGTCCTAGCAGCCTATGAGCATGCGGTGGAGGCGGAGTATCGCTTCTTCAGCTTTGGCGATTCCATGTTAATTCTATAAAAATAAGCGTCTCCCTAGGGAGACGCTTTTATATTATGGCAAGCAAAAAAGGCTAGGACATAGTCGTCCTAACCTTAGGAATGGTCACATTGTAAATGTTGGCTACCCCAGTCCTTCATGGCGCTAATAATAGCCACTAGGCTCTGACCGGTATCCGTCAGGCAGTAGGTGGAGCTCACTTGATTGGCTTGTGACTCCTTGTGGTTGATAATCAAGCCATTGGCTTCGAGCAGCGCCAATTGTTGCTTGAGCATCTTGGGGCTGGCGCCATCCAATTCCTTGTGGAGCTGGCCAAAGCGTTGGGGTCCCTGGCTGAGGATTTCAATGATGCGGGGCACCCATTTCTTGCCTAGGAGAAGGGCCAAGGCTTCGCTGGCACATTCTGTCTTGATTTCAGAATCTGGTGTATAGTAGACTATTTGCGACATGGCGACCTCCTTACAAGATAGAATTAGCGGTTAATGAATGACAGGATAACTGAGCCGACAAGGGTGCCGACCATCAAGAGGACCATGAGAATGGCGGTAACGCGGACTAGTAGGTCCATTTTGCTTCTTTTCTTTTTAGGGGCGGAAGGATAGTTCCGCTCATGCAATGACGACATTAGGACGCCTCCTTTTGTAATTTCAGCCCTAATTTTACCCCAAAGGCTAGTGACTTTCAATCACTTTGGCCTAGAAGCAGAATTTATCTGCTATTTCTGGCACATATTAAGCGCAAAACTTTAATCGTAGGTTCATTTATGCTAAAATAAGACCGTTAAAAGTAAAAAGACAAATTGGAGGAATTGGATCAATGACTAAGCAACAAATTGGTGTCGTTGGTATGGCCGTGATGGGTCGTAACATTGCCTTAAATATTGAAAGCCGTGGCTACAGTGTCTCACTCTATAACCGTACCGGCTCTAAAACGACTGAGGTTTTGGAACAAAACCCAGGTAAGAACTTAGTAGGGACCTACACAGTAGAAGAATTCGTCAACAGCCTTGAATCTCCACGTAAGATTCTCCTTATGGTTCAAGCTGGCCGAGGAACGGATGCAACCATCGACTCACTCTTGCCACACTTAGATAAGGGTGACATTGTCATTGATGGTGGGAACACCTTCTTCAAGGATACCATTCGCCGTAGTGAACGCTTGGCAGAATTAGGCATTAACTTTGTCGGGACTGGGGTTTCCGGTGGTGAGGAGGGTGCCTTACACGGTCCTTCTATCATGCCAGGTGGGCCTCAATCAGCCTACGAATTAGTGGCGCCAATCTTGCGCGATATTTCAGCAAAAGCACCAGAAGATGGCGAACCATGCGTGACCTACATTGGCGAAAATGGTGCGGGTCACTATGTTAAGATGGTCCACAACGGGATTGAGTATGGGGACATGCAGTTAATCGCAGAGTCATACGACCTCTTACACCGTGTCCTTGGCTTGTCTGCTGCTGAGATTTCTCAAATCTTTGGCGAGTGGAACAAGGGTGAGTTGGACAGCTTCCTCATGGAAATCTCAACTCAAATCCTGGCAACCGTCGACCCAGCAACTGGTAAGCCAATGGTAGATGTCATCATGGACCGGGCTGGTAACAAGGGGACAGGTAAGTGGACCTCTCAATCTGCCTTAGACTTAGGGGAGCCATTGTCTCTGATTACGGAATCTGTCTTCGCCCGTTACATCTCAACCTTCAAGGAAGAACGTGTGGCAGCCAGCCAAGTCATTCCTGGGGTAGATTTCCAAGCTAACCTATCTGAAGCAGATAAAAAAGACATCATTGAAGCCGTGCGTCAAGCCCTCTACTTCTCTAAGATTGTCAGCTATGCCCAAGGTTTCGCTCAAATGAAGGCAGCTAGCCAAGAATACGGCTGGACCCTCAACTATGGCGAAATCGCCAAGATTTTCCGTGCAGGCTGTATCATCCGTGCTAAGTTCTTGCAAAAGATTACCGATGCCTACAGCAAGAACCCTGACTTAGACAACCTCATGTTGGATGACTACTTCCTCAATATCTTAGGTAGCAACCAAGCTGCGGTACGTCGCGTGGTGACTTTAGCTATTCAAGCAGGGATTCCAGTGCCAACCTTCTCAAGTGCTTTGGCCTACTATGATTCCTACCGTTCACCAGTCTTACCAGCTAACTTGATTCAAGCCCAACGCGACCTCTTTGGGGCTCACACCTACCAACGTGTAGACCGTCCAGGGACCTTCCACTTCCACTGGAACCAAGGTCGTGAGGAGCAATTAGAAGACTAAAATAGTCTAGCCAAGTCCCTAGGACTGTGATACAATACCAACTAGAATATGCAGTAAGCAGGAGAGAGTAGTCTGTCCTAGCCTCAGACAGCGAGCCGGGATGCTGAGAGCCGGTAGAGGTCAACAGATGAAGCGCACTCTTGGATACTATTTAGGTGAAAGGCCTAGGCCTGCTAGCCTAAGTCGGAGCCCACTCCGTTATCAAGTATAAGGGTTGCCCGCCGTCTGTCGGCAACTGAAGTAGAGTGGTACCGCGTATTAATTAGTCACTAATTCGCCTCTAGATTTCCCTTAGGGATATCTGGAGGCTTTTTTCAAATTTTCCATCTCATCAAACAATAGGAGGCATACAATGAATCAAAAATCAGCCGTCGTGTCAGCCCTCAGCCCAGTCTTGGCTGAGCACCTGACCGAGCAAGCAATTGAACAGTTAATTGAAGTTCCAAGTCATGCTGAGCATGGTGACTTGGCCTTTCCTGTATTCCAACTGGCTAAGGTCTTCCGCAAGGCCCCTCAAGCCATCGCCCAAGAAGTAGCAGAGCAAGTAGACGCCAGCAAGTTTGACAAGGTAGTTGCCATGGGGCCTTATGTCAACTTCTTCCTCAAGCGTGGCGCAGTAGTCAATGAAACCTTGCACGCGGTCCTAGAAGGGGGCGCTAGCTACGGCCAGTCAGACCTAGGGCAAGGTCGTAACGTCGTTATCGACATGTCTTCACCTAACATTGCCAAGCCAATGTCTATGGGCCATTTGCGTTCAACAGTGATTGGGAACTCCATTTCGCTTATCTTGGCTAAATTAGGTTACCAACCGGTTCGCGTCAACCACTTAGGTGACTGGGGAACACAATTTGGTAAGTTGATTGTGGCTTACCAAGGCTGGGGTGACGAAGCCACGGTTAAGGCTGACCCAGTCAAAGAATTGGTTAAGCTCTATGTTGATTTCCACGAAAAAGCTGAAACCCAACCAGAACTAGAAGACCAAGCACGGGCTATCTTCAAGCGCTTGGAAGATGGCGACCCAGAAATGTTAGCCCTCTGGCAATGGTTCCGTGAAGAGTCTCTTAAAGAATTCCAAAAAGTCTATGACCTCTTAGAAGTAGAGTTTGACTCCTATAATGGGGAAGCTTTCTACAACGATAAGATGGATGAAATCGTGGACCTTCTAGAAGAAAAAGGCCTCTTGTCGGTTGATAATGGCGCTACCTTGGTTCACTTGGAAGATGAGACGCTGCCACCTGCTTTAATCAAGAAGTCGGACGGTTCGACCCTCTACCTGACACGTGACTTGGCGACAGCTTACTACCGTAAGCGGACCTATGACTTTGCTAAGAACCTCTATGTCATGGGGAGCGAGCAAAGTGTTCACTTCAAGCAACTTCAAACTGTCTTAGAGATGATGGGCAACGAATGGGCAAAAGATATGGCCCATGTGCCATTTGGCTTGATTACCTTGAATGGGAAGAAGCTGTCTACCCGTAAAGGTAAGATTGTCCTCTTGGAAGAAGTGCTTAAGGAAGCGATTAGCCTAGCTCGTCAACAAATTGAGCTCAAGAACCCAGGTTTGGAAAACAAGGACCAAGTTGCCCGTCAAGTAGGGGTAGGGGCTGTTGTCTTCCATGACCTCAAGACAGAGCGTATGAATAGCTTCGACTTCAACCTGGAAGAAATCGTCCAATTTGAAGGGGAAACTGGACCATATGTTCAATACACCCACGCCCGTTCTCGCAGCATCTTGTCCAAGTACGGGCAAGAAGTCGACTTGTCAGCTGAATTTGACCTATCGGATGACTATGCTTGGGAAGTAGCTAAGAAATTAGCAGACTATCCACGCATTATCCGTCAGGCGGGTGACCGTTACGAGCCATCCGTCGTGGCTAAGTACTTGGTACAGTTGGCACAATTATTTAATAAATACTATGCTAATAGTCGCATCTTAGATCAAGATGCCGGCACTGCTTCCCGGATTGCCTTGGTAGCAGCTGTGGCTCAAGTCCTCAAGGATGGACTCCATCTCTTAGGCCTTCACGCGCCAGACAAAATGTAAGCAAAGTAAAAGGGGCGCCAGTCGCCTCTTTTTGCTCAGAAAGGATGACAAGATGTTAAGCTATTTCCTCTATGACCATGCCTTAGGTCAGCTGCTAGTCGTTGCCCATCAAGGGCGTCTAGTCTATATAGGCGCCTTTGGCGAGTCACTGGCGGACTGTCAGGCTGACTTAGACCCCAAAGGTCGCTACCAATGGCAGGAGCAGGAGCTGCCTGAGATTTGCCTAGCCTTGGATCAGTATTTTAGTGGTCAGGCCCCCCTAGCATTAGCCTATGACTTTATTAAGGGAACCGACTTTCAGCAGGCAGTTTGGCGGGCCTTGGCTCAGATTCCCTATGGTCAGACTTGTTCCTATAAAGAATTAGCACAAGCCCTGGGCAGGCCTAAGGCGGTTCGGGCCGTTGCCAATGCAGTGGGCCAGAATCCCCTTAGCATTCTCCTGCCTTGTCACCGGGTCTTGGCTCACGATGGGAGTCTGGGAGGCTATCGTGGTGGATTAGACATGAAGACCTATCTCTTGAACTTAGAAGGGACTGGGCCTAAGAAATAAATGAGCCCAGCTAAAAGTCCAGAAGCTAGCCGCTTTTGGGCTTTTTCTGTTTGGAGCCCATAGAGTGTGTATATTTTGGCACTGATTATGCAAAAATATAGGACCTAAAGGCTGGTTTTGTGCTATAATAAAGCTAACTGTAAATAGAAAGAAGTGATACCATGAAATTTTCAGAATTGGAGTATCAGCGTCCTGATCTAGACCTTCTGAAAGAAGATTTTTTTAATCAAATTTCACTGATTGAAAAGGCAGAAGAGGCGGAAGTTGCCCTCAAAGCCACCAAACATATTCAAGAAATCCAAAATACTTTAGGGACCTTATCAACCTTGGTCAGCATCCGTAACAGCATCAATACCAAGGATAGCTTCTACGAAGAAGAAACAGCTTTTTGGGATGAGCACTTCCCAATTATTGGCGAATGGGATACGGCTTACTATCGGGCTGTCTTAGGCTCTAAGTGGCGGAGTGAACTAGAAAACTACCTGCCAGAGACCTTCTTCCCAATGGCTGAGAACAGCCTCAAGGTCTTCAGTCCTGAGATTATTCCTTTGTTGCAACAAGAGAACAAGCTTAGCACCGAATACAGCAAGCTTCAAGCTTCTGCTGAGATTGAGTTCCAAGGTCAAACCTACAACTTGCCAGGTATGGCTAAGTTTGCCCAAGATCCTGACCGGGAGGTCCGTCGTCAAGCTTCTGAACTAGTCAGTGCCTTCTACAATGAGCATGAAGCTGAATTTGACAGTATTTATGATCAATTAGTCAAGGTTCGCGACCAAATCGCTAAGACCTTGGGCTTCAAGGATTTCGTTGAAGTAGGTTACTTGCGTATGAACCGCTTAGACTATAACCGTCAACAAGTAGAAGTTTATCGCCAAGAAATCTTGGAGCACGTGGTGCCTGTGGTAAACAAACTCTACCAACGTCAAGCAGATCGTTTAGGCTTAGAAAGCCTCAAACCTTACGACTTGGAGTATAAATTCAAGACTGGTAATGCCATGCCTCAAGGGACGCCAGAAGAAATTTTGGCTGCTGGGGTTAAGATGTACCATGAACTTTCGCCAGAAACAGGTGAGTTTATTGACTTTATGGTTGATCGCGAGCTCTTAGACTTGGTAACCAAACCAGGTAAGGCTAGCGGGGGTTACTGTACCTACTTGCCAGATTATGAAGCACCCTTTATCTTCTCTAACTTTAATGGGACGGCTGCTGACGTCGATGTCTTGACCCACGAAGCAGGGCATGCCTTCCAAGTCTTCCAATCCCGTTGGATCCAAACGCCAGAATGTGTCTGGCCAACCTTTGAATCTTGTGAGATTCACTCTATGTCCATGGAATTCCTGGCTTGGCCTTGGATGGAACTCTTCTTCGGCTCACAAACCCTCAAATACAAATTTACCCACTTATCTGGTGGCTTAATCTTCTTGCCATATGGGGTTTTAGTGGACCACTTCCAACATGAAGTTTACGAACATCCTGAAATGACACCAGCTGAGCGCCGTGCGACATGGCGTCGTTTAGAGCGCCAATATGTGCCTTGGAAACAGTATGAAGCAGATTCCTTCTTAGATCGTGGAGGCTTCTGGTTCCGTCAGGGGCATATTTTCGCCAGCCCATTCTACTACATCGACTATACCTTGGCTCAAGTCTGCGCCTTCCAATTCTGGAAACGAAGCCAGATTGATGATGATCCAAGTGTATGGACCGATTACCTCAATATTTGTCGGACAGGTGGGACCAAGTCCTTCCTTAAGATCGTGGCAGAAGCTAATCTTAAATCACCATTTGAACCAGGTAGCCTAGTAGAAACGGTGCAAGCCATTGAACAATATCTAGACGATATTCCGGAATCAGCCTTCCAAGCCTAGTCGCTAGAAAGGTGGTTCTATCATGGAACAATCGCAAGATCGGCAGATCAGTCGTCAGGTCCTTAACCTATCTTGGCCCATTTTACTTGAGGTCACCTTTACCTCCTTGTTCGGGATGGTTAATATGGTGGTCTTGGGCCAGTATGCGGGCGGACTCTATCCGGTCGATGTCAATGTAACGGCTGTGGGGCTGTCCAACCAACCCTTCTTCTTTATCCTTGCTGTCGTGCAGGCGCTAGGGGTAGGGGGGACAACCTTAATTGCTCGTGCCTATGGCGCTAGAGAGCTCCATCGACTGGGTCGTATTCTTAAGCACAACCTCATGTTGGGTTTGGCCTTATCGACCTTCTTTGTAGCCTCTGTCCTAATTTTCCAGAAAGCCATGATGGATTTTTTGGGAGCAGATGCCCTGACTCAAGAAGCAGGTTTAATCTACTATCGCTTGGTCATGATTGGCCTCTGGTTTAACTGCTTGGCGGCCCTCCTATCCTCTTCTATTCGAGGAGTAGGGGAGACTCAAATCCCTATGCGGATTAATGTCATAGCCAATGCCATTAATGTGACCTTGGCCTTCAGTTTGGTGAATGGTTATTTTGGACTACCAGAGCTGGGGATTACCGGAGCGGGGATTGCTACCTTGGTGGCCAATGTCTGCTCGGGCTTAGGCTTGCTCTTTTACATTTCTAGTGGCCGGTCAGCCATCCAGGTTGATTGGTTCAAGGATTGGAAATTGGAAGCCAGCACCTTTGCCGCTATTTTCCGCTTTGGGATTCCTTCGGCGGGTGAGCAAGTACTGCTGCGTTCTAGTTTGATTCTTTACACTAAGATTGTGGCTTCACTGGGAACAGTCGTGATGGCGGCCCATCAGATTGCCCTCAATATCTTATCCTTCTCCATTACGCCTGGTATGGCCTTGGGGATTGCCGCCTCTACCTTAGTCGGTCAATCCTTAGGGGCGGGGGATGTGGCCTTAGCTGATGCTTATGGCCGTAAGACAGCCAGATTCGGCCTCTACTTTGGCTTAGCCATGAGTGCCGTCTTCTTTCTAGGACGGGATGTCTTGGGCCAGATTTACACCCAACAAGCGGATGTTGTTAGCTTGGTCGCGATTCCACTTATCTGTATGGCGATACTCACGCCTTTCCAATTGGTTCAACTAGTTCAAGTGGGGGCCTTGCGTGGGGTGGGGGATACCCTCTTTCCTATGTTGTCCACGGGCTTCTCGGTCTTCTGTATCCGGGTCTGCCTGTCCTATATCTTGGTCAACTATGCTAACTGGGGTTTGGCCGGTGCTTGGATAGCCGTAATTGGCGACCAAACCATACGTTCCTTCCTCATTACCTGGCGCTATCGTCAAGGTAAATGGAAAACAATTCAAGTCTAAAAAATAGAAAGGATGGCCACAATGATTCGAGTTGGCACCATCGGGACCTCTCAGATTACAGAGCGCTTCTTAGAAGCCCTCAGTCTGCTACCAGAGGTTTATGAGCTCCACGGCGTCTATTCGCGCCAAAAGAATAAGGCTAAGGATTTAGCCCAGCGCTTTGGTGCGACCTATTACTGTGATGATTTGGCTGAATTCTGGGCGGATCCTGAGCTGGACTTGGTTTATATAGCCAGCCCCAATGGTGTCCATTTTGAACAGACCAAACGGGCCATCCAAGCTGGCAAACATGTCTTGGTTGAAAAGCCAATGTTTGCTAATGTGGATCAGTGGCAGGAGGCCCATACCTTGGCCCGAGCCCATGGTGTCTTACTCTTTGAGGCGGTCCTCCACATCCACAACCCTAACTATAAACGGCTTAAGCAACTGGTGGCCAACAAGCGCCAAGATGCTAAGCAGCCTTTCCTAGGGGCTAATTTTATTCTAGGACAGTACTCTAGTCGCTATCCGGCCTATTTGGATAGTCAGGCTCAGGGCTTGGAGGCTCCTAATATTTTCAACCCAGCTATGGCAGGAGGGAGCTTGATGGATTTGGGGGTCTACCCCATCTATGTCATCGTGGATCTCTTCGGTATGCCCCAGCGCCTTAAGTATTCAGCTGTTCAAGGAGCCAATGGGGTGGACCTCTTTGGTAATGCTATTCTCTATTATGACCAGTTTCAGGTCAGTCTCCTAGTATCTAAGGCGGTACATTCCACACAAGCCAGTGAAATCTATCTGGATAATGAGGTCATCGCCATTCAGGATATTACCCGTATTCGGACGGTCAGCCTGGCCAATAGCCAGGGGCAGACAGCAGTCATCAGTCAATATCAGCCTAAGCACGATATGGTGGGAGAACTCGAAGCCTTCGGCCAAGTCTTGCGAGGCTATCGCGGCCTAGAAGAAAAGAGTCCAGCTAATGAACTTTATCGCCACTGGATCCTCTTAAGTTATCAGGTGGCCCAAGTCATGCAAGCCATGCGACAATCGGCCCAACTCGCCTTTCCTTTTGAGGGAGAGGCCTATCAAGAAAGTGAGGTAAGCCTCTGATGTCAGAGACTCTAGAACTTGCTCCAGCCCTTGCCCAGGAATGGCAGGCTGCGGGCTATCAACAAGCCACCGCGATTCAAAATCTCATCATGGGGCCTTTAGCGCAAGGCCAATCCCTGGTGGCTATTTCGCCTACGGGCAGTGGTAAGACCTTGGCCTATCTCTTGCCAGTCTTAGGACAACTGCAAGCCGGGCAGGGGCTACAGGCCTTGATTTTGGCACCATCACAAGAGCTGGCCAAGCAAATTGCAGGTGTGGCCCAAACTTGGGGAGGTCATTTGGGTTTAAAAGTCCAATTAGTGGTAGGGGGCGCCAACTTTAAGCGTCAGCAGGAAGCCCTTAAGGCTAAGCCAGAAATCATCGTGGCAACGCCAGGTCGCTTCCTAGAATTAGCCAACCAAACCCGTAAACTTAAGGTCCATCAGGTCCGTTACTTGATACTGGATGAGGCAGATTATTTACTGCAAGCCGAGCATGAAGGGGCCCTTCACCAGATTAGAAAGTCCCTTATGCGGGATGTGACAGTAGCCTGGATTAGTGCCACCTATGGTCAGCCTTTGGTTGACTTGGTGGCATCTGGCCTTCCCCTCTATCAGGTGGAGAAGGACCAGGTCAGCCAGTCTGGCCAGGTAGACCATGTCTATGTACTGACGCATGACCGGCAAAAGGTCCAACAGCTCAAGCGACTAGCCCAAGTAGCTGACATGCAAGCCTTGGTCTTCTTTGAACAGGTCCATGACCTGGAAACGGTGGCGGCTAAATTAGTCTTTCAAGGCATTAAGGTAGCGGTCATGCATGGCCAACTGTCCAAGCAGGAGCGGGAGCGGGCCTTTCGCCTAGTCCAGCAAGGTAAGGTGACTTACATGCTGACGACTGATATGGCGGCGCGGGGCTTAGATATTCCTGATCTACCTTATATCATCCACTATAACCGAGTGGATAGCCTGGATACCTATGTTCACCGCTCAGGTCGTACAGGTCGTATGGGTAAGTCCGGGACGGTTCTGTCCCTAGTCAATGAACAGGAATTACGGGACTTGGAAAGGCTCTTAGCAGCCAGCCCTTTCCAACTGTCAGAGCGTATTACCTTCAAAGGCCAATTAGTTGGTCCGCAAGAGCGCGTTAGCCAGAAAGACCAAGAAGGGCTAGGGGGACCAAAAGCAAAGCCCAAGACAGGAGCCAAACCAGCCCGCAAAGCTAAGGCAGCTGTCGCGACCAAGCCTAAGAAGAAAAAAGACCGGCATCGCGACAGTAAGAACAAGGGTAAAAGAAAAGCAAAAGCATAGAAAGTGAGTGTGTAAGATGATTGGAGCAATTGAATTAGGCGGTACAAAATGTGTCTGCGCTGTCTTCGAAATGGATGGAACCTTGATTGAACGTTTGAGTGTCCCAACTGAGACGCCAGCTGAATCCATGCCAAGCATGATTAACTTCTTCAAGAAATATAGTGGGATTAAGGCCTTTGGTTTTGGTTCTTTCGGCCCAATTGGGGCGAACCCTAATGGCAAGGACTATGGCTATATCACCAATACACCTAAATTACCATGGCAACATTTTGATTTCTTAGGTGCCTTCAAGAAGGAATTTGATGTGCCAATGGCTTGGACTACCGACGTCAACGTGGCAGCCTATGGTGAAATGAAGCAAGGAGCTGCGCGCGGCGTTGAAAACTGTATGTATATCACAATCGGGACCGGTGTGGGTGCTGGGGTCGTAGTAGGTGGCAAGATTATTAGTGGTTTTGCTCATCCTGAAGCCGGCCACATTAGCCTTAAACGTCATCCTGAAGACCACTATGAAGGCAAATGTCCTTTCCACCACGACTGCTTAGAAGGCATGGCTGCTGGACCAGCGATTGAAGCACGTTGGGGTAAGAAGGGGATTGAACTCAGCAATGAGTTGGAAGTCTGGAACTTAGAAGCCTATTACATTGCCCAAGCTATCTACAACTACTATTTGATTTTGAGTACTGAACGCTTTATCTTGGGTGGCGGGGTTATGAAGCAACGCCAACTCTTCCCAATGATTCGTGAGCATTTAGTGGCACTTAACAATAACTATGTGACCTTACCAGAATTAGAAGGTTTCATCGTGCCACCAGCTTTGGAAGATAATGCTGGTATTACCGGCTGTTACGAATTGGCTAAGGAACTCTTAGAAGCCAAGTAAAGCACTTAAGACATAAAAAAGCTAGGACTTGAGGTCCTAGCTTTTTATTTAATCATTATCCTGATTTTGGTCAGCAGAGTCTTGTGACTGCTGGTCATTTTGACTAGTGTGATCTTGAGGGGTTGCCTCTCCTGCTTTGTCTTCCTCTTCACCTTCACCTTGATCATGACGCTCTTGTCTGGCTTCTTGAATCAAGGACATGAAGCGTTCGTTCATTTCCTCAGGGCTTAGCTTATTGGCATCTTCCTGTAGGTCTTGCATGCCTTCCTTGAAGGCTTGGCTATTGAAGGCCGAGAAGAGACTCATCATAAAGCGCTGTTGGGCGTAATAAATGAAGGCCACTGTATAGAGGGCCAAGAATACAAAGAAGACAAATCCTAGAGGCATAATGATTTGTAAGAGGCCATAGATAAGGAAGGGAACAAAGGTCACTTGAATAACTAGGCGCATGGTCTGGCTAAAGAGTTTGAAGGACTTGGACCGCAGGGTAGTGAAGTGAGCCAAGTAAGAAATCAGTAGGACTACAAACCAATAGAGTAACCAGGAGATAATCCAAGCCACGATGAAAAGGGACAGATAAAAGAACCAGCGGTAATTTTCAATAGAGTTTAAAGTTTGGCTAGCGACTTGCTTGTTAAAGTTGGCCTTGTAGAGGTCCGTAATTTGCATCATACGTCCGGCAACTTGGCCGAAAGCCCGATCTTTGAAGAGGAAGACGCTAGCCATGGATTTAGTAGACAGTCGGCTAGCAATATCCGTTGGGATAGTAGGTTGGTCTTGGGGCCCGCCAACCGTTACGGTATCATCAACAACCAATTGGAAGGATTGAGATTGGAAGTAGACAGGCTTTTGGTCTTGAGCCAGCTCTAGCTTACCGTCAACAGTATGGAAATCCGGTAGGTTAGATGAGCTGGCTTTGACATCGTCAAAGAGTTGATTGAGTGGCTTGAGGATCACCAGGATAGAGGTGACCGTTAGCCAGAGGATAATCAGCCGGCTAAGACGACGGAAGAATTTAAAGGGCACCTTGGAAAGCCCGAAGATTTGTTGGGGCATTCGCAAGGAAGAAAAGATAATGGCAATTAATTGTTTCAATGTGGTCATCCTTTATATTAATCTAGAAATTGCTTTATACAGGCTTAGTTTACCGAAAGCCACACCATATTGCAAGCCAAGCTACCTGAAAGGGCCTAGGACTAAGGAAGTTTGTAAAATAATTTCAAGAAAGGCTTTACAAATACGATAAGCCTGTGGTATCCTAGAAAAGTAAGAAAAAATGAAAGAAAGGAGTATGTGTCATGATCTTAGTAACTAAAACCAAACAAGCCAAACAACACCCACTCCTTTTAGACGTCATGCTATAGACAAGTGCCATACTAGGCCTTATAGCCAAGAATATAGAAGATGATAAGACGCTAAGCTGGAGTGGCAAGGATTAGGACTAGATTCTGTGCCTTGTACTGTCCATCTTAGGGTCTTTTTTGTGCGTCTATTAGGGGATTTTACCTATCTAACTATATTAAGGGGGATTTTTATGTTAGCTGCTATGTGGCAATTCATTAAACGTTATCCGATGACTTACCTGATTATTCTGCTTTCCATTATTGCCGACTATATCTTGTTGGTCATTCCTACGCGCGTAACTCAGGCCATTATTGATGCCATGGCCGACCACTCGCTGACGGGTCAGAGCCTGGCTCTCTTCATTGGCATTTTACTGGTGGTGTCGGTGGCTCAGTACACATCTGCATACCTATGGATGAGTCGACTCTTTAGTCAATCGGCATTCTATATCAAGGAAGTCAAGCTCAATCTCTACCAGAAGATCATCAGCATGCGGATTCAATTTTTTGAGAAGTTCCGTTCAGGCGACATGATGACTCGCTTTACTTCTGATGTTAGGGGAATTGAGGATTTTATGGGCTATGGCTTAATGGGCTTTCTCTTATCCGCGGGTACCTACTTTATCATTATTCCCATTATGCTATCTATTTCTTGGAAGGTGACCCTCTTAGCTCTTATTCCTTCTAGTCTCATCCTGCTTCCTCTTGTAATCTTAACGCGTCGACAAGAAGAAGCCGTGACGCAACAACGCGATGCGGTTGCTTCCCTTAGTAATGAGGTCTTAGAGGTCATAGAAGGCATTCGAGTGACGCGCGCTTACGGTAACAAACAAGAATCCAGTCAACGTTTCCAGGCAAAAACGCGCGATTTAGCCAGCAAGGCTATCCGGATTATGTACTACCAAGCGGCGTTTTGGCGC
Source organism: Abiotrophia defectiva ATCC 49176 (assembly GCF_000160075.2). Classification (GTDB taxonomy): domain Bacteria; phylum Bacillota; class Bacilli; order Lactobacillales; family Aerococcaceae; genus Abiotrophia; species Abiotrophia defectiva. The sequence continues at coordinate 1,351,712 of NZ_KI535340.1, forward strand.
CTATCCATTACCATTATCTCTCTGACTGCGGCCTTAGTCATTGGCGTAGGGGGACTGGAAATGGCGGCAGGGCATTTGACCTTGGGCCAAGTTATTGCCTTGCAACTCTATTCACTTTCACTGGCTGAACCGCTCTGGTCCTTAACCGATTTGATTGTTGTCTATCAAAATGCCAAAGTCAGCCATGGTAAGATCCAAGAATTATTGGAAGCTAGCGATGATTTGGCCAGTCAAGGGACTCAAAGGCTAAGTGACCTAGAGGAGCTGAGCCTAGCTGATTATAGTTTCCGCTATCAAGGAGCTTCTGAAGACAGTCTCCGTCACATTCATCTGCGTCTGAAGAAAGGCCAGACCCTGGGGATTGTCGGTAAGACAGGTAGCGGCAAGACCACCCTGGTTCGCCAATTCCTATGCCAGTATCCCATTGGCCAGGGAGAATTCTTAGTCAACAACCAACCCATCAGTGATTTTAATCGTCACGATATGGAAAAGCTGATTGGTTTTGTACCGCAAGAACACTTACTCTTTTCACGTACCGTAAGGGAGAATATTCTCTTGGGTAATCCTTCTGCCAGTCAGAAACAAGTGGATGTTGCGGTGGCCATTGCAGCCTTTAGCCAAGACTTGGAACGTATGTCGGAGGGCTACGACACTCTGATTGGTGAGAAAGGGGTGGCCATATCAGGCGGTCAGAAACAACGTATCTCCATCGCCCGCGCCATGATTAAGGAACCCGAGCTCCTCATCTTAGACGATGCCTTATCGGCAGTTGATGCGCGGACCGAACGTATTATTATTGAAAATATCCAAACCCTACGAGCCGGTAAGACCAATATTATTACTACCCATCGCTTATCAGCTGTGGAGCATGCCGATTGGATTGTGGTCCTAGACCAAGGCCGCATTGTAGAAGAAGGTCGCGCAGAAGATCTCATGGCCCTAGGCGGTTGGTATGCTGAACAAGCATGGCGGCAACGCCTAAATGAAGAAGTCTCAGAAGAGGAGGTGATGGCATGAGTATCCCATTAAGATTATTTCGATTGGTCAAGGTAGAGTGGCGTCTATTCCTCCTAGGCCTAGTGCTCTTGGGCGGGGAGACCATTATTCAAAACTATGCCCCCTTAGAAATTCAAAGAGTCATTGACCAGGTGCTCACGCCTGTCTTCAATCAGGGCAAGGAACTGGATAGGGCAGCTATGCTGCAACATCTGGGCTTCTATGTAGGCCTGATTGCCTTAGCTTCGATTATTGGCTATTTTGCTAGTATTATCTTAATGTCATGTGCCAACCGTATAGTGGAATACATCCGCAATAAGGCCTTCGACGTCATGCAGAATCTGCCAGTCTCATATTTTGATGATAAGCCTGCCGGCAAGGTTTCCTCTCGCATTATTAATGACACGGAGACCCTTAGAAGCAACTTCTACGGTGGTATCATGTCTCAAGCCTTTCTTAATTTGACTCAGGTAATCATTATTTATGTCTTTATCTTTAGCTTGAACTGGTATATCGGTTTGGCCCTTTTACTGCTCTTACCACTCTTTTATTGCTGGTATGTGCTCTACAGTCGCCAAGTCTCTCAGGCCATGAAGGTTTTCTTCGAAGCTCAGAGTGAGGTTAATTCCCAGGTCAATGAAACCATGAACGGTAGTGTCATGATTCAGCTTTCGCACATAGAAGACAGCTTCAAATCCCGTTTCCAAACAATCGTAGAGCAGATGTACCAAGCAGCCCTAAAATGGATTCACGTGGACTCCACGGTCTCCTGGAGCTTGGGCGAATTGCTCAACCGGTTCTTTGTAGCCTTAATTTTGGCTGTGGTGGGTTATCAATTCTTGGGGCAGACTCTGGCTATTACAGTCGGCCAGCTCTTTATCTACATCAACTACTTGGATCGTCTCTTCATGAACCTCAATAACTTCGTCCGGCAATTCTCCCAGATTCAACAATCGGTGGCTACCGGCCAACGGGTCCTGGAATTACTGGACGCGGAGCAGGAAGTGGAGGTAGACCGAGACTTGGTAGTGACGCAAGGTCAAGTCGAATTCAAAGATGTCCATTTCGCCTATGTGCCAGGTCAACCTGTCTTGAAGGATTTGAATCTGCTAGCTCAGCCAGGTCAGACCATTGCCTTGGTGGGACATACAGGGTCAGGTAAGAGTTCTATGATTAATCTCTTGTTCCGCTTCTATGACCCCCAAGAAGGTCAGATTCTCATTGATGGCCAAGCCATTGGTGACTATTCCCGTGAGAGTGTCCGCAAGGAAATGGGGATTGTGCTGCAAGATCCTTATCTCTTCACTGGAACTATTGCTTCCAATGTGACCATGGGGAATGAGGCCATTGATGATGCGGCTGTCTGGCAAGCCCTTGAGCGGGTTGGGGCCAAGGATATGGTCAGTCGCCTGCCTCAAGGCATTCAGGCTCCTGTTTTTGAAAAAGGGGCTACCTATTCCAGTGGTGAACGCCAACTGATTAGTTTTGCCCGAACACTGGCTGCGGATCCTAAGATTTTGATTCTGGATGAGGCAACCTCCCATATCGATACGGAAACGGAGGAAATCATCCAACATGCCATGAAGGTCGTGAGCCAGGGGCGGACCACCTTTATCATTGCCCACCGTCTGTCGACTATTCAAGACGCTGATTTAATTTTGGTCTTACATGAAGGCCAGATTGTGGAACGCGGCAATCACCAAGCCTTGCTGGCCCAAGACGGACGCTATGCTGAAATGTACCGCATGCAGCTACAACAAGCCAATGGCTAGTAGCAGTGAAAAGGAGGCTTATGATGAGTAACTTGTATCTTAAGGAGATTAGTCCAGCTGATTATCCGGCCCTAGCAGCCTATCGTCAGGTCTATCTCAATCGTCAATTAGTCGCCCATGGCTGTGGTGACCTTGAAAACTATGACGATATGGTGGCTTGGCATCAAAGACAAGTGGCCATGACCAAACGTGAGACGCTGCCCCAGGGCTATGCGCCAGCCAAAATATGGTTAGTGATGGAGCCGGCCACTCAGGATAGTGCCAGTGATCGCTTGATTGGTCTAAGTAATTTACGGCTTGAATTAACGGATTATTTACGTCAGTTCGGTGGTCATGTCGGTTACTCCATCGCGCCAGATTGCTGGGGCCAGGGTTATGGCACTCAACTTTTGGCCTTAACTCTAGATAAGGCCCGTCAAGAAGGGCTCCAGCGGCTACTGATTACCTGTGACAAGACCAATCTAGGTTCAGCACGCGTCATTGAGAAGAATGGCGGTATTTTGGAAAATATGGTGACGGAAGCAGACGGCAATCTCTTGTGTCGTTATTGGATTGACTTATAGCTGATAGAAAGCGGGAGCCTGTCTCCCGCTTTTTGAGCATTATAGAAGGGATTTTGAACCAAATGGTGTAGTATAGAAGGGTAGAGATTATAAGGAGGTATTTGCATGACTGCAAACTATGATTTAATTGTAATTGGTGGCGGTAGCGGCGGTGTGGCGACAGCCAATCGCGCGGCTATGTACGGCGCCAAGGTAGCCTTGATAGAAGGCAAACGCTTAGGAGGAACCTGTGTTAACGAGGGCTGTGTGCCTAAGAAAATCACCTGGTACGCGGCTCATATGGCCGATGTTATGAACCAAGTGGGGCCAGGCTATGGTTTCCAAGATGTTCACTATCAGTTTAACTATCAGGAATTTGTTAAGGCGCGCGATACTTATGTGGCCAATGCCCGCGCTAGCTATGAACGTGGCTTATTAAATAATGGCATTGATTACATCAAGGGCTATGCTAAATTCATCGATAATCATACGGTCCAAGTTAATGGTCAGACCTATTCTGCACGTTACTTTATGGTTGCCACAGGTGGCCGTCCAGCGGTGCCAAAAGTGCCAGGCCACGAGCTCTTGGATACATCTGATTCCTTCTTCGAATGGCAAGACCTGCCTCAATCCGTTGCCGTTGTGGGGGCTGGCTATATTGCCGTAGAGTTGGCCGGTGTTTTACATGCTTTGGGAGTAGAATCTCACTTAGTAGTCCGCTATGACCGCCCATTACGTAAATTTGATTCCATGCTTAGCCAAGCCTTGTTGGACACTATGGCTGATCATGGCCCAACTTTACACGCTCATACCCAATTTGACGCCTATCGTCGTCGCCAGGATGGCAAGATTGAATGCTTGTATCAAGGTCAAGTAGTCTTAGTAGTGGATCGGGTCATTGCAGCCATTGGTCGGGCCCTTAATTCCGACGCTCTAGGCTTGGAAAATACCGACATTCAAGTCAATGAACGAGGCATTATCCAAGTCAATGACCAACATCAGACGGCCGTCCCACATATTTATGCAGTAGGGGATGTCATTGGTCGCCCAGCCTTGACGCCAGTCGCTATCCGTGCTGGACGTCACGTGGCAGAGTTCCTTTTCAATGGGGCAGCCTCTGCCGCCATTGATTACAGCCAAATTCCAACAGTTGTCTTCTCCCACCCGGCAATTGCCACAGTGGGTTACACTCAAGAAGAAGCAGAAGCTAAATTCGGGGCAGACAATCTTAAAGTCTACACTAGCCAGTTCAACTCCATGTATCAACGGGCTGCCGGACTCAATGTTCCTTCTAAGTTTAAGCTGGTTTGCCAAGGCCCTGAAGAGAAGATTGTCGGCCTTCACGCCATTGGCGAAGGGGTAGACGAAATGCTACAAGGCTTTGCGGTAGCCATTAAGATGGGGGCGACCAAGGCTGACTTCGATGCCACCATCGCCATTCACCCAACCGGTTCAGAAGAGTTTGTTACCATGCGTTAAGACTTGAGCTGGAGGCGAGATAATGGTAATATCTTTATTAGTTGGCGTCTTCCTGGGCTGGCTCATGGCCTTACTCTACCATGAGTTACCTGAAAGCAGAAGTCGCTTCATGGTAGCCGGCTTAATTGGTGCCTGGATTGGTAATTATTTTTGGTTCAAGCTAGGGCCTGCCATCTATGGATTTGCGCCGATTCCAAGTTTCTTGGGGGCAGGGCTCTTCCTAGGTCTAGCCTGGTTACTGGTTAATTTAACGGTCTCAAGCAAGCAATAAAGAGGTGTTCTATGGTTCAAACCCGCTTTTCTAAGTTTTTCCCACGTCAAGAAATCGTCCACAAGCAGGGGATTATTGAGCCCCAGCGCATGATTCGTTATGCTCTCATCACCTCTGGCGCTCATGACCAAGCGGTTCGGACCCAACTCAACTATGCCTTTGTCACTGAGTCCCAATCTTGGATTGTCACCCAGTACCGTTTGGAGCTAGTTGATCGCTATCAAGGACAGGATGACCTAAGGGTTGAAACCTTAGTCTGTGAGGCCAACCGTTTCTTCTGTAATCGTCGCTTCCGCTTCTATGAAGGAGACCGGCTGCTGGCCATTGTGGAAGCCCAATATGTCATCTTGGACTTGGATAAGCGCCGAATTGTGCGCTTACCAATTGAGGCTTTCCAAGAGGCTAATTTGGTTATAGCAGACGAAGAGCCGGCTCACTTCGACCCGGTTAAATGGGAAGGGGATCAAGCCCAAGAAAGCAAGACTCTTCCCCTGGTCATTACACCGGAGGTCATTGACGAAAATGGTCATGTTAACAATCTGGTCTATATTGGCTGGGCCCTGGATCAATTAGCCAGTCAAGCGCCATACTCTAGCTGTTATATCAAGTATGGCAGTGAACTTCTGCCTAATGACCAAGTGGAAATCCGAAGCCAGGTTCTTCCTCTGGGCGACCAGCAGTGGGTGACCGATCATCAAATCTATAATGTAAGTAAGGATAAAGTTGCCTGTCTGGTTCAGTTTGTCTGGAACCAGCCGGTTGACTTAGCTTAAGAAGGAGTGTATCTAATCCATGATTACCTTAAAATCACCGCGTGAAATCGAGGCTATGGCTAAGTCCGGCGAGATTTTAGCGGGCATTCACGTGCAGTTGCGTGACTTTATTAAACCAGGTTTAACAACAGCTCAAGTGGACAAGTTTGTGCAAGACAAGATTGAAGCTGCTGGGGCAGTGGCCGCTCAAATTGGCTATGAAGGTTATAAATATGCGACTTGTACCAGTGTTAATGACGAAATCTGCCATGGTTTCCCATCCAACTATGTGCTTAAGGACGGGGATATCGTCAAAGTAGACTTCTGTGTGGATTTGGCAGGGGCAATTTCCGATTCTTGCTGGACCTATGCTGTCGGTCAGGTAAGTCCTGAGAACCAAGCCCTTATGGAGGTGACCAAGGAAGCTCTCTATAAGGGGATTGAAGCAGCTCAAGTTGGTAACCGTATTGGAGATATCGGCCATGCCATCCAAACCTATGCAGAAGCTAAGGGTTATGGGGTAGTCCGTGACTTTATCGGCCATGGCATTGGTCCAACTATCCATGAAGAACCAGGTATTCCGCATTATGGGACCAAGGGCAAGGGCTTGCGCCTCAAGGAAGGCATGACCATCACCATTGAGCCAATGATTACCACTGGTACTTGGCAAATGAAGATGGACAATAATGGTTGGACGGCACGTACCCGCGATGGGGGCAATTGTGCTCAGTATGAACATTCCTTAGTGATTACCAAGGAAGGCCCACGCATTCTAACCCAACAAGTGCCTGAGGGCTAGTTAGCTCTTTACGGCTTTAATAGATAATTGGGAAGAGAGGATTGATTTCCCCTCTTTTTTTGCTTAGATAAGTCGGGCTCAATCATGCTATTTAAGGGATTTTATGCTATAATAGTGAGTGATGAACATTTTTACTAATTGATGAAGGAGGGGACCCTATGGCGCCGAAGAAAAAGACGACAACCAAGAAAAAAACAGGCTCAAGACCTGGCAAGAAGACCCAAGCAAGTCGTCAGCACCATGCCCTAAATCTCTCTGAACATACCACCTATTTGATTCTGGGTATTATGATAAGTTTTGTAGCTCTACTAGGCCTCTTTCAATGGGGGGCGCTAGGCGCTCTGATTGTTAATGGCTTTCGACTTCTAGTTGGGGAGACCTATGCCTTGTTGCTAGCGCCTATCTTGGCCTTAGGCCTCTATATGATTGTCAAGGGCCAACTCTTTGTGGTCCGGCTCCAGCATTTCCTAGGTGGTGTCATGACCTTGACGGCTCTAACCAGCCTACTGCATGTCAACCAATTTATTGGTCAGGAACCACTGCCACAGTCTATTTTTTCTATGACCTATCAGATTTTCCGCAATGAGATCTTGATGGGCCAAGTCCGCGTTCCAATGGGGGGCGGCATGCTAGGGGCCATGACCTATGCGACCTTTGGTTACCTCTTCGGCAAATGGGGCACCTATCTGCTGGTTGTCATCCTCTTCCTAGCAGGATTCTCCCTCTTACTCAATCTGCCATGGCAGGCTTGGCAAGGCTTGTTTGCCCGTATGTCGACAGGGATTCAAGGCCTTAGCCGGCGCCTCTTTCCGCCAAGCCAAGCGACAGAGCAAGAGCCAGCTAATCAAGTCTTCTATTCAGAAGATGAGGTGGAAGCCGCTCCACAAGCTCCAAGCAGATCTTCGAGTCGTAAATTATCACTATCTGAGCGTTTCTTTGGCTTTGTCGAGGAGGAAGATCAGGAGCCGGAACTAGATGATGCGGAGCACAATCTACCTAATCGTCTCAGACGTCGACCAGTAGTTAACTGGGAAGGTGAGGAGACTAGCAGAGCTCAGGCTCCTGTCTTAGATTTAGATTATCTAGAAGGCCAAGGCGCCCAAGAAGACACGGTGCCAATCGTTATAGCCAACGCGCATCAAGCGGAGGCGGACTGGGAGTCAGAAGACAATGTATTCGATATAGAGCCAGCTCCGGTATCAGACTTAGCGTCTGTCGAACCAGAACTTGAACCTAGCAAGCTACTAGCGCCAGTAGCAGATGCCGCTGCCGGCCATTGGCAGGCTCAAGCTCATGAACGAGCTGACTTAACGCGGGATGACTTGGACAGCCAATTAGATCAAATGGCGGAACAAGAAGGGCCTCAGACGCCAGTGGCCATTAAGAAACCACGGGCTCATAAACCTTATCAACTGCCTGGTAAGAACCTACTTAAGAAAATTCCGCCTGTTGACCAGTCGGAAGAATACGCCCGTATTAACGAGAACATTGCCAAGTTAGAGCGGACCTTTGAAAGTTTTGGCGTTCAGGCCAAGGTAGTTAAGGCCAACTTAGGCCCGTCTGTTACCAAGTATGAAATTCAGCCAGCTATCGGGGTCAAGGTCAGCAAGATTGTTTCCTTATCGGATGATATTGCCTTGGCGCTAGCGGCGCGCGATGTCCGCATGGAAGCCCCAATTCCGGGCAAGTCCTTAATTGGGATTGAAGTACCCAACACCCAGGTTAGTCCAGTTTCCTTCTGGGAAATCATTGATGCAGCGCTGGAAAGCAAGCACATTTTGGAAGTGCCACTTGGACGCGACATTTCGGGTGTGGTCTGCTTGGCTGACTTGAGCAAAATGCCTCACTTGCTGATTGCCGGGGCGACGGGTTCCGGGAAGTCGGTTGGGATGAACGTCATCATCACCTCCTTGCTGATGAAGGCTAAGCCAGATGAAGTTAAATTCCTCATGATTGACCCTAAGAAGGTTGAATTAACCATGTATGATGGCGTGCCTCATTTGTTGGCGCCAGTTGTGACCAATCCACGTAAGGCTGCCCAAGCCCTCAATAAGGTTGTCCAGGAAATGGAACGACGCTATGAACTCTTTGCCGCGACGGGTGTACGTAACATTGATGGTTATAATGAGCAAGTAGACAACTATAACAAGGAGCAGGGGACTGGCTACGAAGCCATGCCTAAGATTGTGGTCTTCATTGACGAGTTGGCAGACCTCATGATGGTGGCTAGCAATGAAGTGGAATCAGCCATTATTCGTCTGGCCCAAATGGCGCGGGCGGCCGGGATCCACATGATTATTGCCACTCAACGGCCATCGGTCGATGTTATTACCGGGATTATCAAGGCTAATGTGCCGTCCCGTCTGGCCTTTGCTGTCTCCTCTAGTATCGATTCCCGGACTATCTTGGATAGTAACGGGGCGGAGAAATTACTAGGTCGTGGGGATATGCTCTTCCAGCCTATGGGTAAGAACAAGCCTGTCCGGGTCCAAGGGGCCTATATCTCTGACTCAGAAGTTGAGAAGATTACGGAATTTGTTAAGAATCAACAGGAAGCAGAGTATGATGAAACCATGATGGTATCCGATGATGAGACTGGTGGAGCAGCTAGCGCATCTGATGATGAATACTTTGGTGAAGCAGTTGAGCTGATTCGTGGTCTTGAGACCATCTCTATCTCGCAATTACAACGTAAATTCCGGATTGGTTATAACCGTGCTGCCCGTTTGATTGATGATTTAGAAGCGCAAGGCTATATTGGGCCACAAGACGGGTCCAAACCGCGTCAGGTTTTTGTCCAAGCTGACTAATTTGCGGTTGAAAAGGGCGCCAAAGGGCGTATACTTAAGAGTGTGTAAGTCATAAGTTTAAGGGAGGATATGTCATGTCAAAAACTATTATCATAGGGGGTTCCTTTGCGGGTTTAAGCTGTGCGCTCCAAGCCAAGCAACTCTACCCTGACATGGAAGTGCAAGTCTTCGATAGCCAAGAAACAGTGGGCTTCATTCCAAGTGGGATGAACCTAGTCCTCAATCATGAAGTAGACCAATTAGAAGCGGCTAGCTTTATCTCGGAGAAAGAAGTGCGGGCAGCTGGTGTCCAACTCTATCTAGGCCATCAAGTGGTGGAAGTAGACATGAAAGCCAAGTGGTTACGTGCTAAGAATCTTAAGACCCAAGTCATTACAGACTATCCTTATGATCAGCTAGTACTGGCAATGGGGTCTAAGCAAACCGGTCACCTAGTTGCCCATCTAGACCACCCCGCTATCATCTCGACCAAGGACATTGGATCTGCCCACCATGCCTTAGAAGTCTTAGAAGATGCCGGACATGTGGTGGTTGTTGGTGGGGGCCAAATCGGGATTGAAGCCTGTGAAGCCCTAGTTAACGCCAATAAGCAAGTGACTTTGATTGAAGCCAATGATAGCCTGGCTGAACGTTATTTTGATCCTGATTTTGTTGAAGAAATCGAAGCCGCTATTGAAATCGTGGGGGTCGACCTGCGTGTCGGAAGCAAGGTAGCTTCTGTTGAAACTGACCCGCTACGGGTTATCCTAGAAGATGGTGATGAAATCTATGCGGACGCCATCCTCATGGGGGTCAATCTCTTCCCTAATAGCAGCCTGGTGTCGGATCAAGTTGAGCTTAATCCAGACAAGACCATCTGGACCAGTCCTTACTTAGAAACTAGCGTGACCGATGTTTTTGCGGTAGGGGACCTAGTTCAAGTACCTTATGCTGACCAAGGTCGTGACTTTATTGCTTTGGTTAACAATGCTATTCGTTCCGGCCAGATTGCAGCCTTTAACCTCAAGGAAAATCGCGTCAAGCAAGCTACCTCCCTGCGGGTCATTGGTTCACGTATCTTCAGCCAATATGTGGTCAGTGTGGCTAAGACGGAACATGAAGCCAATGGAACCAGTGCTCAGCCCGTTCAGACTATCACAGTTACAGCTGACTACTCCTTAACGGATTCAACCCCTGTTTATCTCAAGCTCATTACGGAGGCGGAGACAGGACGCATTCTGGGGGCCAAAATGCGTTCAGAATCTAATATTTTGACCTATGCTGACACCCTGGCCTTGGCAATTGGACAAGGCCTGACGGACCAAGAATTAGCCTTCCAAGACCGTCTCTATTATCCTTTAGAGACCGTCGCCAACCCTATTATTTACCGCGCTGCCTTGGAGTCTTATGCCCAACGGGTAGCAAAATAAGCAAATGCAAGAAAGAGGTGACCTATGACTAGGCCAACCATTGAAAGTCTCGAGCTAGCCCCTTTTATTAAGGAAGCTCTCGGGCAACTGGGATTTTCCCGCCTAACGCCTGTGCAAGAGGCGGTCATTCCCTATGCCCTCAAAGGGCGCAACCTGATTGTCCAATCCCAAACGGGCTCAGGTAAGTCTCATAGTTTTTTGATTCCTATTTTCCAGCAACTAGACCCTAGCTTGGACCAAGTCCAAGTGGTGATTACAGCCCCTAGCCGGGAATTGGCTACCCAGCTCTACCAAGCGGCCAAGCAACTGGCTAGCACAAGTCCAGAGCCTTTGCGGGTTGTGCATTATATGGGCGGGACAGATAAGCAACGTCAAGTGGATAAGTTGCAGGCGGGTCAACCCCAAGTCGTGATTGGGACGCCAGGTCGTATCTATGACTTGATGGCTAGCCATGCCCTCCATGTTCAAACCGCCAAAATCATGGTAGTCGATGAAGCCGATATGACCATGGATTTAGGTTTTCTTCAAGTGGTCGATGATATTGCTTCTCGCATGCCAGAAGATTTGCAGCTCATGGTCTTCTCTGCAACCATTCCTCAACAGCTTGAGGTCTTCCTCAACAAGTATGTGACCAACCCTGAGTTCATCCAGATTGAGCCTCAGGAGGTCTTAGCTAGCAAGATAGATAACTACCTGATTAATACCAAAGGGCGGGACCGCTCGGCCTTGGTCTATGATCTCTTAACCATGGGCCATCCTTTCCTGGCCTTGGTCTTCTGTAATACTAAGAAGTATGCTGCAGAATTGACCCAATGCCTCAAGGAACGTGGCCTAAAGGTGGCCTCCATTCACGGGGATTTAACGCCACGTGAACGTAAACGGGTCATGCGTCAAATCAAAGACTTAGAATATCAATATGTCGTCGCTTCTGACTTGGCTGCTCGTGGGATCGACATTCCAGGTATTTCCATGGTCATTAACACGGAATTACCTAAGGAGCTGGAATTCTTCGTGCACCGGGTAGGGCGGACAGGGCGTAATCAGCTGGCCGGCACCGCCTATACCTTCATGACGCCGGATGACGATCGGGCGATTGTGGAATTAGAAGCCAAGGGCATTGACTTCCAACAGGTTGACTTAGTCAAGGGCGAAATCCGTCCTGTTCAGTCACGCCATCGTCGTTTGGAACGGACGGACACCAAGCAGGATAAGGAAGATCCAACCGTAAGGGCCATGATTAACCGTAACAAGAAGAAGAAGGTTAAGCCTGGCTATAAACGTAAGCTCAATTACCAAATCAAGGAGCACCGCCAGAAGGAAGCCCGTAAGCAGAAAAGGGCAGAGCGGCGCCAAGCTCGAAAAGCTTAGCTAATGATTTAAGAGACTAACAATTGTTAGTCTCTTTTTTGTATGTGATTTGACGATTGACTAACATATGTGTGAATCATTATTGTGATAAGAGGGGATTTTTGCTTAATTTTAAAAGTTTGAAAGCTGATTAAGCATCCTATGCAAGAGGATTTCGAACTTTTTATTTACTTGTGAAAGGCTGCTATCAACACTTGTCTATTCAAATATCTTAGCCTAGGAATGAAATTCTATTTCAATCATTTTGCCTATTGCATTCTATTCCCTTATCAGGTATAATCTAATTGAAAGGTTTATCTTGAGCTTATTTTCAATCTTTTGTGGATCTTGGGTTGAAAATTTATTTCGTTCAACTAATTGTAATGCGCCGACGAAAATGTGAGACGCATTAAAGAGAGAAATGCGTTATAATAGTCTCATAAGATGTTAGTTCCTTGCTTTAAGTTTTCGACAACGAGGATTTAAAGGAGGGTAGTAGCAGCCTTCTAACAAATTGACTATATGTCCGTATGATCCCCTTAATGAACTTATCATGACGAAAGTCTTTGGGTCTTATCGTAGTATGTGTATGCCGATTTCATGCTACTTATAACCCCGGAAGACTTCCAATCAGACGTCATATGGGCATAAGCACTCAATTTAAACCTTCTTAGTCAGGTTAATGACTAAGCAATCCCTTCTATGATAGGTATCCCCTAATGCCTATGATAGAAGTCCCCTCTTGATACGGATATGCCGAATCCGTTGCAGCCGAGCTCCCTCTCGGCTGTTTTTTTATATTTTTGTCTTTCTTTGTCCCAGTCTTGAGCTGGGATTTTTTTATTTTCTCTTCAGACTAAGGCTTTTTATAATCTCTTTATATGAAAGTAGTTCAAATTAGATATAGGAATTTATTTGTGAATTTTACTTTCTTTCAAGTTAGAAGAGCGCTAAATTAGGATTTTTGGTTTTTCGACTCTCTTTTATGCAAATTCCGCTTACATTTGTCTTTGAAAACTTTTCATTTTTCTCAAACTTTTTCAAGGTAAGGGCATAGAATGGGTGATAAAATGTAAGTAAAACGCTTGCTAAACCTTTTTGTTTATGGTACTTTATAAGAGTATAAAAGTGTTTACCTAGGAAGTGAGGCATCAAGTATGGAAAAACAGACTATTACCATCTACGACGTTGCACGAGAAGCTGGCGTCTCCATGGCGACAGTATCTCGTGTGGTAAACGGCAACCCTAACGTTAAACCGTCAACTCGAAAAAAAGTATCAGAGGTCATTGAGCGCTTGGACTATCGTCCTAACGCCGTAGCGCGTGGCTTGGCAAGTAAGAAGACTACTACTGTTGGGGTCATCATTCCTAACGTGACCAATGTTTTCTTCTCGTCTCTAGCTCGCGGGATTGATGATATTGCGTCTATGTATAAGTACAACATTATTCTGGCAAACTCTGATGAAAACCCAGAAAAAGAAGTGCAAGTATTCAACACCTTGTTAGCCAAACAAGTGGACGGGATTATCTTCATGGGGAACGATATCCAAGAAAGCATCCAACATGAAGTCAACCGTACGCGCACACCTGTTGTCTTTGCTGGGACCATTCTGTCTAACACAGAGCTTTCCAACGTCAACATTGACTACCGTCAAGCCACTAAGGAAGCGACTGCTTTACTCTTGGCTCATGGCCGTAAAGTTGGCTTAGTAACGGGTCCTGGTGAATATGATATCAACCGTGACTTCCGTCTCCAAGGCTACTCAGAAGCCCTTAAGGAAGCAGGCGTTAAGTTCAAACAAGACCTAGTCATTCAAAAGCAATTCACATACGCTGATGGCGATAAGATTGCAGCGCAATTGATTGCAGCTAAGGCTAATGCGGCCGTTATTGCTGACGATGAAATTGCAGTAGCAGTCCTCAATGCTTTGACCGATCGTGGTGTCAAAGTCCCACAAGACTTCGAAATCATTACGGGTAACAACTCAATGTTGACCCAAGTGGTCCGTCCTAAGTTGTCCAGTATCCAAATTCCGCTCTATGATATCGGGGCGGTGGCAATGCGTCTCTTGACCAAAATCATGAACAATGAAGAAGTGGAAGAGCACCAAATTATCTTGCCACACAGATTCATTGCCCGTGGTTCAACTTTAGAAGATTAAGACTAATGTCAAAAACCAAGGGTTAAGTAAGCCCTTGGTTTTTGGTCTATTATAATGGACTTTATTGATTTGGTCTATTATAATGGACTTTATCGATTTGGTCTATTATAATAGACTTAAGAGAGGAGGTCACTATGAATCAATACTATGCTTTAATTGGTGACATCATTGAGTCACGCCAACTAGCCAATCGTGCCCAGCAGCAAGGAGCCTTAAGCCAGGTCCTCGATAACTTGAATGACCGCTATCAGACCCACTTGGCCTCACGTTTTAGCCTAACCCTTGGCGATGAATTTCAAGGCCTAGTCAAAGTAGGGGCACCCATCTTTCAAATGATTGATGAATTGCGTTTGGCCCTGCCTGACTTAAATCTGCGTTTTGGCCTTGGACTAGGTGAGATTCTTACCAGCATTAACCCAGCCCTTAGTCTGGGGGCCGATGGGCCGGCATATTGGCGGGCGCGGGAGGCCATCCAACAAGTGCATCAACAGCATCACTACGAGACAGTCCATGTCTATCTGGTGACGGGGCAAGAGGATCAGGATGCGACTTTGAATCATAGCCTGGCCTTGAGTGAGTTTGTTCGTTCTTCTTGGATCCAATCGCAAATGGAAACCTTCCGGACCATCTTAGACTTGGGTTATTATCAGTCGCGCTTTGATCAGAAGCGAGTGGCATCAGCCCTTGGTCTATCCTCTAGCGCCTTCGCCAAACGCATGAAATCGAGTGGCATCAAACTCTACTTGGATGTCAAAAATGACCTCAATCAGGCGATTGAGAATCTGGCCAGACAGGCAGCTCAAGGAGGGGAGAGCGCATGATATCAACCTATTCAATGGGCCTCTACTATGCGCTAGGCTGGATCTTAATCGAAAGCTATTACCGACCTTATGGCCAGGCCTTCTTAAAAGGGCGATTGGCCTGGTTAGAGCCTTGGATGCTCTACATGGTCTGGGGCGCCTTGCTCTTGGGACCTAATCTTGTCGCAGGGGGCCTGCTGATTGGCCTAGGAGTAGTGAATGCTGTCCTAGGCAAATTACTTAAGTCTAAACAAGTGTCTCTCATAATGGCCCTACTTTTACTTGGTGCTAGTCTTTATGCGGCAAAAGTAGGTTGGGTTTGGCCATACAAAGCTGATTGGCTGTGGACAGCCCTCTATGCCTTGTGGTTAGGAGCTCCTGTTAACCAACTATTCCATTTCCTCTTCCGACGTTTTCAACCTGAAATTGAGATTGATGACGCGACCATTGAAGGGGCAGGGGCCACAATTGGGATACTAGAGCGTCTGATAACGGGCTTGCTCTTAGTTAGCCAGAATTATGCCGCCTTGGGCTTGGTTTTCACGGCCAAATCCATCGCCCGCTACGATAAAATTTCCAAGAACAGCGCCTTCGCTGAATACTATCTCATTGGCTCACTCTTTAGTCTCTTGGCCGTTTTAGTACTCTATCAGGTCTATCAATTAGGAAGCTGGTAGGCCCAAGCTAGTAAAAATAGCCCTAGCAGTTTGGATGAAGAATCCAGACTGCTAGGGCTATTTATCTAGGCTATTAGGAATGCGCCTCTTTGCTTGCTTGAGCTTGGGAGCTGTCACCTTGAACGCTCTCCATGATTCGCGCCACAACGGCGACAACAATGGTAATGACAAAAGCCAAAATAGTCCCGCCCACTAAATCGTATTGGGCGCGTGTGAGTGAGCTACCTAGGTAGTAGACGATTTGTCCCAGGATGAAGCTCCAGAAAAATGTGACGATATATTTCATACTTTCCCTTCTTTCCTTTACAGTATAAGTGTAGCATATTTGCCAAATAATACAATGAAAAAGTTTTTGTTGCTAGTTCTTAACCAAATTTGCTTAAAGCTAAGCTCTACCTTGTACTTTAAGGCATTTCATGGCACAATAAAGGAGAGCGTGGTCGAATGCCTGTTCGGACCGCAAAAAGGGCTTGAGAGGAGGAAATCCCATGCTATTTAATGTTCATTCTGCCAATTCATTACTCGCCAGCACCTTGACGATTCCGTCCTATGTGGAAGCAGCTAAGGAACGGGGCTATCAAATCCTGGGTTTAGCAGATGTTCACAGCCTGCAAGGGGCGCTAGACTTCTATAATCGTTGTCAGGCTGCTGGTCTCAAGGCCATGATTGGGGCGACCATTAAGCTGCCTGGGGCTCTTAAGCAAACACAAGTTTATCCCTTCCTAGTTTATGCCCTCAATCAAGCAGGTTATTATGAATTAATTGGCCTTATTCGACGCCTGAGCCATCAGCCCCTGTCGCCAGGTGCTATTTGGGATTATCTGACCCAGTCCTGCCACAATTTATTCTATATCTCTTGTGGCCATGCCAGCGAAGTGGAACAAACCTTGATTCATAGTGGTGACCAAGAAGCTAGCTTAGTCTTAGAACGCTTGGAGCAAGTCTTTGGGCCAGGCAATGTCTATCTGGGGGTAGCGGCTTTCCCTTATAATCCAGTTGAAGGTGAGGCCCTTAAGGCCTTTGCTAAGGCTTATCAAGTTCCGCTAGTAGTGGGGCAGGGGGTCTCGACCTTAAATCAAGGCGATGCCTTCAGTCTTAAGGTTTTAGAAGCTATTGGGGCTAATGAGACCTTAGACGTGGAATTACGGGCCATGCAAGGGGTCCACTATGTCTATAATTGGGCGGATTTGGAGGCCCAGTACGTCCGTTTGGGCTTAGCTGACTGTTTGACTAATAGTCGCCAACTAGCAGACCGTATGCAGGTATCCTTGCCACAAAATCAGGCCTTTCTGCCAAAATTTCCGACGCCAGACCACTTGCCAGCTAGTCAATTCTTGCGAGACTTAACTCAGTCGGCATTAGAAGACTTGAGGCCTGCTGATTTGGCGGTCTACCAGCAGCGGCTTGACTATGAGCTAGAAGTTATCGATAGTATGGGCTTTAGCGACTATTTCCTCATTGTCTGGGATATTATTGTTTACTGCCAAAGTCACGCCATCCGAGTAGGGCCAGGTCGGGGTTCGGCGGCTGGCTCCTTAGTTTCCTACCTATTAGGGATTACGCGCGTCGATCCCATCCAATACAACTTACTCTTTGAGCGTTTCTTAAATCCAGAGCGCTATAATATGCCCGATATTGATATGGATATTCCCGATAATAAACGCCAACAAGTTTTGCATTATGTGGTCGAGCGCTATGGCCAAGAGCAGGTCGCTCAAATTGCCACCTTGGGAACCTTCGGGGCTCGAGCCGCCATGCGGGATACCTTACGAGTTCTAGGGGCGGATAGTGAGACCTTACGAGTCTGGGCGCGCGCCATACCAAAAGAGTTGGACATTAGCTTGCCTCAGGCCTATCAGAAGTCGGCTGCCTTACGCCAGTTAGTCAGTCAATCAGAGACCAACCAGCAGCTCTTCCAAGTGGCGCAAACCATCGAGGGCTTGCCGCGTCACATTTCAACCCATGCCGCGGCGGTGGTCATTCATGACCAAGCCTTGGATCAGGTTATTCCAGTCGTAGAACGACCTAACCAACCTCTTATGACTCAATTTACCATGTACGATGTGGAGAAGGTTGGCCTGCTTAAGATGGACTTCCTAGGCCTGAGAAACCTCAACCTGCTAGATACCATCATTAAGCAGGTTCAAAAGAGCCAAGCTGATTTTGATATTGAAGCAATTTCCATGGAAGATGCTCAAACGCTGGCCCTCTTCCGGGCGGCGGATACTAATGGGGTCTTCCAGTTTGAATCAGACGGCATTAAGCAAGTCCTACGCAAGTTGCAACCAGAGCGCTTTGAAGATATAGTAGCCGTCAACGCGCTCTTCCGTCCGGGACCAATGAAGCAGATTGACCACTATGTAGCGCGTCGTCATGGCAAGGAAAGCTATCAGGCTATCCATCCTATCCTGGAAGAAATCTTAGCGCCAACCTATGGCATCATCGTCTATCAGGAACAAGTCATGCAGGTCTGTCAACGTATGGCCGGTTTCAGCTTAGGACAGGCCGACTTGCTAAGACGGGCCATGGGTAAAAAGCAAGCCGATGTCATGGCGCGAGAACGCGAGCATTTCATTAGGGGGGCTAGAGAGCAGGGGATAGAACCTGAGATTGCGTCAGCTACCTACGACTATATCTATGAGTTTGCCAGCTATGGCTTCAACCGCTCGCACGCGGTGGTCTATTCGACCTTAGCCTTCCAACTGGCCTATCTCAAGGTCCATTACCCTCTAGCTTTCTACCAAGCCCTCTTGAATATGGGCAGTTCCAACCAGACGACCATGGCCGACTATATTCTGGAGGCCAAACGGCATACAGGTCCACTCCTTGGCCTCAATCTCAATGAGAGTCAGATAGGCTTTAGTGTCAGTGGACAGCAACTCCAAGTAGGTCTCTCAGCCATCCGGACCTTACGCCATGACTTTGTCAGTCACATAGTAGAGGATCGTCAGCTCTTAGGACCTTACACCGGCCTCTTGCATTTTATGCAGCGGCTACCTAAGAAATGGCTCAAGCACGAGTGGCTAGAAAGTCTGATTAGTGTAGGGGCCTTTGACTATACTGGCATGAACCGGCCAACCTTGCTTAAGAACCTAGACAAGCTCATGCAAAGTGTCACCTTCAGTGGCGGTAATTTGTCGCTCTTTCCAGAGCTAGAGCCACGAATTGAATGGGTGGAGGACTGGAACCCTAGCCAAAAGCGGGATAAGGAAGTGGAAATACTGGGCTTCTCCTTAGAGGGGCATCCAGTGGCAACTTATCAAGCCTTTGCCAAGTCCCATCCCAACTTACTGTCAGTAAGAGATATCTTAGCGGCCCAACCAAACCTCAAGGTCCAAACCCTAGTCTTAGTCAAAGGCATCCGGGTCATTAACACTAAGAAGCAGGAATTAATGGCCTTCCTCGAACTAGAAGACGAAGTAGCTAGCATTAGCGGGGTAGTCTTCCCGCAAAGCTATCGACACTATGTCTCGCTGCTTAAGGAGGGACAGGTCTTGCTAGTAGAAGGGACGGTCGAATTAGACCGCCAAGGGCGCCATCAGCTGATTATTAAGCGCCTGTCTCCAGTCAATGAACAGGAAGCCAAGGCACCAAATAGCCCGAATGAGCATCCTTTCCAACGTTGCTTTGTCCAGGTCAAGGCCTTCCAGGACCTCAAACCTTTTCTGCCAGGCTTAAGAAAATTTGCCGATCAATATTCTGGACCGGTAGCCATGATTTTAGTCGATGGCAATCGTCAGACCTTCCAATTGGATGATGCCTATCGGGTCTCCTATGGCCAGAAAGCGCAAGCAGAATTAGCAAAACTACTGACTCCTTTCAAAATTATCTACAAGTAATCGATTACATCTATTATTTTCGAAAAAATGTATGACTTTAGCCAATAAAAGTGGTAAAATAAGCCTTGGATATCAGTCCAAGTCGATTGATTACAATTCAACTTAGAGGTGAGAAACATGAAGCGTATTGCAGTCTTAACCAGTGGTGGCGACGCTCCTGGTATGAATGCAGCAGTGCGGGCTGTCGTAGAGCGTAGCTTGCATCACGGCATTGAAGTCGTGGGTGCTTACTATGGTTTTAAAGGCTTATATGAAGGTGACTTCAGACCTTTAGACGTAGCGACTTGCTCTCATGCCTTAAGACGGGGTGGCACCTTCTTATATTCTGCTCGATTCCCAGAATTTAAGGAGCCTGAAATCCAAGAGAAGGCAATTGAACAGATGAAGGCACATGGCATTGATGCCTTAGTCGTTGTGGGTGGGGACGGTTCCTTTACTGGGGCCTTGAAATTAACCCAGAAAGGTTTCCCAGCTATCGGGATTCCTGGGACCATCGATAACGATATCGCAGGGACAGAATACACCATTGGTTTTGATACCGCGGTTAATGTGGCCCTAGATGCTATTGATAAGATTACAGACACTGCTTCCTCCCACAACCGGACCTTTATTGTCGAAGTAATGGGCCGTCATGCAGGGGATATGGCTAGCTGGATTGGGGTGGCTGCTGGTGCAGATGCCATTGTGATTCCAGAAGAAGCCTATGATTTGAAAGCAATCGCAGAAACCATTGCTGCTAACCGCCGTGCCGGTAAGGATCATTCCTTAATCGTCTTGGCCGAAGGCGTCATGACAGCAGCTCAATTCCGTAAGGAATACGAAGCTGTCTCTGGTGACGACGTGCGTGATGTGACCTTGTCACACATTCAACGTGGGGGTAACCCAACAGTGCGTGACCGTGTCTTCGCAAGCTTAATGGGTGCCAAGGCGGTTGACCTCTTATTAGAAGGTCAAGCTGGTATCTTCTTAGGTCTCAAGAACGAGCAATTGGCAACTTTTGACATTGTGGAAACCTTGACCAAGGAAAAACACCAAGTCCGTCGCGATCTTTATGAATTAAACCAAGGCCTTAGCGCTAAATAAATAAGAGAAGGAGTTCTTTTAAAATGAAAAAAACTAAGATTATTTGTACCATGGGTCCTGCTTCTAACACAGCAGAACAAATGGCAAAGTTGATTGAAGCAGGGATGAACGTTGCACGTTTCAACTTCTCTCACGGTTCTCACGAAGAGCACTTAGAACGCTTCAACAACTTGAAGGCTGCCCGTCAAGCTACTGGCAAACTTTGTGCCATTCTCTTGGATACCAAAGGTCCAGAAATCCGTACTAACGACATGCAAGACAATGCCATCGACTTAGTGAAGGGCGCAACTGTCCGTATTTCTATGACTGAAGTCTTAGGGACTAAGGACAAATTCTCTGTAACTTACGCTAACTTAATCAACGACGTTGAAGTAGGTAGCCACATTCTCTTGGATGACGGTTTAGTTGACTTATTGGTAACTGAAATCGACCACGCTAACCAAGAATTAGTAACTGAAATTCAAAACTCTGGCGTAATCAAATCTAAGAAGGGTGTTAACGTTCCTAACGTTTCCATCAACTTGCCAGGGATCACTGAAAAAGACGCTGCTGACATCCGCTTCGGTGTTCGCGAAGGAATCGACTTCATCGCTGCATCTTTCGTTCGTCGTGCTAGCGACGTTATGGAAATCCGTGAAATCTTAGAACAAGAAGGTCGTCCAAACGTTAAGATCATCTCTAAGATTGAGAACCAAGAAGGGGTCGACAACATCGACGAAATCTTGTCTGTATCTGACGGTATCATGGTAGCGCGTGGTGACTTAGGGGTAGAAATCCCAACTCACGAAGTGCCAATCGTTCAAAAATACATCATCAAGAAATGTAACCAAGCTGGTAAACCAGTTGTAACAGCAACTCAAATGTTAGACTCTATGCAACGCAACCCACGTCCAACTCGTGCGGAAGCAGGGGACGTTGCCAACGCTATCTTCGACGGGACTGACGCAGTAATGCTTTCTGGTGAAACTGCAGCAGGGGACTTCCCAGAAGAAGCAGTTAAGACTATGGCTGCTATCTGTGTCCGTACTGAAAAAGAATTGCACGAACACGACGCATTCAGCATCAAACGCTTCGACCGTTCTGACATGACTGAAGCAATCGGTCAAGCAGTTGGTCACACTGCTAAGAACTTAGGTATCGAAACCATCGTAGCACCTACAAGCTCAGGTCACACTGCTTTGATGATTTCTAAATACCGTCCAAACGCTCACATCGTGGCAGCTACTTTCGATGAAGAAACTCAACGTTCATTAGCTGTAGCATGGGGTGTTATCCCTTACGTTATCGACCGTCCAACTTCAACAGACGAAATGATGGATAGCGCAACTGCTTTGGTTCAAGAAAAAGGCTTCGCTAAAGAAGGCGACTTAATCTTAATCACTGCTGGTGTACCAGTTGGTGAAGCAGGGACCACTAACTTGATGAAAATTCAAGCCATTGGGACTCAACTAGCGAAAGGTGAAGGCGTCGGTAACGGAAATTTTATCGGTAAGGCTGTTTTAGCAACTGATGCGGCCACTGCCAATGCTAAAGCAACTGCTGGGACTATCTTAGTAACTCGCGCAACTGACAAGGACTTCTTGCCAGCATTCGATAAAATCGGTGCTCTTGTTACTGAAGAAGGCGGGATCACTTCTCATGCAGCCATCATGGGTCTTGAAAAAGGGATTCCTGTCATTGTAGCAGCTAAAGATGTGCTTTCTAACGTGGCAGATGGTGAATTAATCACTGTAGATGCGCGTCGTGGTTTAATCTACCGCGGTGCAGCAGCGATCATCTAAGCTCACCTCACTTGTAATCAGCAACGCTCTACCATTAGGTAGGGCGTTTTTTGTCTTGTCATGCAAATTTAATAGAGGATTTTCGGATTAAATCAAAGCAAAGGGGTATATATATATGAAGACTTGTAGAGGAGGCATTATATGGAACCCCAATATCGACTCAAAACAGGTGCAACTAAGGCAAAATGGTGGTTAGTCGGCTTATTTAGCATAGCACTTATAGGCATTGTAATTGGCTTAATATGGCTTAACTTGCGCCCAAGACGGCCCATTATGCAAGAAGGGTCTTCTATTAGTTCCAGTACGCTTGCTGAGTCCATTTCTTCTCAGGCATCCGCCAAGACCGACAAGATTTATGTAGACCTCAAGGGGGCAGTCAAGCGTCCTGGTGTCTATGCCCTTGATCAGGGCAGTCGGGTCTTTGACCTGCTGGAAATGGCGGGCGGTTTGACCGAAGAGGCGGCTGAGCGGGCCCTTAACCAAGCTCAACTCCTAGTAGATCAGCAGAGTCTCTATGTCCCCACCATAGAGGAATGGCAAGCAGAGAGCCAAGGACCGCAAGCTAACGGGACGGGTAGTCAGGCTGCCATAGTTTCTAGCCCTAGTGCTAGCAGTGGTAAGGTCAATATCAATCAAGCCGATTTAAGTCAACTCGAGACCTTGCCTGGGATTGGAGCTAAAAAGGCCCAAGCTATTATAGACTATCGGACAGCAAATGGTTCCTTTCATTCGCTTGAAGACTTAGGCAAAGTCAAGGGGATTGGGCCCAAGTTGCTAGACAAGTTACGAGATCTGGTGATTTTCCAATGAAGGACAAGTTAAGAAGCTATTGGTCAAGTGGCTGTCTAGTACTAGCAAGAGGCTTTGAGCAAATAAGACATGCGTGGTTTTTTCTATGGATTTATGTCGCAGTTTTCATTGGCATGCTTTACCACAAAAATTGGGCTTGGAGCCTGGCCTTAGTCATTCTAATTGTGCGAATTTATTGTCTAGGACTTAAATGCAATCGTCGAAAATGTCTCTTGCTCTGCTTGCTTCTGAGCACCTGGTGCTTGGGCAAGTGGGCCTGGCAAGGCAATGAGCAGTCTCAACTTAATCAAAGCATAGAGCCGGACATAGTCCAAAACTATCAAGTAATTCTAGCGCCCAGCCAGGTCAAGCATACGGCCACAGGTTGGCAGGGCATAGGCTATTTAAAATTAGCAGATGGCCGACTCCTAACTGTTCTGGCAAAGGGGCAGGGCGACATTGATTGGGATTTAGGGTATGAGGTGATGGAAGTCAAGGGGCAGGCTAGTCTTAAAGAAGCCGAGCGAGCCCGCAATTTTGGGGCTATGACTATCATCAGAGCTTAGCAGATAAGGGGATTGATTGGGTATTAGACTTTAAATCGGTGACTAGCATTGAAGCCAAACCCTTGGCTTTGGGACTCATGGAGGCCTTACGCCAGTGGTTTTTGGCTCCCTTGGCTAGGTGGAAAGGGCAAGGATCTTCTTGGACCAGCTTGGTTTTACGCCTGCTATTTAATCAGCAGACTCCGGGCTTTCGCGACCAGTCGGTGAGCTTGGGGGTGCTGGGCCTTAGTCATTTTTTCGCTATATCGGGCTTTCATTTGCTTTATCTAAGACGAGTGCTGAGTCGTTTCTTTTTGCGATTGGGTTGCCTTAAAGAAAGTGTTGCTTTCTGGCTACCACTCTTTCTCCTCTTCTATAGCTGGCTATGTGGTTGGCCTATTGGCAGTATTAGAGTCTTAGGAAGCTGGGGACTAGTGACTTTTTCTAAGCATTTTGGCGACCAAACTATGACCTCCTTAGACCGGCTCTGTCTAGTGGGACTGGTCTGTCTACTCTGCCAACCTGGCCTAGCCTTTCAGCCAGCTTATCTGTTGAGCTTTAGCTTGTCGGTGGTACTGATATTTGCTAACCAAGCCATGGATCAACCTAAACATTATGGCTGGCGTCATCAAGTCTATGCGCTAGTGGCTTGTTTACTTATTACCTGGCCTCTGATGATGGATTGGCGTTATGAATGGTATCCGCTACAAGTTCTGGCCATATTTCTCTTAGGGATTGTCTTTGAATCGCTTATTATGCCGCTAGCCTTAGTGTCAAGCCTAACGCTCATTTTGCCAGGCTTAGACAGGCTGGCAAGTTTAATGGATGGGATTTATCAAGTCATGCTAGGAATGCTATCGCCTATAGGGAAATTCTTCTCCTGGCATGTTATCACAGGACGTTTAAGTTTCATCTACTGGTTCATTTTTCTAATTCTATTCCTAGTCTGGTTGCGTTGGGGCTGGCACCATCCTTGGACAACGGGAGCGGTCCTCGTCTGCGCTTACGGCTTAATACTGGGGCTTAAACCTTATTTGCATTGGCAGTCCAGTCTTACCATCTTGGATGTAGGGCAGGGGGATAGCCTGGTCTACCAAGCAGCCTGGTCCAAGGAAGCCTGGTTGATTGATACAGGTGGCAGGCCACCTTATCCAGCTAGCAAGGAAGGGCCCAGTTTTGACACTCAATATGGCTATTATAATCTGATTCCCGCCCTCAAAGCACAGGGGATTGGCTCACTGACCGGGGTCATGATTACCCACTCGGATTTAGACCATATTGGTAGCCTGGCTAGTCTCAGTCAAGAAGTTGCCATTGACAATCTCTGGATTAGCCAGCATACTGCCAGCCATCCGGTATGGCAGGAAATCAAGCCCTATCTGGCAGTAAGCACCCAAGTCCATGTTCTAGGACCAGGTCAAGTCTATTCTATCAAAGAAGGACTGACCTTCTACACCAATGACTTTAACCAGGCGACAGCCCCTAACGACGCCTCCATTGCCGCAACTCTAGCGATGGGTAGGCACCGTTTACTTAATTTAGGTGATATGTCGGGTGAATATGAGCAGGCCTTGATTGAACATTTCCCTGAGATTCAGGCTGATATACTTAAATGCGCCCACCACGGCAGTCGCTTTAGCAGTTCAGATGCCTTGCTCAATCACGTCCACCCTAAGCTAGCCTTGTTGTCTGCAGGAGTCCACAACACCTATCACCATCCTCATCCTGATACTTTAGCAAAACTAAGTAATAGGGGGATTCCCTATTTTGCAACGCCCTATCATGGCGCCATCCGCTATGAGTGGAGTGATTGGGGCTGGGAAAACTGGCGAACGGTTCTAGAAGCACAGCAATCTACCTATCCTAAAAGTGAGCCTGGCCAGTCAAAAAGATAAGCTAATCTTGTATGCCCATAGCTAAAGTGCTATACTGAATACGTCAA
This sequence comes from Abiotrophia defectiva ATCC 49176, assembly GCF_000160075.2. Classification (GTDB taxonomy): domain Bacteria; phylum Bacillota; class Bacilli; order Lactobacillales; family Aerococcaceae; genus Abiotrophia; species Abiotrophia defectiva. The sequence continues at coordinate 1,377,507 of NZ_KI535340.1, forward strand.
CATGATTAGACCAAAAACTGTAGAGAGTAGGTGTTTTTTGTGTTAGAAGTGAAGCATTTAGTTAAGCACTTCGGCGACTTGTGCGCTGTCAATGATGTCTCCTTTAGGGTGGAGCCAGGTAGTATTATGGGGATTATTGGTCAAAACGGGTCAGGTAAGACTACGATTTTTCGGATGATTCTCAATTTCTTGAATTTAGAACCTGGTGCATCCATTGAGTGGCAAGGGCAGCCTATGAGCAGTCAAGTCTATGACACGGTGGGCTATTTGCCGGAAGAACGCGGCTTGTATGATAAGATGACCATTGAGGATCAGATTGTCTTCTTTGCCGAACTGCGTGGTATGAAGAAGGCCCAAGTTCTTGAAAAAATTGATTATTGGATGGAAAAATTCGATGTCAGAGGTAAAAGAAGCGATAAAATTAAGAGTCTGTCCAAGGGTAACCAACAAAAGGTGCAACTCATCGCGACCTTAATTCATGAGCCAAAACTCATGATTCTGGATGAGCCATTTTCTGGTCTAGACCCGGTTAATGCGGACTTACTCAAGCAAGGCATTCTAGAGCTCAAGGCGAAGGGGTCTTCCATTATTTTTTCTAGTCATAATATGAATAACGTAGAAGAAATTTGTGACCATCTGGTCATGATTCACTATGGTAAACAGGTGCTGTCAGGAACGGTTGACGAGGTTAAGGAATCCTTCGGCCGGACCCGTATTTTCCTAGAAAGTCCTGACTGGAATCAAGCCCAACTCCAAGCCCTGCCAGGCGTTGAAAAGGTCCGTCACCTAAGCGGTCATCGCTACCATTTGATTCTAAGTGAGGAGTCCGCCGGTCATGCTATCTTTGACGCGGTGACTCAGGGTAAGTATATTGCCCAATTTAGTCAACAACCGCCAACCTTAGACGAGATTTTCAAGTTGAAAGTAGAGGTGTCAGACCATGAGTAAGTTATGGATTATCGCCAAGGAAGTCTACCGCAAAAATGTGAAGAGTTGGGGTTTCTTCTTCATGGTCTTTGCGCCCTTTATTGTTATGGGTGTTTCTGCCTTGATTGGCTATTTTATTGCCAATGATGAATCGAGTCATGCCAATGAGACCATCGCCATTGTCAGCCAAGATCAGGGCTTGAAAGATAGTTTGGCTCAGGATAATTTGACTTATAAGTTGGTCTATTATGAAGATGAAGCCAGTGCTCGCCAGGCCCTTAACCAAAAAGGGGTTAACGGCTATCTAAAGGTCCAAGAAGACAATGGGCGCGTGCAAGCTACTTACTACCAAAAATCTACCGCCCATAGCCTGACCCTGTCTGCTTTGGCTGAAAGCCTCAATCGCTATCAACTCAGCAAAATAGGTCAAAGTCTTAACCTAAATGATCAACAAATTGCCACCATTCGTTCCAGTAAGGTATCAATCGGTAAGATTAATCTCAAGGAGAGCAAGGACGGGACTTATTCTGAAGAGGACGCTAAGTCCCTTCAAGTCATGGCCCGCATGGGGGCTGCCTTTGTGGCCATTATGCTATCCTATATGTTGATTCTAGCTTACAGTTCAATTTTTGCTCAGGAAGTGGCCTTGGAGAAGGGCAACCGCGTCATGGAAATCATCCTATCCTCCATTCCTGCCAAACAACATTTGTTAGGCAAAATTTTGGGTGCTTCACTGGTAATGGCTACCCAAATTGGTATTTACCTAATCTTAGGGATTGGCTTTTATTTCTTGACCGGCGTCTCCACCATTTTTAGCTACCTAGAGCCATTCAAACCGCTCTTGCTAGGAATTTTGCCTATCTTTGGCTTAAGTCTAGTCTTTGCTTTGATGGGGATGTTGGCCTATATGATTCTATCTGTTCTCCTAGGATCTATCGCCACACGACTAGAAGATGTCCAAAAGTCCATTCAGCCGGTCATCTTCACTACCATCATTGGTTTCTATATTGCCATCTATGGTCTCCAACAACCTAATTCACCTGTTGTGGTCATCGGCTCTTGGGTGCCATTCACTTCTCCATTTGTCATGCCGGTTCGTCTAGCGACTGAGACAGTCTCAAATTTGGAAATTGTTCTCTGCCTACTTGGCTGTTTTGCCTTTATGGTCTTTGCCTTCTGGTTGGCATTGACCTTCTACAAAGCGACCGTTCTCTCAACCAGTGACAAAGGGGTTATCCATGCCTTCAAGCGGTCTTATTCACTCTGGAAGAGTGAAAAGGGCCAAAAGGCTTAAGTTTAGAAAGCGAGTTATATTATTAGATGAAAAAATCCACCATTATTTCCTTCTTAAGTGTGGCCTGCCTCTTGGCAGCCTGCCAGACTAAGCCGCGCGACGCTGCTCAGGGTGGTGACGCCCTTTATGGTCCACCCGAGTCAGCTACTAGTCAATCTTCCCTTGATGAAGCAACCCGTCAACGCTATCAAGCTCTTAATAAGGTGCACGAATTCTACGAAAAACTAAGTGCGGTCCAAGTTAAAACGACTCTGACTCAAGAAGGAGGGGACTGGCAATCAGTTGCTGACAGTCAACAATTTTATGAAGCGGGTGCCTTGAAGGCCTATCGCAGTAAGACCGTGACCACGGTCAAGGATGCCCATTATGACTTGGAATTCTACTTCGACGGGGAACATCATTATGTGGCATCACCTCATGCGGCTTGGAATCAAAACGACAACGCCAAGAACTCCATGAGCTACCTCTATTGGGCCAAACTCCTAATTGAGGGAGATGACAACTCAGAGCTAGATTCTGAGGCACCAGAAGGTCAATGGCGGATTAATAAGACAGTGACCAATCCTGACTTGATCCAAGGCCTAGTTGGCCTGCTGGATTTGCCTGAAAGCTTCTCAGCTCAGGCCACTTACCAGGCGGACGTGACTTACCTGGTTGACAGTGAGACCGGTCAGATGCTTGAGGCCGCTCTTAAGCTGACCGTTACAGATGGGGAATCCAGCCATGTCTATCAAGCCAAGAGCACGACCCAAGTTCTAGAGGAATCTGTGACTAAGGATAGCCTTAAGCCTGATTTAGAGGCTCAAGTAAGCCCTCTTGAAGTGGCAGAAGGCCAGTGGTTAGAAGCCTTTAAGGCGGCTAATCCAACGCAGGCTATTAGTACTTATGAAGTGACAGAAGGTCGTCAAGCAGGTGACCAGGATAGTAATTTGCTTTATTTAACCAATAGCCAAAATGGCCAAGTCTTAGCCCAAGCTATTGGGACCATTCAGGACAAGCAAATCAAAGGCTACCAGTACCAACTCGGTCAAAAGCGCTATAGCAAGACAGAAGATGGTAGCCTTAAAGAAGAAAGCGTGGAGCCAATCGATTTCTATTATTTAGCAGTGCAATCCTTGATAGATCATTCCGACCAGGTTCAAACCTTTAATCCAACTGATGAAGCTGGCCAACCCATTAATGACCCGGCAAGCGCCACAACGACAACCTATCGTTTGACCTTTGAGAATGACTACGATGGCCTAGCTAAATTAGCTGGCGCTATCGACATCTCCAATCTCAAACGCGAAGGGGAAGCCGTCTATGGCGTAGATTATGTGGTCAACAAGGCCAGTCTAGAGCTTGAAGGCTTCTACCTATGGAGTTTGACGGCAGAAGATACAGCTATCACGCATGTCAATCGCTATAGTTTCCGCCATCTCAATCAGCAGGCCCCATCTCTGATTCAGTTTTTGGTAGATCCTGAACTAGTTAAGGCAGTCAAACCATAAGAAATAAAACATAAGAAAATACCCCATCACCAAGAGGTGATGGGGTATTTTGATGAGCTTAGACTAAGGTTGCCCCGTGTTACCATTTTGACCAGGTTGATTTTGGTTGCCTGGCTGGTTACCGTTCTGGCCTGGGTGGTTTGGCTGACCTGGTTGACCTGGTTGGTTAGGTTGGTTTCCTCGGTTGTTAGGTGATTGCGGGTTATTTTCTCCTTGCTCATTCGGATTTGGTTGGCTACTTGAAGAGCTAGACTCGGACTTGAGACTCACAGTGATTACTAGCGTATCGGAACTACTGTTACCATCCACAATTCTCAGTCGTAAGACGTAATCCTGAATTTCATGGGCAGGAATATCAAAGCTTGTACCTGTCCCTTGGTAGACCACAGTCCCGTTGACGGATAATTCGAAGGTGCCGGAGCCAGTTAATGGTCCCCATGTGGCGTGAATGGTACGTGTTTGTTGGTTGTAGTTAGCGTCAAATCCAGTTGGTGCTGCAATATGGCGACCATAATTGAGGGATTGTTCCTTAGGTTCCGACCCCTTAATGAAAAGCTCGGAGGAAATCATTTCCCGCGGTGTATATGGGCCAGGGAGTAGCAAGGGCTCCGTGTATTTCTCAATATCAGCCTTGACCAAGCTGCTTGGCATGGTCCAGTCAGACTTGCTCTGGTTAGCCATAAGCGAGGTCATGAGTTTGGCATAGATTTTTTGAGGTAGGCGGGTTTGTTCTAAGGTCAGATAATTACCGGCTTCATAGGGATTATCGTAACCGACCCAAGTGACCATGGCATATTTGGTAGTAAAACCAGCAAACCAGCCATCTGGGGCAGCATAGGTGCTAGCATCCAGACCTAATTGGCTCAGTTGCTCTGCCGTATAGTTAGTTGTCCCGGTTTTACCCGCGTTAGGGATGCCATCTAGCTTGGCAGCCGCGGCGAATTCGCCAGGAACCCCTTTAAGGATATCGGTCAGCATATAAGCGGTAGAATCCTTCATGGCACGAGATCCTGGAGAATCGAAGTCACGCACAGTTCCAGCAGAGGTTACAACACGACGTACTGCATAAGGGGCATGGTATTCCCCGTAGTTGGCAATCGCCGCGTAAGCCGCTGAAAGCTGGATAGGGGAGACTTCCCCACCAATGGCGTTGGCTTCCACTAACTCTTTCTTGTCATTATTACTAATGTTAATGTTAAGTTTTTGCAGGAAGGCATAGGCATTGTCCATGCCGACTGCATGCAGCATCTTGAGGGCAGGGATATTGCGCGAACCAGCTAAGGCCTCACGGAGAGTCATCTTGCCCTTATATTCAAAGTCAAAGTTTTGGAGCTCGCCACCATTTTTATAGGTATAAGGCTCATCGACCACGGTGGTCCCGGTCGAGTAATTGAGGTACTCGAAGGCAGGCCCATAGTCAGCCAGTGGCTTCATGGTTGAGCCGATGCTACGGTTTAGCGTATTGGCCCGGTTGAGACCTAGATAGACGTTTTGCTTACGACCACCAATAACTGCTTGGAGCTGGCCATTAGTGACGTCCACAATGGAAATAGCTGTCTGCATCTTATCATTTGGGAAGAGAGAAGAGTCGTTGTTGACCAAGTCATAGGCTTGCTTTTGAGCATCCCAATTGAGGTTAGTATAGACTTCGACACCATCAGTGAAGATGTCCAGATTCATCTTATCCTTGACTTCCTTGGCGACCACATCCAAATAAGAATCTAAGACCATATCAGTGTTATCCATGGTGTTCTGATCCAATGGTTTGAGCATGGAGCTGACGGATTGGGCGACGGCCTCGTCGTATTGGGCTTGACTAATCAATTTGCGACGTAGCATGACACTCAGGACAGTATCACGACGTTCCTGAGCCGCTTCGGGAAAGGCATAAGGGTCATAAGATGATGGAGCTTGCGGAATCCCGGCTAAGAGGGCCGCTTCACCAACGGTTAACTGACTAAGCTCTTTGCCGAAGAAGAGGCGGGCAGCAGTCTTAGGGCCGTAGGTATTATTAGAATAGAAGAGCTTGTTGAGATAGAAGGTCAAAATTTGGTCCTTGGTGTACTCACGCTCAAGTTGCATGGCTAACCAGGCTTCCTGGACCTTACGTTTTAAGGTTTGGTCCTTAAAGTCAGTCGAGAAGACCGAGTTCTTGACTAATTGCTGGGTAATGGTCGAGCCACCTTCGGAGATTCGACCTCTGCGAATATTACGGACAAAGGCACCTGCAATCCGAATGGGATCAATCCCGTTGTGCTTGTAGAAACGACCGTCTTCAATGGCAATGACCGCATTTTTGAGGTTATCAGGAATCTCATTGGCCTGCATGAGGTCACGGCTCTGATTACCTAACTCTTTGATTAGATTGCCTTTTTGGTCATAGATTTTACTTGGCATCTGACCGACCAAATCTGCTTCCGTGATTTGTGGGGCAGAAGAGGAGTAGTAGATAAAGATGGCGGCCCCTGAGGCAACCGCTAGAATAAAGAGGCTGAAGAAGGCAATCAGGCAGTATCTAAGGATACGGCGCCAACGGGGTTTCTTACCAGCTTTTTTACCTTTCTTCTTTTGTCGGCCTTGATTCTCAGACGAATCAAGAGGCGTAGATTCTTGTTGGGAGGCTTGATATTTCTTGCGTTCGAGACGACTTCCAGTTACCAAGTCAATCCCTCCTTTCTTGTCAAACTAGTGAGCTTGGAGCCAGAGATCCACAGCTGCTAAATAATCAATCATAGGAAAGACCCCTTGTTGGCAGAGGTAGCCATGGCTTTCCAGATAAGTGAGGGGCAAGCTCTTACGCTTCTGACTTTCCAACCACTGATCGAGGGCAGGGAAGGGAAGTAAATAGACCTTGTCATGCACTTTGAAGCTAATTATGAGAAAGACGATACCGCCTTGTTGGTGGCATTGTCGCATGTGCTCAATCTGGTGGTCTGGTAAGTTGGCCAGTGGGAAACTAGTTTTATTAGTCGTTTCCTTGGCTTCAAAGTCTAGGTATCGACCTAGGTATAGACCGTTGTAGTCAGTAGTAGACGCTTGGCGATAGTAGGCCTCGGTAATCCGGGCAGCGCTACGACGCGGAAAATCCACCTTGACGACTTGAATCGGCGTCGGTTTCTTGTGGATCACCGCCAGGTTATGACTGAGGTAGTATTGGTTGGATTGATTAATACGATCTTCTAAGGACATACCTCGGCTACCATACTGAGTAGGTTTTTTGGATGCCTTGAGATTCTGCATAGTCCCAGCTTTAGGTGGCTCTATGCTTGGCCCTGCTGGTTTATTAATGGCTCTATGCCGGGCTGAACCAGCTGGATATTTAACCATTCCACTCACTCCTTCACCTTATTATACTAGAAGCAAGCCCCTCCCGCCTAGTATTTCGCTATAAGTGCCCTGAAATTACACAAAAAGTTCATAAATAGGCACTATTTTTAAGGAAGTAGCTTTTTCCAATCAAAATAAATGATAATCTAGCAATTAGGACTTATAATAGGTATGTAATTATTCGCAGGAGGGATTTTATGTCGATATCATATTATTTAACAGTCTTTGGGGCGGGAATACTTTCCTTTTTGTCCCCATGTGTCTTGCCACTATTTCCTTTGTATATGGGAACCTTTATGGGAGAAACCGGGGACAAGAAGGTAAAAATTGGCAATTATAGCTTTTATCTCTTGCCAGTCTTGAAGGTTTTGGCTTTCATGTCAGGTATTTCGCTGATTTTCTTCATGTTAGGCTTTGCGGCCAGTCTCTTGGGACAAATCGTCTATGGTCACTATACCCGCTATGTGCTAGGGGGCATTATCGTGCTGATGGGGATTTATCAGCTTGAATTAGTGGAGATTCCATGGCTTAGTCGCCAAAAGACCGTCCAGATGGAGGCTAAGAATGCTGGGGAATTAACGCGAAGCTTTCTCTTGGGCTTAAGCTTTAGCTTTGGTTGGACGCCTTGTGTCGGGCCAGTCTTGAGTTCTGTCTTGGCCTTAGTGACCACCACAGGGGCTAGTGCTTGGTACGGTGGCAGCTTACTCTTCGTCTATGCTTTGGGCCTGTCAGTGCCTTTCTTACTCTTGGCAGTGGTATCATCATCTCTCGTCAAATGGCTTAATGTGGCCAAACAACACATGATGCTGATTAAACGGGTGGGGGCCGTCCTCATCATATTGGTTGGTATTCTGGTTATGTTCAACAAAATCTAAGAAAAAGAGGCAAACAACATGTCACATTTTACACGTAAATTTTGGCAAGTCTTAGGTCTAGTAAGTTTAAGTTCAGGTTGTCTAGCAGCCTGCCAACCTCATCAGGAGGCGAGTAATGCCAAGCAAGCAGCTAGCGCCACACAAACAAACACGTCTTCCAAAAAGCAAGAAGCAGGGCAAAGCTTAAGCGGGACCTTTCAAGATATTCATGGTAAAACTTATAAGTTAGAAGATTTGCGAGGCAAGAAAGTCTACATTAAATTCTGGGCCTCATGGTGTTCTATCTGTCTAGCAGGACTCAAGGATGTCGACGCCTTAGCTGATGAAAGCAACCAAGGAAATGATGTGGTCGTCTTATCCATGGTGGCTCCTGAAATTCGAAATGAAAAGCCACTGGCCGATTTTACCAAGTGGTTTTCCGGCCTAGATTATACGCATTTGCCGGTCTTAGTGGACCAGTCGGGTGATTTTATGAAGCAATTAGGGGTTGTGGCCTATCCCACTTCTGCCTTTATCAATTCCAAGGGGGAACTAGTAAAGGTACAACTAGGGCATATGGATCGGCAAAGTGTCTTAGATCAATTGGCTAGCATGGACTAAGGAAGGTTCTTAAAATTTGAAAGAAGGAAACGATAATGGATAAACGTTATTTATTAACCGGCTTAATTGCGGTTCTAGGGGTAATTACGCTTGTCTGGTGGCGGACCTCTCATTCTGGCCTGACCGCCCAAAATATCGAAAGCCGGGTAGAAGCCGCCCTTGCGGCAAATACGACTAGTTCTTCTAGTACTTCAAGCAAGGAAGAAGTCAAAGCCGAGAATCTCAAGACTCTCTATCTAGCAGGTGGCTGTTTTTGGGGCCTAGAAGCTTATTTTGAGCAAATTGATGGGGTGCTTGATGTGGAATCTGGCTATGCCAATGGGACGTCAGACATCACCAACTATACCTTAATCGGTCAGACTGACCACGCAGAAACGGTTAAAATCACCTATGATGCCAGTAAACTAGATGTGCGTCAACTCTTACTCTATTACTTCCGGGTTGTAGATCCGCTTTCCCTTAATAAGCAAGGCAATGATGAGGGTCGACAATATCGGACGGGTATTTATTATGAGAGCGAAGAGGATAAGGCTGTCGCCCAAGCAGTAATGAAGGAAAAGGCGAATGAATTAGGCCAAGAACTCAAGGTTGAATTGGAGCCTCTTAAAAACTATGTTAAGGCTGAGGAAGAACATCAAGACTATCTGACCAAACATCCTAACGGTTACTGCCACATCGACCTCAAGAAGGCGCAGGATCCCTTGATTGATGTCAGCCTCTATCCCAAACCAAGTGATCAAGAACTGAAGGAAAAATTAAGCCCTGCTCAATACGCTGTGACCCAGGAAAATAACACCGAGCAGGCCTTTTCCAACCAATATTGGGATAATAAGGAGCCAGGTATCTATGTTGATGTCGCAACTGGGGAGCCACTCTTCTCCTCTAAGGATAAGTATGACTCGGGTTGCGGCTGGCCTAGCTTTACCAAGCCTATCTCAGCGGATGTAGCGCGCTATAAGGAAGACACTAGCTTTAACATGAGGCGGATTGAAGTCCGGTCACGTTCTGGTAACTCTCATTTGGGACATGTCTTTGATGATGGGCCTAAGGACAAGGGTGGCCTCCGCTATTGTATTAACTCAGCTTCCATCACCTTCATCCCTAAGGACCAGATGGAAAGTAAGGGCTATGGTTACTTACTTCCATACGTGGAATAGGTAGAGAAAATAGGCGGTCCCACTTAGTGGAGTCAAATCTGAGGAAAAGTCAGTAAAAATAGGGGAAATCTGTTTACAAATTGGACGCTTTCAGTTAAAATTGTGGAGTGTGTAAATAAACAAGAAGCTATGGAGGAAAGTTACATGGTAGCGAAATTCGAAAAACAAGCAACAAATACAGGGGTATTAACCTTTGAAATTCCAGTAGAAGATGTGAAGAAAGCTTTAGACACAGCATTCAAGAAGGTACAAAAACGTTTGTCAGTACCTGGTTTCCGTAAGGGGAAAGTGCCACGTCAAATCTTCAACAATGTATATGGGGAAGCAGCGCTCTACGAAGATGCCTTGAACGCTCTCTTACCAGTTCATTTATCTAAAGCTATCCAAGAGGCTGAATTAGAAGTGGTAACTGAACCAAAGATTGACATCGAAAAACTCGAAGCAGGTCAACCTTGGGTCTTAAAAGCTGAAGTTGTCTTAAAACCAGAAGTTAAATTAGGCGACTACAAGGGCTTAGAAGTAGAAGCACAAGACCGTCAAGTGTCTGATCAAGATGTTAAGGATGAATTAGAATCTCGTCGTTTAGGTTTGGCTGAACTCGTTGTTAAAGAGGGCGCAGCTGAATTAGGCGACACAGTGGTTATCGACTTCGAAGGTTTCTTGGGTGACCAAGCATTTGAAGGCGGTAAGGGTGAAAACCACTCATTAGAACTCGGTTCTAACAGCTTCATCCCAGGCTTTGAAGACCAATTAGTAGGGACTAAAGCAGGCGACCAAGTGGAAGTAAAAGTAACCTTCCCAGAAGCTTACCATGCAGAAAACCTCAAAGGTCAAGAGGCTGTCTTCAAAGTGACCGTTCACGAAGTAAAAGCCAAAGAATTACCTGAATTAGATGACGAATTTGCAAAAGACGTTGATTCAGAAGTTGAAAGCCTAGCTGAATTAGAAAATAAAATCCGTGTTCAATTAGAAGAGTCTAAAAAGACTGCTGCTAAGGAAGTTGTCGAAGACTTAGCTTTACGTCAAGCAGTTAAGAACGCTGAAATCGTTGAATTACCAGAAGTAATGGTAGAAGACGAAATCAACCGTCAAGTATCTCACTTCACCAATAACTTGAAACGTCAAGGGATTAATGAAGACTTATACTTCCAAATCACTGGTACTAACGCTGAAGGCTTACGTGCTCAATTCGCTGAAGAAGCTGAATTACGTACTAAGACTAACTTAGTATTAGAAGCCATTGTCAAGGCTGAAGACATTCAAGTAACGGATGCTGAAATCGACGCTGAAGTTGCTGACTTGGCATCTCAATACAACATGTCTGCTGACCAAGTCAAACAATTTGTATCAACTGATATGTTAACTGCTGACATCCGTATGAAGAAGGCAATGAGCTTAATTGTTGATTCTGCGGTAGAAAAATAATAAAATAAACCTATTAGAATAACTATAAATGAGGGTTGCGAGAGTCTTAAGTTCAACGATGACTATCTGCATCCCTCATTATGTACGTTAGAGGAAGGATCGATTACCATGACCAGTAACCATACCGGGAATCATGGCGGCTACTATTGCTCGTTCTGTGGCAAGTCCCAAGATGAAGTCAATAAGATTATAGCAGGGCCAGATGTCTATATTTGTGATGAATGTGTAGGCCTATGCGAGGAAATCATTCGTCAGGATATGGTCGGTGATTCAGAAGGTTTTAGTGGCGTGAGCGTCCTCAAACCTGCCGAAATCATGGCCCATCTTAACCAATACGTCATCGGCCAGACTGAAGCCAAGAAATCCTTGGCAGTTGCCGTCTACAACCACTACAAACGTATTAACGCTAGCATTGCCACACATGAAGCGGATATTGAATTACAAAAGAGCAATATCTGTCTGATTGGGCCAACGGGCTCTGGGAAGACTTTTCTTGCCCAGTCCTTGGCCAAGTTACTTAATGTGCCTTTTGCGATTGCTGATGCGACTAGCCTAACTGAAGCCGGCTATGTGGGGGAAGATGTGGAAAACATCTTACTCAAGTTGGTTCAAGCAGCAGACTATGATATTGAAAAAGCTCAACACGGCATTATCTATGTCGATGAAATCGACAAGATTGCCCGTAAGAGTGAGAATGTCTCCATTACCCGCGATGTCAGTGGGGAAGGGGTCCAACAAGCCTTGCTCAAGATTTTGGAAGGGACGATTGCTAACATCCCACCTAAGGGTGGCCGTAAGCATCCTAACCAAGAGTTCATCCAACTAGATACCTCGCAAATTCTCTTTATTGTAGGGGGCGCCTTTGATGGCATAGAGTCCATTGTCAAGGAACGCTTAGGTAGCAAGGTCATTGGTTTTGGCAGCAGTAATGGCAAGTTGGACCAATCCAAGTCGCTCATGCAACAAGTTACGTCAGAAGACCTCTTGAAGTTTGGTTTGATCCCAGAGTTTATTGGGCGTTTGCCTGTTATGGCCATGTTAGAGAAGTTAACCCAAGAGGACTTGGTTCGTATCTTAACAGAACCTAAGAATGCCTTGGTTAAACAATATCAACGCCTCTTCCAAATTGATGGTGTAGAGCTAGAATTCAAGGAAAAGGCCCTGATTGCCATTGCCAAGCAGGCGATTGAGCGCAATACTGGCGCACGTGGCCTCCGTTCTATCCTGGAATCCGTCATGTTGGATATTATGTTTATCGTCCCAAGTGACGAAAATATCAGCCGTATTGTCATTACAGAAGATACGGTGCTAGGTAGCCACCAGCCATTCTATTACAACAAGCACAACAAGCGTATCAAACCGCAGAAGGAGACTGCTTCATGAAGGTAAGTCAGGCAGAATTAGTCATTAGTGCCGTCAGCCCAAAGCAATATCCACAAGATGCCTTGCCTGAAGTGGCTCTGGCGGGACGCTCTAATGTGGGCAAGTCTTCTTTCATTAATAAAATGATTGGGCGAAAGGGTCTGGCACGTACTTCCAGCCAACCTGGTAAGACCCAAACCCTTAATTTCTATGACATTAATCAGACCTTCCGTTTTGTCGATGTGCCTGGCTATGGTTATGCTCGGGTCTCCAAGACTGCGCGGGCAGAGTGGGGCAAGATGATTGAACATTATCTCCTGAATCGGGACAATGTTCGCGTGCTCTTTCTCTTAATGGATTTCCGCCATGAGCCAACCGAGTTAGATAAGGCCATGAAGGACTTTGCCGATGAAGCTCAGATTCCTTATGCTATCATCCTGACCAAGGTGGATAAGATTAAGAAGAGCCAATGGAATAAGCATTTATCCATGTATAAGAAGGCTCTAGATTTGCCGACGGTCGATGCGCTTTTCCCATTCTCAGCCGAAACGGGTTATGGCGCGCAAGATATCTGGGACGTTATTGAAGCCCAAATTGAAGACTAGGGAGGCTTGCTATGAAGAAATTTCTCTCTGGCTATACAAAGAAGGAGTGGGCTTGGATTCTCCAAGACTGGGCTAACTCCGTCTATTCTTTGATGATTACAGCCGCTATTTTTCCTATTTTCTATAAGGCTGTCACGGATAGTGTGGGCATGGCACCGGCCACTTCCACAGCCTATCTGGGTTACGCCAATTCCCTGTCCACCATTGTCGTGGCCGTTATGTCACCATTCTTGGGGACTAGTGCTGACTACAAAGGGGTACGGGGACCGCTCTTTACCTTTGGGACCCTGCTTGGGGTAGGCAGTGTATTGGCCATGATTTTTGCTGGCCCAAATGCCTGGCTCTATCTCTTAGTAGTATATACCTTATCCGCTATTGGCTTCTCCTTATCCAATGTCTTTTACGACTCTTCCATTATGGATGTGACGACTGAACAACGTTTGGATATGGTCAGCTCAGCAGGTTATGCCTATGGTTATATTGGCAGTGTCTTTGCCTTTCTGATTTTCTTTGCCTTGCAAGTGTCTGGTTGGCTGTCATCCCGTGATCTAGTCAATGTTGGCTTCTTGATCACAGCCATTTGGTGGTTTGCTTTTACTGTGCCTTATTGGCGCCATGTTAAGCAAGTCTCCTACATTGAGCACCACGATGGCCTAGTCAAGTCCACCTTACGCTCGCTCAAGGAAACAGTAGGTGAGCTCAAGCACTATCCAACCATTTTATGGTTCTTAGTAGGTTACTTCCTCTATATTGACGGGGTAGGGACCATTATCAAGATGGCGACTTCTGTGGGGAGCGATTTGGGTTTGCCTGCCAACCAATTGATTATCGTTCTTTTGGTGGTACAGGTTGTGGCCTTCCCGTCATCCCTGGCCTATGGTGCCTTGGCTAAACGATATGGCAGCCGCGCTTTGCTCTTCTTCGGCATTGGAACCTATGTGGTCATCTGTGTCTTTGCACTCGGATTGTCTGGTTTCCGAGATTTCCTAATCTTGGCGATTCTAGTTGGTACGGCTCAAGGGGGCATTCAGGCCCTGAGTCGCTCTTACTTTGGCCAGTTAATTCCTAAGCAAAAGACCAACCAATTCTTTGGTTTCTATAATATTTTTGGTAAATTCTCTTCCGTACTAGGGACCACCATCTTGGCCCTAGTCGCACAGATGACAGGGGACTCGCTCAAGGGGCTCTTCGCCATCATTATTCAATTCTTATTGGGTGCTTACTGTCTCTATCGGGCTAAGCCCCGCACCAACTCTGTTTAAGCTAGTTCAGTAAGGGAGGGCATCAGATGGCGGGTATTCCGAATGACATCATTGAATCGGTCAAAAAAGAAGCCGATATCGTGGCCATTATCAACCAATATGTAGCCCTGACCAAGCGCGGTAATAATTATACTTGCTCTTGTCCTTTCCACGAAGATAACAATCCTTCCTTCTCGGTTAGCCCGGATAAGCAGATTTATAAATGCTTTTCCTGTGGTAGAGGGGGCAATGTCTTTGGCTTCCTACAGGAAATGGAAGGGATTAGCTTTCCAGAAGCAGTTAAGAAGGTGGCTGAGCTATCCAATATAGCCCTCGATAGTCGCTATTTTGAGACGGGACAGGCTGTCAGTCAGCCCCACCAACGTTTGCTTGATTTACATGAAAAAGCCCGTGACTTCTATCACTTCTACCTAACTCAGACGGTAGCGGGGGAGTCAGCCTATGCCTATTTGAAACAACGTGAGCTTAAGGAAGAAACCTTGTCAGACTTTCATTTGGGTCTAGCGCCTGATAATCCTCAGTTGTTGATTCAGTATCTGTCAGAAGCAGGCTTTAGCCAAGATGAAATGCTGCAATCAGGAATCTTCTATGAAGCTAGCCAAGGTTTGATGGATCGTTTCCATGGTCGCATTATTTTTCCCTTGGAAGACCGCCAGGGTAGAACGGTCGCCTTTTCGGGGCGTATCTACCAAGCCGATTCAGGCGACGAGCAAAAAGTTGCCAAATACGTCAACTCACCTGAGACCGATATTTTCCATAAATCATCCCTGATTTATCATTTTGCTCAGGCTCGACCGCATATTCGCCGTCTCAACCAGGTTCTGATCTGCGAAGGTTATCTGGATGTGATTGCCCTGAGTCAGGCCGGTTTCCCGCAGGCCGTGGCGACCATGGGGACTAGCTTGACCAGCCAACACCTTAGCCAGTTAGGCAAGGTGACCCAGGAAATTATCTTCGCCTTTGATGGCGATGCTGCCGGTCAAAAGGCGACTGCTCGGGCTTTTGAGCTTAGTCTTACTTTACCGCGTCATACCGTCAAGGCCGTTGCCATTCCAGGTAAGATGGACCCTGACGAATGGATTAAGTCGCGTGGGGCGGATAGCTTCAAGTCGCTGATTAACCAGGCTATCCCTCGTTATGAGTTCCTTAAGAATTATCTGCAACAGGAATACCAGTTAGCAGACCTTGAACAGCGGGCACTCTATATTAATCGACTTTTAGACTTAGTTGCCCAGTTACCGTCACCAATTGAACGAACCATGCGTTTGCAGGCCTTAGCCGAGGAATTCGGTTTAGACTTGGCCATGTTGGAAGAGCAACTGGCTCAAGTTTCCTATCGTCAGCGCAAGGATCAGGCTAAGGAGAGCGACAGCCCCAAGCAAGATTCAGCTGACAAGTGGGCTAAGGCCCATTCTTCGGGATTCTCGGATCAGGCACTTCCATCAAAACCAGTTCAAGCTAAACCAGGGGTATTAGATGGCCAGATTAAGTCGCTTAAGGCCTATCATTGCGAGCGTTATATCCTATCAAACCTTATTTTTAACGAACCTGCTTGGCAATTTATTGAAGGCTTGGAGCAACCTCTGCTCTTTGTCCATCCAAGCGCTCAAGCTATTTATTATCAGCTGGAACACTTCTATTATGAAAAAGGAGGCCGTCTGCCTCTGAATGGTATCTTAGATGTGGAAGCCAGCCCTGATGAGCAACAATACTTGGCCAGTCTGATTTGGGATCATGCCCAAACCGACTATTCGGAGCAGGCCATGCAAGATTGCCTTAAAACCATTGATGCTGCCTTTACTGAAATTCAGCTTAAGGAGCTACAAACCAAACTCAAACAAGCCCAAATTCGTGGAGATAAGACCAAGATGAATGAATATCTGGTCGAAATCCTCCGCCTAAGCCGGCAATTAAAGAAAAACTAGGAGGTTTTTTATGGCTGAAGAAAAAGATCTAAAGTTAACTCCAAATCAAGACGTCGCCTCACCTTATCTTGAGGCAGTCCAAGCCCTCATTCTTGCTAAAAAATCAGAAGGGCAAGTCCACTATGACGAATTAACGGAGAAAATCGCCAGCCCTTACGGATTAGATGCTGACGGGATTGATACCTTAATTCAAATCGTCGAAGATAATGGGGTCTCCGTTGTCGGTGATGATGGGGGACCAACCAAGCAACAAATGGTCCGCGAAGAAGAACAATTGCAGGCTGATTTAGCCGCTGAATCTAAAACCGCGACTTCCAAGCTCAAGGTGAGTGACCCAGTACGTATGTACCTTAAGGAAATTGGGAATGTGCCACTTTTGAGCGCTGAGGAAGAAATCAACCTGGCCGTTCGTATCCAAGGCGGCGACGACATTGCTAAGCAAGAATTGGCAGAAGCCAACCTGCGTTTAGTGGTATCCATTGCCAAACGATATGTGGGCCGTGGCATGCAGTTCCTGGATTTAATTCAAGAAGGGAACATGGGCTTGATGAAGGCCGTTGAAAAATTCGACCACACCAAGGGCTTTAAGTTCTCGACTTATGCTACCTGGTGGATTCGTCAGGCCATTACCCGGGCCATCGCCGACCAAGCCCGTACTATCCGGATTCCAGTTCACATGGTGGAAACCATTAACAAGCTGGTTCGGGTCCAAAGACAGCTACTGCAAGATTTAGGTCGCGAACCAACACCTGAAGAAATCGGAGCGGAAATGGACCTACCAACTGAAAAAGTCCGTGAAATCCTCAAGATTGCCCAAGAGCCTGTTTCCTTAGAAACACCAATCGGGGAAGAGGACGACTCTCATTTAGGTGACTTCATTGAAGATGAGGGGGCCATGAGTCCAGAAGTCTTCACTTCTTCGGCACTATTGCGTGAGCAATTAGAAGATGTCTTAGATACCTTAACCGACCGCGAAGAGAATGTCTTACGTCTTCGCTTTGGTTTAGACGACGGTAACATCCGGACCCTAGAACAAGTAGGGAAAGTCTTTGGCGTGACCCGTGAGCGGATTCGTCAGATTGAAGCCAAAGCCTTGCGCAAGCTTCGCCATCCAAGTCGTTCCAAACAATTAAAAGACTTCTTAGAATAAGCAAGATATCGAAGCCTGATAGGCGTCCTGTTTAAGCAAAATAACAGGGCGCCTATGGTCATTAAAAGCGCGACTTTGCTTGACTTAAAGGCCGTTATGCCCTATAATAAAAGGGATTAAAAGCGCAATTAAAAGAAGATAGCTTAGCGACTCTGGGACGGTGGAAGCCAGAGCGAATCGATGGTAGTTTTTAAGTCACTCATAGGCATAAATGAAGCGCTAGTTCAATGTAACTAGAAATAGGGTGGAACCGCGAAGTTATCTTCGTCCCTATGGTGGTCAGTGGATTACCATAGGGACTTTTTATTTGTCGCCAGGGGTTTGCCGTCCCCGCTATAAAGGAGGAAGCATCATGAAGAAGAAAACCATGCAAGACATTATCATGACCTTACAGCAATTTTGGGCTAAGCAAGGCTGTCTGGTTTTACAAAGCTATGATACGGAGAAAGGGGCAGGGACCATGAGCCCTTACACCTTCTTACGTGCCATTGGCCCAGAACCTTGGAATGCCTGCTACGTCGAACCTTCCAGACGACCAGCAGATGGTCGTTACGGGGAGAACCCTAACCGTCTCTTCCAGCACCACCAATTACAGGTCGTCATGAAGCCATCGCCCCTTAACGTGCAAGAGCTCTATCTTGAGAGTTTAGAAGCCATTGGGATTGATCCTTTGGAGCATGACATTCGTTTCGTTGAAGACAACTGGGAGAATCCTTCTCTGGGCTGTGCCGGCTTAGGTTGGGAAGTGTGGATTGATGGGATGGAGATTACCCAATTTACCTACTTCCAACAAGTAGGGGGGCTTAAGTGCCATCCTGTGACAAGCGAGATTACCTACGGTTTAGAGCGTTTGGCCATGTATATCTTGGACGTTGAAGATGTTTATGAACTGGAGTGGGTGGAAGGCGTCAAGTATGGCGATATCTTCCGTCAACCTGAACGTGAGCATTCTGTTTATGCCTTCGAACAAAGCAATAGCGACTTGCTCTTCACCTTGTTTACTGAGTTTGAGCAAGAAGCACTTAAATTGATTGACTTAGGTTTGGTCCATCCAGCCTATGACTACATCCTCAAGTGTAGCCATACCTTCAACTTACTCGATGCGCGTGGCATGATTTCCGTATCAGACCGGGCCGGCTACTTAGGTCGTATTCGTAAGATGGCGCGTTCCGTTGCCCAAGCCTTTGTGGCTGAGCGTGAAGCCCTCGGCTTCCCACTCCTTAAAAATTCAGAAAGCGAGGCCTAGACCATGGCAGAATTTTTACTTGAAATTGGCATGGAAGAAATTCCAGCACGCTTCCTCTTAGATTTATCACAACAATTAGAAAAACGGGTGGCTGACTTCTTAGCAGAAGAGCGCTTAGCTTACGAAAGTCTCAGCGCCTACGCTACACCACGCCGTTTGGCGGTCCTGGTCCACGGTTTGGCTGAGCGTAGTCAGGATGTATCGACCAAGGCAAAAGGCCCATCCCTAAAAATCGCCAAAGACGCAGAAGGCAATTGGACCAAAGCAGCCCTTGGCTTCATCAAAGGTCAAGGCGCTAGCCAAGAAGATGTAATCATAGAAAGCATCAAAGGCGAAGACTATATCTTCGTGAACAAGCATTTGCCAGGTCAAGCTGCAGACCAGGTCTTGTTAGGTCTTAACCGGGTCTTGGAAGCCATGACCTTCCCAGTCACCATGACTTGGCATGACTACGAGACCCCATTCATTCGTCCAATTCACTGGATTGTGGCCCTATTAGACCAAGCTTTGGTGCCATTAGAGTTTGTTGGCGTTAAATCAGACCGCATCTCTCGTGGCCATCGTTTCTTAGGCCATGATGTGACCTTAGCACAAGCTACAGACTATGTGGAGGCTTTACGTGAACAACACGTCCTAGTGGATTTTGAAGAACGCCGGGCCAATATCCGCCAACAATTGGCTAATTTAGCTTCAGCTCAAGGCTGGCAAGTACCAGTGGATGAAGATTTGCTTGAAGAAGTGACGGCTATTGTCGAATGGCCAACCGTCTTCTATGGCGACTTCGAAGACAAGTATTTATCAGTACCACACTGTGTCTTGATTACGGCTATGCGTGATCACCAACGTTATTTCTATGCCTTAGATGCTAAAGGTGAGCTCTTGCCTGTCTTCATCTCAGTACGTAACGGGAATGATCAGCACTTAGCCAACGTCGTCAAAGGTAACCAAAAAGTCCTGCGGGCTCGCTTGGAAGATGCCTTATTCTTCTATCAAGAAGACCTCAAGCATGACTTAAACTTCTTTGTCGATAAACTAGCCAACGTTAATGAACACTTTAAGTTAGGCACTTTGGCTGACAAGCAAGTCCGTGTTGGCGCCTTAATTCGTCAACTACAAAGTAATCTAAACTTAGATCAAGCGTCTTATGAGGCAGCTTTACGTGCTAGCCAGATCTACAAGTTTGACCTCATGACCCAAGTGGTTGGCGAGTTCGACGAACTCCAAGGTCAAATCGGGGAAATTTACGCCCGCCATTATGGGGAAGAGGCCTTGGTTGCCCAAGCCATTGGGACCCAATACCTGCCAACGACTAGCGGTGGTGCGCTACCAAACCAAGATGCGAGTGCGCTCTTGGCCTTGGCTGATAAGCTTGACACCTTGTTCCAATACTTCAAGGTTGGCTTAATTCCAACGGGTTCTAACGACCCTTACGCCCTTCGTCGTACGGCTATGGGGATTGTGGAGATTCTCTTAGATCGCGGTTGGGAATTAGACTTGTTACCAGTCTTTAAGCAGCTAGTGGAAGCCCAAGAAGGGGACCAAGAACTCTTGAAGCAGCTAGCAGACTTTGTCTGGGCACGGGTTGCTGTGCATTTACGTAACCAATCTGTCGATATGGACCAAATCCAAGGGATTGGAGCAGCTAAGCACTTAGAAGTGGGTAAGGCCAACTATGTGGCGCATTTCCTCAAGACCCACAAGGATAAGAACCCAACAGCCTATAAACGCTTCTTAGAAGCTATTACCCGGGTGGTCAATCTGGGAGCTAAGGTTCAAGAAGAAACTCAGCTTAACTTAGACTTAGCTCAAACTGATTCTGAGGCTAAGCTACTAGAAGCAGCTGCTAAAATTGACCAATACAAGATTTCAGTTGATGCCCTCTACATGTATCTGGATAACCTAGTGCCAGTTATTGAAGCCTACTTCGATGACAATAAGGTTAATGCCGACGATGAAACTATTCGAGCTAACCGTTTGGCTACCCTCAAGGTGCTGACAGAGGCAGTCTTGGAACTCTTTGATTCACGCTTATTGATTAATAAATTTTAAGACTCAACTAGATGAGTTAGAGAAAGGAGTGCTTTCAATGTCGACCTTTTTAGATCGTGCAAGGGTCACAGTCAAAGCCGGTAAAGGCGGCGACGGTATGGTGGCCTTCCGACGCGAAAAGTATGTCCCAGATGGCGGGCCGGCCGGCGGTGACGGCGGTCGGGGTGGCAGTGTCATCTTCCGAGTGGATGAAGGCCTGCGGACCCTGATGGATTTCCGTTATAATCGTCACTTTAAGGCCAAAAACGGCGAAAATGGTATGAGCAAAGGCATGTATGGTAAGGCTGCGGAAGACCTAATTGTGTCGGTTCCACCTGGTACCATTATCCGCGATGCTGCGACTGACAAATTGCTAGCCGACCTAGTAGAACAAGGCCAGGAATGTGTCGTTGCTAAGGGCGGTCGTGGTGGACGCGGCAATATTAAATTTGCTACCCATAAGAATCCGGCTCCTTCCATCGCCGAAAATGGCGAGCCAGGTGAAGAAGCCGACCTGCAATTAGAGCTAAAAGTTCTGGCTGATGTAGGCTTGGTAGGGTACCCAAGTGTAGGAAAATCGACGCTCTTGTCTGTTATTAGTAATGCCAAACCTAAAATCGCAGACTATCAATTTACGACCTTAACCCCTAACCTGGGCGTGGTCAAACTCAATTACGACCAGGAATTTATTGTGGCTGACATGCCAGGTCTGATTGAAGGAGCCTCGCAAGGGGTAGGCTTGGGGATTCACTTCCTCCGCCACATTGAGCGGACCAAGGTCTTGCTACATGTCATTGACATGGCAGCGACCCATGAACGGGATCCCTTCCAAGATTACCTCGATATCATGCATGAGCTAGCTTCCTATCACGAGAAATTACTTTTACGTCCTATGGTCATTGTGGCCAATAAGATGGACCAAAGCCAAGCCCAAGAGAATTTACCTAGCTTCAAGCAGCAGCTAGAAGCCTATTGCCAACAAGAAGGCTTAGCCTTGCCCGCTATTTTTGAAGTATCTGCTTGGCAAGCCAAGGGGCTCAAGCCACTCTTGGCCTTTACCTATGACTTGGTACAAAATTCTGACTTTATTCCTTTATTTGAGGAAGAGCCAGAAGAAGTGCATTACCAATTAGAAGAGGAAGTGCCGTTCACTTTAACCAAGCTTGATGCGGGTTACTGGCAATTGTCAGGGGCTAAGATTGAAAAACTCTATGCCATGACCAATATGGCCCACGACGAGAGCGTGGCGCGTTTTGCCCGCCAATTACGGTCTATGGGTGTAGACCAAGCCTTACGTGAAGCAGGGGCTGAATCCGGTGACCTAGTTGATTTAGCCGGCTATCAATTTGAATTCATGGATTAAGGGGAGGGGATGCGCGTGACCAATAAAACATCCACTAAAAGTCCTCGTTTGGCCTTCTTCGACGGCTATCGTGGGGTCTTAATCCTCTTAATTCTGACCTATTATTTCTTCCAGCATATCTTGCCTGGGGGCTTTCTGGCCGTTAATGCCTTCTTGATGGTAGCGGGTTTCTTCGCTTTCCGGCATTTCTATACGGCACCTACGCTGAGAAAATCAGTCTCGATTAAATCCTATCTTAAGTCCAGACTGGAACGAATTTTCTTCCCAACCTTGTTTATGGTCTTGCTGGTAGCAGCCTATATTGCCTTGTTTGCGCCGGATTATTTCTATAATTTGCGTAATATGGGTTTTTCTAGCCTTTTCTTCGTTAACAACTACTATCAGATTTTGTCCAACCAATCCTACTTTGTCCAGGCGGCCAATCCGAGTGCCTTTACCCATCTCTGGTACATTTCCATCTATGCCCAGCTGATTCTCTTGACGCCTTTTGTGGTCAAACTAGTCTATTCCTGGCATCGTAATCCAGCTACTGCTGCCATTATGTTGGTGGCTCTATCCATTGCCTCGGCAGTACTCTTAGGTTATCTCTATCAAGATGGCCAGGATCCAAGTCGGATTTACTATGATTTGTTAACAAGGGCCTTTGCCTTTACCTTTGGTGGGGCATTAGGTTATCTCTTCCCAGTCCATCTCAAGCCAAAAGTTATATCCAAGCGTCAGCAACAGGTCTTTAATGGGATTGGGATTGCCAGTGTCATCTTAATGACCTTTATGTTGCTCTTTATGTATGGGACGCAACCCTTTGCCTACCGTTTTGGGATGTTGCTTTTTACTTTGCTGTCCATGGTATTTGTCATTGTCAGTCTCCATCCCTCAACCTGGCTACATAAGCTCTTAAGTCTGCCAGTCTTTACCTTTTTCGGTAAACGCAGCTTATCTTACTACCTATGGTTTTACCCAATCCACTTGGTCATTCCAGACCGTTTGAATGGCTTCCATAATATTTGGATTTCAGTCGGAGTTCAGTTCCTATTGATTATGTTGATGGCGGAAATTTCCTACCAACTCTTCGAACGGCGTCGCTTGATCTTGCCATTTGGTCAAGATTTCAACTGGAAACAAACCCAAGCGCGAGTGCGTTACCTGGTTCAACACCGGGCTAGCCTTTGGGGCATTAAGACCCTGGCGATTAGCTATCTCTTAGTGTCAACCATTGGTTTAGTAGCTTTGGCTATTACGCCAGAACAGAAGAACAAGGCAGCCGATGAGTTAGCAACTGTTATTGAATCTAACCAAAAATTGGTGGAGGAGACTAAGGAGCCGGAAAGTCAGGAAACCAAGGTCATCAATAACATTGAAGGCCTTAACCGTCAAGAACTCCTACAAGCAAACGCCCTTGAAGTAACCTTTGTGGGGGACTCTATTCTCTTAGCGTCAGCTGATAAGGTTAAGGAAGTCTTTCCTAAGGCGATTGTTGATGGTCAGATTGGTCGTCAGCTCTACCAAAGTAATGAGGTTATCAATAGCCTTAAGGCCTCTGGTAAGCTCAAGGGGACGGTAGTGACCGTCCTAGGCTCTAACGGGACCTTTACAGATGGTCAGCTGAATGACTATATTAACGCTATTGGGACGGACCGGGAGCAGTACTTTGTGACTTCTTCGGTTGATAAGGTCTGGGTAGAAGATGCCAATAATCGTCTCTTCGCCGCAGCCAACCGCTACTCTAATGTCAAAGTCATTGACTGGCGGACCTACGCCAAGGGCCACGATGATTGGTACTATGAGGATGGCATCCATCCAAACCCAACCGGTGCCCTGGAATTTGCTAAATTCGTTGCCAATCAAATAGCGCAAAATCGCTAAGAAATTGGCAAATAAACAGAAAGGAAATGAGCATGAAGTTATTATTTTTAGGTACTGGGGCGGGTGTCCCAAGCCGCAATCGTAATGTGAGTGCTCTAGCCCTCAAACTCCTTGATGAACTCAATGAGGTTTGGCTATTTGATTGTGGTGAAGCTACCCAACATCAAATTTTAGAAACCTCTCTTAAACCTCGAAAAATCACCAAGATTTTCATTACCCACCTACATGGCGACCATATCTTTGGTCTGCCTGGTTTCCTTAGCTCGCGTTCCTTCCAAGGAGGCGATCAACCCCTGACCCTTTACGGGCCATCGGGGATTAAGGACTTTGTCGAGTCGGCCTTACGCTTGTCCAAATCACGTCTGCTATATCCCTTAGAGATTGTTGAACTATCCCCTAAGGGAGGTCGTCTAGATTTAGGCAAGGGTTGGTTGGTGGATTATCAGGCACTCAACCATGGTATTTTAAGCTTTGGCTATCGAATCATGGAGCCAAGAACCAGCGGCGAGCTTTTAGTCGATCGACTGGCTTCCTATCAGATTCCTAACGGGCCCATTTTTGGTCAGCTCAAACGCGGTGAGACCGTCACCTTAGCGGATGGCACCGTCCTTAACGGACAGGACTTTCTAGCGCCAGCCAGAGAGGGAAGAGTGGTCACCATCCTGGGAGATACCAAGACCTGTGATGCCATTCAAGAACTAGCTCAAGATGCAGATGCCTTAGTCCACGAATGTACATTTGAAGAAAGTGAAGCACGGATGGCGGCCTCTTATCATCATTCGACTAGCCGTCAGGCCGCTCAAGTGGCTCAGGCAAGCAATGTTAAAGCCCTCTACCTAACCCATATTAGCGCCCGCTATATGGGCAGGGACGCCAAGCAATTAGAAGACCAAGCACGCCGCATTTTTGAAGGTGCGCGACTGGTCTATGACTTTGATGAGTTTGATGTGATTGGAGGAGACAGCTCATGTCCAGAAGCTTAGATAAGCAAGTCGTCATCATCACGGGTGCGACGAGTGGTATTGGCCAAGCAGTGGCCCACCAATTGGCCCAAGAAGGCTGTAAGTTAGTATTGGCTGCCAGACGTCAGGACCGCCTGCAAGCCCTAGCTCAAGAGCTAGAAGATCAGTGGGGCACAGAGGTCCTAGTCCAAGTAACGGATATGTCTCAGCCTCAAGCAATTGAGACACTAGTTGAGGCGACACTTGGAGCCTTTGGTCGTATTGACATTCTCTTCAGTAATGCAGGCTATGGCGACTTCCAAGCCTTCTCAGATAATCAACCTCAAGCAGTAGTAGATATGTTCCAAGTCAATGTCTTCGGCATGATGTACTTGAGCCAGTTGGTGGCTATCCAGCAGTTGAACCAAGGTGGTCCGGGACAAATTCACTTAGTAGGCTCTATTGCGGGTAAAATCCCGACCGCTATGACTAGCGCTTATGCAGCGTCTAAGGCGGCTATTATCGCTTATGCTGATGCCCTGAGACTGGAACTCTATGAGACGCCTGTTCAAGTCTCCACCATCAATCCGGGGCCAGTTAAGACGGCTTTCTTCGATCGTTCGCCACAAATGTTAGCCTACGCCCAAGTAGTCGAGGCCTTCAGTCTTGAAGCGGATGAGCTGGCTAGTCGCATTGTAGCCAATATGAAACGCAAGCAAGTCAAACGAGAATTAAATCTGCCTTGGCAGTTAGCCTTTGCTTCAAAGCTCTACGGCTTATTCCCACAGGCTGGAGATTTCTTAGCCGCCCGCTTGTTTAATTTGAAGGAGGAATAGTCCATGCGTCAACAATGGAAATTAATTTTAGGAGTCTGTGCAGTTATTTTAGTGGTGGTTTTTGCCCTACAAAACGTTAACAATGTGCAGGTAACCTTCCTCTTCTTCCAAGCTCAGATGCCTATGGTCTTAGTCTTATTGATTTCGATTCTCTTTGGGCTCTTAATTGGTTTCTTGTCTTCTTTATCCAGTCACATGGCTAATCGTGCCGCTATCAAGAACTTGAATAAGGAGCGCGAAGCCCTTAGTAAAGAACAGTCTAGTTTTGAAACAACTAAGGCGGAATTAGAAGCCCAGTATCAGGCCAATCTTGAAGAAAAGAATCAAGAAATTGCCAATCTTCAAAAAGCCTTGGCTGATTTGAAGGCACAAGTAGAGGCTGATTCTCAAAGCCAAGCGCAAGAAGAAGAGACCAGTGACTTAGAGGCTGATTTGGACCAATCAGCTCAAGAACTTGAAGACAGTGTGGATGAATTTGAAGAGAGTTTGCAAGATGATGAGGATCCTCAGGTTTCGAGGGGGTAGAGCATGAACTTGACACACTATGAGTGGCAATACCGAAGCTTGCCGGACGATTGGCAAGACAAGGTGGCTGAATGGCAGCAAGCCGGTTTAGGCTATAGTGACACTTTTCTGCGGCTATGTTTGGCGCGTGGACTTGAGACTTTGGAAGAAATCAAGAACGCGACTAATCAGATGCCCCAAACCTTCCACGATGCTTTCCTACTTTATGACATGGAACGCGCTGTGGAAAGAATCCAGGCAGCCATCGAGGACCAAGAAGTCATCTTAATTTACGGTGACTACGATGCTGACGGCATTACCTCAACCTTGATTCTCTATGAGACCTTGGAGATGTTGGGTGCGCGAGTTATTTACTATGTGCCCAATCGTCTGGTAGATGGTTATGGGCCTAATTTGGCTCGCTACCAGGACTTTGTCAACCAAGGTGTTCAGTTGATTTTGACTTGCGATAATGGGGTGGCAGGTTTTGAAGCCATCAAATGGGCTATGCAAGCTGGTGTGGATGTCATTGTAACAGACCACCATGAGGTCCAAGCCACCTTGCCTTCAGCCTATGCTGTGGTTCACCCCAGACATCCACAAGGCCATTACCCCTTCCCAGATTTGAGTGGGGCAGGGGTTGCCCTGAAGTTGGCCACAGCCTTATTAGGCGAAGTACCAACTGAGTTAGTGGAATTAGCTGCCATTGGGACAGTCAGTGATGTAGTCTCCCTGCGTGACGAAAATCGGACCATTGTTCTGAGTGGTCTCCAGCTTATGCGCGATACCATGCGTATCGGGTTGCGATTAATGCTGGAAGAAGAGCAAGTCGATATGGAAAACATGACGGCCGATACAATTGGTTTTACCATTGGGCCTCGGCTTAATGCTATTGGCCGTTTAGGCGATCCGACGCCAGCCTTGGAACTGCTCAAAACCCAGGATGAGGAAGAAGCCCAAGAGCTATTAGCCTTAATTAACGAAAAAAACCAGGAACGTAAGGACCTGGTGGCTAAGATTATGGATCAGGTCAGCCAAAGACTGGGGCAGGGGCCGATTCCTCATATTATTATTGAGTCAGATCCTAGCTGGCCAGCTGGAGTTGTTGGGATTGTGGCCGGTCGCTTGAGCGAACACTACCAGCGTCCAGCCCTCATCTTCCAGTATCAGGCAGATGAAGGTCAATATAAGGGGAGTGGGCGTTCAACAGAAGCTGTCCATCTCTTTGACTGGTTGACCGATATTAAGGAGCATCTTGCTCAATTTGGTGGTCATGCCCAAGCAGCAGGTATGACCGTTGCCCAAGATCAATGGCAAGAATTTGTCTCAGCCTTGCAGGCCAAGGCCCAAGTTCAAACAGACATTGGGACCAGGAAAGCGCCACTGACCATTGATTTATCTTTAAAGTTAGGGGAAGTAGGGACTGATTTCATTCAAGAAGTTCAGTTACTGGGTCCTTTCGGCATGGATAATGATAAGCCTGTCTTTGCCATTGAGGAGGCCAAGATCAACCAAATGCGTTTGATTGGGACTAATGGCCAGCATGCTAAGCTAGTCCTAGGCCAGGATGGGCAAGAGCTTAATGCTATCGGTTTTGATTTTGCTGATCGCATGCGAGATCGACAAGTGGGAGATAGTCTGACAGCCGTAGGCCATTTGGATTTGAACAAATGGCAAAATCGAATCAGCCCTCAGCTACTCCTGTCTGATATTGGGGTCTCAGGTGCTGCCTGGTATGATTGGCGGGCAAGTGGCCAACAAGGTCGTCTCTGGCAGCTGGATCAAGTGGTCTATGTATGTCAGCGCGAGGCAGTTAAGGCTCAAGTTTCTTCTCGCCTTCAGCCTGGCTCTGGCCTGATGACCTACCAAGAAGCCCAAGAGGCCAATCTAGCCAATTATCAGGGGCTTGTGCTTTTAGAGCCACCCAAGCAAATGTCGGACTTGGACCAGATAGTGCTTAGTCAGGATTGGCAGGCCTTCTACTTGGTGCTCTATGCCAAAGAATCCAAATATTTGGCAGGTCTGCCACAAAGGGCTGACTTCGCTAAACTTTATCGCTGGTTAGTCAGCCAGGAGCCCTTCAATTTGCGGGCTAGGTTAGCAGAAATCAGCCAAGGACTGGCCATTAATCCAGTTCAACTCAAATTAATGTTTCATGTCTTCTATGAAGCAGGTTTTGTATCAATTGAAGAGGGGCAAGTGGCAGTCCAAGATGCTAGTCGTCATCAGAACACTAACTTGGAAGAAACTGCTGCCTACCGGGCTTATCAAGCCGCTATGGACAGCGAAGAAGCCTTAGTCTTTGCCACCCTCGAACAAATAAAAGAATATGTTAAAAAATTAGGAGTTAAGTCATAATGGAATTGAAGAATTATATTGCTAAAGTCATGGACTATCCAAAAGAAGGGATTGTTTTCCGTGATATTACCCCTCTCATGGCAGATGGCCCGGCTTATCACGAATCAGTTAAACAATTAGTAGACTACGCCCGTGAATTACAAGTAGATGTGATTGTAGGTCCAGAAGCGCGAGGTTTTATCGTGGGCTGTCCAGTTGCCTATGAATTAGAGATTGGGTTTGCGCCAGTCCGTAAGAAAGGTAAATTGCCTCGTCCAACAGTTGATGTGGACTATGAATTGGAGTATGGTACCGCAACTTTAACTATGCATGAAGATGCTATTAAACCAGGCCAACGTGTCCTCATTACCGATGACCTCTTGGCAACAGGTGGGACCATTAAGGCTTCCATCGACCTAGTTGAAAAATTAGGCGGCGTTGTCGTTGGTTGTGCCTTCCTAATTGAACTCGTTGACTTAAACGGGAAAGAAAAATTAGCAGGATATGACTACAAGGCTTTAATGCAATACTAAAAGCATCAAAAATATGCCCCCAGTCATAGACTGAGGGCATGGCTATAATAGACTTAGAAATAACGGTAAAGGGAGACAACCTTACCTAGGATGGTCACCTGAGGCAAAATGATATCGTCCATATGGTCGTTTTCTGGTCGTAGGATGACGTGATCGGATTTCTTGAAGAAGGTCTTACAGGTGGCTTCATTATCCTCGGTCATGGCAACTACGACATCACCATTATTGGCGCTTGCTTGACGGCGGACCGTGATGTAGTCGCCATCTAGAATGCCAATATTAACCATGGACTCACCCTTAATTTCTAGCATGAAGAGTTCGCTAGGTTCATAGCGCTCTAAGCCAGGTGGAATAGGGTAGTAATCTGTGGCATGTTCGATGGCCAGAATAGGCGCACCAGCAGCAACTTGACCTAGCAAGGGAATTTGTTGGGGTTGGATGCCCAAGGCTTCCTGAGCTAGGGGAGAAAGTTCGATGGCCCGGGTCTTGCTGGCGTCACGAATAATATAACCAGCCCGTTCTAAACGTGCTAGATGGCCGTGTACAGTTGAAGTAGAAGCAAGTCCTACTGCTGCACCGATTTCCCGCACAGTAGGGGGATAGCCGTTGGCTTCAATGGCCTCATGGATACATGAGAGTATGGTTAATTGTTTAGTGGATAATGTCGTCATGTCCTCACCTTCCTTATATCTTAAGCCTATTATAGCATACTTATCAATCGAAATGCAAACGAATGTTCGTGGAGGTGTCTAATGTTATCACAAGAAAAAATTGAGCGCATCAATGTCTTAGCTCGTAAGAAGAAAAGTGAGGGTTTAACCCCTGAAGAAGCCCAAGAACAAGCGGCTTTACGCCAAGAATACTTGGCTAGCTTACGCCATGGCATGCGCAATCATATTGAAGGTATGAAGATTGTCGACCAAGAGGGGACCGATGTGACCCCTGACAAACTCAAACAGATTCAAAAAGAAAAGAAAATTCATAACCGTCATTTAGAAGATTAGACTAGGCTTTTGACGGAAAGTTGTGTAAAATAGAAGAGTAATATGAAAAGAAAGTGAGGAGAAGGCAGTGCAAACATGGATTTGGTTAATCATTGTCGTAGTCGCCTTAATCGGCGGATTTGTTGGTGGCTTCTTTATGGCGCGCCGTTACATGATGAAATACTTTAAGGAAAACCCACCAATTGATGAGCGCATGATTACGCAAATGATGGCTTCAATGGGTCAAAAACCATCTAAGAAGAAGGTTCAACAAATCATGGCCCAAATGAAGGTTCGTCAATAATCAAGAGAATCAAAGTCCGCCTAATGGTGGACTTTTTCTTATCCAGGCGCTTTACTTACAGATGAAAAGTCCTAGCAAACGTGGTACACTATAAGAGTATTGAAAGTCAAATTGAGGAGGAAGCTCTATGTCTATTATCAAGGAAAATTTCGACAAACTCATTGCTGAGAAAGAACTACCAGCTGAATACTTGGAGATTGAAGGAGGCCACCATCTCTACCGTTTCCGTTTTGGTGTAACCCCAGTTCGGGACTTGATTGTGGAAGTCATTGTTCAAAATTCAGACTTACCATATTGTGATGCTCAAGTCATCTACCGTCACGTTCACATGTTGAAAGACTATAAGCAACGTGCGCAAGCCTTGGAATTGATTAACGAATTAAATGAAACTCGTACTGGTTATTTTGCCCTTTATTTAGCGGGCGATGGGGAAATCTTCCAACGTAACTTGATGCGGGCTAGCGTGGACCCACAACCGCTCTATGAAACCATTGTCTATGGTTCAGCTATTGCGAAGGATATGGTAGAAGCCTTAACTGCTGGTTTAGGACCTTCTGCTGAGGTGTAAAACTTCATGCTGACGTCTTTTGTTCGCTCCAGTCAAGGACAAAGAATCCTGTCTGGCCTTGTATTATGGCTTTCAGCCCTTTGTTTTGCAGTTGCCCTCAACTTGTTCTATGTCCCTAATCTGATTTTTTCTAATGGCGTGCCTGGTTTGGCGCAAATTATCTTGGCCGTCTTCAAGGATACTCCCTTAGCTAATCTCTTAACGGCCGGTAATCTCTATTTTATTCTCAATATTCCCTTGATGATTTTGAGTTGGCTCTATTTGGGACGGCGCTTTTCTATCTTAACCGTGACCAGTATTTTCTTGTCCACCTTGGTTAGTAACTGGGTGCCGATTCAACAGGTGACCGATAATACCCTGTTAGCTGCCATTGCAGGTGGGGTAATTTCGGGTATAGGGGTCGGCCTCTTGATTAAGTTTGGTATGTCCAGTGGTGGCTTTGATATTATTGCCCTCTTGATTGCTAAGAAAACAGGACGCAATGTCGGTTTTATGTCCTTTTTGACCAATGGTTTGGTCATAGTAGGAGCTGGTTTCCTCAATAGTTGGGAATATGCTCTCTATAGTTGTATTGCCATCTTTATTGCGGGGATGGTCATTGATGCTATCCATACAGGTGAGCAACGTTTGACTGCTTTTGTGATTTGCCAAGACCCTAACCAAGTGGTCAAGGCCATCCAGGAACGGGTCATCCGTGGCGTCACTCTCCTAGAAGGGCAGGGCGCCTTTTCGCATCAGCCCAAGCAAGTCCTAATGGTAGTCTTAAGTCGTTATGAACTCTATGATTTGCAGCAAGCAGTGCTTTCAGTTGATTCCCAGGCCTTCATTAATGTGGTCCAGTCCACCATGGTGACCGGTAATTTCTTAAATCGAGAGCAACAGGCCGACTTTAGAAAAGAATCAGTTGTTTAATGATCAAATCCCTTCTGATAGTTTCAGAGGGGATTTTTAGTTTAAATCGTTTCAATCAGAGGCAGAGTTTGTTATAATATAGTGGAATTTGAAGACAGGAGGGCTTGGCATGGCTGACTTAAGTAAGGTACCTGCGCACGTTGCGCTCATTATGGATGGGAATGGCCGTTGGGCTAAGAAACGCTTCCTACCTCGGGTAGCAGGACACAAAAAAGGTGTCGATACCATTAAGAAAATCACCAAACGTGCCAATCAACTGGGCGTTAAGATGCTGACGGTCTATGCCTTCTCAACTGAGAACTGGAAACGACCTGAACAAGAAGTCAGTTTCTTGATGAAGTTGCCTAAGGAGTTTTTTGCCAAGTTTGTGCCTGAGTTATTGGAACAGAATGTGCGGGTAGAGACCATTGGTGACTTGGAAGGCCTGCCAGAAGCCACTCGCAAGGTCCTCAAGCAAGCTATTGCCGATACGGCTCATTGTACTGGCCTGATTTTGAACTTTGCCATCAACTATGGCTCTCAAGACGAACTTTGCCATGCGGTTCAGACTTTAGCCCGTCAGGTAGCTAGTGGGACTTTGAAGCCGGAAGACATCACCCCTGACTTAATTGGCCAAAATTTGGAAACTGCCAAGTTTGGTTCATTAGCCAATCCGGACTTGATTATTCGGACCAGTGGGGAAGAGCGTCTCAGCAACTTCTTACTCTGGCAGGCGGCTTATAGTGAGTTTTATTTCACTGAACGTCTATGGCCTGATTTTGATGAAGGCGATTTTGACCAGGCCCTAGCGGTCTACGCCAGCCGACAACGAAGATTTGGAAAGGTGTTGGATACTGAATGAAAGTAAGAGTAATCAGCGCCCTGGCGGCCTTAGCCGTCCTGATTCCGGTTGTGGTGGTAGGGGGCAAGGTCTTTACGGGCATGTTCTTAATTTTAGGGATTATGGCCTTATTTGAACTAGCCAATATGAAGAAGATTGAATACTTTAACTTGGTTGGGGTCATTGCGACCATTGCCGTAGCCCTTATGATTCTGCCCAGTAACTATCAATCTGCCTTGATCCCAGGTCTGAAATTTACCTATCTCTTCTATATTTGCTGTATGTTACTTTTGGTCCTAACGGTCTACGAGTACAAGACCTTCAACATTGAAGAAGCAGCTCTTTTGATTTTTGGCGCCCTCTATATAGGCTATGGCTTCCGTTACTTGATTGAGTTACGACAAATTAGTTTGGACTTAGTTATTTTCCAATTTGCGATTATTTTTGCGACCGATTCTGGGGCTTATATCGTTGGCCGACGTTTCGGCAAGCATAAGCTAGCGCCTCAATTGAGTCCTAATAAGACCATTGAAGGTTCGCTAGGTGGAATTGTCAGTGCGGTCGTCATCGCAGTGCTCTATAATTACTTCTTCGATCCACATTTAGGGGGCTCAGAGCACTATATTTTACTGGCCATGGCCTTGTCAGTTTTAGGTCAGCTAGGAGATTTGGTAGAGTCAGCCTTTAAGCGGCATTTTGGGGTCAAGGACTCTGGTAAGTTCCTGCCCGGCCATGGCGGGGTCTTAGATCGCTTTGATTCAACCCTTTTTACCAGTTTTCTACTCATGACCTGGTTTAACTGGTTAAAATAGTCCTCGTGTCAACCAAACTCTATCTTTTGAGTTTGGTTGACTATTTTTGCATTATGAGCCTAATTAGGGTATATTTAAGAGGTTAAGTTAAGCAAATTTTTTTGAATTGAAATAGATAAAGGAAGTTGACCATGCAAGCATTGATTGTCTTTTTACTTGTTTTTACCGTGATCGTAAGTATTCATGAATTCGGCCATTTTTACTTTGCCCGTAAGGCTGGTATCCTGGTGCGCGAATTTGCCATTGGGATGGGGCCTAAGCTCTTCAGCCATCAGGGCAAGGACGGCGTACTCTATACCATTCGCATGATTCCCCTAGGAGGCTATGTTCGTCTAGCAGGGCTAGGTGAGGATCAAGATGCAGTTCAAGCCGGTATGCAAGTAGGCCTTGTCTTGAATGAAGCCGGGCTAGTGACCCGCATTAATACCTCGAAAGTGGCCCTTGAAGACGAAGTACCCGTGCAAGTGGATCAGTTGGATTTAACAGATGCCATGACTATTACAGGCTTACCGCTCGGCAGTCAAGACTTGGTAACCTATCAAGTTGACCACAAGGCCCGCATCATTGAAGCAGACGGGTCTAGTATCCAAGTGGCGCCGCGTCAAGTCACTTATGGCGCCGCTAAGCCATGGGCTAAGTTCATGACCAATGTAGCGGGACCGATGAATAACTTTATTCTTTCTATTTTGATCTTTGTTGTGGTGGCCTTTGTCCGCCCAGGTGGAGTACCGGTTGAGGCCAATGTCTTAGGTTATATTGAACCAGATTCGCCTGCTGCTCAAGCAGGGCTACAGTCAGGTGACCGGATTGATGCCATTGGGGAAAGCAAGGTTTCCAACTGGCGTCAAATGGTGCAAGCTATTCAATCCAAGCCAGGTCAAACGGTAGATTTCTCAGTCCATCGTGGCGACCAAGACTTAACATTACCAGTTGCTATCCGGGCTGACCAAGTGGATCAAGCAACGATTGGGCGAATTGGCGTAGCGCAACCAGAGACTCAAGATCTCTGGGCAAAGATTGCTTATGGCTTCACCGCAACTTGGTCTCAAATCACGGGTGTAGCTGCCGCTATTGTGGGTATCTTCCTTCGTGGACTCAACCTCAATCAGTTCGGTGG
The DNA here is from genome assembly GCF_000160075.2 of Abiotrophia defectiva ATCC 49176. GTDB lineage: Bacteria > Bacillota > Bacilli > Lactobacillales > Aerococcaceae > Abiotrophia > Abiotrophia defectiva. Next base: position 1,412,073 of record NZ_KI535340.1, read on the forward strand.
ACCTGTGGCAATTGCTCAGATTACCTCTAAAGCAGCTTCTGAGGGCTTTATGCCAGTGCTGTTCCTAACCGGCTTGCTGTCAGCCAATATTGGCGCCTTCAACCTATTACCAATTCCTGCCTTGGATGGAGGTAAGATTGTGCTTAATGCCATTGAGGGTGTGCGAGGTAAGCCTCTATCTCAAGAAAAAGAAGGGATTTTAACTATCATTGGGGCCCTAATCTTAGTGGCCTTTATGCTGGCTGTCACCTGGAATGATATCAGCCGACTCTTCCAACCATAATTTTGAGTAAGAGATCTACCGAGTGTAGGTCTCTTTTTTAGCATTGCCCTCAGGTGATTTTAAAGGGGGCGTATGCTATAATAAGAAGGTATGCAAATCACCGTGGACGGAGGGAACTTATGGCCAAGAATCGCCAATTATTTGAACATCTATTGGACCAAATTGGGCTGCAGGACGCAGACATGCTGGCCCAACTGGCCCAGACTCAGATTGAATCGGTTAAGGTTCACGCTAAATCTGGGGAATGGCATTTTACCTTAAGTCAGGTGGAACGCCTCCATCCCCACGTCTATGAAGCCCTTATGCACCATATGCGTCTAGCCTTCGAGGGCATTGCCAAGACTGAAGTCTGGTGGAATTATCAAGCACCGACTAAACTAGATGAGAGTCAAATGCTTGATTACTGGCAATCCATTTTAGGGGTAATGGGACAGGAATCGAGCTTTATTAAGCGCGCTTTGGCCAATGCCACCTATCAGGTCAAGGATGGCCAAATCCAAGTTGGCTTGGCGACTGAAGATCAAGTTCAGGTGGTTAAAACCCGCTATGACCAAGCCTTCAAACTCAAACTGGCCCAAAACCAATTGAATGACTGGGAACTAGTCTATCTGGTAGATGATCAGGCCAGCGAGCAGGCTAAGCTTCAGGCTCAACAACATCTAGCCTCTGAGGTGGAGCGCGATCGGCAAGAACTGGCTCAATTAGAACAACGACGCCAAGAACAAAGCAAGGTGGTCGTAGAGAATACAGACATTCCTCAAATTGGTAAGGACATTCCGGATACGCCAGCCATTTCAATTCAGGATGTCTACGACAATCCCTTTAATCAGATCATTGAAGGTTATATTTTTGACTATGAAGTCCGCGAGCTCCGCTCAGGTTCCCAGCTCATGATTATGAAGGTGACCGACTATACTTCCTCCATTACGGCCAAACTAATGGCGGGGCGTAACATTAAGAAGGAGTCCTTTGGCCTCTTCAAGAAGGGGGATTGGGTCCGCCTAGAAGGTAGCCTTAAGGCCGATAACTTCACGGGAGAGATGGACTTCTCGCCGCGTAGTATTCGCAAAATCTCCAAGGCCGCCCGCCAAGACCAGGGAGTGGACGGTGCCAAACGGATTGAGCTCCATTTGCACTCCAATATGAGCCAAATGGATGCCACCAACAAGGTGGGGGATTTGATTGCCCAAGCAGCTGCCTGGGGCCATTCAGCTATTGCTATTACCGACCATGCAGGCGCACAGGCCTTTCCTGATGCCTATGCGGCAGGTAAGAAACATGGCATTAAGGTTCTCTATGGGATTGAAGCTAATGTGGTTAATGACGGTGAGCCGATTGCCTATAATCCGCAAGCCATTGACTTAGATCTGGCGACCTATGTTGTCTTCGACGTGGAGACCACGGGTCTGTCTTCTGTTTATGACCGCATCATTGAGTTAGCAGCGGTTAAAATGAGGAATGGCGAGGTGATCGATACTTTTGAAGCCTTTATCAACCCAGGTTACCATTTGTCGGCCATGATTACTGAATTGACCGGGATTACGGATGCTATGTTAGCCGATGCGCCGCCAGAAGCAGAGGTTATGGCGCGCTTCGCTGAATTTTCCAAAGATACCATTCTCGTGGCTCACAATGCCAGCTTCGATATGGGCTTCTTGAATAAGACCTATGCGCGTCTGGGCATGCCAGTGCCTGATCAGCCCGTCATCGATACGCTGGAACTGTCACGTTTGGTTAACCCTGACATGCGCTCCCATCGTCTCAATGTTTTGGCTAAGCATTATGGCGTGACCTTGGAGCAACACCACCGGGCCGTTTACGACTCTGAGACAACCGGTTATGTCTGCTACAAGCTATTGGATCAAGCCAAAGAACAATATGGCATGGTCCGTCATGAACAGCTTAACGAGCAAGTAGGGAAAGGGGATAGCTATAAACAGGCTCGACCTTTCCATGCCACTTTGATTGCTAAAAACCAAGAAGGGCTTAAAGATCTCTTTAAGTTAATTTCAGCCTCCAACGTTCAATACTTCTTCCGCGAACCTCGTATTCCGCGTAGCTTGTTGACCAAGTATCGGGACAATCTCTTAGTTGGGACAGCTTGTTCCAATGGGGAAGTCTTTACTGCCATGATGCAAAAGGGCTACGATGAAGCGGAGAAACTGGTTGATTTCTATGATTACATCGAGCTCCAACCTAAGTCTGTCTATGGCCCCTTAATCGAGACGGAATTAATTCGTAGCGAAGCTGACTTAGAAACCATCATGAAAGAGATGGTCCGTCTGGGTCAAGACAAGAACAAGCTAGTTGTGGCGACAGGGGATGTTCATTATTTAGAACCTAAGGACGCTATCTACCGCGAAATTCTCTTGCGTTCCATGAAGATTAATGCCAACCGGACCCTGCATCTGCCGCCTGTTCATTTCCGGACGACCGACGAGATGATGGCAGAATTCGACTTTTTAGGACGGGACTTAGCCTATGAGCTAGTCATCACCAATCCTCAGAAGATTGCGGATATGGTAGAAGAAGTCGAAGTTATCAAGGACAAGCTTTACACGCCAAACATTCCTGGCGCCAACGAAGAGATTACGGAACTCTCCTATACACGGGCCAGAGAGCTCTATGGCGACCCTCTGCCTGAGATTGTAGAGAAGCGGATTGAAAAGGAACTCAAGTCCATTATTGGGAATGGATTTGCGGTTATTTATCTGATTTCACAGAAATTGGTACACAAGTCAGTGTCTGACGGTTATCTCGTGGGTTCCCGTGGTTCGGTGGGCTCTTCCCTAGTGGCGACCTTGACGGGTATTACCGAGGTTAACCCATTGGCTCCACATTATTATTGTCCAAACTGCCAATACTCAGAGTTTATTGCTGACGGTTCGGTTGGTTCGGGTTATGACCTGCCAGCCAAAGACTGTCCTCACTGTGGCCACGCCCTTAATAAGGATGGGCAGGATATCCCATTCGAAACCTTCCTTGGTTTCTATGGTGACAAGGTACCTGATATTGATTTGAACTTCTCTGGGGCATATCAACCGCGCGCCCACGCCTACACCAAGGAACTCTTTGGTGAAGACTATGTCTATCGGGCAGGAACTATTTCGACGGTTGCGGAACGAACTGCCTTTGGTTATGTTAAAGGCTATCTAGAGGTAGCCCAACAATTCTTACCACAAGCTGAAAAGGAACGTCTGGCTAAGGGGATTGAAGGGGTTAAACGGACAACCGGTCAGCACCCGGGTGGGATTATCGTAATTCCCGACTATATGGATGTCTATGACTTTACCCCAATTCAATATCCTGCTGATGAAGTGACAGCCGAGTGGCGGACTACCCACTTCGACTTCCATTCCATTCACGATAACGTTCTCAAGCTAGATATTCTGGGGCACGATGACCCAACCGTGATTCGTATGTTACAAGACTTATCGGGGATAGATCCTAAGACTATTCCACCGACCGATCCGGATGTCATGAAGATCTTTTCTAGTCCCGAAGTCCTAGGGGTAACACCAGAGCAAATCTTCTCTAAAACTGGTACGCTAGGGATTCCTGAGTTTGGAACAGGCTTCGTACGCGGTATGTTGGAAGAATCCAAACCGGCTACCTTTGCCGAGCTACTGCAAATTTCCGGACTCTCTCATGGGACCGATGTTTGGTTGGGAAATGCCCAAGAACTCATCAAGAATAAGATTGCGCCACTGGCTAAGGTAATCGGCTGTCGTGACGATATTATGGTCACCCTGATTTACTATGGTTTAGAGGATGGCTTAGCCTTCAAGATTATGGAGTCAGTCCGTAAAGGGAAGGGGATTCCAGAGGATTGGCAGGCAGAAATGCGGGCCAAGAAGGTGCCTGAGTGGTATATTGATTCCTGCTTGAAGATTAAGTATATGTTCCCTAAAGCCCACGCAGCTGCCTATGTCCTCATGGCCTTGCGGGTTGCTTATTTCAAGGTTCACATGCCTATTATGTACTATGCTGCCTACTTCTCAGTGCGGGCAGATGACTTTGACATCGTGGCCATGCACCAAGGAAAGGAAATGGTTAAGCGCCGTATTCGCGAAATCAATGATAAGGGCTTTGATGCTTCAGTCAAGGACAAGAACCTCTTAACGGTCTTAGAATTGGCTAATGAGATGTTGGAGCGTGGCCTTAGCTTCCAAATGATCAGTCTAGAGAAGTCTGATGCCGATTGCTTTATCATTGAGGGCAATAGCTTAATTCCACCTTTCCGAGCTGTACCTGGTTTGGGTGCCAACGTGGCCCAACAGATCATTAAGGCGCGTCAGGAAGCACCGTTCTTATCTAAGGAGGACTTGCAGAAACGCGGTAAGGTCTCAAAGACCATTCTTGATTACTTAAGTGAACAAGGTGTCCTTAATGGCCTGCCTGACTCAGATCAACTTAGTCTCTTTTAATGCATGACAACGTCTGCCTAGTGGCAGGCGTTTTTTACTGTTTTGACACCTGCTTGTAATATAGGCAGATGTTCTCCTTTCTAACTTTGCTATCCTTTAGTCGTCCTATCTGCAATTGTCTATCACTATATTTAATCTGTTTTAGAACAGCTAACTGGCTATTAACTACTAGAAAAGCGATGTGAAAGGGGATTCGCTTAAGTGGAACGTTCGTCTTTTTTATGGCGATGCCTTTTAGTTTTAGATATATAGGAGTAAATCTAGTCTATTAATGAGAAACTATCTCACAAATCCTAGTATAAAATTTACAGCAAGTAATAGGTGTTTAAGTTACAGCTTGTTTCCTTCTAAGTCTATGATTAAGTCTTAGAAACCTTGATATATAGAGTATAGTAAGGCTTTTTTACAGGTGTTAAGTATGTTTCAGTCTAGTGAAGAAAGCCCTGATGGCATTGTGACATAATAAATTTCTAGATATAATAGAAGCATAACTTAAAAAACATTGGAGGTTTTATAATGAAGCACACCAATACGGTTTATCGCTATGCGATCCGTAAGCTCAAAGTCGGCACTGCTTCAATCGCAGTAGCGGCCTTGATGTTCCTGGGTTCTGGAAATAACCTAGTCAACGCGGCAGATTTGAACCAAGAATCAGCTTTCGTTGCCAATGCAGGTTCATCAGAAATCGAGCAAATAGAAGAGAAGCTTCCGAGTCAAGAGCTCCCTAACTCTGACTTAGAAGTGGACACTAAGGCACTGGAAGCAGACAAAGCGCCTGTTACTAATACCGAAGCCGTTGAAATCAACACCCCCCTTCCGGTAGAAGAAGCAGAATCCATTGCCTCTGAACTAGCTAATTTAGACCTACCTGAGGATGTAGAATCACAAGATTCAGCGACTCAAGAGGCAACAATTAAGGCTTTGGCTAAGGATGTTTCAGATGCAAAAGAAAATCCAGCAGAAGAAGCAACTAGTTCAGACCAAAAGGCTTCCCTAGCAGAAGCAGAATCAACGGTTGCTAAACAAGTGGCAGTGGTTAATGGCGCCAATGAGACGGAAGAAGTTAAACCATTGGCTAATGCTAACAATACTTCTGATAACAAGCTAGTCTTGCCTCCTGGCTTTACGCCAGATTTATTTAAGGAAGGGGCCTATACAGCCAGTCAAATTGACGCAATAGCTAAACCAGGTCGTGCCCTTAACACCTATAAGTCTAATGAAGCAGACAAGAATCGCATTGTCGACGTCAACAACTTGACTGAGGAACAACGTAAGGAGTTATCTCTCTATATTGCCAACTTAATCAACCCAATCCGCCAACAATTTGGCAAACAACCTTTTAAGGTAAATGCGGGTTCATTGAACGCGGCGCAGAAGGTAGCTAATGCTTACCAAGAAGATAACTGGTATGCTTGGACTAATAGCCATGATGTCAATGCAACGACACGTGCCTTGGCTAATGTGGCCAATGGTTGGGGTGAAAACTTAGCGACCATTAGTCCAAATACGACGACCATGGATTCGCTTAAGCAACAATTCCATTACCAAACGGTTTGGATGCTTTTTGATGATAGCCATGCCAACTTCGGGCACGCAAGAAACTTCTTGCTCTTCGAAAACCCGTATGGTAACCATGATGTCTACCTAGGGGTTGCGACCAACCGTGCGGGTGCAAACGACAGTAGCAAGTATGGTACCCAGTACTATACCATGTTCGCACCAAAAGATGGCGCGACAGAGTTTACGCCTGGTAATGACTACTCGAACGATAGTCAACCAACGCAACCGACTGAGCCAACTCAGCCAACGCAGCCGACAGAACCGACTCAGCCAACGCAACCGACTGAGCCTACTCAGCCAACGCAACCAACTGAACCGACTCAGCCGACACAACCGACTGAACCAACTCAGCCAACTCAGCCGACAGAACCGACTCAGCCGACACAACCGACAGAACCGACTCAGCCGACACAACCGACTGAACCAACTCAGCCGACACAACCGACTGAACCAACTCAGCCGACACAGCCGACTGAGCCAACTCAGCCGACACAACCAACGACTCCGACAGTTCCAACCCAGCCAGAACAACCGAACAAACCTGGCAATCATAATGGAACAGGTCTGAACGACAAGCAAGACCCAAGTCAAAACGATGGGACTAGCCAAATTCAAGGCCAAAACGATCCAGCTGATAAGGCGACTTCTACCACTCCGAACATGGTAGCGCCGAAAGCAGGTGAGGCTCAAGCAGATGGCAAGCAACTGCCAGATACAGGTGAAAGCTCCAACCTCATTATTATTGGAGCGGCCATCATTAGTGCCTTAGCAGGTCTTGCGCTCATGGCCTTACGACGTCGTAAAATCTAATACGTCGTAAAATCTAATATTGAGAAAAAGACAGCTTTTTGGCTGTCTTTTTTCTTTTCAAACGCGAATGTTAACAATATGTCAGACAGGTAAAGTTTGAATATTATATCGGTTTTTTGGTGGGTTTTATAGCCAGAGATTGCTATAATAGGAAACAGAATACAAGAACAATAGTAAGGAGGTTAGCCCAATGAAAGAGATGAACAAGCCTTATGCCATTCGTAAATTAAGCATGGGAATAGTGTCAATTGCAGTTGCTTCCTTTATTTGGTTAACTTCCTTAAGTCATCAGACGCATGCTCAGGAGCAGAAATCTGCCTACACTTCTGGGAATTCTTCCGACCAAGGTCAGACTACAGGTCTGGCTGAGTCTGTGGGAAGTATAGAAGCAAGCGATAATTCAAGCAGTGATAGTCAAACTCAAATGAACCAAGCTTCTTTAAACTTACCTGAGGGTTATACCGAAACAGAACTTAAGCAGGCTAGCCCTAATTTAAGTCAGAATGGTCAAAGTGCCTTAGAAGGAAATAAATCCTACCAACCTAGTCAAGCTGAGACAGAATCTCCAATATCCCCAGAAGGGCTCCAACCAAAACAAGCATTAGAACTAAGCCAATGGCTAGCTAAGCTGATTAATCCTATACGTATTAGCTGGGGCCATCAAGCCTATCAGGCTGATCCTAGCTTGCAAGCTGCTAGTCAAACCTTGTCAGACCGTTACCAAGCCCAGAATTGGAATCCTATTACACAAGGACGTCAAACTCAGTTAGAGCAAGATAGTCTAGGCGAGCTATCAACTTCTGTCAAACACTACTGGTTGAACTTTAAAACACCAAAGGCTATTGAGAATCTAGGACAACTAAAGCAAGCAATCCATCAACAGCTTTTGAGCGTCTTATTCCAAGGTCAAGCCGATAACTATCAAGCTGCGCGATATTTATTAAGTTTAGACAGTGCAGTTGCCAGCCGTCGACCTAGCCTGGCGCTGACCCTAAACAAGGCAGCTGGCACAGACCAAACCAGTGAATACCTCATGTCATTGACATTTCTAACGCCGCTAAAAGAGGCTGGGCCTGTTCAAACCGATGACGCTTCTGATTCAAGCCAATCTTCTGATTCAAGCCAATCTTCTGATTCAAGCCAATCAGAACTTCCAGCTAATCCAATCATTCCGCAGGATCCTGTTCTTCCGATAGACCCAATTTATCCACTAGACCCTGTCTTACCAGCTGATCCGGTTAGTCCACCAGACCCGGTGTCACCTCAACCGGAGCCACCACAAGAACCTAATAAGCCAGAGCCAAGTCAAGCGCCAGATCAGTTAGGTCAGGATCAAGTTCAAGACCAAACCCCTTACCAGTTGGATCAACGTCCGCGTCGAGACTTGCCTAGCCTAGTGGAAAAGGGCAATCTTATGGCACAAAAACAGCAAGCAAGTAATGAATCGCTTGAAGAAGAAGAGGAATCTAGTTCAAGCTCGACTCAGGTTTCGCATTCTTCGTCTGTTAGTGCAAGTTCTTCAGTGGAAATGTCAGAGCGTCATACAGTAAGTAGCTCAGAACCTGATTTGACAAGTTCTGGCGAAGATGATGGCTATTGGTTACTTCTTGGGGGTGTGTCTGCAGTAGCAGCAGCTGCTGGGCTTATCTACCTCAAGCAAGTTGAAATCAGAAGACGTCAGGGATAGAACAAGCATTATTTGACTAGAGAGTAGCTACTTTCTAGTCTTTTTTAGAATGACTTGTAGCTGCTTGGTAACTTTGTTATAATGATACCAAGATCTATGAAATGAGGTATAGGGTATGAAGCCTAAACTCGCATTCCTTTTTATGTTGTTAGGCTTAGGAATAAGTCATCCTTTGTCAGTTATCCAAGCCAGCGAAAGTAGTGAAATAAGTACTAGTGCAGTGAACAATAGTCAAGACGAATCTCCGTCTAAGGAAAAGGGCTCTCGTCAAAATCCTATCCCGGTAGGAGAGGTCTATGATTATGTAAAAAAATCCCGCGAAGGGGCAGAAAGCCATCTTTCCTTTACCATTCTGGAATCTTGGCGAGGAGCGCAAGCTGAGAAACAATTGCAGAAACTTGCGCCATCCTATCAAGCCACTCGTCAGCCTTTAGATGACGACCAAGAGTTGCTCTTATTGCATCTAAAACTAGCTTACAAGTCGGGCGATGAAAATCACGAAGAGCATACCAACGCCGGTATCATTAATCCATTTTTTGATTTGTCTGCGAGCGGGATTCCAAATGAATATGTTGCCGACTTGCCAGACCATTTGGCCTTTGATATGTTGTCTTTATATCCTGGTAATGAGCATGATGGCTATTTGGTCGCAATTGTTCCCAAAGATACTCCGCTTATTTTTAGTTATTTCAAGGGCGGTCTAACTGATCGAGTTTTCTTCCAAGTAGAGAAGGGACAAGACACTACAGTTCCTACTAAGGAAGTCCAATCAGAAACTCCTGAACAAGCACAATGGGGAACAAAGGAAAAGCCAGTTCCTTTCACAGAAACCAAGCCAATTAACTACGTCGTTCCCTATGAGGCTAGTGATAGTGGTTACGGTATCCTCGCTATATCTCACAGGATAACCGTTTTAAATGCTTGGCGTGGAGATCAAGCTAATCAAAAGGCTATGGATTTACTTAGCCCGGATGATTACCAACACATGGCTGATGATATGAAGTCAGACCAAGAATTTTTAGTTTTACATATGGAGTCTAGCTTGGCGCCAACTCTCGAAGACAAGTTGTTTGAGTCCAGTCCAAGTAAAAGTTATTTATCCTTAGTGGATAGTCAAGGTCAAGACCATGTCTTTAAGGGATTCTACCAATTTAAGAAGGCTAGAGACCAATATGAATTGCGTTATATGCTGGGTGGAGGAAGTGTAAAAGGCTATGTCATTTTACCTGCACCAAAAGGGGAAAATCTGCTCTTAAAGGTTAAGAACGAATTTGCCAATAAGGAGATCTATTTCGAGATAGGCTCTAAAAATCCATAGGATGCTGACAAGTAAGTTGACTTTCAAGTTATAGAAGGAGGAATTCAATGTCATCACATCGCCAAGCTGATTACAGTCGCGCTGTACTAATTATCTTGATTTTAGTGGCTGGGATCGCAATGTTGGGGCTCGGCTTTCTCCTTTATCAAGCCATGACGCAAAGTCCTAAGGAGCCTGAAGTTTCAAGCTCAGTCTTGGTATCCAGTCAGGAATCGGAGGCCTCGAGCAGTCTATCAGTCGCGTCTACAGAGAGCCAGTCTGTCGCATCTAGTCAGAACGAGTCCCTGTCTGATAAAAATCAAGCCGTCCAGGCTGCTTTTGCTAGTCTATACGAGTCTAAGGAAATAAAGCATGCCTATTATTTCCAAGAAGTGACGCCAAATAGTCAAGGGGCTGCCTTGGTGAGTCAGTCAGGGCCTATCAAATCGGCTAGCATCATCAAACTCTTCATCATGCAAGTCCTGTTAGAGGAAATTAAGGCTGAGCGCTTGAGCTGGCAAGAGATGATTACCATGATGGCTGAAGACCAGGTAGGCGGGACAGGCAATCTTCAAGCGGCAGAACCTGGTACTTCCTATAGCCTTGAGGACTTGGCCTTAGAAATGTTAATTCATTCGGATAATACCGCAACCAATCTGATTATCGAGCGTCTAGGTGGCCTATCTGCGGTTCAAGCCAAGATCCAGTCCCTTGGCTATCAAGATACTCGTTTGCAGCGCTTGATGATGGACCAAGTCGCGATTGCTGAAGGCAGGGAAAACTTCACCAGTGCGCGTGAAGTCGGTCAGCTCTTAGCCAAGCTCTATCAGCATAAACTAGTAGGGCAAGCCCAAGATCAAATTTTCTTAGATTTTTTAGCCCAACAAACAGATCGGCAAGGGGTGGTAGCGACACTTCCTCAAGGTGTCATCAGCTATAATAAAACAGGAAGCAACTCAGCCCAGGGCTTACAACATGATGCGGCACTTGTTCAGCTAACTAATCAATCAGCCTATGTATTAGTGGTGTTGCAGGAAGGTCCAGGTGATGGCGACTTGTTAAAGCCACTCCAAGAGATTGGCCAGCGGGTCTATGAGCTTATGAATGACTAAAAGACTGGGCTCAGCGAGTTAGTCTTGAACTTATGAGCAAGCAAGTGCTAGAATTTCAAGTTTTTTCAAAAAAGGCTTGAGATTTATAAAGTGTTCGTGCTATAATACTTGAGTACTGTTGAGGTATCAGCAAGAAATGATTTGAGGAGGTTGTGACAATGCGTGTTAACATTAACTTAGAATGTACAGAATGCGGCGATCGTAATTACTTAACTAACAAAAACAAACGTAATAACCCAGATCGTTTAGAAGTAAAAAAATACTGCCCAAGATTGCGTAAAGTAACTTTACACCGTGAAGTGAAGAAGTAAGGCGCGGCATAAGATACAAGCCACAGCTCGTAGTACTGACTACGAGCTGTTTTCTTACTATTTGTCCAGAAACTATATTACGTTTAGATGACAAGCACAATCATAAGTTGAAAATACAGGAAAACGCTTGATATAATAGATTAGCATTAGTGAAAGGAGGGGAAATAAAGTGCAAAAGGTCAATAAATTAGGACAAGCCATGCGGTCACCACGCTATTTCCCCTTGCTAGTCTTGCTAGTCATTCTGACCCTATCTAGCCTGGTGGTTTTCTGGGTTCAAACCTCTAGTCAGTTAACCATTCAAAATGCTAGTGTGACCCTGCGACAAGCACCAGATACCAATTCCAAGGCTATTAGTGCTATTAGCAAAGATCAAGTAGTCCATGTCATTAAGAAGGAAGAGAACTGGCTTAATGTTCGCTATCGTCAACGGGAAGGTTGGCTACCCCAATGGCTATTAGACCAACCAAGTCTGTCATCTGACCAAGGCTTGACAGCACAAGTTAAGAAAACTACGCCTTTCTACCAAAGGGCATCCACTTCGAGCGCCAAGATTCGGGATTTGACCGAAGGCTACCAGTATGATGTGGTCAGTGAGTCTAAGGGCTGGACTGAATTGATTGTCAATAACCAACCGGGCTATGTAGCGACGGCTGATTTAAACCTTTCTACCAAGGAGCAAATCCAAGCTCAACAGGAGACCATCCGGCCTGAGGATATTGACATTACCAATGCCCAATATATTCAAGTTCGGTCAGAAGGTCAGGCCTTCCACAGTGAGCCAAATCTTGAGAGCACGCCTTACTACAACCCAAGCTTTAATCAACGATTCAAATATCTAGGAACGGTTAATGGTGACGACGGGACAGAATTCTATCATGTAGAGGACCAAAATGGCCAACGTGGTTATGTAGAATCTCGGATTGTGGCCTTTGAGGATGCGTCTAAAGACCATGTGGATGGGCCAATTGCACGTTCGCTCAATGGCGCAGTTATCTTAATTGATGCCGGTCACGGCGGTAGTGATCCAGGTGCCATAAGTCAAGATCCTTATGCTCAAGAGAAGGCCGTCACCTTGGCTGCTTCGAATGTCTTAAAAGCCAAACTGGAAGCTCAAGGCGCGGTTGTCATCATGAGCCGTACTACCGACACAGATGTCAGCTTAGAAGAGCGGGCTCAGCTAGCTAATCAGGAAAAAGTCGATGCCTTTATCAGTATTCACTTTGATGAGGCCAGCAGCAATATCGCCTCAGGCATTACGACCTACTACTATCATACCCAAGATGAATCTTTGGCTAATTTAGTCAACACAGAATTGGGTAAAATTCAACTCAATAATCAAGCTGTTGGTAATAACGGGGTTCACTTCGGGAACTATTATGTCTTAAGAGAAAATCATCAGCCAAGTCTGCTCTTAGAATTAGGTTACATGAGTAATAAGGACGACTTGAAACTGATTCAAAATTCTGGCTACTACGATGCAGTTGCGGAGGCCATTGTTAAGGGACTGGAGCAGTATTTAGAATCTTCATCTAGCTCACAATAGGCTTGACGTATGGAATAAAACGCGGTAAAATACAGAGAAATAAGCAAAGAAATCGATGACGTAGACAAGTAGAGGTTCTAACATCAGAGAGTGTTCCCTAGGCTGCAAGGACACAAATATAACCTTCAAGACACTACCGAGATGAATAAGTGAAAACTTGTTCCGCTGACCCCGTTACGGTCCAAAGGCATGTTTGAATCATGCGAAGAATAGGTGGTACCACGTTTTGACACGTCCTATAATCCTCAGGGATTATAGGACGTGTTTGCTTTTATAGAGAACTATCACCAATATTACTAGGAGGGAATAATCATGGCACAAGTGAAAAGAATGAAGGGCACGGTTGATATCTTGCCAGCAGAAAGTCGAATCTGGCAGTATATAGAAGATTCAGCCCGCGCTGTTTTTGAAACCTATAATTTCCAAGAAATCCGGACTCCCTTATTTGAAGCCTATGAGCTATTTGCTCGCTCATCAGGGGATACTTCGGAGATTGTATCCAAAGAAATGTATGACTTTAAGGATAAGGGTGACCGCCATTGCGCTTTGCGTCCGGAAGGAACGGCAGGGGTTGTTCGGGCCTTTGTTGAGAACAAACTTTTTGGCCCCGAGCATGCTAAACCATACAAAGTCTACTATATGGGGTCTATGTTCCGTTATGAACGCCCTCAAGCAGGTCGACAACGTCAATTTAATCAGATTGGGGTAGAAGTCTTTGGTTCGACCAATCCGGCGACAGATGCCGAGACTATTGCGTTGGCATGGGACTTCTTCCAGGAATTGGGCATTGAAGGCTTAACTCTCTATATCAATTCCTTGGGCTCTAGCCAGGACCGGGCGCGCTATCGTCAAGCCTTGGTCGATTATTTCACACCATTGGCCGACCAGTTAAGTGCGGACTCACAACGACGCCTGACGGATAACCCTATGCGGATTTTAGATTCCAAGGCGCCAGAAGATAAGGCTCTAGTAGCCAATGCGCCAAAAATTCCGGACTACCTCAGCCCAGAAAGTAAGGATCATTTCGAAACTGTAAAGGCTATGCTAGAGGCTCTTGAGATTCCATATCTTGTGGATCCATCAGTAGTTCGTGGTTTGGATTACTATCAAGATACGATTTTTGAAATCATGGTGGATGACCAAGCCATCGGAGCTAAATCAACTATCTGTGGTGGTGGCCGTTATGATGGTCTAGTAGAGGCTCTTGGTGGACCTGCTACACCTGGTTTTGGCTTCGGGATTGGGGTAGAACGTCTCTTGCTACTTCTTAAGCAACAGGAAGTGGAAGTGCCTGAAGCTGAACCTTTGGACGTTTATGTTATGGGCTTAGGTCAGGCAAGCAATATCATGGCCTTGCGTCTAGTGCAAGCAGCTCGTAAAGAAGGCTTGTTGGCAGAGCGGGATTACCTGGATCGCAGCCTTAAGGCTCAATTCAAGCAAGCAGATAAGCTTAAAGCCCAAGTGATTTTAACGATTGGGGAAGACGAGTTAGCAGCTGGGACCGTACAAGCCAAGCATCCAACCAGTGGTAAGCAAGTTACACTGCCACTTGATCAAGTATTAGAAGATTTTATGGGGACATATCGCCAATTAACAGTGGATACCTCAGTCATTGATAAGTATTTTAAGGGGGAATTTTAATGACCACACAACGTTTATACTGTGGGCAAGTCGGCCAAGAACAAGTTGGCCAAACCATTACACTTAAAGGTTGGATACAAAAACGACGCGATCTAGGGGGCTTAATCTTTATCGACTTAAGAGACCGTGAAGGTTTCTGCCAGGTGGTGCTCAATGGCGATCACCTAGGGGATGCCATGGCTGAGGCTGAGCGTATCCGTAGCGAGTATGTCCTAGAAGTGACGGGGACGCTACAATACCGTGATGAGAAACAACGTAACGCCAAAATTCCAACGGGTGATTTTGAATTGATGGCTGAGAAGCTGACTATTCTAGCCACTTCTAAGACACCACCTATCTACTTAGACGATGAGGCTGAGATTCAAGATGATCTCCGTATGCGTCATCGCTTCTTAGACCTTCGTCGTCCACGTATGCAGGCTAACTTACGCCTCCGTCACCAAGTTACGAGCGCCATCCGTCGTTATTTAGATGATTTAGGCTTTATCGATGTTGAGACACCTTATTTAACTAAGTCTACGCCTGAAGGGGCGCGTGACTACTTGGTTGCGACTCGTGAAGCGGGTAAGTTCTTCGCCTTACCTCAATCACCTCAATTATTCAAGCAACTATTGATGGGAGCTGGCTTTGACCGTTACTATCAAATCGTGCGTTGCTTCCGTGATGAAGACTTGCGGGGTGACCGCCAACCAGAATTTACCCAGATTGACTTGGAAACTAGCTTCTTAAATCAAGCTGACATCCAAGAAATCGTGGAACAAATGCTTAAAGAAGTGGTCAAGGCCACAAGAGGTCTGGATATGACTGAAGCCTTCCCAAGCATGACCTATGCTCATGCCATGGCTCATTATGGGGTAGATAAACCAGATATTCGCTTTGACATGACCTTGAAAGATTTAAGTGACTTTGCTGCCAACTGTCAATTTTCTGTCTTTGCTAACACGGTCAAAGAGGGTGGCCAAGTTAAGGCAATTAACCTCAAGGGGCAAGCCGATGCCTACACCCGTAAGACCGCGGATGCTTTAGTAGAAGTAGTCAAGCCATATGGCGCCAAAGGCCTTGCCTGGTTGAAAGTAACCGAAGAAGGCTTGAACGGTCCTATTGCTAAGTTCTTTGCTGAACCAGCTGACACACAAGCTATTCTTGACTTAACCCAGGGGGAACCTGGTGATATTCTCTTCTTCGTAGCGGATAAACCTCAAGTGGTTGCTGCCGCTCTGGGTGAGTTACGGGTTAACCTAGCCAAAGCTCATCAACTCTTTGATGAGGATGCCTTGGCCTTTGTCTGGATTACGGACTGGCCGCTCTTCGAATATGACGAAGAAGCAGGACGCTACTTCGCAGCCCACCACCCATTTACTTCGCCACAAAACCTAGATTTAGAAGCCCTTAAGGCCAACCCTGATCAAGCCTTGGCGCAGGCCTATGACATCGTGCTTAACGGCTATGAAATTGGTGGGGGTTCCATCCGGATTCACACCCGTCCTATGCAAGAGCAAATGTTTGACTTGCTTGGTTTCACACCAGAAGAAGCACAAAGTCAATTTGGCTTCCTCTTGGATGCCTTAGACTACGGCTTCCCACCACATGGTGGTTTGGCGCTAGGTCTAGACCGTTTGGTCATGCTTTTAGCCAAAGAGCCAAACATCCGGGAAGTCATTGCCTTTCCTAAGAATGGTCGTGGGGTGGATACCTTTATCCAAGCTCCAAGTCATGTTGCTAGCGCTCAATTACAAGAGTTACATCTTCAAGTAGAGGCAGAATAAGCATAAAAAATGCCCTGACAGAATGTTCTGTCAGGGCATTTTGCCTTAGCTTTCATGTTTGTGTAGGTCTAGCATCTTGAGAATAATAGCAGCCGATTCTTCAATGCTGCGTTGGGAGACGTCTAGAGTTTGGCAACCGATGCGTTCGTATACTTCTTGGGCAAAGTCAAATTCTTCCTGAATACGGTCAAAAGAAGCGTACTTGGTTGGGCTGGTGATGCCATATTCCCGCATGCGGGCATCCCGGTGGCGGTTAATGACTTCAACCCGGTTGGTCAGACCGACAATCTTGTTAGGGTCTAGCTTGAAGAGGATTTCGGGTAATTCATTTTCTGGAATCAGTGGCAGGTTAGCTGCCTTATAACCTAACATGGCCAGATACATGGAGAGGGGCGTCTTACCTGTACGAGAGACACCTAGCAAAATAATATCGGCTTCTTCAAAACCTTTAGGGTCTTTACCATCGTCAAAAGACATACAGTATTCCATGGCCCGGATCTTGTCGAAGTAGCGGTCAGATAGCTCGTGTTGGGCACCAATAATCTTGCTAGGCTTCATGTTGATACGGTAGCCAATCTCGTCCACAATGGGTTGAATGAGGTTGTAGTAGGTCAGCTGGTGCTTGTTAAAAAAGCGTTCAGCATAGGCAGCCATCTCGTTATCAATCATGGTCATAAAGATTAAGCCATCATGGGCTGCTGCATCTTCTAGGGCAATATCTAAATCGTTTATATTTGAAATAAAGTTGTATTTGTGACATACTTTATGTGCAGACGGATATTGAACAAGGGATGACTGCGCAACTTTTTGAGCAGTTTCTCCAATCGCATCCGAAATAATAAAGTAGTGTAAAGTTGGACGTGTGTCTTCCATGGTGAGTCGCCTCCAATTCTTAATCACTTACATCATAGCATATCAGAAGGGGGCTTGTATATGGTTGATCATCACCATCATGATTGTCATGGGCATCATCACTGCCAGGCGCATGACCATCAGGAGACTGAGGACATGTCAGTGGATGAGATTGTTCAACGTGGCATGGCACAATTAAAAGCTGCTGGCTATAAAATGACCAAGAAGCGACAAGAAATTCTGCATTTATTCGCAGAGAATCAACGCTATCTGAGCGCTAAGTATATTCATCAGCAATTAGCCAAAGACTATCCAACCATGAGTTATAATACGACTTATCGTAATATTTATGATTTTGTAGACGAAGGCCTCTTAGAAGCAACAGAGTATAATGGTGAGCAAATGTTCCGCATCAATTGTTGGAACTGTGATCATGGTCACCACCATCATCATTTCATCTGCACTGTGTGTGGCCGGACCATCCCCTTGGATGCTTGCCCTATGGATCAGGTCAAGACTGACTTGTCCCAAGTGGAAATCGAATGGCATCGCTTTGATGTCTTTGGTAAGTGTGCGCAATGTAAAGGTAAATCATGAAAATTATGGTAATAAAACCTTAAAAAATGAAAAAAGCCTATTGAAAAATAGGTAAGAAGTAGGCTATAATAGACAAGGAATCTTATTTAGATGCTTTATCTAGGAAAGGTTACTAAAAGCTCGGAGGGAGGGAAACCCATGTCTAAAACAGTCGTTCGTGAAAACGAATCTCTAGATGACGCTCTTCGTCGCTTTAAGCGTAACGTTTCTAAAACAGGTACTTTAAGAGAGGCACGTAAACGTGAGTTTTACGAAAAACCATCTGTACGTCGTAAGAAGAAATCAGAAGCAGCTCGTAAACGTAAGTTTTAATAACATTACGCTAGCTTATAAATAGCGATACATAGCGATTTAAAACACCCAATGGCTAAGGTCATTGGGTGTTTTACTTTACTTGCAAATTTAGCCTGAAAAGGGGATAATAATAACATCATTAGGACAAGGTGGGATGATCATGAATCAACAAGTAGCGGATTTTTGCCAACGTTATTTTACAGACCGTCGTGGCAGTAACTGTAAGAAATGGGACTTAAGTCAAGAGCTTTTTGGGGCCCCTGATTTACTAGGTATGTGGATTGCCGATATGGAGTTTAAGGTGCCTGAAGCAGTCCAAAAGGTTTTACATGAGCGAGTAGACCATGGTGTTTTTGGTTATTCCTATCCTTGCCCTGAATACTATCAAGCCTATATCAAGTGGCAGCAAGAAAGAGCTGGCGTTGAGATTGAGCCTGACTGGGTTCGCTTTTCACCCGGAGTTGTCAGCAGCTTTTATTGGCTAGTTCAAATTTTGACTCAGCCGGGTGATGGGGTCATGATTATGACGCCTGTTTATCCACCTTTCCATGGCGCTGCCAAAGACACGGGCCGTAAATTAGTGGATTATCAGTTGCAATTGCGTCATAACCGCTATGAAATTGACTTCAATGCCTTGGAGCAACAAATTGTAGCGGAAGAGGTTAAGCTACTCATTCATTGCTCTCCACACAATCCAACGGGTCGTCTCTGGAGCCTAGAAGAGTTGGAACAACTCCTAGCCATTTGCCGTCGTCATCATGTTTATCTTATTTCTGATGAAATCCATCAAGACTTTGTAGCGGCAGGCAACCAGTTTGTATCTGTCTTGGATGACCGGTTAAGCGCCTATCGTGACCTAGTTATTGTTTTAAACTCACCATCTAAGACCTTTAACTTAGCGGGCCTGCTCAATTCGCATGTGGTTATTCCAGATGAAAAATTGCGTCAAGTATACGACCGAGGCGTGGCACCTTATCAGCAAGCCAGTCACTCGCTGATGGGATTATTAGCCACACAAGCGGCCTATGAATCAGGTAGCCAGTGGTTAGAAGGTCTTAATGCAACAGTGGATTACAATGATGACTACTTACGCCGAACCCTATTAGCTGCCTTCCCAGATTTGGTGATACCGGAACGTCAAGCCACCTATGTGACTTTTATTGATTTTGGCGCTTATTTGCCAGCAAGCCAGATTAAGGACTTCATGATTCATGAAGCAGGGCTAGCGGTTAACTTTGGGGTGACCTTTGGCCGTCAAACTGCCACCTTCGTTCGTCTCAACTGTGCTACCCATCCAGATTTTGTGGCGGAGGCTGCAGACCGCATCATTTCAGCTTTGAATAAACGATTAAACCAAGAGTAAAGGAGTTTACTTATGTCAATCCAACGTATTATCTCAGACAAATTACCTAAAGCAGTTGGACCCTATTCGCATGCTAGTTACGTCAATGGTTGGCTCTATGCCTCAGGTCAATTGCCAATCGACCCTGTGTCGGGTAATATGCCAGCTACTATTGGGGATCAAACCCATCAAGTCTTTGCCAATCTCAAGGCCTTATTGGCTGAAAAGGGTATGACCTTTGATCATGTAGTTAAGACGACCGTCTTTCTCAATGATATTTCCGACTTCGCGACAGTCAATGGGGTCTATGGCCAATACTTTAGCCAAGAACATTATCCAGCCCGCTCAGCCTTTCAAGTTGGGAAACTTCCACTCAATGCTGGTATTGAAATCGAATTGGTAGCCTATAAGGAGGAAGCCTAATGACTTTAACAGAACGGATTAACCAAGATATTAAAACTGCCATGAAGGCCAAGGACAAAGACAGCCTTAAGGTCTTACGCATGCTCAAGGCAGCGCTCCAGAAAGAGGCGCTAGAACAGCCTGAGCCACTTAGTCAAGACCAAGAGATTACCATTATTTCTCGGGAACTCAAGCAACGCCGTGATTCCTTAGCTGAATTTGAGAAGGCGGGACGCGAGGATTTGGTGTCGGCAACCCAGGATGAAATTGTCATTGTCCAAAAATACCTGCCAGAACAGCTAAGTCCTGAAGCTTTAGAGGCTAAGGTTCGCGAGATTATGGCGCAAGTAGGGGCCACTAGTAAGGCCGACTTTGGTAAGGTCATGGGTTTAGCTGCTAGCAGCCTTAAGGGTCAAGCTGAAGGTAAGGCCATCAATGAGACAGTTAAACGTCTCTTAGGCTAACTTATACACAACAGGAGCTAGGCTCCTGTTTTTCTTTTAGACGGAGAAAATGTCACAAATCATGACTTTTAGAGCAAGACAAGGTATAATAGAATCAGCCTAGTGTGTCCACTAGTAACTAGCCTGACGTCGTCTGAGACGTGAAGAAAAGAGGGATTGCTTATGACGGAACAACACCCATATAGTCAGACATTAATTATTTCCAATCCGGATTGGCTTTTAGCCATTTTGGGCAATCAAGATCACCATATACAATTACTTGAAGAACACTTTGAAGTGCTGATCACGACGCGTGGTGAGCAATTAACCATTACGGGGCGTCAAGCAGCTGTTGAATTAACTTTAGAGGTAGTTAACCAATTAGTGCAGTTGCTAGAACGCCATATTACACCGCACACTATGGATATCGTGACGGCGATTAAGATGGCCCAGAATAATACCTTGGATTATTTCCTCAATCTCTATGAGGAAGTCATTGGCCGTGCTGCAGATGGTCGGGCTATCCGGGTCAAGAACTTTGGTCAGTTACAATATACACGCGCTATCGCCAAACAGGACGTGGTCTTCGGCATTGGGCCTGCAGGGACAGGTAAGACCTTCTTAGCCGTGGTACTAGCGGTTCAAGCCTTGAAGGAAGGGCGTGTTAAGAAGATTATCCTAACTCGACCAGCAGTAGAAGCTGGGGAAAGCTTAGGTTTCTTGCCTGGTGACCTTAAGGAAAAGGTCGACCCTTATTTGCGACCGGTTTATGATGCCCTCTACACCATCTATGGAGCGGAGCAAACCAACCGCCTGATGGAACGTGGCGTTATTGAGATTGCACCTTTGGCCTATATGCGGGGCCGTACCTTGGATGATGCCTTTGTTATCTTAGATGAGGCTCAAAATACCACCATTGCCCAAATGAAAATGTTCCTTACCCGTTTAGGCTTCGGCTCTAAGATGATTATTAATGGGGATAGAACGCAAATCGACTTGCCAAAAGGGGTAAAATCAGGTTTGGTTGATGCTCAAAGTAAGCTTAAGGGCATTGATCGCATCCAATTTGTGACCTTTGACGCCTTTGATGTGGTGCGTCACCCTGTAGTGGCCGATATTATCAAGGCTTACAGTCGCAAGTTGCCCGATGAGAACATGGGCGAAGTGTAGGTGATGGCCATGAATCGTCGATTAGAGCGGCTTCAAGCCAAGATGGGTCTTAGCTACCAAATAATGGTTGGCCTGATTCTGGCTCTTTGGCTTTTGCTTTTAGGCTATTCCAGTGTCCAACCCAGAACCTATAATTTCACCCTCAATCGCGTGGCCGATATTACTGTTCGGGCGCCTAAGACAGTAGAAGATAGTGAGCGTACGGAAGAACTTCGCCAACATGCGCGGAGTCGAGTCTCTGATGTGCGCCTCTATTCTCCTGAGGTTAAAAACCAGCAGGTTGATTTATTGAATCAGTATTTTGCCTTTGTTAAAAGTGTCAGACAGAAAGACTATCGTGCCAGCGATCTCGAAGCGGCTGCACGTGCTCAAGCTTGGTCTGATACTGACATTGAGACCTTAAAGGCATCCTTTACTAGCACGAGTCAACGGCTCTATTGGACGCAATTAACTGAGGCTGAGCGGCTCTTACTCTATAATCAGAGTCTGAAGCAAGGCTCCGTCGCCCTCATGAGCTTGAATGAATCCTTGCCAGATAATGCCCGTAATCTCTGGCTATCAGTCGATGATAAGCAGTTTGAATCTATGTCCACTTATGTCGTTGATCTCTTGAGTCAAACCTTAAGTCAGGAGATTGAACCTGCTAATACTACGGCCAACCTCAGCAAGTTGCGGGCCAGTCTTCGCGAGGCAGGGCAGTATAGTCAATATCAATCAGCCCTGGTAGATTTCATTCAGCCCTTGATTGTGCCAACCTTGGTCTACAATCAGGAAGAAACCAATCGCTTAAAAGAAGAAGCGGCAGCTGCTGTTCAGCCTGCTTATATTCTGCAAGGTCAAATTATTGTCCAAGAAGGCCACGTCATTGACTCAACAGTTTTGCGCCAACTTAAACTCTTTGGTTACTTGGACGCTAGTGTAGGGCGCTATAATGCTTATATCTTCTACGGTTTGATTATTGCTCACTTTTTCTTGCTCCTTGGTCTTAATACCCAAGGCTTCCGTTTCAAGCAAGCGCCAAGTGCCAAGCGGCAAATGGCTATGACCATCTATGCACTGGCCTTTGGGGGGCTCTTCGCCGTCTTGAAGGCTCTCGAAGTCCTTCAAGTAGGGGGCTTTGCCTGGGCAACGCTCTTGTTACCCATTAGTCTCTGGCCACTACTTGTAGTGCCCAAAACTAGTATGCGTGATGGCTTAATTGGTTTGGTATCTTTCAATGTGATGGCACTGTTCGTCTTAAGCGATATCTTTAATATTTTGGAAAGTCTCATGCCCTTGGTCTTTTATTGTTTCACTGGTTTAATCGGTATGATTTTGGTAAATGCCAAGGTTTGGTTAGGGCGTAAACGACGTTTTGTGCCAGCCTATATTGGCCTACAGTTATTGACCATTCTACCTTTATTGCTGGGCTTCAACATGGATTTAACAACCTTCCAAGGTCGACGTATGGCAGGACTAATGTTGGCTAATATCTTGATGACAATCATTTTTTACTTGTCCTTGTCTCCTTACTGGGAGCGCCTCTTTAATCCTAGCGCCGAATTGAGCCTACAGCAGCTAGCCAATCTTAATCATCCCTTGCTTAAGGACTTGATTGAGAAGGCACCAGGTACCTACCACCACAGCATGATGGTAGCTAATTTGAGTGCCAATGCGGTTGAAGCCATTGGTGGAGATTCCCTTCTCACACGGGTGGCTAGCTATTACCATGATGTGGGCAAGACACTGCATCCACTCTTTTTCGTTGAGAATTTGCCTGCAGGCGTTGAAAATCCACATAAAATGATTAAGCCAATTGAAAGTGCCCAGATTATCACAGATCACGTGACCGCTGGGGTAAAAATTATGGAGGCTCATGATTTGCCTGCTTCCATTCAGGATATTTGCTGGCAACATCATGGGACCACACTGGTCCAATACTTCTACTATCAGGCCCAACAGGAAGGGCATCCTGTCAATCAGGCAGATTTCCGCTATCCTGGTCCTAAGCCACGGACCAAGGAGGCTGCCGTTATCATGATTGCTGACTCGGTTGAAGCGGCCAGCCGTAGCCTCAAGGAGTATAGCCAAGCAAGTATCGAAGGACTTGTAGGTGCTATTATCCAAGGGAAAGTGGCGGACGATCAGTTTTCTGAATGTGACTTAACCGTTAATGAATTAAAAATCGTACAAGCGTCTCTGATTCAAGGCGTCGCAAGTATGTATCACACCCGTATAGAATATCCTAAGTAGATCATTTGGGATTAGAAAGGACATTTATGTTAGTTGATATTATCGATGACCAAGCCTATCTTGCAGCAGGTCAAGAAAAATTGCTTCATGAGGTCATTGAAGCTGCTGCCAAGTATCTAAAATTACCAGGGGGGATTGAATTAGATCTTTCCATCGTCTCTAATGAAGAAATCCAAGCGCTTAACCGAGACTACCGTGGTTTAGACAAACCGACGGATGTTTTGAGCTTTGCCTTGACTGAAGTATCCAGTGAGTATGATGTAGACTTTGCTCATTTAGACCTTGCTGAGGAAGCGGAAGAGACAGAAGATTTAGAGGAGACTGAGTTTGAGGAAGAAGAAGCTATTCCTCAACACTTGGGAGATATCATCATTTCTTACCCTCGTGCTCAAGAACAGGCACAGGACTATGGGCACAGCCTAGACCGTGAACTGGCTTTTCTAGCAGTTCATGGCTTCCTTCATCTCAATGGTTATGACCATCAGACAGAAGAAGAAGCGCAGGAAATGTTTAGAATCCAAGAAGAGGTGTTGACGACTTATGGTCTCACGCGATAAACAGCCCTATAAGCATCATGCTAATCCAAGCATTTTGGCTTCCTTCCGGGCTTCATTGTCCGGTTTGGGCTATGCCTTAGCCAATGAACGTAATCTTAAGGTGCATGCAGGGGTGACAGTCTTAGTCCTCATCATAGCTGGTCTACTTGGCGTCAATGCCATTGAGGCCTGTCTCTTGCTACTTGTAACTGGCTTAGTCTGGTGTATGGAATTGGTCAATAGTGCCATTGAAGCCACCGTTGATTTGGTAGTAGGGGAGCAATTGCATCCCTTGGCCAAGGTAGCTAAGGACGTTGCGGCGGCAGCAGTTGTCATTGCGGCCCTAGTAGCGGTTAGTGTCGGGCTCCTAGTCCTAGGGCCAAAAGCCTGGCAAGTTTTGGCTACTTTGCTTGGTCTTACTTAGTTATAGAGAAAGAGAGTGTGAAACGTGAGTAAAGAAGCATTCAAATCGGGGTTTGTAGCCATTATTGGTCGTCCTAATGTGGGTAAGTCAACCTTGCTGAACCGTTTTGTGGGGCAGAAGATTGCTATTATGTCCGATAAAGCTCAGACCACTCGGAATCGAATCCAGGGGGTCTTAACAACTGACCAGGCTCAAATTGTTTTCATCGATACACCGGGTATTCATAAGCCTAAACATGCCTTAGGTGATTTCATGGTCAACACGGCTTATAGCGCCCTCAAAGGGGTAGATGCCGTCTTGTTTGTGGTCAATGCTGCCGAAAAGATGGGGCCTGGTGACCGTTTAATTATGGAGCGTATTCAAAACGTTAAGGTACCTGTTTTTTTAGTCATCAATAAGATTGACTTAGTCAAACCTGATGATTTACTGCCTATTATTGAAGGCTATCAAGCAGTCAGAAGCTTTGACCAAGTCTTTCCAATTTCGGCTACTCAAGGTAACAATGTACCGGAATTGGTGGCTAAGTTGCAAGAAGCCCTACCGGAAGGACCTAAGTACTATCCTGATAGTCAGATTATGGACCATCCCGAATATTTCGTTGTGGCTGAATTTATCCGTGAAAAAATCTTATTGTTAACCCAAGAAGAGATTCCTCATTCCGTTGCCGTTCAAGTTCAAAGCATGCAACGCAACGAGAATGGCAAGATTGAAGTTCAAGCTTCTATTATTGTCGAACGCAAGAGCCAAAAGGGAATTATCATTGGGGCTGGAGGTCAAATGATTAAGAAAATCGGCCAATTGGCCCGGCGTGATATTGAACAATTATTGGATGACAAGGTTTATTTAGATTTGTGGGTCAAGGTTCAAAAGAATTGGCGCGATCGTCAAACCAATCTGAGTGACTTTGGCTATCGTCCAGATAACTACTAGACAGATGAATTAAGAAGGGAGGAGGGGGCATGAATGAACGATTTGAGGGCATTGTCCTCTTCAAGCGCCCTCACCGCGAACATGATGGCTTGGTTAAAATCTTCACCCAAGAGTTTGGGACCAAGATGTTCTTTGTTCGCGGTCTTTACCGGGGCCATCATCGGCTGACAAGCGCCTGCCTTCCTATGACCCATCATGCCTATATTGGTGACATTCAAGATGAAGGGCTCTCTTTTCTGAAAGAAAGTCAGCCGATTCAGCTCTTCCAAGCTCTGCAACAGGATATGCTACTTCAGGCTTATGGCATTTATGTCCTACAACTAGTAGATGCCGCACTGGAAGATAATCAAGCCAATCCCAAAGTCTATCAGCTTCTCTTACAAGTGCTAGAGGCCTTAAACCAAGGCTTAACCGCTCAAGTCATTGTGGCTTATCTTGAGATTCATTTACTGCCTATCTTTGGCATTCATATTCAGTGGGCTTCTTGTGCCACATGTCAAACCAATGATCGACCGCTAAGGTTCAGCCTTAAGCGTCAAGCCGTCTTGTGTGACCGCCATGCCTTTTTGGATGTTCATTGCCTACCTGTTTCCAGTCGAGCAGTACACGTGGCCCGACGTCTATCCCAAGTGGATTTGAAACAAATCCAGAACATTAACTTAAGTGATCAGACGCTTAAGGATCTGCGAACACTCATGGATGCTATCTATCAAGAATATGTCGGTATTCGTCTCAAGAGTAAATCCTATTTGGATCAGATTAGCCAGTTGGAGTGGCCTAGTGCTTAGTTTAGCCTTTTCCATCCTAAAATTGGTGATCAACTTATAACAAATATCCTAGGTTCGAGTCAGTTAGCAATGCCCTAAAAGTTTAAGAATTAGGAAATCAGGTGAATAATTCGCCTTTTCGTGGTAAAATAGGTGGAGACAAATTTCAATTAGCAAAAAATGCTAGGGGAGGTTCCATGAAAAACATCAAAACCAATGCCCTCGCGAATTTCTTAGTGCGATTTGCGAACGTAGTGGTGCCTGTCCTCA
Organism: Abiotrophia defectiva ATCC 49176; assembly: GCF_000160075.2. Lineage (GTDB taxonomy): Bacteria > Bacillota > Bacilli > Lactobacillales > Aerococcaceae > Abiotrophia > Abiotrophia defectiva. The sequence goes on from NZ_KI535340.1 coordinate 1,438,772, forward strand.
CAGGAACCTATATTAACCGGGTCTTCCAAAACTCGGTAGAATATAACTACTTTAATGCTGGCGACACGCTGATGAACATTTTCTTACCATTTGCCTCTTTAGGGGTTTATTATTTTGGTGTCCGCCAAATTAGTAAGGTCAAGCATGATCGTGATCAGGTCAATTACTTCTTCTCGAGCCTGTTCTACATTACGGTTATTTCATCCATCCTAACGACGCTATTCTATGTGGGCTATGTCTATGCGACCGTTCACCAGAAGAGTCAGTTGGCAATTTACTTAGTTTTGGGAAGTCAGATTCTATCTAGCTTCCTCTATATTGAGTGGATGGTGGAGGCCTTCGAGAATTATCGCTTTATCTTAATTAAGACCATCATCTTGCGGATTATTATGATTGTGGCGCTCTTTGGATTTGTTAGAACAGCCGAGGATATTATCATTTATGCAATGGTCATGTCTGGCGCTCAAATTCTCAACTATCTCTTCGGTTTTGTCTGGATTAAGCGTCAAGTCAAGCTAGTCAAGGTCAAGGTTAAAGACATGCTGTCCATGATTCTGCCTTTAATTAGTTTGCTACTTATGTCCAGTGCTGTGACCCTATATACGGCTTTGGACAAGCTCTTCCTATCCTATACAGATTCAGAGGATGCCGTCAGCCTTTATAGCCAAGGCCAAAAAATTTCAACTATGATCGCGACTCTGATTAGTAGTCCGATTTCGGTGAGTATCCCGCGCTTAGGGTACTACCTAGGCCAGAATAACCGTCAAGCCTATGACAACCTAGTCTATAAAGGGGCACGTCTCTTTGCCTTCTTGATTGCGCCAATTAGTTTAGGGCTCTTCATAACAGGCGATTATGCTGTCTTGCTTTATGGTGGGGGCGCCTATATGGGAGCCGCGACTGTAACAGCTATCTTCGGGATTCGGAGTATTACTTGGTCTATTGAGACCCTTCTCGCTAATCAGATTATCTTCATTCATGGCTATGAACGGAGTTTGACCCTTTATTATTTCGCCTGTGGCTTACTCAACCTAGCCTTCAAGTTCCTACTCCTTAATATGCATTTCTCATCTCCAGAAATCTATATCTTAACCACTTGGTTGTCAGAAGGAGTCCTAATTGCTCTCGAAATCTACTTTATCAAACGTCATGGCTTAATTAAGTTAAAACCTGTGATTGGCAGTTTCTTACGCTATGGGCTGATTGCTGCAGGGTTTATCCCAATCAGCATAGTGGTTAACGCACTATCTCCAGTGCGAATGACGCATTTAAACTTCGCCGTCTTAGTAAACCTTGCAATTCTAATGACCTTATGCGGGGTGTATTACATTGCAGCCCTTTGGTTACTTAAGGATCCAGTGCTGACCGGTATGGTAGAAGCAGTCGGCAATAAATTAAGAAGAAGGGGATAGACCATGTCAGATTTAATTACGGTTGTTGTGCCGGTTTACAATGTTGAATCTTACTTAGAGCGTTGTGTGACTAGCATTCGCAATCAAAGTCATACCAACCTTGAAATTCTGCTAGTCAATGATGGCTCTACAGATAAGAGTTTAGAAATCTGTCAGCGTCTAGAGCAAGAAGATCAACGTATTCGCCTGATTTCGCAGGTTAATGGCGGTTTATCGGCTGCAAGAAATACGGGCATTGCTCAAGCCAAAGGGCAGTACATTGCCTTTATTGATAGTGATGATGTTATTTCTTTGGATATGATGAAGACTCTTTATCAAGAGATGGTCTCTGCCCAAGCAGACTTGGCCATGTGCTCTCACTATGATATTTATGATGACCAGATTCCAAGCGGACCAGAAGCAGAAGCACAGACTTGGATCTATACAGCCAAAGAGGCTATTGGTCATGTCATGGCGGCTAAAGGCTTTACGGTCATGGCCCCAACTAAACTCTATAAGCGTTCACTCTTCGATGACTTGAATTTTGAGTTAGGTAAGATTGCTGAAGATGCCTTCATCATGATTCGCTTGCTAGCCAAGTGTCAGCGAGTGGTGGCGACGGATGCTAAGCTCTATTACTATATGCATCGACCAAATAGCATTACCACTCAAAAGTTCTCACTAAAGTTCCTCAATGTGATTGAGGCTTATCAACAAAACTATGAAATTATCAAACGGGACTACCCAGATTTGTTGCCAGTTGCCATGACTCGGCTTTATTGGGCGCATTTCTATGTCTACGATCGTTTGTTGCTGGATTCAGACTATCAAGATGAAAGTCTTAAAAAACGCCTACGGTCCTATCTAACAGACCACTTTTGGCAGATCATGCGTGATCCGCTTTTCACCAAAGGGCGTAAACTTAGTATGCTTGCTTTACAGATTAGTCCTGCTCTCTATAAGCAAATCATTAGTAAGAAATACAAAAAGGAGTTGCATGGATAAATGATACGATTAGATTGGATTGAGAAACATTACTACCAAATCAATACTTGCTTTCTTTTAGCATTGATGATGTATTGTATGGCAGGGTTGATTGTACCCTTACAATTTCTCAGTGCCCATCCTTTAGTATATGGTACCATCACCTTGATAGGGTGCTTATTAGGGCTCTATAATTTATTATCCAAGAAGGTTCATCTCAAACTTAGCTTACTACCGTGGCTAGTTGCCTTCTTCCTCTTGAATATTGTGACAAGTCTCTTGGTAGTCAACTTTGGTTATATGGCAAACTTCAAGAATATGGTCATATTCTTCCTTTATTTCTTTGCCATTTACCCAATCTTTATTAATTTGGGTCAAGGACAAGCCAAGCGCTTGCTGTATAACATGTTCTGGCTAGTCGTCATCGTGAATACTATCGGGGATTTGATTTCCATTGGGCAATTCGTGGCCTTGATTGGCTATCATGTTAGCGACTATAAAGGTTTAATTATTCGTCAAGGCTTTATTGAGTCGCGATTATTTGGGATTTTGGCTAGCCCTAACTATTTGGCAATCATCTCGCTCTTAGTAGTTCTCTTCCTCTTAAGCCAATGGCGTAAGAATCAAGTGACTTGGATGAAAGTGGCAATCGTCTCGTCTATTGTCATTAACTTCGTTTACATTGTCTTATCTGGTTCTAGAACGGCCTTGCTATGCTTACTAGCAGCGACCTTGATTTATAGTATGGTCAACATTTCCGGTTGGCAGTTGAAGAAACGTTTCTTAACTATCTGTGTGGTCTTTGCTGCTATTGGGGTCGGAGTCTACAGTGTTGACACAGTAGGGGAGTTTTACTTACAACAATCAGGTGGTATTCGCATTCTCAACGATGAAGCCAGCGTGACAGGTAATCAAAAGGTCACCACTGGTGAAGGGACTTTGAAACGGTCAGATACTGAAGAAACCAATATCTCTAACAACCGTTTCGATATTTGGAAGTCAACCTTGGCTTTAGTCCCTTACCGTCCGGTCTTAGGGTTTTCTTCAGGGAACTGGCACAGTGTAGCTAAGTCTTATGATGCCAATAGTTATGTGGTTAAGCAGCACTATTTGACTCATAATGGATATATTGAAGTCCTATTCTACAATGGTATCTTAGGTTTTATCACCTTAGGCTTCTTTATCTTGTCATCTACAAAGCGCCTTTTAGCCAAATGGTGGGCCCTCAACAAGAAAGGAGTTAGCCGCCAGGATTTAGATATGATTCTAGCCATGATGGCCGTCATCTTTACTTCTAACTTGTTCTTGAGTTCGACCTTATACGGGATTTCTTTCTTAGGTGTCATTCTATTTGCTATCTTAGGCTATTACGAAGCAGTTATAGCCAAGGATTATGCCGGTTATCGTCAGTTGAATGACCAAGAAGTTCGTCAGGTTGAACTTGAAATCATGGACTATATCCATGCCATTTGTCAACGTGAGAAAATCCAATATAGCTTAGCTTATGGAACTTTACTGGGAGCTGTTCGCCATCAAGGCTTCATTCCTTGGGATGATGATATGGATATTGCCTTGGTTCGTTCTGAGTATGAGCGTCTCTATCAAGCCATTAAGGCAGACCGCCACCCCGTTTACCAGGTGACGGGCTTCCAAGATGTTTGGCATTATCCTTTCCCATTTTATCGTGTGGTCGATAAGCGTACTTTCTATGAAAATAATACTTTGGCATGGCCAAGTAAATTAGGCATCTGCGTAGATGTCTTCCCCTTTGACCATGCTAAGGGAGACCAAGCAAAAATGGACCGCCTTGATCAGTTGCGGCAACTCTCTGCCTATTCTTGGAATGGCATTCGTAATGAAGAGGGCGGCTTAGGTAACCTTATTCGCTATGCCGTTAATTTCTTCTTCCGTCTCTTGCCACCTCGTATTTGGAACCAAAAAATGGACCAATTAGCACAGAAGGGGAGCGACTCTAATCGACTTGATTATTTGATGGAGAAGAAGCGGCGCGATACAAGTTTTGCTAAGACGGCACATGAACAGGTTCAAGAGGCTGTATTTGAAAACCGTCGCTATAAAATTCTTTCAGATTACGATCAGGTTCTAACGGCTATTTATGGAGCAGATTACATGCAATTGCCTGCAGAAGAAGACCGCGTCCAACATGCGCCATTTACTGCTTACAGGGAGGAAGCCTAAATGTCACTTATGCAATGGGCTAAACGGAGTTTGGCTAGCCTTTTAGGTAAACACAAGGATAGCATTAAAAAATTGCCGCTTATTAAGCAGTTAAATCAAAAGGCTAACAAAGAGCTAGATGAAGGGCGACAAGCCCTATTGAAGGCTAATTTTGACCAAATTTTAGAGATTGTCTATGATCAAGACCACTTAAACTTTGATTTATGGTTGGATTTTGGTAGTCTACTAGGTTATTACCGTGAAGGTGGACGCATTGAGCATGATATTGATATGGACTTTGCCCTCAAAGTCAGCGACTTAGAGGCCTTTGATGTCTATGAAGCTCATCTCTTAGCTAATGGCTTCCGTAAACGCAAGGACTTTACCTATGAGGGAAAAGTGGTGGAAAGGGCTTATGATTTCAATGGGCTAAACATTGACTTTATCTTCTATGAGGCCACTGAGAGTCATTTTACGAGTGTCACCATTGACTTTAAGATTAATGCCATTGGACAGCCAACGCGCTTGATGGCTTATCGCTATCAATTACCTCTGATGGAGATTGATTGGGCCAAGATTGAAGCGCATAAGGTCATGGTACCGCAAGATTGCCATCGCTATCTGTCCTTACTTTATGGCGCTGATTTTATGGAGCCAAACACTCACTATCATTGGCAAGCTAACCCGATTTATCAGCAAGTTTCATCTCAACCAGCTCAAGTTAAGCTTTTGCCTTAATGATGTAGAAAATCCCCGTCACTGAATTAATCAGTGACGGGGATTTTGTGTTGTGCTATCTAGCCTAGCGATTGCCATTATTTTGATTCTGTTGCGTGTTCTGCATCTGTTGATTGGAACCCTGATTGATGGTTGGGTTATTGGTGTTGCTACCACTGACATCAATTCCTTCCGAATAATCACCATTAGCATTCCAGAGTAAGAACTCGTGAATATTATGTTTAGCTAGCGCATTGATCTGTGCCTGAACCTGTAGGGTGCCGTATTCTTGATAGGTACCTACTGGTTTGCTAGAGTCGGTAAAGTCTTGAATCCAAGGACGACTGATTACCTTATTTTGAACGTTTTTAAGTACCTGCTCCTCTGAGAACATGTATTCATCAACTAACTCATAAGGATGTAAGTCAGGTAACTCAATTCCGAAGAAGGCTGTACCCCAGTGAGAAGGGTAAATCATACTTGAAATAACATCCAATTGTTCGGCCATTTTAGCAAAGTCCTGACCAATCCCGGTTGTTTCAGTTTGACCACTGGTAACGGCTGTAATACCGAAGACGTCGGCACCAACTTTAACACCATATGGCGCAAGTTGTTCCTTGGCGAGTTTCAAGAAGTCGGTAATAGCCGCCACACGGTCTTCACCTTCAATCTTATTACCACTAGCAGAAACATAGTTGCTGTAGTTGCCTTTGTCAAAACGTAAATCTTCAGCAAAAGTCTCAAAACCTTCTGGGAAGCGGACGTAGTCAAACTGGATTTCCTTGAAGCCCATCTTAGCTGCTGCAATGGAAACGTCAATGTTGTACTTCCAAACTTCTTCTAGGTAGGGGTTAATGAACTGAGAGCCGTTGCCATCTGACCAGATATTGCCGGTCTCACGTGAATGGAAGGAAAGGTCTGGGTGTTTTTCTGCCATCATATTATCCTTGAAGGTAACAATACGAGCAATCGGATAGATTTGGTTGTCTTCCAAGGTCTTGAGAGCAGCTTTTAAATCAGCAACTTGGACAATGTTTTCTTTAACCATGGCATTGTCAGTGTCGATTTGGGTGACAATTTGGCCATAGTCATCCTTAAAGTCAATGACGGCTGTATTAAGGCCGTTACGTTTCATCATGGCGATGACTTTCTGGAATTTGGCTTCGTTGGCAATAATCTCTGGTGACAGATAGATACCTTTGACGCCATTTTGCGGGTAGGCGATATTAATCCCGCTATCGTAGAAGAGGGCTTTTGGTAGATTGGTTGGCGTATCTAGGATACGTCCTTCTTCTATCTTGATCCCTTCATAACGGTTAGTTTTGCCTTGGTTACGGCGATTGTTGAAGTCTGCAATCTCATCTGCTGAGTATTTAGACTGAACTTGGGGGAGCGACTGATAAGTCGTTTGGTTGGCTTCTTGCTTCTGACAAGCGGTCAAAAAGAGCATCAAGAGCAGCAAGAGAGCGCCGGATTTGACATATTTCATGCGTTACCTCCTGAGGCTATTTTTTCTGTTCTTTCAATTTCACTAGGTCAACCTTAAGATTGACTAAGTTGGCGTTGAGTTTCTCAAAATGGGGGAGGACCTTATCTAGATTCATCAGATTCGTCGTAGAGAGTGTGTTAACATTCTTTAAGACATCGAAGAATGATTGGTAGTTAGATTCAGGATTAGCAATGGATTTAAAGGATTGAGATTCCAAGGCCAAGTTAGCCGTATAGTCGTTAACGTAGGTGGCTAAGTCCTGATCTAATTGGTTAATGGCACTATTAATGTCCTGGAATTTGTCAGTAGGGAGATTCTTATTATCGGTCCCTTGAGTTAATTCCTTCAGCATCTCTTGGAGATGGGTCCGTTTCTTATTAATACTTTCAAGATGTGATTTACGTTCCTGAATGTTTTTTTCAACTTGGCTATCATTAGAATTGAAAAGTGCCAAATTGTTTTGGCTTAAGTCTGTTTCAAAAGCTGCTTGCAAATTCTTTTCTTGCGTTTGAATTTCGGTTAAATCATTGATGATGCCCGTAGTATCTTCTTGAATCAAGCCAACTGCTCGATCGACACGGGCCAAGGAATTATCACAGGCCGCGAGGAAAAGACAGCTACAGATCAAAATCAAAAGATATTTGATTCGCTTCATAAAGACTCCTTTGCTTTTTGTCACCTAGGTGTTTTCTTCACCATTTTGAGGTATAATAGTACTTATACTTCTTTATTATACCAAAAAGAAAACGCATTTAACAAGGAGAACGCTATGTTAGTCGCATTCGCTACCGTACTAGGCCTTTTGATAGTGGACCAAGGACTTAAATTTTGGGTGTTAACCCATCTAGCCTTAGGTCAGCAGATGGAATTAGTGCCCGGTTTTTTAAGCTTAACTCATATCCAGAATAGAGGCGCATCTTGGGGTATCTTGCCGGGAGCTCAAGGCTTGTTTATCGGCATCAGTTTATTAGCAGTGGCTTTCTTCAGCTATAAAATCTACCGTCGACAAGCTAGTTCTACTTGGGTCAATCTAGCTTATGCCTGTTTAGTGGGAGGCGCTGTGGGGAATCTCCTTGATCGCCTGCTAAACGGCTATGTGGTCGATATGCTACAATTAGACTTTGTATCTTTCCCAATATTTAACCTAGCGGACACGGCTTTGACAGTGGGGGTCTTGATACTCTTATTGATGGCCAAGGACCATGATTTAAGTTTATACTAAAAGAAAGTCTAAAGGAGATCGTATGACAAAGGAAAAATTTCAATTAGAAGGGCAGGCGGGGCGCTTGGACAAGGTCTTAACTGACTTGTTACCAGGTGAAAGCCGCTCAACTATTCAAAAAATCATTAAAGACGGCCTGGTAAGTGTCAATGGTCAAGAGCAAAAGGCTAATTTCAAACTAAAGGGTGATGAGACCCTCTTGGTAGCACGCCGAAACCTAGCAGTAGAAGAGGACTCCCTACCAGAGCCCGAAGCCATGGATTTGGACATTATTTATGAAGATGAAGATATTCTAGTCATTAACAAGCCGGCTGGGCTGGTGGTACATCCCTCTAAGGGGCATCTCAAGGGAACCCTTGTTAATGGCTTGCTCCATTATCTAAATGGCAATCTATCCACTGGTTCGGATTTTTATCGCCCAGGTATTGTTCACCGAATTGATAAGGATACTTCAGGCCTTTTAGTAGTAGCTAAACATAATGCTGCCCACCAAGCCCTAGCAGATCAGTTACTCAATCATGATATGCGCCGTTCTTATATAGCATTGGTACACGGCCAGGTCAAGGCTCCCCAGGGGACCATTGAAGCGCCGTTGCAACGCGATCCTGCTAATCGCCTACGTTGGACAGTGGCCAAAGAGGGCAAGTATGCCTTAACTCGATTCCAAGTCATGGAAAACTTTGAGAATGCTACCTTACTAGATCTTGAACTTGAAACAGGGCGGACCCATCAGATTCGTGTCCATCTAGAGTTTATTGGACATCCACTAGTTGGAGATCCTGTTTACCGCAAAGGATTAGACCATATCAAGGGCTCCTTAGTCCATGATATGACTGGCCAACTGCTGCATGCCTATGCCTTAAAGTTACAACACCCTAGAAGTGGCGAATGGCTTGAGTTTAAGGCGCCACTTCCAAGGCGCTTTGAAGAGGCGTTAGACCAGTTAAGATAAAATCCAATGATTCTAAGACAGAAAGGAAGGGATGTCATGAATCCAAATGATAAGATTCTGGATAAAATCCGCAATCTGCTTGAACTAGCAGAAGATGGTAACCAGGATGAGGAGAGTCAGACGGCCCTCCTGATGGCCCAGAAACTCATGCTCAAGCATAAAATTTCGCAACAAGAGTTAGATGCTGCGACTAGTCTGGATGCGATTGTGACGCGTTCCTTATCTGTTTACAAAACCCTCTTCTGGTGGGAAAAAATATTAGCTCGGACCATTGCAGATAATTTTCGTATCATGCTCTATGTTCAGAGTACTCGATTGCCACACCAGTCAAAAACCCAACGTAAAATTGTTTATATGGGCTATCAGTCTGATGTGGACTTGGCCTATCATGTCTTTCAACTAGCAGCTAATGCCATGAAGTTCCATGCCGGACAACACCTGAAATTAGATCATGACGGCTTGACTAGCTCGCAAAAGCAGAATCAGCGTCGGGCCTATTACCAAGGCTTTATGGATGGTTTAGCGGCTAAATATGAGCAGCAGCGCCAAAGTATGGTGGCAGAAGAGGCCGGCTATGCCCTAGTCATTCAAGTACCTGAAGCGGTTAAGGAAGCCTTTCATGCTCAGGTTCAAGGACAGATTGTTTTTAAGCAACCTGTTGTTAATGAACAGACCTTAGCCTATGAACGAGGCTACCATCAAGCTAAATCCATGTCTTTAGACGCCAAGCAACTGGATAGTGGATTAAAATGAGAATTCTAGGTGAATAACGTTTTTAGCTTTAGTAGTTAAACGGATGGTTTAGCTACTTTTTTTATGCCATAAATTGCATCTTGACTAAGCTAATGTTCATATTAAGCAGGGAAATATATATGAAATCACAATGATATTTACAGGCAAACACCTTTATATAGGTGTTTAGTCTATCAAAAATGTCTTAACAATTATATATGAAATAGACACCTGTCCAAATATCTAGACAAGTTGCGTACGATATTTTGGGGTCATGAACTTAAAGTTCGTGTTTTATCATATGCAATATGTCAGCATTACTACAGCTATGAAACAAGAGCCCAGAATCCCCTATATATAGGGGATGATAGCTATATATAGGGCGTATTCCGAATGATGATAACAAGATATAGTGATAATTAACGTATTTTTCATTTACACAGCGTAACCTTTTTGTTATAATATCTGTGACTAGTTATATATGCAAAAGTTTTCTACAGTAATTGTCATTAGACTGTCTTGAAGTCCTGAGATGTCTGCCATGTTCGTTCGATGTTAATATCTAACTAAGAAAGATAATGGTCATTGTTGCATTTAGGGAGGACCTTTAAATAGTCTTATGGGAGTTGAAACTGTATAAGATGGGTCGGCACTCTTTGCAGGAGAACGATATATAACGAATAGGTATTTAGGTTAACCTAGTGAATTCAGGCAACCTGAATGTAACTAGTCAACGAATAGCGATTAAGAACTTGGCTACTCATTCTGATAGAAACAGGGCTTTGCCCCACAAGGGCCTTCGTAAAAGAGTGTTCTGTTGCCATAAGAATGTCTTAATCAAAAGGAGGAGAATAAATGAAGCAAAATGTTAAATGGACAAAGCTGTTTGCTATTTTAATGCTGGTTTTTAGCGTTTTAACAGGTCCGTTAGAGGCATTTGCCCAGGATGTCAGTAGCGCATCCGACGTCGAGGAGTTGGTCTCTTCGTCCGTAAATTCTGCATCAACTAATGATGCTACCGAAAACTCTTCATCAGAAGCTGAAGAAGAAGCAGCCTTACCTCAGGCTCAAGCTGTTAATGTTAATGGGACTCCCAAGGTTCTACACAATGCGGTTAAAAGTGCCATTGTTTGGGACTACAACAATGCACGTGAAGCGAGTAAAGACGCGAATGGCAACTATGTCTTAAGAGAAGGCTCACTCTTCGGTTTTGAAATGGAGTTTGACCTAGCAGACTATGACTATAACTTGAACAATGGGGATTACTTTGAGTATGAAATCCCAGCACCCCTGACTGTTCAAGAAGGTCGCTTTGCCTTAATCGACCGTCCAACGGGTATCTCTGTTGGTGTTGCGGAAGTAACATCTAATGGTGATGGCCAAGGTGGTTCGGTTCATATTAGCATGCAAAACTTAGAAAAATACCTTGAAGCCAAGAAGGCAGATGCTGCCTATGGTGTAAAAGGGAGTTTCTTTGTGCAGTTCAGATCTGATACCATTAAAACCCCTATTACTGTACGCCTTAAAGAAAAAGGTGTAGGGGCAGGTGTTGATATCGTCTTAAAAGTAGATCCTCGTGGCCCAGCCTCAGACAATGGTCCATACTTACAAGGTGAGAACTTTAACAAATACTGGGGTGTCATGATTGAAGCCCTTGGGAATCTGCTGCCTTAGGTACTACGGGTACCTATGCCCACCCATGGCGTGTGCGTCTGAATGCAAGTAAAGCTAATTACAACAAATATGTAGTTAATGATGAAATTTCAGCTGATAGTGCCGGCATGCAATTCATTCCTGAAACTTTCCGTCTCTTGTCTGGTAGCAAGATTAACCAGAACTGGGGCTTGGATGGTGAATACATGTTGCGTGAAGGTGTTGACTATTCTATTCGTTTCAGCGATAACTACACTAAGTTTTCTATGACCATCTTTGATCCATCTGGCAAGCCATTTATTCTTGATTATAAGACTACGGCGCCAGGTGACGGTACTAATGTAGGGAACGTGATTTCTGTTCAAGGTGATGACAAACCTATTGTGAACAATGCCTATAACAATAGTACCAGAGAAGAAGTGCGTCGTCGCAGTCGTTTGACTGAAGGTGGGGCTATTCAACTGAATGTTGCCTACCGCATTGTGATTAATAAGGTAGATGCTGAAACTAAGAAACCTTTAGCGGGCGCTGTATTTAAAGTAACTGACCCAGATGGTAATGAGTTCCGCCTAGCGCCTACTGGTGCGGATGGTTCTACTATTTCTGATGAAATTAAAGATTCCTTAGCTGCCAAAGGGACCTTTAAGATTCAAGAAGAAACTGCCCCAGAAGGTTATGAGTTATCTACTGACGTGACAGAAGTAACCGTAACTGAATCAGGCGTCATTCGTACAATTGAGAACAAGAAACGTTCAACCGAATTCAAAGCAACCAAAGTATGGGCTGGCGACCAAGACGCAAGCAAACGTCCAGCTACTAAGCTCCAACTCAAACGTGATGGCGCTAACTACGGTGATGCCAAAGACGTGCCACAAGCAGGCGGGGAAGTAAGCTGGTCTAACTTGCCATACTACCAAGATGGCAAGAATGAGCCTTCTGTCTACACAGTTGAAGAAACTGGCGTAGAAGGGACTGGCTATGAAGTAGCTTATAGTGATCAAACCGCAACCAGTGCAACTGTAACCAACACCTACCGTAACACTGAATTTAAAGCAACCAAAGTATGGGCTGGCGACCAAGATGCGACCAAGCGTCCAGCTGTCAAGTTCCAACTCAAACGTGATGGCGCTAACTATGGTGATGCCAAAGACGTGCCACAAGCAGGCGGGGAAGTTAGCTGGACTAACTTACCATACTACCAAGATGGCAAGACTGACCCATCTGTCTACACTGTTGAAGAAACTGGAGTAGAAGGTACTGGCTATGATGTAGCTTATAGCGATCAAACCGCAACAAGCACTACTGTAACCAACACCTACCGAAGCACTGAATTTAAAGCAACCAAAGTATGGGCTGGCGACCAAGATGCGACCAAGCGTCCAGCTGTCAAGTTCCAACTCAAACGTGATGGTGCTAACTATGGTGATGCCAAAGACGTACCTCAAGCAGGCGGGGAAGTAACTTGGTCTAACTTGCCATACTACCAAGATGGTAAGACTGACCCATCTGTCTACACTGTTGAAGAAACAGGTGTAGAAGGTACTGGCTATGATGTAGCTTATAGCGATCAAACCGCAACAAGTGCAACTGTAACCAACACCTACCGCAGCACTGAATTTAAAGCAACCAAAGTATGGGCTGGTGACCAAGACACTACTAAGCGTCCAGCAGCTAAGTTCCAACTTAAGCGTGATGGTGCTAACTATGGCGATGCCAAAGACGTACCTCAAGCAGGCGGTGAAGTAACTTGGTCTAACTTACCATACTACCAAGATGGTAAGACTGACCCATCTGTCTACACTGTTGAAGAAACAGGCGTAGAAGGTACTGGCTATGATGTAGCTTATAGCAACCAAACCGCTACAAGCGCGACTGTAACCAATACTTACCGTACTACCGAGTTCAAAGTAACCAAGGTATGGGCTGGCGACCAAGATGCAACGAAGCGTCCGTCTGTCAAGTTCCAATTAAAACGTGACGGTGCTAACTATGGCGAAGCTAAGGATGTACCAAAAGAAGGCGGTTTAGTCACATGGACTAACTTGCCATACTACCAAGATGGTAAGACTGAGGCTTCTGTCTACACTGTTGAAGAATTAACTGAAACACCAAATGGCTATGAAGTAACCTACACTTCTGATGCTAATGGTAGTGTGACCGTCACAAACACCTTCAAGACAACTGGTTTTGTTGCAAGCAAAGTTTGGAAAGGCGATAAAGATCCTTCAGTTCGTCCTCAAGCTCAATTCCAACTCTACCGTGATGGGGTAGCATATGGCCAACCGCAAGCTGTTCCAACAGTTGATGGTCAAGTTGCTTGGACTAACTTACCTTACTACCAAGAAGGTAAGAATGAAGCAAGTGTCTACACTGTTCAAGAAGTACAAGCAGTGGATTCACCATATGCAGCGACCTATGCTGATCAAACAGCAAGCACTGTGACTGTAACTAACACACTTCAAAACAAAACAACTAGCTTCACTGTTAATAAGCAATGGCGTGGTTTTGAATCTAACATGAAACGTCCAAATGCTAAATTCCAATTAAAACGTGACGGCCAAGCTTATGGCGAACTTCGTGATGTGCCAAAAGAAGACGGTCAAGTTGTTTGGACTGATTTACCACTCTATCAAGATGGGACTACTACACCAAGTGTCTACACTGTTGATGAGTTAGATCCAACTAACCAAGGTGGCTATGAATGGAAGGTTGAGAACTTAACCGCTTCTTCAGCGACGGTTATTAACTCACGTAAGCCAGTCGATCAACCACCAACCCCACCAACTCCTTCTGGTAAGCGTGAATTACCTAAGACTGGTGAACATGATACATTCTTAACTGGTTTAGCAGGCTTAAGCTTCTTATTAGCAGCAGCTTATGTCATTTCTCCAGTACGTCGTCGTAACTAAGTTAGTGCGACCAATAGACGCAAACCCTAAATGCGTAAAAACTCAGAGCTTGAGCTCTGAGTTTTTTTGTACTTAGGGCCTAAAAAAACTCCCCTTCGTATAGGGGAGGGATTTGCTTATAGTTTGAAGAATTCAACCAAGTAACGAGCTAAGCCGTCTTGATCATTTGTGTAAGATGTTATATCGTTAGCAATTGCTTTAAGTGGTTCAATGGCATTTGCCATGGCTACACCACGTCCGGCATAAGCTATCATCGATAGGTCATTGTGTTGGTCGCCAAAAGCCATGATATGAGAATTGGGAATATGGTAGAACTGGGCTAAGCGATCAATCCCATAAGCTTTGTTAACTCCTTTTTGGACGACTTCTAAGAAGGGAAGGTTGCCGCCCCAAGTATCAATATCCACCTGTTGTCCATATTCTTTTAAGAGTAATTTCTTAATTGACTCTTGAGTCTCAGCGGTTGAAAAGACGCTAAGTGATGTCGGGCCAAAGGTCAAACTCTCTGGAGTCATCAAGGTAAGATCATTTGGATCAACCTGGAAAAAGGGACTATCCGGAATATCATAACTAGAGACAAAGACGTAACCGGGACCTTCAGCACAGACTAGGGAAACACCTAGGTCTCGACTTTGATCCATAATTTTGAGCGCTAATTCCCGTGGGACTTCTGCTTCATAGCGTGCTTGCCAGTTGGGACGGCCAGGATAGTGGCCATAAGCTCCATTAAGGTTAAGAATTGGTGCCTGAGGGTCAATCGCCTTGTAAAACTGTTGGCTATTGCGGTAAGGCCGCCCAGTGGCGATAACGACGAGGTGTCCCATATCCCGTACTTGTTGCAGTACTTGAATGGTGTAGGGACTTAATTGTGATTGGTTATTTAAGGTTGTGCCATCTAAATCAATGGCGATGAGATAGGCTTGCATGGAAATCCTCCTTATCATCTTAGTATAGCCATTTCTGCCTTGGCTTTCAACTCTTAATGACAAGCAAGATGCTTGATTTTTCTATTAAATAGCTTAAAATGAAGGAGTAATTGCCAAGGAAAGGGGCTTGTGACCATGAGTCAAGAACTAACAGAAAAACTACAGACCCAGATTCAAACCGCTTTGGAAGAAGTGATTGACCCAGAACTGGGAATTGATATCGTCAATCTTGGCTTGGTTTATGAAGTCGATTTAAGCGAAGAAGGGGTCTGTGAAGTTCAGATGACCTTGACCACAATTGGTTGTCCTTTAGCAGACGTTATCATCAATGATGTCAAACGAGCTTTGCTTAAGATTGACCAAATTAAAGAAGTTAAGGTTGAGTTGGTTTGGTATCCAGCTTGGGACCCAAGTCGCATGAGTCGCTATGCCCGTATCGCCTTAGGCGTTAAATTATAGGAGGGATATTATGCGTGAGTTAGCAGATTTACGAGCCGTTGAGGATTTCAAAGCACAAAATCCAGAGGGACTAGTCATTGATGTTCGGTCTCAAGCGGACTATGAAGAAGGGCATATGGAGGGAGCACTGCATCATCCTGAGGAAACTATCTTGACGGATTTAGCTGATAGAGACAAGACTTTACCAATTGCGGTTTACTGTAACCGAGGTATTAAGTCACGCCGTGTAGCCCAAAGTCTCGAAGCAGCTGGCTTCAGCAACATTTATAATTATACACCTGGTTTAAAAGGTTAAGAAAAGTTTAAAGTCAAAAAAGGTCAGATAAAACTCTTGACCTTTTTTGACTTTTGGTCTATACTAAGAATGTGCCCAAGATTGGGCTATTATTAAACACTAAAAACACTGACTATTTTTGACCAAATAACGATAAAGGAAGGTGCTAAGATGATTGAAAAAATGACAACAACCATGCAAGAAGCTTTGGGTCAAGCGCAACAGATTGCCATAACCCGGCAACATCAGGAAATTGATATTCCTCATCTCTGGCATGTTCTGATTCAACCTAATGAATTTGCGGCCCGTCTCTATGAAGAAATTGGCGTCCCTATGGAAGAGTTCCGACACTTAGTCAATAAAGAGATTGACGCGCTTAGCGTTGTATCAGGAAGTAATGTTCAGTATGGCCAAGCGATTAGCCAACGACTTAACCAGCTTTTTGTAGCAGCAAATCAGATTGCTAAAGACAATCAGGATGAATTTTTATCTACTGAAGTTGTTCTATTAGCGCTTTACAAGCAAAAGGGTAATCCCTTGACTCAATTCTTGAATCAACATGATATCAGTGAGTCTAGATTAAAAGAACGTATCGATCAATTGAGAGGAGGATCACGCGTGACATCACAAAATCAAGAAGAAACCTATGAAGCTTTGGCCAAGTATGCTACAAACCTTGTCCAAGCCGTAAGAGAAAATAAACTAGATCCAGTCATCGGACGTGACGAAGAAATTCGCGATGTTATCCGAATTCTATCACGTAAGACTAAGAATAATCCAGTCTTAATCGGGGAACCAGGTGTTGGTAAGACTGCCATTGTGGAAGGCTTGGCCCATCGTATTGTAAGACGCGATGTACCTGAAAACCTCAAAGACAAGGAAATCTATAGCCTTGATATGGGGGCCTTGATTGCAGGCGCCAAGTATCGCGGTGAATTTGAAGAACGTCTTAAGGCCGTTCTCAAAGAAGTGAAGCAATCAGAAGGTAGAATCTTGCTCTTCATTGATGAGATTCACCTGATTGTAGGGGCAGGTAAGACAGATGGCGCTATGGACGCCGGTAACTTGCTCAAACCTATGTTAGCGCGTGGGGAGTTACACTGTATTGGTGCCACTACCTTAGACGAATACCGTGAGAACATTGAAAAGGATAAGGCCTTGGAACGTCGTTTCCAACGGGTGCTAGTTCAAGAGCCAACTGTGGAAGATACTATTTCCATCTTACGGGGGCTTAAGGAACGCTTCGAAATCCACCACGGGGTTAACATTCATGACAATGCCTTGGTGGCAGCGGCTATCCTGTCCAACCGCTACATTACTGATCGCTTCTTACCTGATAAGGCCATCGACTTAGTTGACGAAGCCTGTGCTACCATTCGGGTGGAAATTAACTCTATGCCGACAGAAATGGACCAAGTCAATCGGCGTCTCATGCAACTTGAAATCGAAGAAGCGGCACTTAAGAAGGAACATGACGAAGCAAGTAAGAAACGCTTAGAGAACTTACAAGAAGAATTGGCTGATTTACGCGAACAAGCCAACATGCTCAAAATGCGTTGGGAAATCGAGAAAGAAGCTTCAAACAAAATGCGTGACAAACGCCTTGAGTTAGAAGCGGCTCGCCATCAACTCGAAGAAGCAGAGGCTAGCTACGATCTGGAAAAAGCAGCCGTACTCCGTCATGGTAAAATTCCACAATTAGAGAAGGAATTAGCAGAACTTGAAGCCAAAGAAACGGTGCCACGTCATGAACGTCTGACCCAAGAATCAGTGACTGACGAGGAAATCGCGCAAGTGGTAGGTCGATTGACAGGTATTCCAGTTAATCGACTGGTTGAAGGTGAGCGGGAGAAATTACTCAAGCTTAGCGACACCCTACATGAACGCGTCATTGGTCAGGATGAAGCGGTTGATAAGGTAGCAGAAGCTGTCCTACGTTCTCGTGCCGGCTTACAAAACCCTAACCGTCCAATTGGGTCCTTCCTCTTCTTAGGACCTACCGGGGTAGGGAAGACAGAGTTAGCCAAAGCCTTGGCTGAAACTCTCTTTGACTCTGAGAGCCATCTGGTTCGGATTGATATGTCCGAGTATATGGAGAAACACAATGTCTCTCGTCTAGTAGGGGCTCCTCCAGGCTATGTGGGTTATGAAGAGGGCGGTCAATTAACGGAAGCCGTACGTCGGACACCTTATACCATTGTCTTATTAGATGAAATTGAAAAGGCCCACCCAGACGTCTTCAATATCCTGCTCCAAGTTCTTGACGACGGTCGCTTGACCGACTCTAAAGGTCGGACTGTTGACTTCAAGAATACAGTGCTGATTATGACCTCTAATATTGGCTCAAGCCTCTTGTTAGAAGGAGTAGAGGACGATGGCAGCATCAATCCAGAGACCGCATCTCAAGTGCGCCAACTCTTGCGTCAACACTTCAAGCCAGAGTTCCTCAACCGGATTGACGACACCGTACTCTTTACACCATTGGCTCAAAGCCACATGAATAAGATTGTCTTCAAGCTCCTGAAGGGACTGCAAGAACGTTTGGCTTACCAAGATATTAGCCTTGAATTAGATGATCAAGCAGCCACTTGGTTAGCTCATAATGGCTATGATCCTGTCTATGGGGCACGTCCACTTATGCGCTACATGACGCGTGAATTAGAAACGCCATTAGCTAAGGCCATCATTGCAGGGGACATTCAACCTAACTCTCATGTGACGGTGCACTTAGAGGATGACCACCTAGTCTTTGAATCTAAACCTAATCAAGAATAAGGTCAAAAAAGATGACTAAGTTAACTTAGTCATCTTTTTTTATGTTTAAATTTTGCTTGAGCTAACTTCTAAGTTACTTGACTTTCCTTTTTAGCTGGCGTAAGGTAAAATTAAGAAGAAAGAGTTTATTTTATACGATGATTCCAATCCCAAGCCTGGTTTCAAGCTTAGGATTGCTAGGAGGAGCGCTATGGCACGCTACGATAAATATATAATGAAATACATTGGTTTAGTCACCTTAATTGTCTTAGGGGTCTGGAACTGGAACTCCCTTATGGGTCTTGTCGGATCCATCTATAAGACCTTAGGGCCTATTATTAATGGGGCGATTTTCGCCTATATCTTGAATCTACTCATGGTGCGCTATGAGGGGTTACTGACCAAAGTCCAAGGACAAGTACCTGGTGTCAAATCACTAAAACGCCCGGTATCTATGTTTTTATCACTTTTAACCTTTGTCCTAGCAGTGATTATGATTTTGGTTCTGGTTTTGCCGCAATTGTCAACAGCCATCAGCCGCTTTATTGAGGTAATTCCAGGTGTCAGCACTTGGCTTCAGAGAGCGATTGAAGAATACGATGCTTATTTCCCTCAGTTGCAGACCCTCATGTCCCAGCTTAATATCAACTGGGGGAGTTTGATTCAACAGTCCATGACGGTGCTCAATACCTTGTCTTCTAATTTTCTCAATATTACCTTCAACACCATTACTGGCGTGGCCTCCAATACCATTAACTCCATCCTGTCCTTGATGGTGGCCCTCTATATTTTGGGGTCTAAGGAACGTCTTTTGCTACAGGGTAAGCGAGTGATTATGGCCTACTTGAAACCTAGTCACGCTCAGACTTTATTAGACATTATTCGCCTAATGAATGAATCCTTCACCAATTTCTTCGTGGGGATGACCTTGGAAGGCATCATTCTGGGCAGCCTAGTCACCGTTGCTGCCAGCATCTTCAATCTGCCATATGCGGGGATGTTAGGAGTGATTGCTGGGGTTATGGCCCTAATTCCAATTATTGGTGGCTATATCTCTGCAGCAGTAGGGACTTTGATGCTGTTGGCTGTTTCACCAAGCCAGGCCCTCTTTTACTTAGTCATGGTCATCATTATCATGCAGCTGGAAGGGAACCTAATCTATCCACGTGTGGTCGGGGGATCTATTGGGTTACCAGGTCTCTGGGTCTTAGTGGCCTTCACAGTCGGTGGCGGCTTAATGGGAATCTCAGGTATGATTCTGGGGATCCCATTAGCGGCGACCCTCTACAAACTATTGGGTCGAGATGTCCTCATGCGGGAGAAGCGTCAAACCTTGACTATTCTTGAATAAGTTAGATAGCGAGAGCATGGCTGCTCTCGCTATTTTGATAGGATTATTTGGTGACTGGAGAGGCTTTATGTTATAATTGAACTAACAATTTTATCCTTTTCGAGGGTAAGGAGGTTAATAATATGAAACACTTGACTAAGCATTTGTTAGTTGGCTGTTTAGGATTGAGTTTTCTTGTCAACTATACGGGCCAAAGTGTCGCTGCACGCCCACCCATTTTAGATACTTCCTCTGAGGAAAGTTCTAAAGCAAGTGAGGGAAGTTCACTGATATCTGAAGAGACTGAGCGTATGACCTTCCCTGAATTACAGGATAAGCTAGAGAAAGCGCGACAAAAGGTGTTAAATGTTAAACTCACCGCAAAGACCTCTCGAAAAACTAAGGAGATGTCTGTGCCAAGTGAAGATGCCTATATAGCCTGGAACAAATTTGAAGTCAGTGATGACCAGAAGAGTGAGCCGATACTTTCCTTTAATCATGAAGAATTCAATTTGGCTGGCATACTCAAATTTGAGTATTACTTGACTAAGAAAGCTCAAGATGACTATCTTTTGTATACGAAATCAGAGAACGATCAGGCTAGATATAGGCAGATAAGTTCTCCCTTTGCCTATGTCAATTACCAGGATATTCTTACGTCCATTATATTACTTGACGCCCCATACTCTAAGGTTGAACTTAAGGGTTCGAGTTATCATGTCTATATCAGTGACAAGGACCAGTCCTTAACCCACCTTTTCCTCTTTAGTATTGGGCGAGATAAAGTCGGTCAAGAAAAAAGTAGTCTTGAGCTCATAATCGACCAGAAGGATTTTAATCTTAAGGGCTTAAGCTATTACTATCAAGACGATCAAGAACAGCGGTCCGCAGAGCTATCGGTAGCAGATATTAATCAAGTCTCTGAGAAAAATCTGACCTTGGCTCCATGGACGCAAGAGGCTGTCTTGGAAGAGGACAGCAGTTCTGATAGGTCTGAATCAAGTGATGAAACAAGTGAAGCTACCGACTCTAGCCAAAGTCGTGACTCCTCTCCTAAGGCTAGTCAAATCATGGAAGAAGCATGGCGAGAGCGGCTACTTTCTTCGGTTTTCATGTCCTTCGAGAAAATTATCTTATCAGATGACAAGACCAATGTCACAGCCTTAGAAGGTGATATGGCCTATGATAAGGTTGGGCAAATCATCGGTCTTCATTACTTTGGTATTCTAGATCATAGCTATCCTGATGGACGTTTCGTTGAAATCATAAAGAGCTTGAATGACAAAACCTTTTATGGGCGTCTCAATACCCAATGGTACACGGTATCGGCAGCTAAAACAGAGGATATCAAACCAGAATACCAGCGTCTGCTGACAGTCTTAGCAGACAAAAAGTTAACTGAAAAAATGACCCTTGAAGAATCGGAAACAAGTTACTTGCTGAAATTGCAAGGCCATGAACTTGGGCTCCTTGGTAAACTGTCAAGAGACTTGCTAATGGATTTGACGGAGACAGACTCAAATGAAAGGCAAGGTAAGTTTAGTTTGACTTTAGAAGTTTCTAAAAAGGAACATTATCTCCAATCACTTGATTTGAAGGTAGAGACCCAAATAGGAGGGAGCCCTCAAATCCAGCATGCTAAAATTTCCTTTAGTCGCCATAATAAGGTCTCAGATATGAAATTTGAGCTTCCTAGCGAGGCCAAAGATGCTAGACCAATTGAAGAGCTCTCATCTTCTGAAGAATCGAATTGGTAAGCTTGTGTAAATAGTTTTCAGACTTTAGTGAAAGTGCTATAATAGACTTAGAAACTTGAGAGGAGGAATAACTCGTGTATCTACTTATCTTGTTGGGGGTTGCTTTTGCGACGGCAACGCTCTTCTTCAAGCAGAAGTTGCCGACAGCACTTTTAGCATTAGCTTCCTTTGCTTGGTATTTTGAAGCTTGGCAGTCTGACGGACTCTTACCCTTTATCATTTTCTCAGTTGGGGTAGTGATGGTCATCTTAGAGTTCTACTTACCACAAACAGGTTTTGCCGGTCTTATTGGCTCAGTTGTCATGGGCTTGGTACTCCAATACCACACACAGAATTGGCAAGAGACCTGGCTCTTACTCTTCGGGATTGGACTTGTCAGTGTGACCGTCTTCTTCGTCCTATTGAAGTTGGGCCTGTCTATTAAGGTCAATGAAGCCTTAATTCTAGATGCGCAGATTAACTCTCATGCTCGAGGAAGACAAGGAGACCAGGCAGCTAGCGCCGATCACCCACTCATTGGTCACTCAGGACATGCTATTTCAGATTTGAAGCCGATCGGTAAAGTCGAAGTAGATGGCCAGGTCTATGAAGCGCGGAGTGCCCACAACTTTATTAGTCAAGGGGCGACGATTGCGGTTCAAGCTGTCAGCCAAGGGGCACTTGTTGTTAGAAAAGGAGGAGAAGCATAATGAATGGATGGATTCCATTAGGTTTATTAATTGTCGTCTTATTAGTACTGATTAGCCTCTTCTTCCGCTTTGTACCAGTAGGTTTATGGATTACCGCCTACTTCTCTGGTGTTAAAGTGGGGATTGGGAATTTAATCGGGATGCGTTTGCGGCGGGTTGTGCCAAAAATGATTATTAACCCAATGATTAAGGCAACCAAAGCAGGCTTAGTCATTAATACAAATGAACTTGAAGCTCACTACTTAGCAGGTGGGAATGTCAACATGGTCATTGATGCCTTAATTGCGGCTCAACGTGCCAATATTGACTTGGAATTCGAACAAGCAGCTGCCATTGATTTGGCAGGGCGTAACGTTTTTGAAGCCGTTCAAGTATCGGTTAACCCTAAGGTAATTGAAACCCCAATTATTGCGGGTGTAGCTATGGACGGGATTGAAGTTAAGGCCAAAGCCAAAGTGACTGTTCGCGCCAACATTGAACGTTTAGTCGGGGGTGCTGGTGAAGAAACCATCATTGCCCGTGTTGGTGAAGGGATTGTTACGACCGTAGGTAGTGCCGCTAAGCACTCCATTGTCCTAGAGAACCCAGACTCTATTTCCCAAACTGTTTTACGTAAAGGTTTAGACTCAGGGACTGCCTTTGAGATTCTATCCATTGATATTGCGGACGTTGATGTGGGCCGTAACATCGGGGCTAAATTGCAAGCTGACCAAGCTGTAGCAGACAAGAAGATTGCTCAAGCTAAGGCTGAAGAACGTCGTGCCTTCGCGGTTGCCCAAGAACAAGAAATGTTGGCCGAAGTACAACGCATGCGAGCTAAAGTGGTTGAAGCAGAATCTGAAGTGCCATTAGCTATTGCCGAAGCTTTCCGTAAAGGCAACTTAGGTATTCATGATTACTATCAATTACAAAATATCCAAGCCGATACTGCTATGCGTGAATCCATTGCTAAGGATGAAAAACCAGCCGGCGACACAGTGATTTCTGAATAGGACACTTAAGTCATGATGAAAGGGGAGTGAACCAATGAGAGGCTATATCTTTTTGATGATTTTCCTTGCGTCTTTCCTCATCCCTAAAATTCGGGACATGATTCGTGATAATGCGGCGGGTAAGCAAGCAAGATTCCGCCAGAACCCAATGCCTCAAGTAGACCCTCAGTATTCACTAAGAAATCTGTCAGCTCAATTGAATGTGCTCATGGCTGCCGCACAGGATCCTAATCTTACTGATCAGGAGAGAGCCTCATTAGAAGATAAGATTGATTATCTTAACCAAGAATTAGACCAAGCTCTAGGTGCTGAGGAAATTGAGGCTGATAATCTCTTACAAGCAAAAGGCGAAGCTGGCCAGTCTATGTTGGACGAGGTTGAATTTGATCAGACTCAAGCTCAAATGGAAGCGTCCTTGGCTGATCAGTGGGGTGACAGTGACCAAGATTGGTCCTTGGCCGAATCTGATGCAGATGCCATTCAACTTGAACGTATAGGTGCTTCTAATCACCACCATACAGGGCGTGGTTCTAAACTCACCAAGCTCAATCGCAAGAACCTTAAGGATGCGGTTATTTATAGTGAGATTCTCAAACCAAAGTATCAATCTAAATGATATGGAATGGAGGTAGGAAGTGATTCCTGCCTCTTTTTGTGTATAGTTAGACACAAAATAATCAGGAAACTTGCTTTTATTGCTTAAAGTGCTAGGATGAAAGTAGGATTACTATGTCCAGAAAAGAGGGATGACTAAATGTCAGATTTTAAACAGTATATTAAGAATATCGGCCATGTTGATTTTGAGCTCCAACCTCTCAATGAGGTGGATATTGCAGTTATGGTTGAAATGGTCTATCTCAAGTTAGATGATTATGTCAGTCATGTTATATCCGAATCAAAAGCCATTTCTGTGATGGATTTTTACCAGCAGTTTGCTCAAGACAAAAAAGAAATTCAAGAAGAAAATCCTTTCTTAATTTCCAAGGGACGGCTTGAGGTAGCCAAGGCCGCAGCCCAAGCATCACGCTATCGTAATATTCAGATTTTCGGCTTTCAATCCGACTTAGACCTCAAGTTAGAGAAGCAGTTTGCGGCGGCAACCTTCTATATTCCGGAAGTTAATACCTATTTGGTAGTCTTCCGTGGGACAGATGAAACGATTGTGGGTTGGAAAGAAGACTTCAATATGAGCCACCAAACCCAGGTGCCGGCTCAGGATGCTGCTAGAGAATACCTGACCAAAGTCATGACTGAATTTGATGGTCAATATATTATAGCCGGTCACTCCAAAGGAGCCAACTTAGCAATTTATGCCGCTAGTCAACTTGATAAAAAGTTACAGAATCAAGTGTCGGCTATTTATGCTTATGACGGCCCTGGATATCAACGTGAATTTCTAGAGTCAGAGGGCTATTTGGGCATTGAGTCCAAGATTCATGCCTTCCAGCCAGAGGATGCGGTGGTCAGTCAGATTCTCTTCCATACAGTTCAAGCCAAGGTGGTCGCCTGCAAAGGCATTAGTATGATGCAACACCTGCTAGAGAACTGGCAAATTGATAAGGTGAGTTTCAAGGAAGTAGAGTCGGTAACTCCAGGTAGTCAGCGTCTTCAAGCTACCCTTGGGCAATGGGTTGACCAGCATTCTGCCCAAGAGTTAGAAGAATTCTTCGGTGCCATATTTGGCATTATTGAGGCTACAGGTATTGAAACCTTGAATGAGATAGGCGACAATTTCCTCATGTTTCTTATCTCTCTACAACGTGAAATTCGTGATACAGAAGATAGTGACTTGCTTAAAGAAGGATTTGCTCAGCTCCAAGCCATCTATAAGGAGCAGGGGGATGAAACAAACGCTAACTTCTTGGAAGTTGTCCAAGGCAAGATAGATAGTGCAGCAAACTTCATCAAGGACCTAGTTCCTGACGCCCTATTGCCAGGTAAATCTGAAGATAAGCAAGTAGAAGAAGAAGGGGAGCCACAAGCTAACAGCGAGGAAATAGAGCATGGCGCGATTTGATTATGAGCCTCTCAATCTCTATGATAATTTTGCGACCGCAAGTCGTAAATGGCCTCATGTTCCCATTTATTTTGATCAGATTTTAGCTGCTTTCCCGGAATTAGGTCTTGAAACTAGCTATCAGGATGCTTTAAAATCCATTGATCGATGTGCTAAGCAGTTAGCAAGATTAGGTATCAAGCCTGGCACTAAGGTCATGGTCTACAAATCGCCCGCTTTTGATACCTATCTTTTAGCGCTTGCTTTAACTAAACTTGGTGCGGTGCCAGTTATGGTGTCCTATCACTTAGGAGCTGAGGTTATTAAGGTCTTCGGTCAAAGACTGGGGCAAGGACATGCCTTAATTTACGATCAGAAAACGGCTAAAAATGTGTCACAACTTGCCACTCCAAATGGCTCAAGTTACTTAAGTCTTGACTCTATACTAGATGCGAAAGAAGTAAATGAGCTTGAGTCAACTAAATTCGATTTAGATGCCATTGCCTATATGACGCATACTTCAGGCACAACAGGAGTTCCCAAGCTTATCTGCCACTCTTACCGCAGCATGGGCTGGCGAACCCTCTGGCAGAAGCGGGTCCTAGACCAAATGCAGGAGAGAAAGCTGTGTAGCTTCCTAGTCAGTCCGGTTCATTCTCGCTTCAATATTGGAGTTTCCAGCCTTATGTCTTTGGGCTTTCCCATGATGCCGCTATCGAATCCTGACCTAGCTTCAGTTGAGGCTGCTTTCAGAGCACATCCACCCTACGCTGTAGAAACTCATCCTAATCATTTTGTCCAATGGCGTGGTCTAGCGCAGGACAAACCGGAACTATTCAAGGAGACTAAATACTTTCATTCGACCTTCGATGCCATTAATGGCGATACCATGGCGTCCTTCTTGAAGGCAGCTAAGGCTAACCATCCTGTCTTCCTACAGGTCTACGGACAAAGTGAATGTGGGCCTATGATTTTAAGATCCCATCGCTTAAGAAGCTTAGCTAATCTCGAAGCCAGAGACATGGGACTAGGCCTAGGCGACTTAACCAAGGCCAGAATATGTGATGCTGAGGGTAATCCTGTCAAACAAGGCCAACCAGGCCATATCCAACTCTATTCCAGAGGCAGGGCTCTAACTTACTATCAAGAAGAAGGGCGCTTTGCTGAAAATGTTTATGGTGACTGGTGGGATAGTGGGGACCACGGTTATCTAGATCAGCGGGGCCATCTCTTTCTTCAAGATCGCCAAGTGGACCTAGTGGAGGCCTTACCTAGCACACTGGCAATAGAGGATAGGCTATTGGATAAATTAGATTTCTTGGCTGAAGCAGTCATTATTAGAGACCCCAAGGGCTATGCCCAGCCAGTTATTGCCATCAAGGATGGTATGAGCATAGACTGGCAAGCCTGGTGGCACTTGACTGCGGATATGCCTCACCTCAACCAACCGATTATTATGGAGTGGAGCGATATTCCCCGAACTGCGACCATGAAAGTTCAACGTCTAGCGCTTAGACAAGAGCTATTTAATTGAGTAACTAAGAGATATAATGCAAGGCTTGACCTAACTTAGGCCTTGCTTTTTCTTTTGAGATGGTGTATATTGTATAAGGTTGCATCACTTGATGCACCAATTCGCACGTTCGTTGATAGTGAGGACGGTGCTTGGGTAACCAAGTTTCCTTGCTAGGTGACACGTTCGGAGGAAAAATATTAAACCAAATGGAGGTATAGAAATGTCAGTAATTTCTATGAAGCAATTATTAGAAGCTGGTGTACACTTCGGTCACCAGACTCGTCGTTGGAACCCTAAGATGAAGCGTTACATCTTTACAGAACGTAACGGTATCTACATCATCGACTTACAAAAAACTGTTAAATTAGTTGACGAAGCATACAACTACATGCGTGAAGCAGCTGCTGACGGCGGTGTAGTACTCTTCGTTGGTACTAAGAAACAAGCTCAAAAAGCTGTTGAAGAACATGCAGTACGTTCAGGTCAATACTACATCAACCACCGTTGGTTGGGTGGTCTCTTGACTAACTGGGATACTATCCAAGGCCGTATCCGTCGCTTGAAAGCAATCGAAAAAATGGCTGAAGACGGGACCTTCGAAGTACTTCCTAAGAAAGAAGTTATCGAAATCCGTAAGGAACAAGAGCGTTTAGAGAAATTCTTAGGCGGGATTAAAGACATGCCAAGAATTCCAGATGTTATCTTCATCGTGGACCCTCGTAAAGAGCGCATCGCGGTTCAAGAAGCTCAAAAATTAAACATTCCAATCGTTGCTATGGTCGACACTAACTGTGACCCAGACGAAATCGACGTAGTAATCCCATCTAACGATGACGCTATCCGCGCTATCAGCTTAATCGCTGGTGCTATGGCTGACGCTGTTATCGAAAGCAACCAAGGGGTTGTAGAAGCTGTCGCTGAAGAATCAACTGACAAAGCTTTCTTCGACAACTTGTTCGAATCAAACGAAGGCCAAGAAGCCTAAGCGTTACTTAACTTAGTATAAGCATGAACTGTCTTAATTCAGGAGGATAACCATAGGCTCAAGGCTAGGGACCTGTGTTGAGACAGTTTTTTATAAGACCTGAGGAGGAAACAAACAAAATGGCAAACATTACTGCAAAATTAGTAAAAGAATTACGCGACATGACTGGCGTCGGTATGATGGACGCTAAAAAAGCTTTAGTTGAAGTTGAAGGCGACATCGACAAAGCGGTAGACTTCTTGCGTGAAAAAGGTTTAGCTAAAGCTGCTAAAAAAGCTGACCGTATCGCAGCTGAAGGGGTTACTGCTACTTATGTAGACGGCAACACTGCTGCCTTGATCGAATTGAACTCTGAAACTGACTTCGTGGCTAAGAACGACAAGTTCCAAGCTTTAGTAGCAACTGTTGTTAAAGCTATTGCTGAAGCAAAACCAGCTACTATGGAAGAAGCTTTAGCTGTTAAAGTTGGCGACAAGACAATCGAAGAATTAATCTTAGAAGGTACAACCGTTATCGGTGAAAAACTTTCTCTTCGTCGTTTCGAAGTATTATCTAAAGCTGATGGCGATGCTTTCGGTGAATACCTCCACATGGGTGGCCGTATTGGTGTCTTAACTGTTATCGAAGGTTCTGACGATTCTGTGGCTGCTAAAGACGTTGCCATGCACGTTGCAGCGATCAACCCACGTTACGTAAGCCGTGAAGATGTATCTGAAGAAGACTACAAACACGAAGAAAAGATCCAAACCGAAATCGCCCTCAACGAAGGCAAACCAGCTAACATCGTTGAGAAAATGATTAAAGGTCGTATGAACAAATACTTAGCTGAAATCAGCTTAACTGAACAAGCATTCGTTAAGAATCCTGACCAAACAGTTGCTGAATTCGTAGCTTCTAAGGGCGGCAAAGTGAAAACTTTTGTCCGTTATGAAGTCGGCGAAGGTATGGAAAAACGTCAAGATAACTTTGCAGACGAAGTGGCTGCCCAAATGGGTAAATAAGCTCGTCTAATTGACTAAGCCCCAAGTGATTGGGGCTTTTTCTGAAAAACGGACTCATCAGGCAAATCAAGGTAAGGAGTAAGGAAAATGGTAGAACCGAAATACAAACGTGTCGTCTTGAAATTAAGCGGCGAAGCCATGGCTGGACAATCTGGCTTTGGTATTGATCCAGCAACCATCAAAGAAATGGTCAAGGAAATTAAAGAAGTTCACGCCTTAGGCGTAGAAATCGCCATTATTGTCGGTGGTGGCAATATTTGGCGAGGGATTACAGGGGCTGAGATGGGCATGGAACGGGCGCAAGCCGATTACATGGGCATGTTGGCGACTGTCATGAACTCCTTAGCCTTACAAGATGTTCTGGAGAACAATGGCGTGCCAACTCGGGTTCAAACCTCTATCGACATGCGCCAAATTGCGGAACCATTTATCCGTCGTCGTGCTATCCGCCACTTGGAAAAGGGCCGCGTGGTTATCTTTGCTGCAGGTACCGGGAACCCTTACTTCTCAACTGATACTCTAGCCGCTTTGCGCGCTGCGGAAGTGAACGCAGACGTTATCTTGATGGCTAAGAATAATGTGGATGGCGTCTACGATGCTGATCCACGCCAGGATGCCAATGCAACTAAGTTCGACAACTTGTCCCACTTAGATGTTATTGCTAAGGGCCTAAAGGTTATGGACTCTACCGCTAGCTCCCTCAGCATGGATAACGATATTCCATTGGTTGTCTTCAACTTGAATGAACCTGGTAACATTCGTCGGGTAGTTTTGGGTGAATCCATCGGGACGGTCGTTGGCGGCAAATAATGATTTTTAAGAGCGTCTCCTAGTCTCTGAGGCGCTCTTTTTGGATAAAAATAGGCTATACTCAAGCTAGATTAAATATGCTATAATAAGTTAGTACAAAATATGCAGGAGGCTGTCTCAATGACTACTGAATTAATCAAAGATACTAAGCAACGTATGCAAAAGACCGTTGACGCCTACCAACGCGAGTTAGGTTCTATTCGGGCTGGGCGTGCTAATGCCAGCATTTTAGACCGTATTAGCGTTGAATACTATGGCGTGCCAACTCCCCTCAACCAATTAGCATCCATCACCATTCCAGAGGCGCGTATGCTTTTGATTACGCCTTATGACAAAGGAACCCTAGGGGATATCGAGAAAGCAATCTTAATGAGTGATGTGGGCATTACGCCATCTAACGATGGGTCTGTGGTGCGTTTGGTCATTCCTGCCTTGACCCAAGAGCGTCGTCAAGAATTGGCTAAAACCGTTGGTAAGGAACAAGAAGGGGCTAAGGTCCGTGTTCGTAACATCCGTCGTGATGCCATTGACCATGCTAAGAAGGCAGAGAAGAACAAGGAAATCACCGAAGATGATTTGAAAGGTCTGGAAAAAGACATTCAAAAGTTAACAGACGACTTCGTCAAAGAAATCGAAAAATTAACGGCTGAGAAAGAAAAAGAAATCTTAGAAAAATAAGACTTTATCGACGTGGATTCTGTTGTATAGCAGGATTTGCGTCTTTTTTTCTTACCTAAAAAATGCTATAATGAAGTTAGTTAATAAACTTACATAGGAGGGGACTTGTTATGTTAACCTATATTGTAGGTGCCGGCGCAATGGGTTGCCGTTTCGGCTACCAAATGGCTGAAGCTGGCCAAAAAGTTGTCTTGTTCGATGGCTGGCAAGATCACATTCAAGCAATCAAAGAAAAAGGACTAATTATTACCGGTGACCAAGACAAGACGGTAGCCTTAGATATTCGGCCTTTTGGTCAGGATGCGTCTGTCTGTGACCTCATGATTCTTTTCGTCAAAGCCCACCAATTGGAGACAACCTTGCAGGAAACGGCTCACTTACGTGATCAGCACACCAAGGTTTTCTGTTTACTTAATGGTTTAGGACATGAAGAAGTCATTAAACGATACGTGGATCCACACAATATTATGATGGGGGTAACCGTTTGGACTGCTGTCCTTCTTGGTCCGGGGCAAGTTCGTCTCAAAGATTCGGGAACCATTAATTTCTGTGCGCTTGACCCAAGCGGTAAAGAAGTTGGCCTAGAGGTAGAAGCTTTACTTAACCAAGCTGGGCTTAATGCGACATATGACCAAGAAGTCTTTAAGGCTATCTGGACTAAGGCCTGTGTCAATGGGACCATGAACTCTACTTGTGCCTTAACAGATTGTACCATTGCAGAGTTCTTCTCTTCGGAAGAGGGGCGCTTAATCGTTCGTCAACTTATGCACGAGTTCATCACTGTAGCCAAAGCCAAAGGTATCGCCCTCGATGAAGAGAAAATCTACCAGTACCTTATGGACTTATCTGTTAAGCTAGCAGGTCACTATCCATCTATGCACCAAGATCTGGTTCAACAAAAACGCCTAACTGAAATTGACTACATCAATGGGGCTGTTGCACGTATGGGGGCCGACTTAGGCATTGATACACCTTACTGTAAAATGGTGACGGAGTTCATCCATGTTAAGGAGCGACAAATTGGGGTGCGCGCCTAGTAACTAAGCCCAAAGGCTTGACACTTAGGCTCTTTATGGTATAATGAATACAGTCGAAATCAAGTTGGAAAGGAGTGAGCGGTGACGCTTGCTCTTTTTGCATGAGAGAATGAGGTGAACTATGAGTGCAATTTTAGATAAGGTGACACCAGCCATTACCGAGATAGTAGAAGCCAACGGCTGCTACTTGGTTGACATGGAATATGTCAAGGAAGGTAAGTCTTGGTTCCTTCGCATCTATGCGGATAAACCAGGACGGATTGACATTGATGACTGTGCGGCCATCAGTGAGCAAATCAGCGAACATCTGGATAGTATTAAGCCTGATCCATTTCCTGAGGCTTATTTCTTAGAGGTCTCATCACCAGGGGCGGAACGGCCATTGAAAACTGATCAAGCCTTGCGAGAGGCAATAGGTGAGTATGTGCATTTAGACTACTATGCGCCACAACACGGTGCTAAGAGCCATGAAGGGACTTTAGAAGCTGTGACAGATGACAAAGTTGCGCTGACTGTCCAAATTAAAACTGTCAAAAAACAACTAGAAATCGAACGCCAAGCCATCGCCAAAGCGCGTCTGGCTATTAAGTTCTAATAGACTACTGGAGGATAGACAATGAGTAAGGAACTTGTTAAAGCAATGCAGGTTTTAGAAGAAGAAAAGGGGATTTCTCGCCAAGTCATTAAGGAAGCCCTGGAATCTGCCTTAGCTCTAGCATATAAGAAAAACTATGACCAAGCCCAAAACGTGGAAGTCCAATTCGATGAGAATAAGGGCACCATTAAGGTCTACTCGGTCAAAGAAGTTGTAGAAACCAACTATGATTCGACCTTAGAAATCAGCCTAGAAGAAGCGCTCAAGATTAACCGCGCTTACGAAATTGGCGACAAAATCAAATTCGAAGTGACACCTAAGGACTTCGGTCGTATTGCGACTCAGACAGCTAAGCACGTCATCATGCAACGTATTCGCGAAGCAGAGCGGGAAAACATCTTCGAAGAATTCAGCCAATATGTAGATGAAATCATGACCGGGACGGTAGAACGTCAAGATCACCGCTTTATCTATGTCAATATTGGTCGTGTGGAAGCTATCATGCCACTTGGAGAACAAATTCCTAGCGAACAATTTGAACCTGATCAACGTATTAAGGTTTATGTAGCCAAGGTTGATAAGACAAGCAAGGGCCCACAAATCGTGGTCAGCCGTGCTCACAATGATTTCTTGCGCCGCCTCTTCGAACAGGAAGTACCAGAAATCTACGATGGTACGGTTGAAGTCATGGCCATCGCTCGTGAAGCAGGTGACCGTGCCAAAGTAGCAGTGCGTTCACGCGACAAGAATATCGACCCTGTTGGGACCTGTGTGGGCCCACGTGGTCAACGTGTTCAAGCCATCGTTAACGAACTCAACGGCGAAAACATGGACATCATCGAATGGAATGAAGATCCAGTTGTCTTCATCCAAAATGCTTTGAGCCCTGCTCAAGTTATCAAGGTTGATTTCAACGAAGAAGCGCATGCTTGCATCGTGGTAGTACCGGATAACCAATTATCCTTGGCCATCGGTAAACGAGGTCAAAATGCCCGCCTTGCTGCTCGATTGACTACCTATAAGATTGACATCAAGTCAGAATCTTCTTATGCTGACTACTTAGAAGAGCAAGCCGCCTTAGCCTTAGAAGCTCAAGCTGCAGCTGAAGCCGCTCAAGACCAAGATTCAACAGATGATTCTGTAGTCGAGGCGCGTGATCAAGCTGTAGAAGCGGAAGAGGCAGTGCTTGAAGCTGAACCTGCTAGCGATCAATAAGGCTAAGTGAAGGAGGGGACCCGATGCAAACGAAGAAACAGCAAGCACCACGTAAGGTGCCAATGCGTAAATGTATTGTATCCCAGACCATGTTCCCTAAGAAGGAACTGGTCCGGGTGGTCAAATCCAAAGAAGGACAGATTTCGATTGACCCAAGCGGTCGTCAAAATGGTCGTGGTGCCTATATTGGCCTAGACCGCAATCTAGCCTTGGAAGCCAAGAAGAAACGGACTTTTGACCGTGCTTTCAGTATGAAAGTGGAAGACGCCTTCTACGATGAGCTCTATGCCTATATTGATCATCAACAGGCGCGTAAAGAATTACTATGACACCAGAACAAAAGAAATTGAACATGTTAGGCTTGGCCAACCGGTCGGGTAACCTGATTAGTGGTGACGAACTGGTCGAGAAAGCCATTAAACGCGGACGTGTTGCCTTGGTCCTCTGTGCCCAAGATGTCAGCGACGCCACCAGTGCACGTTATCAGGATTGGTCCCAGCGCTATCATGTTCCACTAGAAATGACATTTAACCGAGAACAAATCAGTCACGCTGTGGGAAAGACTCGTTCGATTGTGGCCATCACCAATCAGGGCATGGCCAAGACCTATCTTTCCTACTAGCCCTACTGACCATTTCTTAGGAATAGGAAGGTGAGACAATGACAGTTAGTCGCGTATATGAATTTGCCAAAGCGCATAATATGAGCTCTAAGGCTGTATTAGAATTGGCTAAAAAGAATGGTATTGAATTCAATAGCCATATGTCCTCCATGACCGAGGGCCAAACTCAAGAATTGGAACGCTTATTGCGTCAACCAAAAGCTGCGCCTGCAGAGAAAGCAGCATCTAAACCAAAACAAGACAAGCCAGCACCTAAGGCTAAGTCTGAAGCTAAGCAAGGCCACAAACAAACCGACAACAAGGGCCAAAATCAAGGCCACCAAGGTCACAAGCAAGCTAAGAAGCCACATGGCCAGGAGTCTGCTAAAAACCACGAAGGCCAAGCCAAGGCTAAGCCTGAAGGCAACCGCCACAATGGCCAACAGTCTAACAACCAAAATCAACGTCACAATCAAGCAGACTTTGATGGCAATCGTCGGGCTGGCGGTAGCCGCCGTAAGAACCGCGGTCGTCACAACCGTCAAAATGCCAACGTAACGGAATCCAAGGGGATTACAGCGCGTAAGCATAAGGAATTGCCAGAGAAGTTAGTTTACACGGAAGGCATGAATATCCAGGAGATTGCTAAGCTCTTCCACCGTGACGCCAGTGAAATCATCAAGAAACTCCTCATGCTAGGAGTTATGGCCAACCAAAACCAAGCCCTTTCCAAGGAAGTCATTGAATTAATTGCCATGGAATATGGGGTAGAAGCGGAAGAAAAAGTGGTCATTGATAATGCTGACTTGGAACGTCACTTTGCCCAAGAAGAAATTAAGCCTGAAAACTTAGTAGCACGTCCACCAGTTGTAACCATCATGGGTCACGTCGACCATGGTAAAACCACGCTCTTGGACCAATTGCGTAACACCAATGTGTCTGAAGGCGAAGCCGGCGGGATTACCCAACATATTGGGGCCTACCAAGTTAAGATTAACGACAAGTTAATTACCTTCTTGGATACACCTGGTCACGAGGCCTTCACTACCATGCGTGCCCGTGGTGCTGATGTTACCGACATCACTATTATCGTGGTAGCAGCAGATGACGGGGTCATGCCACAAACAGTTGAAGCCATCAACCACGCTAAAGCGGCTGAGGTTCCAATCATCGTAGCTATTAACAAGATTGATAAGCCAGGTGCTAACCCTGATCGTGTCATGCAAGAATTAACCGAGTACGGTTTGATTCCTGAAGCATGGGGTGGGGAAACCATCTTTGTGCCAATTTCTGCCAAGTTCAATCAAAACATTGAAGAACTCTTAGAAATGATTCTCTTAGTTTCTGAAGTGGAAGAATTGAAGGCTGATCCTAATCGCTTGGCTATCGGGACCGTTATCGAAGCTCGTTTAGACAAGTCTCAAGGGTCAACCGCAACCCTCTTGGTACAACAAGGGACCCTAAATGTCGGTGATCCAATCGTTGTCGGGAACACCTTTGGTAAAGTCCGGACCATGGTTAACGATGCCGGTCGTCGTATTCGTCAGGCTGGTCCAGCTACACCAGTGGAAATTACTGGTTTGAATGACGCCCCACAAGCAGGTGATCTCTTTGTCGTCTTCCCAGACGAAAAATCTGCGCGTGCAGCGGGTGAAGAACGTGCTAAACGTGCTCAATTGGCTATGCGTGACCTTAAGAAGAAGGTGACCTTGGACAACTTGTTCGAGAGCCTGCAAGAAGGCGAGCTCAAGTCTGTTAATGTCATCATCAAAGGGGACGTACAAGGTTCCGTTGAAGCCTTGTCCGCTAGTCTTCAGAAGATTGATGTTGAAGGCGTCCGCGTGGACATTATCCACCAAGCGGTAGGGGCCATCAACGAAAGTGATATCACCTTAGCTCAAGCTTCAGGTGCCATCGTAGTCGGCTTTAACGTCCGTCCTACGCCACAAGCGCGTTCCTTGGCTAACGATAACGAAATCGATATTCGTCTTCACCGCATTATCTATAATGTCATCGAGGAAATCGAAACAGCCATGAAGGGTATGTTAGATCCTGAATACGTGGAAGAAATTACCGGTCAAGTAGTTGTTCGTGAAACCTTCGTAGTTTCTAAGGTTGGGACCATTGCAGGTTCTTATGTCTTAGATGG
This sequence comes from Abiotrophia defectiva ATCC 49176, assembly GCF_000160075.2. Lineage (GTDB taxonomy): Bacteria > Bacillota > Bacilli > Lactobacillales > Aerococcaceae > Abiotrophia > Abiotrophia defectiva. Next base: position 1,474,763 of record NZ_KI535340.1, read on the forward strand.
TTTCATCCAACGTAACAGCAAGGTTCGGATTATTCGTGACAACATCGTCATCTACGAAGGCGAATTAGCAAGCCTCAAGCGCTTCAAAGACGATGCCAAAGAAGTATCTAAGGGCTTTGAGTGCGGGATTATGATTGAAAACTATAACGACATTAAGATTGACGACATCATCGAACCATACCGTATGGTTGAAGTCAAACGTAGCTAGGAGGGAGTAAGCCTATGGCAAACTATCGTGTAGGCCGTGTTCGCCAAGAAATCATGCGTGAAGTCAACCGTATTTTGCTACGCGAAGCCAAAGATCCGCGTATCGAAGGCGTGACTATTACCGATGTGGACTTAACTGGTGACTTGCAACAGGCTACCATCTTCTACTCAACACTCAGCGATAAGGCGGGGCAACGTCAGAAGACGGAAGCAGGGCTTAAGGCTGTAACTGGTCTGGTTCGAAGTGAACTGGGCAAGGTTCTCAAGCTCTACAAGACACCTGAAATCCGCTTTGAACGTGACCGTTCGGTGGATTACGGCAATCGTATTGATCAATTACTCAATCAAATTCACCAAAAAGATCAAGCAGAATAAACCAAAGAGACTAGGTCAGCCTAGTCTCTTTTTTATGCGCTAAAATGTGACCATGTCAGCACAAGTATGAGGAGGGCGACTTGTTTAACTAGCCTATTTAACCTATAATAAGAGTAAGATATTTTGCTAAAGAGAAGGTGACATCCGTGAATATTGAAAACCAGATTCAACAGAGTCAAGTCGCACATTTATCTCAGCTTCTTACAGATGCTCTTGAGCGAGCCTTTACTTCCATGACCTCACCCCAACAGCAAGCCTTATTAGCCAAGCTCAAGCATTTAGCAGACCAAGGAGACTACGCAGCCTATGTGGCGGCTATTCAGCCCTTGGCTGAAGAAGATTTGGCGCTAGTAGCCCGTTACTTTTCGGCCTTGCCACTCTTGATTAACATTGCGGAAGACGTTGAGTTAGCAAGTCAAATCAAAATGAAACGTTGTCGTCACGCTGATTTAGAAGGGGAGTTGCCCGCTACTTTGGCCGCCATCAAGCAAGCAGGCAAGGGACAAGTTCTCCAACGTCCCATGACCATTGAGCCAGTTCTCACTGCTCATCCTACTCAGGTCCAACGTAAGTCCATGCTAGATCTCATGGATAAGCTTTACGGCTTATTGACGGACTATCGCAATACAAGGCCTGAGTTTTTAGACCGTCAGGCTTGGCAACACGAGCTTGAAGCAGTCATCGAAATTATCTTAGGTACAGACTTGATTCGTGAACAGAAGTTACAAGTCGCGAATGAAATTGCCAATGTTATGACCTATTATCAGAAATCTCTGATTGAAAGTATCACGGATATTACCCTCAATTATCGGCAAGCCTTGTCGGATCTGGAGATTGAGTCTCAGCAAGTTCTGCCCATTACCATGGGCATGTGGATTGGCGGGGATCGCGACGGCAATCCCTATGTCACCGCCGAAACCCTTAGATTGACCGCCAGCATTCAATCACAAGTCATTTTAGACTATTACTTAAGCAGTCTGGACCAACTTTATCGTCGCTATTCTTTCTCGAGTGATTTAGTTGCTGTGACGCCCGAATTAGCTGCATTAGCGGAAGAATCTGAAGATTACTCAATTTTCCGCCAAAAAGAACCCTATCGTAAAGCCTTAAACACTATTAAGAATCGCCTTTGCGCTAGCAAAGCCTTGATTTTAGGGGAGGCTTGTCAAGTAGAAGCCCAAGCCTATCCAGATGCTGAGAGCTTCAAGGCTGATTTAGTCCTTGTTTCAGAGGCGCTTAAAGCCGATGGTAAGGAGTCACACACTTTAGCTCCTCTAGAATCCTTAATTGTCTGTTTGGAAATCTTTGGTTTTCATTTAGCTAGTATCGATCTGAGACAGGACTCTAGTATTAATGAAACCTGTGTAGCTGAATTATTGGCACAAGCCAAGGTGGAGGAAGCTTATAGTCAGCTAGACGAAGCCAGCAAGGTTCAATGCCTCTTGCACCAGCTAACCCAAGAGCCACGTCGCTTATCCAGCGCCTTAAATCAAGCATCAGCTATTCTGACTCGTGAGTTGGCTATTTACCAAGCTGTCGCGGACCTACAAAAACGCCTAGGACACCGCATCATTAAACGCCACATTATTTCCCATACTACTTCCGTCTCAGACTTACTAGAACTGGCCTTACTCTTCAAAGAAGTGGGCTTGGTCGGACCCGACTTTGCTCATGTCCAATTAGTGCCACTCTTTGAGACTATTGAAGACTTAGAAGAAGCTCTAGAGGTCATGACCACTTACTTGCGCCTGCCTCTTGTTCAGAAATGGTTAGCAAGCCAAGATTGGTGTCAGGAAATTATGCTGGGCTACTCAGATTCCAACAAGGATGGAGGCTATCTGGCATCTGGTTGGGCCCTCTATTTGGCTCAGAATAAATTAACTCGTTTGGGCAAGCAGGAGGGCATTACCATTAGCTTCTTCCACGGTCGTGGGGGAACGGTCGGACGTGGCGGTGGGCCAAGTTATGAGGCGATTATGTCGCAACCTATTGGAACCATTAACCGTCTTATGCGAGTAACAGAGCAGGGCGAAGTCATCGGGACCAAGTATGGTAATCCCGATACAGCCTATTACCAATTAGAAAACATGTTAGTCGCTTCGCTCTCTCACGTCCTCTTAGCACATGAGGTCCATGACAGCAGTCCTTACGAGGCAGTCATGAATCGCTTGGTTGACTGGAGCTACCAAGCCTATCGTCAGCTTGTTTTTGCAACACCTGGCTTCTCTGAATTCTTCTTCCAAGCAACACCAATTAAGGAAGTGAGCCAACTCAATATTGGCTCTCGTCCAGCCTCACGTAAGAAAGTGACCGATATTGATGGCTTGCGGGCTATTCCTTGGGTCTTCTCTTGGTCACAGAGCCGCATGATGTTTCCAGGTTGGTATGGGGTTGGGACTGCCTTTCAACGTTTTATCGAGGAAGACCCTAGTCATCTAGCATTGTTGCAAGAAATGTATGCTGAGTGGCCATTCTTCCGAGCCTTACTGTCAAATGTAGACATGGTCTTGGCTAAGTCTGATATGGAAGTGGCCTCTTACTACAGCCAACTAGTTGAGGAACCTGAGGGACAAGCTATTTTCCAAAAACTAGAGGCAGAGTGGCAGCGTACTAAGGATCTCCTCTTACAAATAGAAGGGGAAGAACAGCTCTTGGCACAAAATAATTACTTGCGTGACTCCTTAGCCATGCGTCTACCTTACTTCAATGCCCTTAATTACTTACAGGTAGAACTGATTAGACGGTCCCGCCAAGAGGCGCTCAGTCCTTTGGCTAGCAAGATTCTGCACATCACCATTAATGGGATAGCGACAGGCTTGCGTAATTCAGGTTGATAGCTCTTCAAAAAGCACTGTCTAAGCGGATTTGTTAGTCTTTTGGGGCTAAATCTGATATAATAAATCGTTATTAAATTTAAAGGAGCGTCGCAACCTATGTATCACGGAATCTTGGTAATCAATAAACCAGTTGGCATGACCAGTCACGATGTTGTCTTTAAATTACGCAAAATTCTCAGAACCAAACGCATTGGCCACACCGGTACCTTGGATCCTAACGTAGCAGGCGTCTTAGTCTGTTGTATAGGGCAGGCTACTAAGCTAGTGGAGGATCTCATGGACGGACAAAAGGGCTACCGAGGTGAAATTACCTTAGGATTTTCTACCGAGACAGAGGATGCCGACGGGGCGCCTGTCGAGCGGAAGCGACTTGAAGATCCAGTGTCTGATGCCGAAATTGACGCCGCTATGGCGACTTTTCTGGGAGAAATTGTTCAGATTCCACCTTACTATTCGGCAGTTAAGGTAGCCGGCAAGCGCCTCTATGAATATGCCCGTGCGGGTCAGCAAGTAGAACGTCCGCGCCGAATAGCTCGGATTGACCGCTTTGAACGACTGGGGGCCAGTGAATTCGACCCACAAGAAGGTCTACAACGTTGGTCTTTTGATGTTCAATGCGGTAAGGGGACCTATGTCAGAACGCTTGCAGTTGATTTAGGCGCTAAGTTAGGCTATCCAAGTCACATGTCCCATCTGGTCCGCTACCTAACGGGGGGCTACAGCCTGTCTCAGGCCCATAGCCTAGAAGAAGTAGCCCAAGCGGCAGATCAAGGGCGGGTGGGCCAGATCCTAGTGCCACTGGATCAAGCGATCAACTTCTGCCCACACTACCACTTGCAAGATTCAGAGTGGCCTATGGTCAAGAATGGGCAGGTTGTGCCAGGCACGGCCTTCAGCCAAACTATTCAGCAGGCCACTGCTTGCTTCTACCAAGGCAAAGTACAAGCTATTTATGGACCACATCCAAGCAAACCCGGCATGGTCAAGCCTTTAAAGATGTTTACCTATGAAGAGGAGTCACGATAGACAACATGGAAATTATTCGTATACACCATCCAAATATTCCGCAGCTTAAGGGGCCTATTGTCCTAGTCTTAGGCTTCTTCGATGGCGTGCACCGGGGGCATCAGGCAGTCATTCAAGCCGGACGCCGCCAAGCAGACCGTTTAGGCCTACCTTTGGCGGTTATGACCTTCAACCAACATCCTAAAATCGTCTATAGTCGCCTGACCGCAGCCGAGATGGATTACCTGTCAGACTTAGACCGTAAGATGGACTTGCTTGAAGCTAATCAGGTGGACATGGTCTTCTTAGTTGACTTTACCTATCCCTTTGGCTCCCAATCTCCTCAGGCCTTTGTTGAAAATTACATTGTCGGGCTTAAGGCTCAGGTGGTGGTAGCGGGCTTTGACTATACTTATGGTCCAAAGGAAGAAGCCAACATGTCCACCTTGCCACAACATGCGGCTGGTCGCTTCCAGATTATTGAAGTGCCTGAACTTGTACTTAATCAAGAGAAAATTGGCTCGACGCCCATCCGTGAACTCTTACTAGAAGGGAAAATTGATGAGGCCAATTTGGCTCTAGGCTATGTCTATGAGACAAGTGGTGTAGTTGTTCATGGTGAGAAGAGAGGGCGAACCATTGGATTCCCAACGGCTAATATTCGTCCCCAAGCTGGCCAAGTCCAACCAGGGCCGGGTATCTATGTGGTCGAGATTCAAGTCAACGGCATTTGGCATCAAGGCATGGCGTCGATTGGCTATAATGTGACCTTTGAGACGGATACCGGTTTGACCTGTGAGGTGCATATTTTTAACTTCAACCAGCTCATTTATGGTGAAACTGTCAAGGTGCGTTGGCATCACTACCTCCGTGGCGAAGTCAAATTTGAATCAGTGCAAGGCCTGATTCAACAACTGCAGGCTGACCAAGCGGCTTCTCAAGCTTACTTCCAAGAAATCAAGAAGGAGGGTTAGCATGCAAGCCAAGGCCGCCTATATCCATATTCCTTTCTGCAAGAAAATTTGCCATTATTGTGCTTTTAATAAGTTCTTCTATGATGGTCAACCAGTTGGGGATTATCTGGCTTCCTTGGACCAGGAAATGGCTGCCTATGATTTGGATCAAAAGCAGCCCCTGGATACCCTCTACATAGGCGGCGGGACCCCAAGTTGCTTGTCTCTATCTGAGTTAGACTACTTGCTAGCTTCTATTCACCGGCGCTTGCCCCTGACGGACAAGACCGAATTTTCTTTTGAGATTAACCCAGGTGAACTTAGCCTAGAAAAATGCCGTTTGCTCAAAGACCAAGGAGTCAACCGTATTAGTATGGGAGTCCAGACCTTCAATGACCGACTGTTGCGTAAAATCGGACGTAACCATCGGGAAAAGCAAATCTATCAGTCCATTGACTGGTTTCGTCAGGTAGGCTTTGATAATCTCAGTATTGATTTGATTTTTCGCCTACCAGAGCAGACTTTGGCAGACTTCGATGAGAGCTTAACCAAGGCCTTATCCTTGGATTTGCCGCATTATTCCCTCTATTCTCTGATTATTGAGAATCAGACGGTCTTTCAGCAGCTCATGCGTCAGGGCAAATTACCCCTACCTAGCGAGGATGTAGATGCTGATATGTTCCAATTAGCCATTGACCGGCTGAGGGAAGCAGGAATTGAGCAGTACGAAGTCTCTAACTTTGCTAAACCTGGCTTTGAATCGCAACACAATTTAGGTTATTGGCGTTATACGCCTTATTATGGCTTTGGGGCGGGGGCCCATGGATTCTTAGATGGCACCCGCTACTACAATCACGGACCTGTTCACCATTATCTCAAACAATTGAGAGCGGGCAATAAGCCCATTATTGACGCCAGTCCCCTGGACTTAGTGGACCAGATGGAAGAATTTCTTTTCTTAGCCTTACGGACCACGCAAGGTGTCTGCCTGACAGACTTCTATGACCGCTTTGGCCATCGCGCAGAAGTTTTGTTTGCTGATTTCTTCAGACAGCAAGCTGAGCGAGGACTTTTAATAGAAGAAAGTAATCGCATTTATTTAACTACAAGAGGACTTTTCCTAGCCGATCTAGTCTTTCGGGACTTAATTGGCTGGCTCAAGGAGAGACCACAAATAATGAATAAGGAGGATTAATTGATGAATCGTAAATTTTTAAAGAATTTATTTCTAGTAGTAGTAGGGAGTTTAATCTTCGCCTATGCTATTAATTTGTTACTCTTACCTAACCATATGGGGGAGGGCGGCGTGACCGGGGTCACTTTGCTACTCAAGTATACGCTAGGTTGGGATAACGCCATTACTTACTGGATTATCAACGTGGTCCTCTTGATTATTGGCTGGCGCTATTTAGAAAGAGAAACCCTCTATCTAACCATTGTTTCAGTGATGTGTATTTCTATCTTCCAGAAGATTCTGCCTTCCACAGGCTTTATTCCAGATAACTCTATGATTATTCCTCTTATGGGTGGGGCCATGATTGGGGTAGGGCTTGGTTTGGTCTTCCTAGGCGGCGGGACTACTGCTGGGGCTGACATTATTGTGATGATTCTTAATAAATACTTTGGGATTAACACCTCTGCTGGCTTCCTCATGATTGATACGGTCGTCGTACTTTCAACTTCCTTTGTTATCGGCCTAGAAAAGACTGTCTTAACCTTAGCCATGTTGGTTGTCTTTACCCGCATCATGAACTTCATCTTAGAAGGTTTCAACCCTAAGAAGTCCGTTACCATTATCTCCAAGGAATCGGATAAAGTGGCACAGGCTATTTCCCAACGCATTCAGCGTGGGATCACCATCCTCAAAGGGGAAGGTTACTACACCCGCAATGAGAAAGATGTCCTCTTCATTGTGCTTAGCCGTAACCAAATCCTGCCTCTGCAACGGACGGTGCTTGAGATTGATCCAACTGCCTTTATGATTATCTCCAATGTCCAACAAGTACACGGGGAAGGCTTCTCATTCTATCTAGATGCTGAGACTGGTCAACAGATTCCTCATCGCTAAAAAGCTTATAAACTCGCGCTTTTGACCAGTGCGAGTTTTTATTCTGAGTAAAATTAGCACTCTAATAAAAAGAGTGCTAAAATTTATGACCAAAAGGGTTGACAGGGGGTAAAATAGGGTGTATACTAGCATTAGCACTTGAGGTAAAAGAGTGCTAAAAAAGAGGTGAGAACAATGTTAACAGCCAGGCAACAACAAATTTTACAGTTGATTGTGCAGCTGTATGGCCAGTATGAAGAACCGATTGGGTCTAAGACCCTGCTTCAGAAGAGTCTATTGGATGTCTCACCGGCAACCGTACGAAACGATATGTTGGCACTTGAGCGCATTGGCTATCTCAAGAAGGCTCATTCTTCTAGTGGACGGATTCCATCCTTTGATGGCTACCGCTACTATGTAGATCAACTGATTGAGGATCAAGCAGATATTCAAATGGCCAAGCAAGATAGTGAAGTAATTCAATCTATCTTCCGAGATCGCCATTTTGACGCTATGCAGCACGCCCAATTGGCGGCTGATATCTTGGTCTCCTTAACTGGCTATACGGCCGTCGTTTTGGGAGAATCCAAGGAACAATATCATTTAAGTGAGTTCCGCTTGATACAACTTAGCGAGAGTCGGATTGTGGCCATCGTCTTGACTGACAAGGGAAGCGTTGAAAGTGATCTAGTAGATTTACCAAGATCCTTAAGCCGAGAGGACTTGGGTCGTCTGACTCAAGCTATCAACCAGGAAATTGTTGGCTTATCCTTACTAGAAGCACAGCAACGACTTAAATTGACCTTGCCACTCTTGATGCAGCGCTTAGTTGGCTTCCAAGTCGACTTTTCGTCAGTTATCACCAAATTAATGCGCCATTTAAAGGGGCGTAGTTACTATGTCAGTGGTAAGAATAACTTATTCGATTCAGTAGAAGTGTCAGATTACAAGCGACTCTTCAACCTAATCGATGGGTCAGCAGAAATGTTCCAACTACTTGAAGCCAAGCAAGGCTTAGCAGTTGAACTGGGATTGGGAGGCCTAGCAGACGTCAGTCTAGTGACCTCATCCTATCAGTATCAAGCACAACAGGTCATCATCGGCCTAGTTGGTCCCGCTACTATGCCTTATCAGCGTGTACTGGGCTTGATGCATCACATCACGCATGAACTGGCCCATTATTAAGTAGCCATACCCAGAATTACCAAACCCTTAAAGGAGGCGATTACGTGTCAAACACAGAAAAAGAAGTGCTCAAGCAAGACACGCCTGTTCAAGATGAAATGCTTGATAAGATTCAAGACAGTGCTGATCAAGCAGAGGTTCAAGTTGATCAATCAAGCGAGAGCCTAGATCAAGCTATTGAAGAAGCGGAGGACCAAGTCAGTCAGTTAGAGGCTGAAAAAGAAGCTTTATCCGACCAACTCTTACGCTTGCAAGCAGAAATCCAGAACATGCGACGCATTAACCAACGTGAACGCCAAGATGCAGCCAAATATCGCTCGCAAAGCTTGGCCAGCCATCTCTTAGATGTAGCTGATAACTTGGAACGCGCCTTGGCAACCCCAGCTGAGTCTGAAGATGCCAAAGCCATCCATAAGGGCATCGAGATGGTTTATAAGCAGTTCCAACAAGCCTTTGAAAAAGAAGGCATTAGCGTTATTGACCCATTGAACCAAGCCTTTGATCCTAATTTCCATCAGGCAGTTAGTATGATGCCTGCAGGCGAGGGTCAGGAAGCTGATACCGTCATTAATGTCTTGCAAAAAGGCTATATGCTACAAGACCGGGTCTTAAGACCTGCCATGGTCATTGTCGCTCAGTAACAATTTAATGAATATTCCAGACTAAAAAATCAAACTAAAAGAAAAGAGGAAACTATTATGGCAAAAATTATTGGTATTGACTTAGGGACTACAAACTCTGCCGTATCTGTCTTAGAAGGCGGCGAAGCAAAAATTATCCCAAACCCAGAAGGAAACCGTACAACGCCATCTGTTGTGGCTTTCAAAAATGGTGAAATCCAAGTAGGGGAAGTAGCTAAGCGTCAAGCCGTTACCAACCCATCAACCGTAAGCTCTATCAAACGTCACATGGGTGACGGCAGCTACAAGGTCCACATGGATGGTAAAGACTACACACCACAAGAAATCTCTGCTATGATTCTGCAATACTTGAAGTCTTATGCAGAAGACTACTTAGGTGAGAAAGTCGATAAAGCGGTTATCACGGTACCTGCTTACTTCAACGACGCACAACGTCAAGCAACCAAAGATGCTGGTAAAATCGCTGGTTTAGAAGTTGAACGTATTGTCAACGAACCAACAGCCGCTGCTTTGGCCTATGGTTTAGACAAGACTGACAAGGAAGAAAAAGTCCTGGTCTTCGACTTAGGGGGCGGTACCTTCGACGTATCCATCCTAGAGTTAGGTGATGGCGTCTTCGACGTATTGTCAACTTCAGGGGACAACCACTTAGGTGGGGACGACTTCGACCAAAAGATCATGGATTACTTAGTAGCTGAATTCAAGAAAGAACATGGTGTAGACCTTTCTAAAGATAAGATGGCTCTCCAACGTCTAAAAGACGCTGCGGAAAAAGCTAAGAAGGACTTATCTGGTGTGTCTACTACCCAAATCAGCTTACCATTTATCACTGCGTCAGCTGAAGGCCCACTTCACTTGGAATTAACCTTGACGCGTGCAAAATTCGAAGAATTAACACACGATTTAGTAGAACGTACTAAACAACCTGTTCGCCAAGCCCTCAAAGATGCTGGCTTATCTCAATCCGATATCGACGAAGTCATCTTGGTTGGTGGTTCTACTCGTATTCCAGCCGTTGTAGAAGCGGTTCGTAAGGAAACTGGCAAAGAACCTAACAAATCTGTTAACCCTGACGAAGTAGTGGCGATGGGTGCTGCTATTCAAGGTGGGGTTATCTCCGGTGACGTGAAAGACATCGTCCTCTTAGACGTAACACCACTGTCATTAGGGATTGAAACCATGGGTGGCGTCTTCACTAAGTTGATTGACCGCAACACGACCATCCCAACTAGCAAGTCACAAGTCTTCTCAACAGCAGCTGACAACCAACCTGCGGTAGACGTACACGTCCTCCAAGGGGAGCGTCAAATGGCGGCTGACAACAAGACCCTCGGTCGCTTCCAATTGACCGATATTCCACCTGCACCACGTGGTATCCCACAAATCGAAGTTACCTTTGACATCGACAAGAACGGGATTGTTAACGTAAGTGCTAAGGACTTAGGGACTGGTAAAGAACAAACCATCACCATCAAGTCTAGCTCAGGTCTAACTGACGAAGAAATCGACCGCATGGTCAAAGACGCGGAAGCTAACGCTGAAGCCGACAAGAAACGTCGTGAAGAAGCTGACCTCCGTAACGAAGTAGACCAATTAGTCTTCCAAACTGACAAAGTTTTAGCTGACCTTAAAGACAAGGTTTCTGAAGAAGAAGTTAAGAAGGCTGAAGCAGCTCGTGACGAACTCAAGGCAGCCATCGAAGCCAATGATTTAGATCAAATGAAGGCTAAACGTGACGCCCTCAATGAAATCGTCCAAAACTTAACCGTTAAACTCTATGAGCAAGCCGCAGCCCAAGCTCAAGCAGCTCAAGGCAATGGGCAAGCTCAAGCTGATACAAATGCCTCTGGCGATGACGTTGTAGACGCTGAGTTCGAAGAAATCGACTAATATATGAGGTAAGGAACAACGCCAGAGCTTGTCTTTGGCGTTTCCTTTCTAATCTAACTGTGTCATAAGCCCTAGGGCTTGAAAAAAGGAGTGGGAAAATGGCAGATAAACGTGATTACTACGACGTCCTAGGGGTCTCTCGAGACGCTAGTGACGCCGAAATCAAAAAAGCCTATCGCAAACTATCCAAACAATATCATCCAGACATTAACAAAGAAGCAGATGCAGCTGATAAATTCAAGGAAATTACCGAAGCCTACGAAGTCTTAAGTGACGCTGATAAACGCTCCATGTATGACCAATACGGTCACGCAGCCACTGACGGCTCCTATGGTGCCGGCGGCTTTGGCGGTGGCGGATTTGGTGGCTTCAGTGGCGGAGGATTTAGTGGCTTTGAAGATATCTTCGAGTCCTTCTTCGGTGGCGGTATGGGTGGTGCCGGCGCTTCAAGAGCCAGTGCAGCCCGTAGGGGTGATGACCTTCAATATCGGGTTAAACTCAAATTCGAGGAAGCCATTTTTGGTAAGGAAGTAACCATCACCTACAACCGCAAGCAAGAATGTCATACCTGTCATGGTTCTGGTGCCAAGGAAGGAACCGAGCCAGTGACCTGTCACAAGTGTCATGGTTCTGGGGTAATCAATGTTCAACGTAATACCCCATTTGGTGCTATGATGTCTCAGGCAACCTGTGACGTCTGCCACGGGACTGGTAAAGAAATCAAGGAAAAATGTAGCACCTGTCATGGTGCTGGGACAGAAACCCAAGCGCATTCAGTTAAAGTCACCGTCCCTGCAGGAGTAGAAGACAACCAACAAATGCGGGTATCTGGTCAAGGTGAAGCCGGCACTAATGGCGGCCCATACGGCGACCTCTATGTGGTCTTCCAGGTCGAAGAGAGTGATATCTTTGAACGTGAAGGCACTGAAATCTTCTACGAACTGCCAATTAGCTTTAGCCAGGCAGCCCTAGGGGATGAAGTCAAGGTGCCAACCGTTCATGGTAACGTCAAACTGAAAATCCCGGCTGGTACCCAAACTGGTACCACCTTCCGTTTACGTGAGAAGGGAGCCCCAAGTCTTCGCGGTGGCCGCAAGGGGGATCAACACGTGTCCGTCAAAGTCGTGACACCTAAACGCTTAACAGATCGTCAAAAGGATCTCTTCAAGCAATTGGCTGAATCTAGTGGCGAATCTGTCAAGGGCCATGAAGGTGGCTTCTTCGATAAGATGAAGGATATGTTTGAAGGCAAATAATTAATACGCAATAAAAAAGACCGTCAGAACGATGTTTCTGTCGGTCTTTTTTTGTCTATGGGGCAAACGTGGGGCAGTTTAGATAAAATTCACTGTCATCCTCTCGATTGATTGCCGTAAAGAATCATCTAATTTTTGAGAGTGATGGGCATAGATTTTTTCAATCATTTTAGTATCTGTATGCCCCACATGATGCGCAATAAGATGCAGGGGGATACCATGTTCAATCGCTAGGGTTACAAAGGTGTGTCTAAAATAATGCGTGGTTACTCTTTTGCCTGGTATGTTAACCTTTGATAGTTCTCTATTGAACTGAAGCAAAGAATAAGGCTTGCCGGTTCTAGTGGTGAATAGTAGAGTGTTATCAGGAGAAATAGACTTATATCTCAACTTCTTTGTCTTAGAAATAAGTATCTGTTTCTTTATTAAGGCGATTGTGTCATCGTTGATATGTATCACTCTGTCTTTGCCAGTTTTAGTTGGCCCAAAATCATTAACCATGTGACTCCAACTTTTGTTAATGGTAATAGTCCTGGATGTCAAATCAATGTCCTGTTCGTAATCTATTGCAACAGCTTCTCCAATTCGAACGCCTGTCAGCATCTGAAACATGCTTAGATTAGCAACTTCCGGTTTTCCCATTTCTTCCAGTTGCTGAACGAGAGATTTAATCTCATCGTGCTCCAGGTATTTATAGGTGTTTTCTTTCGGCATGTTAATTCGCTCGACTACCAGTTTTTCACTAAAATCATTGTCATAGTACCCATACTTCACACCGAACTTAATGATATGTTTAAGTACTTCTCTACGTTTGTTAGTATAAGAGTAAGGTCTGCCTGACTTTGATAATCTAAGCAAGTGCTGATTCATCATAATGTCATCAACTTTACTTGCCAAAAAGTGACCGAGATCAGATTTGATATGATCCACAACGTTTCGCCGGTTAATCGCTGTGCTCTTCCTTACTGTTTGGACATACACAGAGAACCACTCATCTACTAACTCACCAAAGCTAACCTCAGATGATGCGCTAGTAGCCCCTAGCGTGGCTGTGTAGGCTTCATATAACTTAACAGACATATTTGCCTTGTCGTTCTTTTTAGAGCTAACAAGGCTTATTTTTTTGACTTTTCCAGTGTGTGGGTTTTTGAACCGTTCGCAGTATCGGTACTTGCCGTTTGGTAGTTGTTCTATCCACATGGGTATCAGTCCTTGTCTATGGTGTCCATAAAATCACTAATTGTACCTTGGTTGTAAACCACCATAAGTAAAAAGATATCTGAGTCCTTAGCAAAGATTATCATCTTATCTGATGTAACAACATGGTATCCTTCTAATTTACCGTCTAAAACATCAATAATATTTTTGCTGACCCCGAAACCTATATCATTTAGCATGTTTTTCGCTTCTCTTTTTGAATTGAAGAAAAACTCTACCATTGCAACTTTATTCTCTTTAACTCGAATTGTAGCTGACCCTTTTTCGAAGTGAAGAAGTGTATGAATTCTATTAAATTTACCGCTAGTGTCGGCCTCATCCGTCCACTCATTTTTACCATCTAACCTTTCGGCAAGGGTCTGCTTTGTCCATTCGATATCATCAATATGAACCAGGTCTTTTTCTTTCGGCATTGTAAACCCACTCAGCATCAAGAAGAAGGGGAGCAATAAAAATAGTTTTCTCATAATTGGGTCATCTCCTAAATGTAATCTAGCGAATTATTAATTGCTTGCTTCAGTGTAATCTCATTGTGCTTAAATAAGTCCACAGCTTTATTGGCAGCGTTATAAGAGAATCCGTGATGGAACATCAAATAGTTTATCAGGCGATTGCTTAGTGCTGCATAACTCATGCAGAATTCAAAGCACAAGTTGTTAAAAGGACTCTCTACCTCAATAAAATGTTCGAGTGCATGGGTATTCATCATCAGGATGCTCGCTCCAAAGTTAGCTTCTAGTTCAAGCTCTTTATCCTCATAAGAATAACCGCCTTCGTTGATAAGTTGAGAGAATACTTGTGTTCCTGTTTTGTTATGCTCCAGGAGTGCGTGACATATCTCATGAGATATAGACCAGTTAACTCTTCCAGTGTTTCTAACGTTAGGGTTATACATAATAATTGGGCCAACCTCAGTGAATTGGATAAAAGCCTCTAGTTTTCGTTGGCTGATATATCCAGTGATCTTAGGGTGGAATTCGAAACCAAGGGCAAGGTCGCAATATTCTCTAAAATGAGTGTGCCGTAATTTTGATGGGGGAAGGTCGAAGTAGTTGGATACATCTTGCATTACTTCATCTAGTTTCCGTTCGACCTTAAAATATACATGCTCACTGTTAATGTACATGGCGTCATCTCCAATCGAATATATGTTCGTAAAATACTCAAAAAAAGAGAAAGTGTGGGGACTTAATCTTTTTGTGCCTTCCGAATACGAATGCGCTCAGCAATAAAATCACTCATGGCCTGCATCTCTTGCTCGAACTCTTCTTTCTCTGAGTCAGTTAAGTCAGAGACGTCCACTCGGAAAAATTGGGCGTACGTAGGGTGTGTGTCCACCTCTCTGGATAACAAATAATCGGCACTAACTTGGAAGTAATCTGCCAATTCTTTGATTCTTTCTGCACTAGGTGTTTGGGTCTTCATTTTGTACAGGGTATTTCGACTATAACCCAAATCAGACTCCACCTTTGCAATCGAAATCTTGCGTTGGCGACATAAATCTTTGATAATTTCGAACGTCGAAAACATTGATATATCAACCTTTCTATCGTACGAAACAAAATATTTATCCAAAAGGTTAATTTTACGCTTGCAAAAACAACCAAAAAGGTGTAATATATGTTTCGTAAGGTATTCCTGTTAAAGATTTCGTAACTAAAAGCGTTAATAAAAAGACCTTGCAACATAGCCTAAATCGTTGGGGAACGGTGATAAGGTTAATACAGGCGCCTATTTATTAGTCTTATTTAATCACGCCTATATATTAACCTAAAGGTTGTGACATGTCAATAGTTTTAACCGATTCGGTTACGAAATCTTTAACACCCCTTACATTCAAGAAAGGAGAGGTTGAAATGGAAACCGAGATTTTGAACGTTAAAGAAAGAATCAAAAACGGCCCTTACCCATTTACTTACTATATGGGTGACAGATGTAACACGCCATCCGATATGCGTTTTGAAACTTGTTTAGGGACATCGGAGTTATGTCACGCAACAAGAAAAGTAAGAGTGGACGGACCAAATATTTCTGATCATTGGTTTGAATACGAAGACCGATACGGCGACTTGCACTATGGACGGTAATCATGAAAGCAGAGGACGTAAATAAAATAATCGGTATAGCAGAGAACTACGAGTTGCCTAGTAAGTTACTTGACTTAATGCTAAGCAATCAGAGAGAAAACATCTTTAATCAGTTTTTAGAACTGGAGCAAGACCTAAGCTTTGACTGGTTCACTGACTACTTCCAACAAGAACACGGTGACCGAGATAAGTTAAAGCAGGACTTCACACCTAAAGAGGTGGCTCACCTAGTCAACTCAATCAGCGGGCCAGCAACATCGGTTGCTGACATATGTGCAGGTACTGGCGGTCTAACAATCAAGAAATGGAACGAGCAACGTGAAGCTGAATGCTTCTACTACATGGAAGAATTTGCTAGCCGTGCAATTCCTATCTTAATTTTCAATATCGCCATCCGGAATATGAATGCAGAAATAGTCCACTGCGACGCGCTAACTCAAGAAGTGTTCGGTATCTATCGACTAATACCAGGCGATAGATTTAGCACTGTTGAGAAGGTCACAGAACGGACTGGACGAACAGACTTCGATGCGGTCATTATGAATCCTCCTTACTCGCTAACCTGGTCGGGTGATAAGAGTCTTATAAACGACCCTCGCTTCTCCGGTTACGGTGTCGCACCTAAGTCCAAAGCTGACTACGCCTTTATCTTACACGGACTAGCAATTCTAAAGGAAACTGGCACATTAGTGGCCATCTTACCGCACGGTGTGCTGTTCCGCGGGGCTGCTGAAGGAGAAATACGAACTGAGCTTATTAGACGACGCCAACTGGAAACAGTTATAGGACTGCCTGATAATCTGTTCCTTAACACAAGCATTCCAGTTGCTCTTCTGATTCTTAAGAAAAAAAGGGAAGATGAAGACGTATACTTCATCGACGCATCCAAAGAGTTTATCAAAGGTAAGGCCCAGAACAATTTAAGCGACGAACACGTCGACAATATCCTCACCGCTTACCGACTCAGACGCAACATTGATAAATTTAGTAATTTAGCAAAACCACATGAAATTGAGAGCAATGACTATAACCTTAATATCCCTCGTTACGTTGATACATTCGAGCCAGAGCCAATTATTCCGATGCAAGAACTCTTGGACAGTTTGATTCAAACGGAACGTGAAATTCAAACAACCGAGTTAGAGTTATTAAATTTCATGCGGCAGTTGGTGGGGACCACACCAGAGGCTCAGAACCAGCAAAAAGAATGCGTTGAGAAGTTTGAAGAGCTAATTGAAAACCGTCAGGAATTTTACAAGCAAATGGAGTTGTTTTGATGAAGAGAGAACGGTTAACAGACATCGCTCATATAGAACGAGCAAAGAAGGGCAAGATATACCCTGCCGGGGTCATCTTAATTCAATTGTCTGCGTCTCGTGGGCAGTGCCTGCTTCAAATGGAAGACGGCGAGGTAGACGCACGGTATGCGGTAGTGCAACCGACTATTGATTGTGTTCCTTACTACTTGTGGAATGTCATTCAAATGGAAATGCCAGAGTTTTGTGCACAGTGGCAAACTGGAATCAACCTACAGTTTGAGAATCTCAAATTTCTCAGCATACCACTCCACAGCTTTGAGGAACAAAAAAAGATAGCCGACAAGTTAACTAAATATGACGCCTGGATACAGGCAGAGCAGAAACAGCTAGACCTGTGGAAAGGCGTCAAGAAAAATATGTTAGATAAGATGTTTATCTAAAAGAAAGGAGGAACCTATAATGAGCAGTTTAGATAGCGGGAGAGAGAAGATTCTCAAGTTCCTGGACGAGCACAAAATGTCGGTTGCTGATCTAGCGTCAGCATACAGTGTCAACCGAAGCGAGATGTCCAACTACCTCAATGGAAACATCGAGAGCGAAAAGGGCAACAAGCTAATTCTAAAAATCATTTCTGACTTCAAGATTAGATAGGGGTGTAAGCATGCAACTCATTGAGTCTAAAAAGGTTTCTCAAGCCTGGGTTTATCCAGAGCAAGTAAAAGAAATCTTCAACTACAAGGACCCTAGCAAAAAGCTAAGAGCCTTTCGTGAGTTCGTAGAAAGTCACCCTCACTACTACAAGTGGTTCAAACAGTGCTGGCTAGGTAAGTCGATAAAAGACTTCCAATACGCCTTCATCCCACTGGCTCATTTTTGGGAGAACCAATCGCTACTCGAAGCGGGTAGCCGGTCAATTAAGTTTGACCTGTCAGAAATAGAAAGGATACGGATAACTTATGGCTTATAAAGGTTTTGTATTGGTCGACATAGAAGCGGTGATTCATTACCAAGACGGCAGTCACGTGAGAGTGGCCACACAGTTTGAGGAGAACACAACTCTTAAGAACGTGCATGCCTACTTTGAAGCAGCAGCCAAGTTCTTGAACCCGAACGTAACAATTGGAAACATCACCATGAAATACGGAGGTGTTGAGTATGTTGAAGGATGACCACTCGGTCGGTTCCAACATCCGAGATATACGAGAACAGCTAGGTATCAGCAAAGTAGGGTTAGCAGAACGCATCGGAATTCATCGCAATGCAGTGGCTAAGATTGAGTCAGGTGAGCGTAAGCTCAATCAAAAAGGACTTAAAGTCTTTGCTAGAGCATTGGGTGTGACGGTACAGGATATCCTAGCAGGTATTTGAAAGGTGGTGAGGAAAATGAAACTAAGTCTTAAGAACATTCACATCTACATGCTTATGACGCTTCTCATTCTAGGCGCACTAACTATGGTATGGGCCTGGTGGTGTAATGATTGCAAGCCTGGTGGAGACGGTCTAGCGAACGGAGTCGTTATCATCGGGTGGGCCATCGCAATAGTTGCTGCAGGTTTGTATGACTTGGAGGTGAAACAGAATGTTGTTTGAGGACTTGTCCCAGTCAGCAAAACTGAGAGCTCTTAAGCAAATACCTAACGGACACACAACAAGTGACTACCGCTTCACCGAAGATGGCATCATCCTGGTATGTGTCAGAGAGCAACAACACCAAATCGCATTAGAGGAATTAATGAAGTCAGTAAGGTTCTATGATGCGACGCGAGACAAGAGTCATATTGAGGACATCTTGTACTTCGCAGACAAATTAAAAAAGACCATGTAGCCGGCAAGCAAAACATGGTCAGAACATAATATCACATAGGGAGTGTATCACAAATGAGTGGAAAAATCAAAATCAAAAAGGAAAAAGAACCAAAGGCAACATCCGCAGTGTTTATTGATGTTGACCTAATTGAACAACTTAAAGACATCAAGTCCGAAACAGGGATGCCTATCAGCAAGCTTGTTGAAATGTTTGTTGCTTACGGTATCGAAAACCACGAAGTAGTGGAGGAAGACTGATGCTTCCCGAAAAGAAAGTGGAGAATGAGATAAAAAAATACCTAGATCATATCGGGGCCTACCACATTAAGATACATGGCTCAGCTTTCATGCCTGCGGGCACACCTGACATCTTGGCCTGTGTAAAAGGAGTCTTCGTCGGTATCGAAGTGAAGAAACCAAAAGGCGGGCGAGTCAGTGATCTGCAGAAATTGAAAATCAAGCAAATAGAACAGGCAGGAGGGATAGGCATTGTCGCAAACGATGTACTCGTCGTACAGGAACGCTTCGAGCGAGAGCATCTTGTATGAGTTTCAGAAAGAAGTATTAGCAGGCGCAAAACCTAATTACTTACTTGCTATGGACACAGGGACCGGTAAGACCATCACTAGCCTGCATCATTACCTTAAGTTTTCAAAAGGTGAACCGCTTATTATCTTCGCCCCGGCCCAGAAAGTTAAAGAGGGTGGTTGGGAACGAGATATTGAATTCATCGAAAAACACTATCACATTAAGATACCGCACAGAGTGATTAGCTACGGTGTCTTAGCTAAGCAGAAAGTGCCTAGCAAACAATTCTTCGTTATCTTTGACGAAGCACACTACATCAAGAACCCCACCTCACAACGAGGGAAGGTTGGCCAACAGTTCGCTAAAGCAGCTACACATTTCTGCTTGCTAACTGCTACGCCACTCTCAAACGGTTGGGAAGATAGTTATAACTACTTCATCATGTTCGGATACTTCCGAAACAAAACGGACATGAACCGACAACATGCAGTCTACGAAGATTTACACTTCGGACCGAAGGTAGTGAAGAAGATTGTAGCTTGGCGAAACGAAGCCTTACTCAAATCATACTTCAACCGGTTCACCGTCAGCATCAGTAAAGATGATGCGCTAGATCTTCCACCGTTAGTAGAGCGTCGTGTGACCTTCCAACCGTCTAAAGAGTACAAGACCTTGCGCAAGACAAGGGTGCTCAACGATGAAGCCTTTGACAACATCCCAAAACTTATCCATGGGTTGCGTTACTGGGCCAATCAAGAAGATAAGCTATCTTACATCGAGATGCTGCTTCAAGGGACCAACCGCAATGTGATTATCTTCTACCAGTACAAAGAAGAATACGAGCGACTGCATGAGATAGCACTCAAGCTAGGTAAGCAAATCTACGTTGTCAATGGTAAGGCATCGCACCTTCCACCTAGAGACATTTGGCAGAGCCTTAAATCATCCGTAACACTGGTTCAATATCAGTCAGGTAGTTCAGGTATTGAACTCCAGTACGCATCAGAGGTTGTGTTCTACACACCAACTTATAGCTACCAGGACTACGAACAGTCCTTAGGTCGAGCCTACCGAAACGGTCAGACAAAGAAAGTAACGGTCTACCAGTTCGAGACTCAGCATACGATTGAGTCAGAGGTTTGGGAAGCCTTGGCCAATAAGAAAGATTTTAGCACGCAGTTATACGCAATGACAAAATTAGGAGGTTAAAAAATGTTTGGACTAGAAAAGCAAGACCTAAACGTAACTCAGAACCGCAACTTATATGTAGGTGGTTCGGATGTTCCAACGATTTTAGGCATCAACAAGTACAAGAGCCAGTTTGAATTGGCCAAAGAAAAGCTAGGTATCATCGAGCGTGAGTTCCATGGCAACGAGTACACTGCATACGGTAACCAGTTGGAACCACAGATTAGAGATTATATCAACGCGGTGAACCAGATGAACTTCATCGTGAATACCTTCATCGACGAAGAAAAGAGTATCCGGTCCAATGTCGACGGTATCGACCTAGACCACAAGATACTTCTGGAAATCAAAACGCACGGTAAGAAGCCTGATATTAAGGTTTACCGAGCGCAGATGCAACTATACATGGCGCAAACAGGCTGCCAAGTTGGTTGGTTGGCTATGTATAACCGGCCTGAGAACTTTGACACCGAGTTCGATGTCGAGCGTCTCCAAATCATCGAGGTAGAACGGGACGAGGAAGAGATTAAGCAAATCTTAGATGCTATCGAAACATTCTGGGTCCGTTGCGAGTACCTGCGTGATCAGCATGACATGTCAGAGACGGAGTTTATGACGAAAGGAACGGATGTCGATAAGACACTGATGAAACTCAACCGAGTGGCTCCAGACATTGTGGCCTTTAAGAAACAACTCAAAGAGATGGAAGCTATCGAAGCTGACCTCAAGAAAGAACTCTATGACAAGATGACGGAATACGACATCAAACAACTGGACACTCCGCTCATGAAGGTAACAAGAGTGCTGCCAACCGTATCAAAAGGCTTTGATAAAAAGGGTCTCCAAATCAAATATCCAGACATCTACGAAGAGTTTGAGACTGAGACTAAGAAATCAGGCTATGTAAAAATCACAGAAAAGAAAGGTAAGGAATAAACCATGATTAAGAAATTACAGACAACCACTAAGTACTATGCCAAAACAGAGGATGAAGCAGAAGGCGCAGTGATCGCAGCCGAGTCAAAGACAAAAGGGCGCATCGTTAAAAAGTCTATCCAACGCAAGACCTCAAAAGATTCAATTTACTATGAGGTAGTTATCACTGAAGAATTTACCACCTCAAAAGAACAACTATAAAAAGAGGAGCTGATCTAAGATGGCAGTCAATTTAGCAACGGTATTACCACCAAACAAGAAACAAGCAACAGTAGACACACCGCGTAACTTCTTCCTTTATGGGCAAACCATGAACGGTAAGTCTTACCTGGCAGGTGAGTTTCCTAACCCACTCTTCCTAGACACAGACGGTAACGCCAAGGCTAATCCGTTCCCATCACTTGAGTTGCGGAATATCCGAGGTAAAGACGGTAAGATTGAACGTTCAATCATCGACCAACTGGACGACATCATCACTGCCTTGCAGACTCAGAAGCACACTTTCGAGACTTTAGTCCTTGATGTTATTGACGACATCGTAGTCATGATTGAAGCAACTATATGTGACCGCGAGGGCGTCGAGACATTAGCAGACATCGGTTACGGGAAAGGCTATGCAGCATTCAAGTCCATCTTCCAACAGTTGGTGATTGAGCTAAAAGCTTTGCCAATGAACATCGTGTACGTGAGCCGAATCAGCACCAAGATTGAAAACAACGTGACGATTGAAGAACCATCGCTCCCAGAGAAGCACGTTAACATTGTCAACGGTAACTGTGACTACATGATCCAGTGCAAGAAGATTGGTAAGAACTACATCCGACAAGTCAAGATGAAACGCAAGAACTATGTGCGCGAACAAATTGACGATGAAAACATCTTAGCTATCTTAGACACAGTGACCGGGGCATTTGAACGCAGCCGGCAAACGAGCAAGAAAGAGCAAGATGCTATCGTGAAGAAACTTGAGGAAGCTCAAGAAGAAGTTATCAAAGGTGCAGATGTATTTGAAGAAATGGAAGAAGAGGTAGCTCAACAAGTAGCTGAAGCTTTAACCAAAGAACCAGAGCCAACACCTGCCGCACAACCAACACAAGGACTCAAGTCAAGCCGTCCTCGTCCAAAGCTTAAATAACCAAATAGAAAGAAGGAACTAAATTATGTCATTACGAAATCTTATGCAACAAGTTACAGCTAACTACGACCCAAAAACTAACCCATCTCAAGCAGAAAGTATTCCTCCAGGTGAGTACGATGTGGTCATCGAAGCAGTTGGTCACACAGTCTATGAATCAGGCTACGACGCTATCGCAATCAAAGCTAAAATCGTTGGCGGTGACCACGCAGACCGCATCGAGTTAATCAACATCAATGTGGACCCTGGCAATGAGACTTATACTAAATGGCCTAACTTATTGAACAACGCCATCCGGTCAATGACCCAGTTCATCTACGCAACCGGCTTACAACTTACCGACGATGATTGGGAAGACCAACTAACATTAGGACAAGCGGTGGGTGAAGCACTTGGTAAACAATGTGTGCTCCGTATCACTGATACAACTTCGAAGAAATCAGGCAAGACTTATCGTAACTATGAGTTCTTAGCTTATGACGATATGCCTGCTTTCTAAAACTAACTAACAAGGAGATGTAAATATGCCAACTAAATACAAGGTGCATTTGCATCCTATCCCGTACGAATACAAGCCAAATAGCGTTCAAGTGGCGAGCCTAAGTAAAACTATTACCTCGCACACAGAAGAGCTCACAGCGCAAGAATTAGCCGAAAAATTAGCCCAGGGACACACAGTTGTCCTTGGGTTGATGAATGGCGAACGTAAAAAAGCAAACTTCATCTCTCAGCAAGTCTTGATGTTGGACTTTGACAACAAGGTAGGAGACGAGAAAGCCAAAGGGGATGACTATGTCACGATTGCTGATATCTTGGCAGATGACTGGTTCAAAGCTAATGCAGCCTTTATCTACAAGACTTTTTCGTATCAAAAAGACTGGGAGAAATTCAGAGTGGTGTTCTTACTAGATCAGCCACTGACCAAACACGAAGATGTCACTGAAGCTTATAAATGGCTCATGAAGGCCTTCCCTCAAGCGGACCCATCGACAAAAGATTGCAGCCGTCTCTTTTATGGCGGTGAGGAGTACATCGAGATTAACTTTGACAACACCTTGACGATACCGAAGAAAAAAGATGTGACACAGTCAACCACACACACACATCAACAGTCTCATCATTATCCTAAGACCGTCAAGCCTTTAACCAAGCGTCAAAGCAGTCAGATGATACGCGCCTACATCGAACGAGAAAAAGACAACCTGCAAGACTATGGCAACGCCCTCTCAGCAATCACAGTGATTGCGAAGGCAGCCCTGGTCGGTGAGATTGATGAAGAGTCAGCAAGAGAGTATGTCAAACTCTTGGCCATGGATAAGCACATCTGGGAAGCAGAGAATGAACTCAAGCTTAACGAGTTCCTAGGTAAGCGACCTGAAGATATCTATACCAACTACACCTTCCGTCAGAAGTTCGGAGCAGGTGGCAAAGGCAAGAGTGATTTTGATGTCTTCGAGTATGCCAATGAGTTTATCGAACGCTATCAAGTGGTCTACTATAATCAGGCCTTGTTCTTTAGAACAGGCGTGTCGTGGTCAAGTAGTGATAATAAACTGCTTCGCCTGGTGGACCAAGAGGTCAACCTCAAACGCTCAGCTGACACTGAGTTGTTGCATCAGCTAATTAAAAAGGCCCCTCTGATTGAAGAGGAGATTCTCAACATCCAACTTAAGAACGACTACCGCATTGAAGGTGGCAAGGTCAAAGAGGGAGCGGTTGAGGACTTCACACCTTATCTATTGGATGTGGCCTATGATCCAAAAGCCTACGACCAAACAGTTGATGACTTCCTTAACTTCTTAGTCAAGGACAGACAGGACTTGCGACTCATCATTGAAGAGTTACTGGGTCATATCATCATGCTTCAAGGTTTTCCTCATAAGGTCTTCTTCCTGGTAGGGGAAAAGGGTGGTAACGGTAAGTCCACCTTCCTAGAGATGCTGAACAACTTTGTAGGCGAGCTAGGCAGCAATATCAACTTGGAGAACTTCAAAGACCACACTTCAGTGGCTAGTTTAGAGGGGAAGTTAGTAAACATCGGTGACGATATCGACGCTAGCTACATGGAGAAGTCTCAAATCTTCAAGACCCTGGCATCTGGTAACAAGGTGGCCCTTCGTCCAATATACAAAGAGCCATTCACACTGAAGAACAGAGCAACGCTCATCTTCACTGCCAACGACATGCCAGTCTTCAAGGATAAAACAGGTGGGATAGAACGACGCTTAGTTATTCTTCCCTGCGATAACGTAGTTAAGACAGCTGACTTTGAGATTGATAAGAAGCTGTCATCTGATCAGGCAAAGTCCTATATCTTAAACCTCGCCCTCCAAGGTTTGGAGAGGATACGGAGAAACGGTGGGAAGTTGTCTGAGTCTGAAACATTGAAACACGAATTAGAAAGTTACATGGAAGACAGTGACACTGTCCTCAGTTATATCAACAATAAGGGCATTGACCCGAACATGGACCGCAAGATGGTCTACTCCGATTATGTCCAGTACTGTGCTGAGATTGGCCAGACTCCTCATAAGGCGATTGCTTTTGGTAAGCGGCTAAAAGCAAAAGGCTATGAGACGAGAGAGACCAGGAGAGCAGGCGTCAAAATGTTCCTGTATGAGAAGGTAGATGCTTGACCTAAAACAGCCCCTAAGTAGGTAAAAAGGCGAACATCCTTTCTATGGGCTGAAATATCGTTGATATGACGCGGTTTCTGAGAATCAGCCCATAGATAGCCCATAGATGAATTTCAACTTATGGGCTGGTCTAAACCCTTGGGAGAGTAAGCGTCAGCCCATGTCAGCCCATAAGTCCTATATTTTTTTCTATCTTTTAGAGAAAAAAATAATAATAATACATAATTATTAATTATTATTATGAATTTATAGAGAAATAGGAAAAATGGCCAAAAGTTTGGGACTTATGGGCTGAAAGTGGGATAAACGTTGATATGACGCAATTCTTTCAGCCCATAGATGGCAATTTCATCTATGGGCTAGCCCCAAGAAATCTATGGGCTGCTCAAAGATGCGCAAAGTTTGCGACTGATTGAAGAGGTGAATGATATGAACTCACGAGATTGGCCAGATGGTTGGGAGCGAGTTTTGGCGCTGTCAAAAACAGATAGCCAAGGTCGAGCCATTGAGATAACAGACGAAGAGGAGAAAGAACTCAAGCAACTAGGTAGATACTTCTGGGGTAAAGAGACCAGGGGAGAAAGTTCTCCGAAAATTAAAGAGCAGGTGCGAGAGATGCGGCTGAAGTTGGTGAAAGAAAACATCGATGCTATCAACAAGTTTTTACGCAAGCACAAACTCTCTTATGCTGAGTTTGCAAAACTGACAGGTCTGTCGAGAACCTGGTATCCAACCATGGTAAAAGATAAAACGGTCGTTGCTACGGATGTGGCAGATAGGTTGAAAGAAAAGTTCGGTTTGGTCCTGAATAGCAAACGAGACTATAGCCGGATGAGATCTAGAATTTTAAGAGGTGAGAATAATGAGTGAGTTAATTTTGGTAGTTGCGTTACTGATCGCTCTAGGCTCGTGGATAGGCTTAGGGGTTATCTTGTACAAGGAACACCTGGAAGAGCGAGAGAGAGTGACTGAAGAGTGGCGCAGACGAAACGCTAAACCAACAGCTGAAGATTGGCGAGCAATTGGAAAAGATATGGAAAAAGCCATTGAAGGTGTAACAAACAGCATTGACGCAATTTTAGGAAAGGGACGAGAGAATGAAAAAAGTAATCATTGAATTACCAGACAATGCAGGGATGCTCACAATGACTGCCATCGGAACGCAGCAAATAAATTTTCAGATGAGAATAATGGCGGACCAAAGAATTGTTACTCTTAGTGAGCAGGAGACTAAGGTGACGGTTGGTGAAGGTTGGGAGAGTGAAGAGTGATGAATGAAGAAATTGAAGAACTGAAAAAGAAAGTCGAATTCCTGGAGTTGCTCATTGATGTTAAAGACGAGACGATTGATAAGCAAACGAAGACAATTAAGCTACTTATGGATTATCTGAGGAAGGTGAATAGTAATGGACACACAAGTAAGTAAAATTTTAGACCTACTAACAAAAGGCATGGAAGGTGTTCCGGATATTGCTAGCCAGGCATTTCAGATTATGGTGCGAGGGAAGTTCGTTAATGGTGTGGCAACAATCGTATTGGGTGTCATATTGCTCGTGTTTTCTGCTATCGTTGCTATCGCCATCTGGTCGAAGATGAAAGATGATGATGACGGGTATTATGAATGGAGTGTGTTTTTAGCTCTGTTGATTCTACCAATCATATTAGGATTATGTTACCTGTATGGCGGTATCACTAGCGTGATGGCACCAGAATACGACGCGGTGATGACGCTGCTGAAAATGGTTAAGTGAGGGCGATGAGTAATGAAAACATACGAAGAACTACTAGCCGAAAATGATAGATTGAAATCCTGTATGAAGTATATGAATGAACTGATGGCATTGGAAATCTTACAGGTAAATCAACTACTGAGAGAGAGGGATAGCCTGAAGCGTCGCATTGCTTATTTGGAACAAAAGATTGAGGGGTTGGAGAAGCGATGATACCAAAATTCAGAGCGTGGTACAAAGGAAAAATGTATAAGTCCAGAGTTATTGTATATAACGGACAGGTGTTCTTGAATATGGCAGACTTTAATAGCTGCATGGTAAGAGACGGAATCGAATTGATGCAGAGTACAGGATTGAAAGACTGCGACGGTCAAGAACTCTTTGACGGGGATATTATCGAATTTGATGACACCATTTGTTATGAAGATGAGTCATACGGTGAAACTAATGAAGTTACCGGCGGAGAATGCGATATAAAGAATTTAGCTGTTGTTAAAATCAAAGAAGGTCTGGAGATGATTCTGGAAGATTACAAGTATGGTGGAGATTTATCAGAAGATAGCGCATCCGAATTACTCGCCTGTATATATGCCGAATATATTGATTTGAATGAGTTTCTATCTAACCCTACAAACTTCAAAATTGTTGGTAATGTCTACCAGAACAAAGACCTATTGGAGGTTAAAGAGTGATGAACGAATTACAACCAGGAAAACACTACAGACACGTTAATTCCGGCAAGGTGGTAATGCCTGTAGGAATAGCCTTAGAAGAGGACACCTTTCGGAAAGTTGTCGTTTATGTTGAGAAAGTCCCATTAACCGATAATGTTTGGACCAGGCCATTAGACCAGTTTATGGATGGGCGTTTTGAATTGGTGGAAGATGGCAAGGAATTAAGACCGGTTGCCGGCTTTCCAGAATTTAAGCCAGTGCTAGATCCAGAAAAAATATTGGCTGAAAATGAGGAACTCAAATTACAGGTAAATAGCCTGCGCTATCAAAGGTCCGAGATGAAAGATGAACTATGGCAATTGAAAAGTGAAAATAAAATGCTCAACCGACGCATTGATGATTTGAAGTGGAAAGTTGAGACAAGCGAGGTGCCGTTCTGATGAATAAAAAACGCATCAAACAACTCATCAAGAAAACACCTGCTTATGATTACCAGAATCAAGTATTAAGAAAGCATGGCGAATTCATCCATCAGTATTGTGCTGACCGTATGGAACAAGCCTTGTACAACTACCTAGGAGCCACGATGATGGTGCTTCGTGATAAGTACGGTTTCGGCCGGCAAAGGTTAGAGAACACGATGAGGGACATAACTGTCCAAGTGGGCCACATCACATCCAAGCATGCTACTGCTGAGGATATGATAGCCCTTATCGAGAGCGAGACAGGTTTTAATTTACCTGCTTTCGTTGCCAAAATGTATGAGGAGAACAAGCGATGAAACTATATACCATTTTGTACAGTGATCGTTACGAAACAGGTGCAGATATGCCATCTGTAGACGGTCAAGCATTTAAGACTAAGAGTGAAGCCAATTCTCATTTAATGAATAATAACTTCAAGTATCATCATGGCTATTTCTATCCTTACTACAAGCGGAAGGCGAGAAAAGAAACAATGGCAAAAATCATTGAATTGGAGTTAGGGGACGAAACATGTTAGATGTATTTTTAATCGCCACAATCGTGGCACTCATTCTATTGGCTGCGGTCGGCTTAGACCGTATCGTGTGCCATGTGATCAGACGCAAGCAAGACCGAGATAAGATTGAACGTAGCATTGCTATCTTAGGTCAGACAAGTACTGACCTGGCGGAAGGTATGATTGAGCTTCTGGAACGTGTGGAAGCCCTCGAAAATAAATCAGAACAAGGAGACAATCAACAATGAACAACAAAACATTAGATGAACTAGTACCATTGGTTAACGACTGGTTCCAAGACCGCAACCTAGCCTTTTGGTGATGGCTTAGGTCAGTTGCAGAAACTGCATGAAGAGGTTTACGAGCTGGCTGAAGCTCGCATCGTCAACGACTTCGGTGCTGAGGTGGATGCGATTGGTGATATTACCGTCGTGCTAATCGGCTACTGCTTACAACGTGGTCTGACATTAGAGCAATGTCTGGAATCAGCCTACAATGAAATCAAGGAACGTACAGGTAAGGTAGTCAACGGTGTATTCGTCAAGGATAACTAAAATTTGCTAGAATCTAGGAGTTTTAAGATTGAAGTAATATAAATACTTGCCTTTGGCTTAAAACGCCTTAGAATTGAATTATTTGAGTTTTTGAGAGGTGTAAATTATGGAAAAGAATATTACAGTCTATGGTAAGCCAAATTGTCCGCATTGCGAGTTAACGAAAGCTTACCTCAAAGCAAAAGACATCCAGTTCAACTACATCGATGTGACAGTGGATGCTGCTGCTTTGAATTCGATTCAAGAGCATGGCTACCAACAGTTACCTGTGGTATCTATCAATGACTTCGAATCTGCTTGGTCCGGACATAGCGTGCCTGCGTTAGTTCGGCTAGCGATGTGGGATGGTGAGTGAGGATGAAGAAGAAGGAGATTTATTTGGGCGGTGAGTTAGTTTATACGAGTGACGACACACCCGATACTGACCCTGTCCAACCTAACCACTACCGCCAAGGCAAGACAGACTTGTTTGAAACTTGGTATCTAACCTATCCGTTTAACGAGTTCCGAGCGATTATGAAGTCTCATATCGCCAAGTATCTCCACCGTTACCAAGACAAGAACGGAACAGAGGACCTGGACAAAGCGTCTTATTGTATTAAACGCCTACGTGAGTACGAGGAGCGTGAAGCAAATGTCTAAGCCTTCCGAGTTAGAGTTAAGAGTCAGAGAAGAGCAGCGCGCCTTTCTCAAGACCAAAGCCACTCAGTACCGCAAGTTAGCTATCTCGCACATGTATACCAACGTGCCACGATACAATCAGCTTATTCGTGAGGCTAGGAAGTTTGACCTGTGCGCTGAGTTGATTTGTCAGACAGTCAGTGAGGAGGAAAGTGAATGATTTGGATCATCGTAATTATCCAAACGATTGCTATCGTGAGGTTGTGGATAGTAGTTGATTACTTGATTGAGTGGATAGGAAAATTAGGAGACGACCTATTGGAGCTTGATAAACTCCAACAACAAATCATCGATAGCAACAAACAACGAATCGAGGCTCTTGAGCATCGATGACTTTAGCACACTAGAAGAAAGAAGGTGAGTAGCATTAAGTTCGAATGGTTAAGAGATTACATAGAGCGTGAGGAACGTATCACTTATCTCAAGTGGAACCTGGCCAAGTCAAAAGCTGAATTGGCTAGATGGGTCGAGGGGGATTTGCAAAATGTACGATTGACCCAGGGCTCACTTTCTGCGAATTTGGAAAATAACATTATCCTTTTAGCAAAAGAGCTCGACACTCTTTATGCTGAACAGGACGAACTCAACTCACTGATTCAAACGTTCAAGGGCGTTGACCAACAGATTGTGCGGCTCAAGTATATCGAGGGACTATCATTGGAAGCTATCGCTGAGA
This sequence comes from Abiotrophia defectiva ATCC 49176, assembly GCF_000160075.2. Classification (GTDB taxonomy): domain Bacteria; phylum Bacillota; class Bacilli; order Lactobacillales; family Aerococcaceae; genus Abiotrophia; species Abiotrophia defectiva. The sequence goes on from NZ_KI535340.1 coordinate 1,505,248, forward strand.
CACTAGGCTACTCCGAGTCACACATACAGAAGAGACATGCAGAGATACGCAAAAATGTTTGTTTTATATCTGAATACATGGCTAACATCCATAAGTACCACAATGAGCTAGAAACCATCTACAAGGATACCTCAATAGAGTAGTTGCACAAAAGTTGCACTATTTCAGTGCATGGTTCCATTGAATCTTATGAGGTATGATGGTAATGTCAAAAGATTACACAAGAAGCTACTGGCCTATGCTAGTGGCTTTTTACTTTAGGTGGTGAGGTTATGGGACATGACTTAGATCAGCTAATTCATCTAGCACGCAAGCAAGACATGGAGACAGAGTTCAACAGTCGGACAAAGCGCAACCAGTTCTATTGGTCAAGCGAATGGAGGAAGCTGAAGCACTCAGTCCTTAAGCGTGACCATCACGAGTGTCAGCTGTGCAAGCGTGAGGGTAGACTCACACTTGATAACCTAATGGTTCATCACATCAAACCACTAGAGTACTATCCATTGCTTCGACTCGATGCGGACAACCTGGTGACTCTGTGTAAAAACTGTCATAACAAGGTGCATGGACTGGTATCCCAGTACAGTGACGAGTGGTGGTAAGTTGTGAAAATCTAATGAAAATTTAATTTTTGACCCCCTCAAAAGATTTTTGAATTTTTAGAAAGCTCTTTCAGCGGGCGTCCAGTCGACTCCGGCAAAAATTAACTCATTTTTACAAAAGAAGGGAGGGAAGACGCGTGAATGCTATTCCTCGTACTAAGATAGAGAAATATTGGTTAGACCAGTTTGATGCTAACGATATCCAGGCACAATTGTTGGTACAACGCTATTCTTTGTTTATCAAGAACCAACGTTCGCTTCAAACAGAAATCAACAAGCAAGGTGTTCAAATTGTGGTCAAGAATGGTAGCCAAACATTCAACAAACCTAACCCTCTCTTGAAAGAATTGCGTGACCTGGAAAAGGAAATTGCAAAAATGGAGAAAGAATTAGGTAAGCGTGCGGAGGCAACCGCAAAGGCAAAACCTAAGGCGCGACAGGGGCTGGTCTAGATGCTTCGTCAGCAATATGTTGATGCGTATATTAGAGAAATAGAGTCCTGCCGATATGTCGTAAACGAACATCGACTCTTGGAAGTCCGATGGATGGAAGAGGTCGTACTTAAGTTAAAGGGTGCTTACTACGATGAGGAGCAGATAGAGAACTGCATCAAGTTCGCAGAGAAGTATTTCTTCAAACTTGACCTATTCCAAAAATATCTCATTGCCAATGTCTTCCTCTTCTATGCTGACGGGGAAGTCGTTTTCGATGAGTTCTTCATTACCATGGCTCGTGGTAATGGTAAGAACGGGTTCATCAGTGTAATGGCCAACTACTTCATTAGCCCACTGCATGGCATCCAAGAGTACAACGTGGCTATCACTGCCAACAGTGAGAACCAAGCCATGACATCCTTCAAAGAAGTGCACAACATGCTGAAGCGCAACCCTGACCTTACGGACAGTGGTTACTTCAAGAATGGTACTTCTAAGATTATTGGCTTGGACACTCAAAGTGAGTTCGTCTATCGGGCCAACAACGCTGCCACTCAAGACTCGTTCCGAGACGGTTGCTTGTTCTTTGACGAGATCCACCAGTTTGAAGATTATAGCGTGATTGATGTTCAGACTTCTGGTCTTGGTAAGCGTAAGAACTCAAGAACCTTCTACATTGGTACTAATGGTTTTGTTCGTGACTCTGTCTATGATGACATGTGCTCACGAGCCAGAGACATTGTAGAGTCGGAAGAATTGATAGACCACATGTTTCCTTTCGTGTGTACGCTCGATTCTCCTGATGAAGTCGAAGACGAGAACATGTGGCAGAAAGCTAATCCGATGTTCCATGGTAATATGAGTGATTATGCAAAGACACTGTTTACTAAGACACAGCGTCAATGGCAGAAACTCAAGCTTGGTATTGGTGACAAGGCTAGATGGCTAACTAAGAAGATGAACGTGCTAGGCATCAAGCAGTCTAGTAACGTGGCCACGCAAGAAGAGATTATCAAGGCAGCGCGTCCTTACGGATCACACGAAGGGCACAAGTGTATTGGTAGTGTCGACTTATCCAGTGTTAAGGACTTTACGGCCGTTGGCTTACTTTACTTGGATGATGACGAGAACTACAACTGGTACACTCATACCTTCGTGCTTAAAGAGTTCTTGGACAGTGAAGCCTTGGCTGCACCAATTGATGAATGGGAGAAGCAAGGACTGCTGACCATTGTAGATGGGCCACTCATCACAGAGACGATTGTTGCTGACTGGTTCGATGAACAATCTTCTCTATTCGACTTTGACACTATCGTTATTGATAGTTACAGGGCTAGTGTCCTGCGTCCTGTGTTAGAAGATAGAGGGTTTGAGGTTGAGGTCATCAGACGCTCGCCTGGTGTACAAGCGATGATAGGCACATTGCTAGAGTCGCTATTCGCCAATGAGCAAATTATCTTTGGTGACCCAACAATGATGCGTTGGTACACGTTCAATGTTGTGGTTAAGCGTGATAAAGACGGTAACCCACGATACGAAAAGAAAGAACCTATCAAGCGTAAGACTGACGGGTTCATGGCGTTCATACATGCTTTGTATGTGTTCAACGAAAACATCACAGAGTATCAGCAACCACAAGAGTTCCTGTTCTCTGATTTTTATAGTGGATAAATTTTTGACCTGTCATAAGTCGTAAAAAGGGGCGGAAAAGGGGTGACAATTATTGGGCTATTAGATTGGATTCTTAGACGCAATCAAGACTTTGATATCTTGGACTGGGACGAGCTTAAGTCTGTATACAAGACAACTCACTTGAAGCAATCGGCTGTTGACATTGTTATCGGCAAGATCATCACGATGAGTTCACTTGTACAGTTTAGGTCGAAGGATGAAACCTTAAACCGAAAGCTGAATGTAAAACCTAACCCAAACCAAAACGCACAAGAGTTCAGAGCAGAGTTGATTAAGCGGCTGCTTTGCGACGGAGAGTGTTTGGTGGTTAAGCTAGGCAACGACTTATTCATTGCTGACGGGTGGGTAGCAGATGGTTCTGTGACCAAAGAAAGAACCTACAAGCAAGTGTCTGTAGGGCAGTTGAGCCTGACCAAAGAGTTCACTTCTTCTGAGGTCTTCCACTTCAAGTATCACAACGATAAGCTGAATCAGTATCTCAAAAACCTAGATGAGTCATACGCTAAGTTATTCCAACGTATGATTGAGGTCCACATGAGAGAGCAGCAGATTCGGGTCTACGCTAATTTCAAGGGTATGAAATCAAAATCAAACCTGAATGATGATGCGAAGAAAAACGTTGATGTCTTTACAAAGTTCTTAGCAGGGATGAAACGAGAGTTGGAACAATCTTCAGTTGCTGTGGTTCCTCGACAAGGGGATGACTACGATATTGAAGAAAAATCTCAAAACCACCTTGGGCGGAACGTTGAAGAGGTCGGAGTCATTGAGAACATGTACATCGCTCAAGTGGCCAAGGCACTGCAAGTGCCAACGCCAATGTTTAGTGGTGACCTGGCGGATGTCAGTCAGCATAGCGAGAACATGGTTCGTTGGTGTATCAAACCTTTGATGACTTTGATTGCGACTGAGATTAACGCAAAATTCTTTACTGAGTCAGACTTGAGCAAGGGCAAAGGTGTGAAGGTCAACTTGATAGAGGTCCTTTACAGTTCTGAACTTCAAATGGCGTCTCACGTAGAGAAGATGATAGGGTCTGGAGTGTGGACTATCGATGATGCCTTGGAGATTCAAGGCAAGCCACGAGAGAACACAATTGTCACAACTCGTCGATATCTGACGAAGAATATTGCACCACTTGATGAAAGCACTGGCGCACCGATTAACGGTTAGCTAGGGCTATTTTTGTGGTCTTAGGAAAGGAGGAAGAGGATGTCAAAACTTAAAAACGTACCGTTTGAGTTCAAGAATGAAGCAACCGAAACAGGACATATCCTGACTTTGAGTGGGGCCGTACGGAAGAGATACTGGACAGATGATGATGCTGTCAGTGCAAAGCTAGTACGTGACTCTTTGGAAGGTGTAGATAAGCCAATCTTAATCAAGCTTAACTCTCCAGGTGGAGATGTGTTTGAGGGGATTGAGATTTACAACTATCTCAAGAACCACAATCAAAGCGTCACAGTTGAGATTACTGGTGTGGCTGCTTCCGCTGCTTCCATCATTGCCATGGGGGCGGACAAAATCATCATGAACACTGGTACAACACTCATGATTCATGAAGCATCTAGTTTTGCTTTCGGTAACAAGACCGACATTCAGAAGGTGCTGAACGCCCTGGAAACGATTGATGCTTCTTTAGTTGCAATCTATGCAGAGCGCACTGGCATTGACACTGATGAAATCAAAGACTTGTTGAATGCAGAAACGTGGTTAACTGCGGAAGAAGCTGTCGACAAAGGCTTTGCCGATGAAGTGAAAGCCAAGTCGAAAGAGGAACAAGAGAGCGAAACGGAAGAAGAGAAAGTAGAAAATTCTATCAATATCAACGTTGACGCCAAATTGATTTCTGGTCGCTTAGATGATCTGGAAAAGATGATTAAAAATGTCATCCAAAACAAACAGGATGAGGAACCTGTCGCAAAACCTCGAAACTTAATGTCTAAACTTAGAGGAGGACTATAACTTTATGGAAAAATTTAATTTAACACCTGAACAAATCAAGGATAAGTTACGCGCATCATTGAAAGACTCTGATGCTACTTTAGAAAACCAAGTGGACGCAATCGTGGAGAACATGTTCTCAATCGCTGAGAGCAGCGCAAAACAAGTGAAAGCAGAGTATGCTGAGCTTGGCCACGTACAAGACGAAGCTATCTTAGCAGCTCGTGGTATCCATGTGTTGACCGCTGAAGAAACTAAGTTCTATAACGAAGCTTCTAAGAGCGGTGGCTTCAATTCAAACACTATCTTGCCTGAAACAATCATCGAGCGTGTGTTTGATGACTTACAAAAAGAACACCCATTACTTAAGTTAATCAACTTTGGCTTAGGTGTGGCGAAAGAGAAAATCATCCGTTCTCGTCGCAAAGGTAAAGCAGTTTGGGGCAAGCTCCACAAGGATATCGAAGGGCAATTAGATGCTGACTTCGGTGCAGAAGAAATCACTCAACTTAAGTTGACTGCTTTCATGCTTATCTCTAACGACACCTTAGAACTTGGTGCTCGATGGATTGACCGTTACGTTCGTCTCTGCTTGTCTGAAGCTATCTCTGAAGCTTGGGAAGAAGCAATTATCGACGGTGACGGTAAAGACAAACCACTTGGTTTGATGCGTAAAACTTCTGGCGATACTGGCGGTGTGTTCCCTGCCAAAGAGAAGAAAGGTGACTTAACCTTCAAAGACCCTGCAACTATCATCAAAGAGTTCGCTGCATTGATGAAAGGTTTGTCAACTTACAAACGTTACATTGGTTCAGATGACACTACCGGTTCTGATGAAGTCCGGAAAGTGGACGGTAAAGTTCATTTAATCGTGAACCCTTCCGACTACTACGACATCGTGGCACGCGCTACTGTTCAAAATGTCAATGGGGCTTACGTAACGAACTTACCATTCATCCCTGCTGATCACATCATCGAATCAATCTTCGTACCAAAAGGTAAGTTGATTGCGTATGTTGAAGGTGAGTACAACGCTGATGTTGCGATGAAAGACAGCATCCGCAAATCAGAAGACCGCTTCATCATGGAAGACGCTACAGTCTACGTTACTAAGTTGTTAGGTCATGGCCGACCAACTAACGCAGACGCAGCGCACGTTTACGACATCAAGATTCCCAGCTAATGCCCCGGCAGGACCTGGGGCACCGGCTTCACCTTCTCCAGTACCGGGAGGGTGATAGTGAATGGAGACTTATCTTCAGGAGCTAAAACGTAGACTTCACATCTTACATGATGATGACGATGACAACTTAAAGAGTTTAATTGAAATCGCCCACGCCAAAGTAAAACACTGGTGTGGCGATTTTGATTTAACTGATCCAGTTGGTCGTGACTTAGTCTTTGAACAAGTCCGGTTCATCTACCATGGCAAGACTGAGTTGTTCTACACACTATTCGCAAGCGACTTAAGCCAGTATGGTTTCACGCTAGCGACAAAGGAGTAAAGAAATGCAATCACCAATACACCAGGTTTACAACGATGGTGTGGTGACCTTCAGTACTAAAGAGCCTAATAAGGATAAATTTGGCACACCGATTGGTGGCCAGGCAACAAAGAAAGTCTGGCGCAAGTATTGGTTCAAGGATATCTGGATGCGGTCTGAGGAAGTGGTCGCTATGGCATCGTTAGGAACAAAGGAAACGAAAAAGATTGCGGTAGATGGTAAGCAACAGATTGACTCAAGCATGATTGCGACGATTGGTGGAATAGACTACGAAATCTTTTCGTGCAACTATTCAGAGCGTCGCGACAGGACCGAACTATCCTTGGTGCTGCCAAGGACGAAGGAACGGAAGGTAGGTGCAAGACATGACAACAACTAAGGAACGCATCTTTGATGCTCTAAAAGACATTGAGGGTCTGTCAGTAGTCTATGCACTAGATTATCAAGATGATATAGAACTGCCTTATGTTCGGTATCAACTGTTAGAATCGAACGCAATTTACCTCAGTAATGAAGAGCATAATACAAGAGCACGCTACCAACTCGATTTATACAGCCTACAAGCCCTTGATGTACAGGGTGAAGGTATTTTATCGACTGTACGTTCAAAACTCCGTACAGAGCATCTGAGGGCCACTCAGTGGCAAGAAGCACCCTACACTGATTCTTCAGCAGAGGAGACAGTCTATCGTTACATGATAGAGGTGTGGTAGATGTCTCATAGTTTTGGGTTTGACCTTGCGCTTAGTGATGTTGAGAAATACACCAGGCGCGGGAGAACAGTCAAACAAAAAGTCGGTGAATATGCTGACCAGGTTGTAACCAAGGCTCAATCTATCGCCACCTCGCGCGGTCTGTTTAAGACTGGTGCGGGGGTTGGTGGTATTGAGAAAGAAGACAAAGGAAGTGGGTACGATGTGGGTTGGGCCAACCGGCCAAACTTCCACTTGTACTTTCACGAGATTGGCTTTCACGCTTTGGACAACCGTCATGGTAAGCAGCGTATAAAGCGAGATAGCAAGGGCAAGAGACAACGGTCTTACCGAGGGTCACGCGCCACTTATGTAGCACCTACACCTCATTTAAGGCCCGCATGGGACCAACTTGAGGGCAAGTATTATGCAGAGATTCAACGGTATTTAGCCGGTGAATAAAATCAACTAATAAAGGAGACAAAATTTTATGGCATTAGAAACAGTAAAACGCGCTCTGTTGACCGGTGTTGGCAGTATGCACGTACAAAAGATGACAAACGGCGATTTAGTTAGTTCATCTGTAAAACCAACTTATGATGAAAAGACATTCGCAACTCCATCTGTTCAGAAGTTAGGTACAGCATTAACTATCGTGGACAAGAAGGTTTATCTTTCTAACCAACTCCACACACTGATCAAGAAAATCACCAAGGCAGAACTTACACTTGATGCAGGTTACTTCCCTGAAGGTTTAGCGGAAGAACTACAAGGTATGAAGAAAGTAGGGGAGAAAGGCGCATGGGCTATGCCAAGCAACCCTAAACCAATTCCTTTCCGTTTAGGCGTACCTTTCACTGATGAGAACAACAACTCATTGGTTATCAACTTCCCTTACTGCTTCTTAACTCCAGTAGAGCAAAGTGCAGAAACTGAAGGTGAAGACTACAACGAACAAATCAAACAGTTCAAGATTGAAGCTTTACCTTTACCATTCGAAGTTGAGATTGACGGTCACAAAGACAAGTATGTATTCCACCAAGTTGACTTGTCTAACTCTGACTCAGCTGCTTACTACGACGAGAAGAAATTGTTGCAACAAGGTTGGTTTGACGCTGAAACTTTAGACGCAGCAAAAAAGTAACAACCCCTGCTTCACCATCGCCTGCATCACCTCAACCAGGTGCAAGTCCAGGCGGTGTACCAGTGGTACCAGGGGGATAATAAAAATTAGTTGGAGGGGCACACAATTAGTGTCCCCTTCATTTTTATAGGAGTGAAAATTAATGAGTATCTTCAAGACACAATTAAAAAAGATGAAAACAAGAATTTTGGGCCACGAAGTAGAGCTCAAGGTTAACAACGCAGTCTATTTATATCTTCAATCGTTATTTGGTCTAACTCAAGGGTCATGGGGCGAAGAGTATGAAAAAGAAAATGTTATCGGCGGTGCTAAATTCGTGGTTGCGGTATTGGCAGCCAATGGGTATGAAACCACCTTAGAAGAAGTGTTAGAAAACACAACCTTTATCGACATTCAAACTTTCTTAACCGACTACCAACTCATCATCTTGTCTGATGCTGAAGAGCAAGCAAAAGGTGACTCAAAAAAGGGAAAGGCGAAGAAGTAGACTACGACCACCTCTACTTCCTTTGCAGAGAATGGTTTGGGATGACCAAGGAAGAGTTTATGTTTGAACACGATCTCCATTCGGTGGCGTATTTGTTAGAGAAACATGCAAAGTTTAATGGTATGGGTTCTAGTGACAAGGAAGAAAAGCTCACTGAAACATCCGCTAAGTCATTCTTTAGTATTTAAGAAAGGGGGACACTATGGCACTAAGAAAAGCAGGGTTATCCCTGACGCTCGAAGGTAAGGCGGAGTACCTATCCGGCTTACAGAGCATTGACAACCAACTGCGTATTAGCCAAGCTCAACATAAGGCGATGGCAGCAGCATTAGGTAACAATGCCGGCATCACTGCTACTTACAAAGCTAACATGCTAGGTCTATCTAGCAGTTATCAGTTAGCTAGTCAGAAAGTAGATGCTTTAGCCAATCGTCAGAAATTACTTCCTGCTATCCAAGGTCAATTAGAATCGTCTATCCGTAAGACAGCTAGTGCCTTGGACGAAAGCCAACGCAAGCAGGACACGCTAAAAATGGCCTACGCTCAAACTAAGACTGCTTCAGACCAACTCAAACAATCACAGTCACAACTCACTGCTGAGTACAAGACTTCCTTGTCTGATACTAAGTCATTAAAGACAGCCTTAGACGAAGCGAGACAGGCCCACAAGCGTAACTCTGATGAGGTCAAGTCCGCTAAAACTGCCTATGAGCAGTCTAAGCAGAAGACCGCAGAATTAAAAGCCAAGTTGGTTGAACTTAAAACCGCAACAGGTGAAGCCAGTGCTAGGACTCAACAAGCAAAGGCTGCTTATGATGCGTCAAAGAGCGCAACCAAGGGTTACAAACAGTCATTAAACGAACTGACGAAAGAACTTGAATCAGTTAAGAAAGAAGCAGGTGATTTACCACTTAAACTTGCACAGGCTCAAGAGTCAATGAATAAGTTGCGTAACGAACAGCAACAACTTCATAAGGCCTGGAGAGATAAAGGTGGGTGGTTAGCTGACCCGGCGCAACAACTTCAAGGTTTCGGTAGTAAGTTGATCCAAAATGGCGAGCGAATGAACGCTCTGGGTAACACGATGACATCTAGGGTTACTGCTCCTATCCTAGCAGGGTTTGGGGCGGCCACTAAAGCAGCTGCCGACTTCCATTCTCAAGTTGGTGCTTTTGGTCCGTTGTTATCAGGTGGTAAGCCAATCACCAATGAAATTCGTCAAGAGATGAATCAGTTAGGTTCAGCAAGCCGACGCATGGCCATTGATTATGGTGCAAGCACCTCAGAGATTAACCAAGGTATGGCCGAACTTATCCGTACCGGTTACTCGTCTCAACAAGTGCTAGGTATGTTGCCTAACATCTTAAACGCGTCGATTGCATCGGGTGACAAGTTCGCCGATGTCATGAGCGTATCGTCTCAAGTCTTAAGTCAGTTTAACCTTAGAGGTAAGACTTACGAAGAGACACTTAGAAACTCAACACGAGTCACTGACTCACTGACCTACATAGCAAACGCCACCTCTGCAGGTTTTGCTGACCTTGGGGAAGGTATGTCTTATGTCGGTCCGGTTGCCCACTCACTTAATATGAGCGTGGAAGAAACCGCGTCTATCTTAGGTATCTTGAGTGATAATGGTATTCAAGCATCTAAAGGTGGTACTGCCTTGCGTGGTGCCTTATCACGACTCTTGAAACCATCCAAGCAAAACCGAAAGGCCTTTGCAGCCATGGGGGTTGCAGTAGAGGACTTCAAGAAAGGGACTATCAAACTCCCTGATATCATCGACACCATCAAGAAGAACACCGCAGGGTGGACAGATGAACAACGTGCGGCAGCCTTAGCTATGGCCTTTGGTACTGAAGCGCAGACTGCTATGAACGCATTGGTTATGCAGGGTGGTGATGCCTTGCGTAACATGACTAAAGAAGCTGAAGGGGCCAAAGGGGCTACTGAAGCTATCGCTCAATCGATGAAAGAACTGCCTGAGTTTAAGTTCAAACAAGCAACTGCTCAACTGAAAGACTTAGGTATTGAAATTGGTAGTAAGTTACTACCGCATGTTTTGAAAATTGTAGAGGGTGTCCGAGCTTGGATAATGGCCTTTGAGTCATTAAGCCCTGCCACACAGAACGCTATTATTAAGGCCGGTCTGTTCTTAGCCGCCTTGGGTCCAGTGTTAAAAATCTTAGGTAATTTAACCAAGGTAACGGGTCTAGCGTTTACAGGTGTAGGTAAATTGTTCCAAGCATTAGGTAAGTTCACTACTCCTTCTGGTATCCAAGGAGCTAAAAATGCACTAGAAGGTGTCGAAGGCGCAGCAACTAGAGCAGGTGCAAGCGCAAGCTTGTTCAGCAGTCCTTGGTCAATAGCAGGTGGTGTGGCAATTGCGGGTGTTGCAGGTTTCGTAGCTTACTTAGCTAATGAAGCAGTGGCTCCTATTGCAGCACACCAACAAGCTGTGGCGTTGACTAAAGGTAAGTATCAAGAGTGGTTCACTGCAGTTACATCAGGTAAGGGACTTCTAGACAGCTTAAGCAAGGCAGCGAAAGAGCACGCTGACAATTCTACTAAAGCCTATGAAGAAAATATGAAAGAAGTTATAGCCACTAACCGTCACATCCAAGAGCTTGGTAATAAGCTTTTCAGTAATAAGAATTGGTGGGAAAACCTCACATATGATCCAAAGAAACTGATTGATATTAACGGTAACTCGACAGTTCTTCGCTTCGATGACTTGCGTGCCAAAATGAAAGAGTTTGGCGTAGTCGCTGAGGAAGAGGTTCAACGAGTCAAGAATGCCATGCTTGAGTACAATACTTGGCTTGGCGATTCGTTGGGTCAAACAATCTCAGCATTCAATAAACATAGAATTATTGATGAAACATGGGCCAATGCCCAAATGACCGCAATCGGTAACGTAACTAAATCAGTTGTCGAAAACTTAAACAAACAACAACAAGCTGATGTTGAGCTCCTCAATCAAAAAAGGCAACACTTTAACTGGGATGATGAAAGGTACAATCAAGAAGTAGCTAAAGTTCAATCGGCTTACGATCAGAAACGACAAGTTATTACCGACGCTGAAGCAAGCATTCAAACTATCCTTCGCAACGCAGCCAAGGAAGGGCGAGAACTGACGGACGCAGAAGTACTGTCAATGATTAAGTCGTATCAAAAACTCGCTGAAGGTGCAGGTCAGTCGTTATCCTCTGTTGAAGGTTTGATGAAGACCTTTGGTAACAACTTAAGCATCCTTGTTACTAGTACTGGTTTAGACTTCTTACGCCAACAAGGCATTATCGATGAAGCAACAGCTAAGACGATTGCTAACCTTGGTAGCACAGAAGAAAAAGTCAAAATGCTCAAAGAAGCTTTAGAAAAAGTCAATGAGGTTGAACCAGAAGTTAAGGTTAACGTTGATACTTCCGAAGCGGCCGCCGCCCTAGACTTCGCCAAAGCATGGAACGAGTTCACACCAGAAGAAAAACTACTAGCGTTGCGAGAACGCGGTGCTGATGTCGCTCAGAAGATGCTTGAAGAAATGGGCAAGTGGGACTCGTTAACACCTGAAGAAAAAGAACTGGTGACTAACATCAAGAGTCCTGAAGACTTCGAGAACGTGATGCACCAATTAGTAGACTGGAATACCCTCCCAATGGAGACAAAGATTCTCAACTTGGAATCCCAGGTGGCGAACCAACAACTACTTGAAGCAATTCGAGGAGCTGACCTTTGGAACAACCAAGAATTTTTCGCTAAGTTCATCAAGATTGACACCAACAGTCCGGATGCGCAAACGCAAATTCAAGCGTTAGTTAATGAGTATCTCCAAACTCAAGGCTTGCCACCGGTCAACCTTCAAACCGACTCCAATGCTGAGGAGACTAGCGAAGAGTTAGATAACTTAGACGATACAGTCGGTAAGGTAAACGGCAAGAAAGCCACGATCACTGCTGAAGCACACACAGAGCCAGCTAAGACTAATCTCTTAGACCTCAACTTAGCTACCGCAGGGATGATGACTTACAACGGACGCAAAGCCACGATATCAGCAGAGACTCCTGGGGTGCCTGAAGCAACTCAGAACACCAATGCTTATAACTTGGCGGCGGCCGGGGTTGAGAGCAAATCTTCAACCATTACCACCGACATTTTCTCTATGGTGGCCAACACCTTGGCAATCTTAGGGTATAACATTGCGACCGGAGCGATGAAGAACACGAGTTCCACTGCTAACTCAAGTACTCCTGGGATGCTAGGAAATACAACCTCTATCTTGGGGTATAACTTAGCAAGTGGTGCGATGCGTAGTACGTCATCTACTGCATCAACTTACACGCCTGGCATCTTCGGTAACATCGCTGCGGTATGGTCGTGGATAGGGGCCTTAAACAGCACCTATTCTAAGTCTTCGACTTTAACCACTTACGTGGATAAGGTTTACCGGACTTTCGGGGCCCATGCCAAGGGTGGACACATTGGCTTACACGCTACTGGCGGTCATATCCCTATGTTCGCAGGCGGTGCGGGTAACGTACCAGTTGGCTACACAGGTATTGTGGGTGAAGCAGGTCCAGAGATTTTCCAAGTAACCAAACGCGGTGTGACTATCACGCCATTGAGTACTGGTGAGAAGATGAGAGGTATTGAAGATGTCGTGCGTCAAGCCACTGGCAACGCTGGCAAAGGAGCTGGTCAGTCAATCACTATCAACATCACTATTGACCAACCAACAGTAAGACAAGAGTCTGACTTAGAGCGACTCAGTGATATGGTCCAAGGGGCTATCACTAAGGCACTTAAGCGAGACAAACTAATGATGAAGGGAGTGGCGGTGGGCCATGCTACATGATAATGCGCTAATTATTAACGGTAAGTCGACCGCTGACTTACCTTTTTTAGTGGCCGTTGAAGAAAATGATGCGGTCAGATACGCCAAGCGAAAGGATAAGGTCTTTGAGGAAGAGCGGGTAACCGGCTACCTTAAACAATCTATCGAAGCTTATGAGGGTATCAAGAAGTCCTACAAGCTATGGTGTAAGACTGACAGCAAGAAAGAGTTGCGTAAACTCAAGGCTATGTTATCCGAGGAAGGGTGGTTCACACCTTCTGATGAGCCTGACTTACGTTACTACTACATCAGCTTAGACACTGAATGGGAAGTGTTAGATGAGGTCATGGGCTATCCTGTGACGCTTGTATTCTACTGCCAACCATTCGGCATGGAGACACCTCAAGTGCAGACAATGACCAACGGTCAGAAGTTAACCAACTACACCAATGCTCCAATGTTCCCACTGATTAAGGTAACTGGTAAAACAACTAGTGAGACCTTTGTTCAGATTGGCGAACAGAAGATGTATCTGAAAGAGTTGCAAGAGGGCCAACCGGTCTTTATTGAATGTACACCAGGTAAGCAAGATGCTTACACCAACGGAAAACAGTTACTCAATGAACGTGTCAGAGGTAATTTCTTCATCGTTCATCCTGGTGATCATATCGTTAACTTCGGAGAAGGCATCACCAACTTAGAAATTACTTGTCGATGGGGGTGGCGTTAGTGATTAGCTTATACCCACCAACGCAGACAGAGTTTAACTACCATGGAGACATCATCAATGCAGCCTATGACTGCCACGTTAAACGAGACGATACATTCTATGTAACTTTCAAAGTGTTGATTGATGACACAGAAGAATACAAGAAACTCAAGCGTGAGATGATTGTAAGAACCTACACTCCAGACGGTCTTGATGCTTTCCGTATCTGGGATATTGAGAAGCACAATGACTACATCCAAGTCGAAGCTATGCACGTCATCTACGACATGCTGACCTATGAGATTGACAAAATCAATATCAACAATGGGACCATGCTAGATGCGCTGACTTCTTTCAAGAGCCAGTTAAGACCTGGACATCCTTTTACTTTCCACACAGCCATTGACAAGAGACGGACCTTTAATACCGACAAGGAACACAAAGGTAAGTTTCCTGCTATGGAAGTATTCATGGGTGGTAAACACTCTATCGTCGGTACGTGGGAAGCTGAACTGTTGCTTAACGGTTATGATATCCGACTCGTAGAAGCACTGGGCCACCACACCCAGGCTTTGTTATACGAGCATAAGAATATCAGTAGCTTCGAGGATAAGACTTCTAACAAAACGCTTGTCACACGTATTCATGCACGAAGTGAGTTTCATCATCATGATACGGAAGAAGAAAAGGAAGCTAAGCAAAAGAAAAAAGAAGAGGATGCCAAAGAAAAGGCCCGGCTCAAGAAAGAAAAACACGATCGTGAGCAGGCTTATTATAAGAGTCTGAACAAGTATCAAAAAAGAGTCTATCGTGAAGCGCAGAAGCGCCAACGAGAGAAAGAGAAACTTGAAGCCGAGAAGAAGAAGGAAGAAGACAAGAAACGTAAGAAAGAGGAGAAAGAGGAAGCCAAGAAACCTACTATCATCGAGGTGACGGTTGACAGTCCATTGATTGACCAATACAGCATGGTATATGAAAAGTCTTACGAGAACAATGAGATTGAAGACCCTGACGAGTTGATACGTTGGGCTATGGCTAAATTCACTCACGAGAAAGTCGACTTACCTTCGCGCAGCATCAAGGTTGAGACCAACATTATTGACGGTACACCTATTGCTTACGGTGACACTGTCATGCTGAGATACCTCACGCATGATGTTGAAGAAGAGATTAGATGTATCGCTTATGACTATGACGGTATCAACCGAAACTACCGTAGCATTGAAATGGGCTCTACCGTACCTACTGTGGCCGAGACCTTATCTCAGACAGTGTCTGACAAGGTTGAGGTCAAAGAAGCGGTAGAACGGCAAGTAGCATCTATTATGGCGGCCAACGGTAGCAATCGTGTCTACTTCGGGCCGGAGCAACCGGACAGACCACGAGAAGGGGATATAAGATTCTACTATCCTCAAGACCACCCGGAAGATATCACGACTCAAGTGTTTGAGGACGGGGCGTGGGTCGACAAGATTAATATGTACACTGCCGAACGTATTCAGGAAGCCATCGACGATATGGAAGCAAGGGCCGATGAAATCACAGAGAACCTTGACGGTATCGACGGTACTAAGATTGAAGACATGGCCAAGAAGATTCAAGCACTTGATGATCAGGCGAAACTTTCAGTCGGTATCATCGGTAACGATAAAGAGCAAATCTTCTCTGCTAACCGCATCCCAGTTGAGTTTGACACCGAGCATGGTGTCACTATCACAGTGGAAGACGGCAAGATAAGCTTCAAGCACAACGGTTCGGGTTTTACTCCTGGTCAGCCTTATACGCTAGCAGGTATTAACCGGTTTGTAGAGCGTCCTTTTAGTCTGCTTACGGTAACTGGTAGCTTACCAATGACGGTAACTGCCAAGCCTAATAACGTTAAATACCCTACTCGTGGTGGGCAAGGTAATAGCGTAGAAATACCAAAGGCCTACCATGACACCTATGTCGTGACAGCAATCACTCAAGGCAAGGTGCCAAGGGTGTATCAAGCTCATGTCGACAAACCAACTACTGTAAAAGTTAGCCAAGATGATGCGAGTGCACATGAGCTCGTTGAGGTTGACGGAACAGTAAACAAAATTACCCACACAGGTAGAGACGCATACGCTCTGTGTTTGCTACCTCATGTGGAAACAACTATAAGATTGGGGGACTGGTGATATGGCATTTAGCCAATTACAACTAACCAACGCAGGGACCAGGGAGCTTGCCAAGGGTGGCGCACTGGTCTTGACTAAAATAGCCCTGGGAGACGGTCAAATGGGTGATGTGGCCACAGCTAGTGGTCTCGCTCGAAAAGTCTGTGAAGTAACGCCTACGGTAACATCAGACAACGAGTACCAGGTAATTGAGGGTGTGTTCGACAACATTGCGCTCGACATCACTGCAGAGAAGAACATCCAAGAAGTTGGGGTCTTTGGCAAGGTAGGGGAAGGGGCCGATGTGCTCCTTTACTATGCCAAAGGTAATGCCTTTGTGTTCCCACCAAAGACGCAACAACAGATGACGGTTAAGATACCGTTTAGGGTTAAGATTGTGGGCAATCGAGAAGTGACCGTAAGTCTTAACACTCAGATGAGTGGCATGGCAACTGCTGATTCGGTGAATCGGGTGAGTGAAACTTTAGGTAAGTTGAAGAGTGGCACAACCATTGAGCAGGCGCTAGACCTACCCGGCCTAAAGGTCTTGCTTGGGTCTACTGGTAAACAACGAGCACCACAAGACCTAGACACACTAGGAACGCCGGGGATTTACTGGTACGAGCAGAGCCACAACGCAAGCAGTAAAGGCATTGCTTCCGGTTATGGCTTTATCCTTGTGTTTAGCAATATGGTAGGCAGTCCGGGTCAAGCCGGCAACTTTACTTGGCAAGTGTTTTATGGAACTAACGGCCGCATTTGGGTGAGAACACGCGTAAATAATGGTGCTTGGAGCGTTCAACCGGTAGCGAGCGGTGAATACCTAACTAACACACTAAAACGCCTTGGGCTTGATGAATGGGGCCTGGGCTTCAATATCGCCACTTGTCCTAGTGGAACTAACTTTGGCACCTTCCTAGCATCAAACACGGTGCCTATTGGCTTTAATATCGTCAAGGACAACAACGCGCCAATGAAGGAAGTATTTGTATGGAAGTCTTCCAATACATACGCTTATTGCTTTTCGCCACGCCACAACGGCGGTTTCTTAGTAAACTCATTGCAGAACGGGCGCTTTGGAGAATGGCGAGACTTAGGCCAAGGGCTTACGGTACAAGTAAGTTCTAATCAGGACTTTGGCGACTACTTGCGAAGCAATGCGGTTCCTATCGGTATTTCCGCGCAAAAGGACAGCAGAACCGGTGCTTTCGGTACGGTCACTAAGATAGATAACAACAACATCTACTTCACCGGGGCCATGAGAGAGCAAGGTAAGACTTACCAGGTAGCTTATGCTATTGTCGACGGTGTGGTGCCTAGTGCCTTTACTAAATGGGCCCTCACGTAAGGTCGGGTGATGGAACATGAGTCTTAACCTAGACATTGAAGTGAGCGGTCTGATTGAGCGAAAGACGCTGATTGCAGGTGACGGAGACTTCTCTATTACCTTTATCCCTAAGACTCCAGACGATGTTATCACTTTGTACAACGCTAGCATCTTCCCGGATATGTTGGGGGATAACATTCTGACTCAACTAAGACTTGTTCATGGTTCAGACCCTGGGCCATATATCAAGAACACTTCTGAAGCGAGTCGTATTGCTCAAATCTTTAAT
This sequence comes from Abiotrophia defectiva ATCC 49176, assembly GCF_000160075.2. Taxonomy (GTDB): domain Bacteria; phylum Bacillota; class Bacilli; order Lactobacillales; family Aerococcaceae; genus Abiotrophia; species Abiotrophia defectiva. The sequence continues at coordinate 1,523,048 of NZ_KI535340.1, forward strand.
CACTTACAACAATTTAGACTGGACTTCACCTCGCTTAGAGGCGACCTTGAAAGCCAAATTGTCTTGAGTCGTACTGGGCTATTGGCTCAGTTCGTGGACAATAACAACAATGTCAGAACTGACATCGCAAGTATTGCAGGCAAGTTACTCAGCAAGGCAAGTTCGACTGCTGATGATAAAGTAAGTAGTTTAAGAGAACAGACTGAGCGTATGATCCTGGACAAAGTAACATCACACAATTATGAGTCTATCTACAAGCAACAAGCGGACAGTATCTTAGCTGCCTTGAGACAACCGGGCAAGCCAGACGCCTTAGTGAGTGTCTTAAACCTCACACCTGAAGGTGTACGCATTAAAGGTAAAGTCATTGACTTAGACGGTGATGTCAACATTGACAGTGCTTTTGCTAAGAAACTGACCACTGAGAGTCTGTCTGCTGAGAACATTGAAGCGGTCATGGGTAACTTTGGTTCCATCGTCGCACAGAAATTAGATGTTAATAAGATAAGCGGTAATAAATCAGAGTTCCTTCAATCGCTTTGGCGAGATACCACTAGCGTGGTAGAGGTCAATGGGAAAGGGATAACCGCTATCCATAACGACGGGTCCAAGACAATGATAACTGCTGAAGGTCTCTATCACGAAGAACAAGGTGGAAGCTTCAAGACCTCTTACCTAAAGGATGTTATCACCGTAACGAACATCATAAACGATGGTCGCGAAAGTGGCGGTGAGAGCATCGGTGTTCGAGACGGTTATAAGTGGGTTCAGTTACCTGACATCTACAAAGGTAAGCAATTCAGAGCGCAAGCAGCAATCTCTGATACTGAGACTTGGCGTGCCGGTTCGGACTATAACGAAGGATACTTGCGCTTATTGCGTACGGTGTCTTATGTGGTCCAAGACAAAATAGACTATAAGAATGCGAGGGTGCCAATAGTTGGGTATGCTCACGTATTCAACGCACGAACAGGGAGCCGATACAACTATCCTATTGTGGCTCAGTTGTTCGTTAACTATTAAAGGAGGTACTCGATTTGAAGAATAGCGAAATACTAACGCTCCAAGCGGTAATGAACCAGGTAAAGGACCAACCAATCAAGGGCGGTCTTAAGTTCAAACTGTTGAAGATTTTTCAAGTCTTGGAGCCTTCTGTACGCATCATTATTGATGCGCTAGAAGGATGCAACGAAGAAGAAGCCAAAGAAGTATTGGCTCAAACACAAACAATTGACTTACCAACACTGACGATGACAGAGCTAGAAAGCCTTGAGTTATCTATCTCTCAATTGTCGGTGTTGATTGAGTTAGCAGGAGGTGAACAAGATGCCGGAAATGAAAATTAACAGTCGATTCTTACTACGAGACGGTGAAGCTACACGCGTCTATATCTCGTCAGTAAGCGGTGACTACACAGCATTTGAGCGTGAGATTGAGGGGAACCACTTAAGCACCCCCGACTTAGATTTAGCAGAATTAGTTATGCAGGCGGTCTACAAAGACACCTTCCAAAAGTACGCTATGAGCGACGCTATCAAACAAGCGGACCAAACAGCAGAACAGGTGCATAAGTTGACTGAACTGCTTCAAAAGTCTAACGCAACAATCGAAACGCAGGCTACTCAATTATCGGAAAGCAACAAGCTGATGCAGACCGTTAAAGAATCAATCCTTGAACAAGCAAACAACAACGCCAATCTGTTGGATCATACAGACTTATTGGACTTCCAACTTAAGGCGGTAGCGAAACATCTTAACATTACTTTGCCTGCAGAACTTCCTGAGGAAGAAGAGGAAGCTGAGGAAAAACATGAAGAAGGAGATGAGCATCATGTGGTGGAAGGTTCTTAGAGAGAAAGTATCTGTCTACATTGCTAACGTTCGGTTCATTATGAAAGGGGGTGAATCATTCGTGGCTACTTACATGTTATATGCGTTGAACATTGCAGATGCTGAGCAAGCATTTAGTTCTGTTCCGCGTCGTTACAAGAAAGGCGTTCGCCGCCAACTCGAAATCTTAGGCATGCCTGAGTTAGAACACATGACCTTAGATGAGCTTAAGGCTCGTAAGGCCGAAGCTGAAAAAGGTGAAGAGTAATCACCTAAATAAAAAGAGCGTCTAATTTAACAGACGCTCTTTTCTTTTGAAGGAAGTGAATCTATGAGTGTAACTGAGTTCACCGCTGTGCTTGGCGCGTTTGGGGCGGTGGTCAAAATTATCTGGGATATGGTCCAATCAAACCGGAACATATCCAAACAAATCTCTGAGGTGTTGGAGAGAATGAACACCTTGGAAATTAATCAAAAAGACCTGCATGATGTGGGACAAGCCAACAGTTTGGCTAATAGAAATTTAACACGCTATCGTATCAGGAAAGAGATGATGAAAGCAATTCAGAACGGATACGAAACGTATGACAACTTTCAAGAGGTTGTCAACTTAGTAGATGGCTACCATGCCACTGGTGGCAATGGGGCCATTGATGCACTGTATGAAGAATACAAAAAATTACCACGGAGGGGAAAATAATCATGAACATTAACTGGAAAGTAAGATTTAACAAAAAGAACGTAGCATTCTTAGCACGTTTCGCGATTGCTATCTTGATGCCTGTATTGGCTTATCAAAACCTCAAGCTTGAGGACTTAACAACATTTGAGACATTAGGGAAACTGTTTGTATCTCTGTTCAGCAATCCTTACTTAATTGGATTGACATTTGTCAATGCCTTTAACCTTATCCCTGACCCTACTACTGCTGGGCTAGGAGATAGTGAACAAGCATTAACTTATGAGGCTCCTAAAGAGTCCTAAGAAAGGGGTGAAGCCGTATGTTGCAATACGGTAATTACACGCTCTCGGATGACTTGATTAGCAAGATGCAGAAGGTGGCTAGGCATTATGACCTAGTCCCTTCTTTTGTCATTTGCCAATTATGCCACGAGACTGGTTGGGGGCAACATCCTAAGTCAACATCTGCGAGGACAGATAACAACTGGGGTGGCGCAACATGGTACAAAGATTCAACTGAACCGTTCACAAGAGGGAGTGGAGTCACTGTAAGACCAGGTCTAGCTCGCCCATCTGACGAGGGTGGCTACTATATCCACTATGAAAGCGTTGAAGACTACTTAAAAGACTTTGGATGGCTTCTACGAAACGGTGGCTATTACAAGTGTAGTGGCAAGAAAACACTTAGAGAGTATGCTTTAGGGCTATTCAAATATGGCGGAGCTGTCGCGGACTACGCTGGTGACGGAACCAACTCCGAGAAGGTCTTTAATTCTTACTACAACAGCATGAAAACAATCCACGATGCGCTCAATGCAGATGGCTCGTTGGATAGAATCGACAAGGGGGAATCTAGCAATATGGCAAGTGCTCAAGATGTATTAAATGTATTCAGGAACTGGCTAGGTGGGCAAATGTATGGTGGGGTTCATAATGAAATCTTATCCATTTACAATTCTCAAAGCCCTCTGCCGGTAGGTTATAGAATGACTAGTGATGATGACTGGTGCGATGCAACGGTCACCGCTGCATTTAGGAAAGCTGGCCTATCATCGTTGGTAGGTGGAGAATGTGGCGTACAACGCCATATTGCTATTTTCCAATCAAAAGGCATCTGGATTGGTAAATCATATCCACAAGCCGGGGACATTATCACATTTGATTGGGACGGTGGCGGTTTTGCAGACCATATCGGTATTGTTGAGTCTGTTAGTGGCAATACGGTAAATACCATCGAGGGTAATTCTGGCTCCCCATCGGCTGTTCGGAGACGGTCTTACGCTTGGAACCACTGGCAAATCAAAGGGTACGCTAGACCTAGCTATGGCTCTGGTTCCGCTTCATCTACTGCTTCAAGTGGCTCTAAATCAGTTGTAGATGTAGCTCAAGAAGTCATTAATGGTCAATGGGGGTCTGGCGAAGATAGAAAAGCTCGCTTGACAGCTTCCGGTTACGACTACAATGCAGTCCAAGCTAAGGTCAATGCTATCTTAAGCGGTGAGTCTGTGGGCTCTTCCGAGGTGAAAGAAACCGGGTGGCTTAAGAACGAGACCGGTTGGTGGTACAGAAACGAAGATGGCTCATGGCCAGCAGACCAATGGCTCAAACTGTACGATTACTGGTACCTCTTTGACGAGGACGGTTATGCTTATGCTAAGCGTTGGGTGTATCGTGACGGTAAGTGGTACTACTTTGACGAGGCCTGCCGAATGGTTATCGGTTGGGTTCGATACGAAGACAAGTGGTATCACTTGGAAGACAACGGTGAAATGTCATCTAAGGAATACGTTCCAGGCGGCGACGGTCGTTTGTACTATGTCAAAGAAGATGGCTCAATGCTTGAGAACACTGAAATTACAGTTGCTGAAGATGGTTCTCTGATTGAAAAAGCAACTGGCAACATCGTCGGTAAATTCTAGGTCCAATATTTTAGACCAAAACAAATAAGTCCGGTATTCCGGACGCTTTTTATGACATTACCCCTGGGCTTCGGCCTGGGGGTTATTTTTTTTAACCAAAAGTAAATATTTGTTGAAATAAAGGAAATGATTTGCTATCATGAAGCCAAAGAGAGTTACCGTAAGTAGTTATAGGTGGTTATAGGTAATTATAAGTGGCTATAGGTGATTGTAAGTAACTAGGAGGAGACATAAGATGTTAGGAAGATTGTTTTTGTGTCAAGGTTCAGATATCTCAGGAGATGACACGATAATCACTAATCCGATACTATCGCAAGTCGTTACTTCGCTTCCTGCAAAGGTATCTTTTACTATCGTTGGATGTGTAATGGTAGAAGACGTAGACAAAGAGGCTTATAACGTTGTTATAAATCTAAAGGATTCTACTGGATTTATTATAAACAGAATTGATGGAACCATTGAAAGACAAGGTGACGGTTCTGGAGTAGAAAAATGGAAAACTGCAATTGTTTTTAATGTTGGTGTTCAAGACATGGATATTGTAAGCGATGGTATGCACACATACGACTTATATGTAGATAGAGAATTAGTTGATACATATAGTTTTTTTGTAAGCGTAGATAATCAGCTAGTTGATGCGAGAGGTGTTGATAAAAATGAAGAATAAAGCTTTTAGCAACGCAGGCAAAGTTTTTGCCATAACTGCAGTGGCTGTAAATTATCAACCTGTAACAATCCAATTACCAGAATCTGATAATATCCCAGGAATTGTTCAATCAAATACATTGTATTTTGAAAAAAGTGAAGCTAATAAGTCAAACAGCATCGAGTTAAAACTTGTACCTAACATAGATAAACTATCCGCATTAGTCAAAAACATTTATGGAAATGACTATGAAGAGAGATATGGAAAAATAGAAATTCATCAAGAACCAGGGGATGCCATTGGTTTCTTCCATGTATTCGCTGATTCTAAAAGTTTTGAAGAAAAGAAAGAAATGTTAGCGTTACTTAAGAAGGAAATTAAGAAAGAGTCACTTCCATACGCAGCACTATTAGGGTGATATATATGTATATGTATCAGTGGGATAACAACGAAAGGATTGCAGGTCGGCTGTTTGATATTGCAGACAAAGCTGGGAATGATTCTGGTTTAAAAGATGGCGCAGAAAGAGCAGCAATCGGGAGATTGTATTACGCTTGTTATAATATGGCTAACGACATTGTGCTTAATCATTTTATATACAGGGAGAATATACCACAGTTTAATGGAGGTTCCCACGAAAGAACAATAAACGCACTTTCATCATGCCCTACACATGGATATAGTGAAGAAGAGATAGCAAAAATCATTGATGAACTTATAGACCTTAAGGGGTATAGACACCACGCAGACTACATAAAACGTAGCCCTATAAGTGAAGATGAAATTAAAATTGCGAAAGAACTATATGAAAGCTTGCGACTTAAGCTATTCAACTTCTAGCGTTGGGTTTGTCCAACGCTTTTTATTTACCACATGGGGCATTCATGGGGCAGACTTACCTATCATTTATCTTTATGTATCTGATTGAGTCTTTTAGTAGCACTGTCATATATAGGTTAATCCGTATTGGTCTGAGTGAGTCCGTACCTTGACATGTTTGAAGGCAAATAAGTCTAAAGGCTGGAATCTTCCAGCCTTTTTCTTTTCTTAATTTTAGTCAGCATTCCTTGGCTTAACCCTAGTCTTAGAGCCAAAAATTTGGTACAATAGACCAGTGTATTAGTGCCAGATGGCACTCCCATCTAGATAAATCTGTACGAAAGAGGAAGCCTATGAATCCACAAGAATTACAAGCACTCCGAGCCCGCCAGGAGAAAATTCGTAACTTCTCCATTATTGCCCATATTGACCACGGTAAGTCCACTCTGGCTGACCGTATTTTACAGTTGACTGAGACGGTTTCGGACCGGGAAATGCAGGACCAACTCTTGGACTCCATGGACTTGGAGCGGGAACGAGGCATTACCATTAAACTTAACGCTGTTGAACTGACCTATAAGGCTCAGGATGGGGAAGAGTATATCTTCCACCTAATTGATACCCCAGGGCACGTGGACTTTACTTATGAAGTGTCACGTTCACTGGCAGCCTGTGAAGGGGCCATCTTGGTCGTCGATGCCGCCCAGGGGATTGAAGCTCAGACTCTGGCCAACGTTTATTTGGCTTTAGATAACGATTTAGAAATTCTGCCGGTCATTAACAAGATTGACTTGCCAGCGGCTGATCCTGAGCGTGTTCAAGTTGAAATTGAAGACGTCATTGGCATTGACGCTAGCGAGGCCGTTTTCGCCTCAGCTAAATCTGGTATTGGGATAGACCAAATCTTGGAGCAAATTGTCCACAAGGTACCAGCCCCTCCAGGCGACCTGGAAGCACCGCTTCAGGCCTTAATTTTCGACTCTGTCTACGATTCCTATCGCGGTGTTGTCTTGAATATCCGGGTCATTAATGGTGTCGTGAAACCTGGCGACAAGATTCGTTTGATGTCCAACGGCAAAGAATTCGATGTAGTGGAAGTCGGGGTCTTCAGTCCTAAGCCCGTCCAACGCGACTATCTCATGGTAGGGGATGTGGGCTATATCACGGCTTCTATTAAGACCATTCAAGATACGCGAGTAGGGGATACCATTACCTTGGCCAACAATCCGGCCCAAGAACCCCTAGACGGCTACCGTAAGCTTAATCCCATGGTCTATTGCGGTCTCTATCCAGTCGAGTCTAACGACTATAATGATTTGCGGGATGCCTTGGAAAAACTCCAACTCAATGACGCGGCCTTACAATTTGAGCCTGAAACTTCGCAAGCCCTAGGCTTTGGATTCCGTACGGGTTTCTTAGGCTTGCTGCACATGGACGTTATTCAGGAACGTCTGGAACGTGAGTTCGACATCAACCTGATTACTACAGCACCTTCGGTTATTTACAAGGTCAAAAAGACCAATGGTGAGGAAATCATCGTGGATAACCCGTCTGCTATGCCAGATCAAACCGTCATCGATGAAATCTACGAGCCCTACGTTAAGGCCTCCATTATGGTGCCTAATGAATATGTTGGCGCAGTCATGGACATCGGCCAACGTAAGCGGGGTAACTTCATTACCATGGATTATCTGGATGATTACCGGGTCAATGTGGTCTATGAATTACCCTTGTCAGAAATCATCTATGACTTCTTCGATAAGCTAAAATCCAATACCAAAGGCTATGCATCCCTTGACTACGAATTAATTGGCTACAAACCATCTAACCTTGTTAAGATGGATATCCTGCTCAATGGCGACCTGATTGACGCCTTCTCCATGATTGTCCACAAGGACTTTGCTTACGGTCGTGGCCGTGAATTAGTAGAAAAACTTCGCGGCATCATTCCGCGTCAACTCTTCGAAGTACCTGTTCAGGCTGCTATCGGTAATAAGATTCTAGCGCGTACCACCATTAAAGCCTTGCGTAAAGACGTAACGGCTAAACTCTACGGTGGGGACGTCAGCCGTCGTAAGAAGCTCCTCGAGAAACAAAAAGAGGGGAAAAAGCGGATGAAACAAATTGGGACGGTGGAAGTCCCACAAGAAGCCTTCATGGCTGTCCTACAAATGGACGAAGATTAATATCTATCAAGCTCCCAGCCACTATGGTGGGAGTTTTTTTTGTATAAACAGAAGGTCAAAATAATTAAGTAATCGCTTGCAATCATCTAAGAAAAGGTTTACAATATAAGTGTAGTATATTTCACAAATTTCACAATAAGGAGGAGAATACTATGAAAGCATACACTTATGTTGAACCTGGCCTAGCTAAATTCGTTGACAAGCCAAAGCCTGTCATCTTGAAGCCAACGGATGCAATTGTTCGTATGCTTAAAACGACCATCTGTGGGACAGACCTCCACATCATCAAGGGTGATGTGCCAGCTGTCCAAAGTGGGACGATTTTAGGGCACGAGGGGATTGCGGTTGTCGAAGAAGTTGGATCCAGCGTGACTAACTTCAAGCCTGGCGATAAAGTCATTGTTTCTTGCGTCTGCTCCTGCGGTAAGTGTTATTACTGTAAGAAGGGGATTTATGCCCACTGTGAAGACGAGGGTGGTTGGATTTTCGGCCACTTAATCGACGGTACACAGGCTGAATATCTCCGCGTTCCACACGCAGACAATACCCTCTATAGCCCACCAGCAGGTCTTAGCGATGAAGCCTTGGTTATGATTTCAGATATTCTACCAACGGGTTATGAAATTGGGGTCCTCAAAGGTCGGGTAGAGCCAGGTTGTAATGTGGCTATTATTGGTTCTGGACCAGTTGGTTTGGGCTCACTCTTAACCGCTCAGTTCTATTCTCTTGCTAAGATTATCATGGTGGATATTGATGATCACCGCCTAGATACCGCCCTCAAGTTCGGCGCTACCCATAAGGTTAATAATTCCGATACTGCCAAAGCCATCAAGGAAATCTTTGACTTAACGGATGGTCGTGGGGTTGACGTGGCCATTGAAGCGGTTGGGATTCCAGCATCCTTTGACTTCTGCCAAAAGATTATTGCAGTTGACGGCCGTATTGCTAACGCGGGTGTCCATGGGGTCCCTGTGCAATTCGACTTAGATAGACTCTGGATTCGCAATATTACCGTAACAACTGGCTTAGTATCAACTAATACCACACCACAACTGCTGCAAGCCCTAGAAGCTCAGAAGATTCACCCTGAAGAGCTTGTTACCCACTACTTCAAATTGTCTCAAATCGAAGAGGCTTATGACGTCTTCCGCGATGCTTCTAAGAATAATGCCATTAAGGTCCTGATTGAAAATGACCTTAGCCCACAAAGTTAGGGCAAGATGGATAGCATTTATGCCTAAGTGACGGGGCCTGGGCTCGGTCACTTTTTTATGTCACAACAGAAGATAGGAGGGAAGCCTATGCAAGAAGACATTCATGCTCTACAAACCATCATTAACGACAGTCATCACCTAGTATTTTTCGGTGGTGCAGGCGTCTCAACCGAATCGGGTATCCCTGATTTTCGCAGTGCCCAAGGCGTTTATAGTCAAGATTTAGGTAGAAACTTTTCAGCTGAACAACTGATTAGTCATAGCATGTATCAAAAGTATCCCCAGCTTTTCTATGATTTTTACCGTAAGCATTTGATTTATCCTCATGCTAAGCCAAATGCTGCCCATATCTTTCTAGCACAGTTAGAGGCCAGTGGCCACTTGGACGCTGTCATTAGCCAGAATATTGACACCCTACATGAAGCCGCTGGTAGTCAATGCGTTCTCAAACTACATGGGACGGTTGACCGAAATATATGTCAGGAATGTGGCAGAGTCTATGACCTTAAGAGCTTTCTTGACGCTTATGATAGTCAGGGCATTCCGCGCTGTCCCCATTGTGGTGGCGTGCTTAAACCAGATGTTACCCTCTATGAAGAGTCGCTTAATATGGAGGTTTTTGACCAGGCTATCTTAGCCATTCAGCAAGCCGATACCTTGATTGTAGGAGGCACTTCTTTAGTAGTCTATCCGGCTGCAGGTCTACTGCAATATTTTAAGGGTAAACATTTGGTGGTCATCAATAAGCAGGCCATCCCTCAGGATGACTGGGCAGATTTAGTTATTCATGCTCCTATTGGGCAGGTTTTCAGCCAATTAGTGCTACCAGAGCAATAAACCCTATTCAAAGCTAACAGAATAGACTATAATAGGAAGGAACTGTCAATTTGGAGGAAAGACATGAGTATCTTAAGCGTATCAAATCTTACCCATGGATTCGGCGATCGGGCCATCTTCGAAGATGTCTCCTTCCGCCTACTCAAAGGGGAACATATCGGCCTAATTGGGGCCAATGGTGAAGGAAAATCAACCTTCATGAACATTGTAACAGGTAAGCAATTGCCAGACGAAGGCAAGGTAGAGTGGGCCAAGTATGTTACAACAGGCTACCTAGACCAACACAGCGTCCTTAAGCCTGGGCAAACCATTCGCGATGTCTTGCGCATGGCCTTTGATGATTTATTTGCCATTGAAGCGCGCATTAGCGAGGCCTATGAAGAGATGGCGACCGCTGATGACCAAACCATGGCAGACCTATTAGAGGAAGTAGGGGAGCTACAAGAACGCCTGGAAGTCCACGATTTCTATACCTTGGATGCTAAAATTGAAGAAGTGGCTCGTGCTCTTGGTATTACCGCCTTTGGTTTAGACACAGACGTCACCTCACTGAGTGGGGGACAGCGGACCAAGGTCTTATTGGCCAAGTTACTCTTAGAAAAGCCCGATATCTTGCTCTTAGACGAGCCGACCAACTACTTGGACGCCGAACATATCGAGTGGCTTAAACGTTACTTGCAAAACTACGAAAATGCCTTTATCTTAATTTCCCATGATATCCCATTCCTTAATAGTGTTATTAACATTATCTATCATGTGGAAAACCTCAAGCTCAGCCGCTATGTTGGCGACTATGAGAACTTCCAAGCAGTCCACGCCATGAAGCGTGCACAGTTAGAAGCAGCCTATGAACGGCAACAGAAGGAAATCGCGGACCTTAAGGACTTCGTCAACCGCAATAAGGCCCGGGTAGCAACACGTAACATGGCCATGTCCCGTCAGAAGAAATTGGATAAGATGGAAGTCATTGAGCTACAGGGCGAGAAACCTAAGCCAAAATTTGACTTCCAGTCTGCCCGGACGCCTGGCCGCTTCATTTTCGAAGCTAATCAATTAGAAATTGGTTATAGCCAGCCCCTGACCAAGCCGCTGGACCTAGTCTTTGAACGTAACCAGAAGGTGGCTATCATCGGGGCCAACGGGATTGGGAAGACAACCTTACTCAAGAGTCTCATGGGCCTTATTCCGGCCTTGGGTGGCCAAGTCGAGCAAGGGGATTACTTGGAAATTGGTTACTTCGAACAAGAAGTGGCTTCAGGTAACCGTCAGACGCCATTAGAAGCTGTTTGGAATGCTTTCCCAGCCATGAACCAGGCTGAAGTTCGCGCGGCCTTAGCACGTTGTGGCCTGACTTCTAAGCATATCGAAAGCCAAATTCAAGTCTTAAGTGGGGGAGAGCAGGCCAAGGTTCGCCTTTGCCTACTCATGAATGCTCCGCATAATGTCTTGATCTTGGACGAGCCGACCAACCACTTGGACGTTGATGCCAAGGAAGAATTGGCTAGAGCCCTCAAAGAATACAAGGGCAGTATCCTCATGGTTTGCCACGAACCTGAATTTTATCAAGGTTGGGTCGACCAAATTTGGGACTTCAATCAATTTTAACAAGCCAAAGCCAAAGTTTGTTCACTTTGGCTTTTTTTCATGTCTTAAAGCCGATATATCAAGATTATTTTATAAACTCAACTTCACAAAGTACTTGTGAATCTAAAATCCGAATAGGCAATATATAATTTATTATATAGTAATTCTAGGGTTTTTACTAAAAATGATAAGGTTTTCTATTCACATAAGCATTTAGTTAAAATACTGATAAGTCAATATTTGAAAACGTTTTGAAAACAGACTTCACATTGTGGGGTGTTTTCATAAAGAGCCATTTGCAAAAAAAGACCGGCAATATAAAATTTTTATCGTTTAGTTATGAACAAGTGCTTTACTTTTTGAAAACAAAGGCGTATGATGAAGATGTAAATAAAAAGAACTTAGGAGGAACATCCATGGTTGAAAAAGAAGATAAGAAGTTAGAGGCTCAAGCCCATGTTGATGAGCTTGTCCAAAAAGGCTTAGTAGCTCTTGACGAATTTCGTCTCTTAGACCAAGAACAAGTAGACTACATTGTGGCTAAAGCCTCAGTTGCAGCCTTAGACCAACACGGGGTCTTAGCTAAACACGCGCTTGACGAAACGGGTCGTGGGGTATTCGAAGATAAGGCCACTAAGAACCTCTTCGCCTGCGAGCACGTGGTTAACAACATGCGTCACACTAAAACAGTTGGCATCATCTCAGAAGACGATGTGACTGGCTTAACCTTGATTGCTGAACCAGTTGGGGTTATCGCTGGGATTACGCCAACCACCAACCCAACTTCTACCGCGATTTTCAAGTCTTTGATTTCATTGAAGACGCGTAACCCAATCGTCTTTGCCTTCCACCCATCTGCCCAAGAATCTTCTGCTCACGCAGCACAAGTTGTTTACGATGCAGCAGTAGCAGCAGGGGCACCTAAGAACTGTATCCAATGGATTACTTTACCATCTATGGAAGCAACTTCTGCACTCATGAATCACCCAGGGATTGCGACGATCTTAGCAACTGGTGGTAACGCCATGGTTCGCGCCGCTTACTCTTGTGGTAAGCCTGCCTTAGGGGTAGGGGCTGGTAACGTACCTGCTTATGTAGAAAAAACAGCTAACATTCAACAAGCTGCGCACGATATTATCATGTCTAAGTCTTTCGACAACGGGATGGTCTGTGCTTCTGAGCAAGCTGCCATCGTAGACAAAGAAGTTTATGCTGAATTCAAGAAAGAACTTGAGTCTTACCATGTTTACTTCGTTAACAAGAAAGAAAAAGCCTTGTTAGAAAACTACTGCTTCGGCGTAAAAGCCAACAGCAAGAACTGTGCAGAAGGCAAACTGAACGCTGATATCGTCGGTAAACCAGCTGCTTGGATTGCGGAACAAGCTGGCTTCAGCGTACCTGAAGGCACTAATATCCTAGCTGCCGAAGTGGCTGAAGTAGGGCCAAAAGAACCATTAACTCGTGAAAAACTCTCACCAATCATTGCTGTACTGAAATCAGAAAATACTGAAGATGGGATTGCTAAGTCTCGTCAAATGGTTGAATTCCATGGTTTAGGTCACTCTGCTGCTATCCACACACGTAACGAGCAACTGGCTAAAGACTTCGGTCGTGAAGTTAAGGCAATTCGTGTTATCTGGAACGCGCCATCTACTTTCGGGGGGATTGGTGACGTATATAACGCCTTCTTGCCATCCTTAACCTTGGGTTGTGGGACTTATGGTCGCAACTCGGTTGGCAACAACGTCAGCGCCGTTAACTTGTTAAACATCAAAAAAGTGGGGAGACGTAGAAATAATATGCAATGGTTTAAAGTACCTTCAAAAATCTACTTCGAACGTGACTCCATCCAATATCTGCAAAAGATGAAGGATGTAGAGAAAGTTATGATTGTGACGGACGATGCCATGTTCAAATTAGGTTTCGTTCACCGTGTCATCGAGCAACTCTCCCTCCGTCCTAAGAAAGTTACCTACACCATCTTCTCAGATGTTGAACCAGATCCAGATATTACAACCGTTGAACGTGGGGCAGCCCTCATGCGTGAATTCCAACCAGATACCATCATCGCTTTAGGTGGGGGGTCTGTAATGGACGCGGCTAAAGTAATGTGGATGTTCTACGAACAACCTCAAGTTGACTTCCGTGACTTAGTACAGAAATTCATGGATATCCGTAAACGTGCCTTCCGCTTCCCAGAATTAGGTAAAAAAGCTAAGTACGTTGGGATCCCAACCACTTCTGGTACCGGGTCTGAAGTAACACCATTTGCCGTTATCTCTGACAAGAAGAATAACCGCAAATACCCATTGGCTGACTACTCCTTGACCCCAACAATTGCCATTGTGGACCCAGCCTTTGTCTTGACCGTTCCTGCATCCGTTACTGCTGATACTGGTATGGACGTCTTGACTCACGCAGTGGAAGCTTATACTTCTACCTTGGCTAACGACTATACAGATGGTTTGGCTCTACAAGCAATCAAGTTAGTCTTCGAAAACTTAGAAAGCTCTGTTAAGAATGCTGACTTTGAGTCACGTGAGAAGATGCATAACGCCTCAACCATGGCAGGTATGGCCTTTGCCAACGCCTTCTTAGGGATGTCTCACTCTATGGCTCATAAGATTGGTGGTTTCTTCCACACCGTTCACGGCCGTACTAACGCCATCCTCTTACCATACGTTATCCGTTACAACGGGACTCGTCCAGCTAAGGCTGCAACTTGGCCAAAATACAACTACTACAAGGCCGATGTCAAATTCCAAGACATTGCTAAGATGTTAGGCTTGCCAGCTTCAACACCTGAAGAAGCAGTTGATGCTTTAGCAAAAGCAGTCTATGACCTAGGTGTTCGTGTCGGCATCGACATGAGTATCAAGGGCCAAGGCGTGGATGAGAAGGAATACATGGACACAGTTGAAGAGATTGCTTACTTAGCATACGAAGACCAATGTTCACCAGCTAACCCACGCTTACCAATGGTAGCTGACATGGTGGAAATCCTCCAAGACGCTTACTATGGTTACAAGGAACGTCCAGGACGTATCAAATAATAGCAAGTAGCTAACTATTCTAGCACCAGGTGCCTGGCACATGGTGCTTTTTTGAGGACGTCTATTTTGGGCTTATGTTATAATAGAAGTATCAAGAGTCGAGAGAGAGGGGTATGACTATGACAGAAACACTTTATTTAGCAGGAGGCTGCTTTTGGGGCATGGAAGGCTATTACAAGCGCCTGACAGGTGTGGTGGATACAGAAGTTGGCTATGCCAACGGCAAAAGCCCACAGGCCACCTATCAAGGTCTTAAAAGCTCAGATCATGCAGAAACCCTAGCCATTCATTATGATCCTAGCCAGGTCGATCTTGCGACATTAATTAGCCATTTCTTCCGCGTCATTGATCCTTTTAGCCTCAATAAGCAGGGCGGTGACATCGGTCGTCAGTACCGCACAGGAATTTATACCACTAGCGCCAGCCAAGAAGCAGCTGTTAAGGCTTTAGTGGCTACTTTTGAGCAAAGAGCAGGGCGACCAACCGCTGTTGAAGTGGTGCCATTGGCTCACTTTGTGCCAGCCGAAGACTATCATCAAGATTACTTAGATAAACACCCTGCTGGCTACTGTCACATCAAACTGGCCTGGGCCGATCAAGCCTTATCGCCAGCTGAAAATTTAGCAAGTCAGGAAGGGTGATAAGATGACTGGTGCTATTGAAATTCGACTAGCTCAAGTTGAGGATGCGACGGCCCTTCAAAAGCTGGCCAGCCAAGAATTAGGCTATGATTATCCCCTAGAAGCCTGCCAGAAACGCCTAGAGGCTCTCTTAGCGGATGACCAGCAGATTCTTTTAGTGGCTTGCAGCCAAGAAGCGCCTAAACAGGCCTTGGGCATTGTCCACGCCAGTTACTATTATTCCTTTTATGGCGACCCCGCTTATAATGTCATGGCACTAGCGGTCGACCAGGACTATCATCACCAAGGAATAGGGCGGCTTTTAATGCAAGCTTTGGAGGCCCGAGCTATTTCAAAGGGTATCCACCATGTTCGCCTCAACTCCGCTAGCCATCGTACTGGGGCCCATGACTTTTATCAGTCCATTGGCTATGATTGTTACAAAACCCAAAAAGCCTTCAGTAAAAACCTATGACTACAAAAAAATCCCATTATATCATATATGATATAATGGGATTTTGCTTTAGATATGAGATTGAAATTGCTTAATACGTGCCAATAACTGACTATTGCCATTAAATTTAGCAAAGGCCAACGCGTCTGCGCTATATGCCTTGATTTGTTCCACCTCTAAGCCCTGAGCTTCTGCATTCTGGGCAAGTCGGAAGTAGAGACGATCCACGTAATTGGATACCGAAGCTTGGCTAGAAAGACTGATGCCATGTAGCAAGAGGCGGTTAGACTGGTCATATTCCTGGGCTGTCGCATAGAAATTAGCTGTGTGCAGGATAATATTGAGGATACGCCATAATTCCTGGCTATTAGCCGGCTCATAATCTAGCAGCCCGTCTTGAGCTTTCTCAAAGTAGTGGTGGGCCCGTTCGGATTCACCTGCATTAGCATAGGCTAGCCCTAAGCCAGCTGCCGCCAAGGAACTATAGAGAGGCTCGAAGTCGGTATGCAAATCGGTCATTAGTTGATTTAAGTAGAAGAAACTATCATTGATTGAAGCCTTGGCCAAGGCAGCCAAAAAACCCTTAAGATAAAGATAGCGTTTCTTAAGCGAAAGGGGACTCACTTGCTTGGCATCCACAGCCGCTAGTTCCTGACTGGCCAACTTGTAGTCCGCTCTTACAAAGGCATTTTCAGCCGCTTCAATATGTTGATAAAGTTCTGTTGATTGGACATCTTGACGTGGGAAGAGCTCGCCCAAACTCATATCTAATCGCTGACACAAATCCAGTAAAATTTTAACAGAAGGGACTTGGCCTTGATTTTCAAAACGACTCAGGGTGGCTTGGGTACAGATTCCTTGGCACAATTCAGACTGTGAAATCCCTAATGACTTGCGCCGTTGAATAAATAACTGAATATCCATAGAGGAAACCTCCTAAATATTGCGCTTATAAGTGACTCTATTATAGCATGCTAGAGGTCATTTGTCATCGTTTTCACGAGTTAGGAAGAGCGACAATCAAAGGTAATTTAGGTGTGATTTGTCCTGCATCACTTGATAAGGTCAAGGCTGGGTAAGCTGGATCAAAGCCAATCTTATGTTGATGATCAAACATCATATCATAGAGGGGATTGAGGTAGACAGGCTGGAAATTGGTCTCAAATTTGCTTGAATAAAGCTTAAAAGGCACCTCAGGGTCATTGTCGGCCACAAGGAGCAGTCGATACTTGCCCATCACATTGCAGTGACAGCCAACTGGATCCTCATTATAAGGGCTATTGCCATCCACATAATCCATGAGGATGCGATAAGATTTGCTATCAGCCTGGGACAGCGCTTGTTGGATAAAGTCGATTGCTTGATTTGTAAATTCAAAATTCATATTAGAAATCCTTTCTAAGGGAAGAGACATGGGCTAGTAAATAGCCAAATCATTTCTCATATCCGTGAGTTAACATAATATACATTATAGGATAATTACTTATAGAGTCTAGTTAGACTCCTTCTTGGCCAATAAAGCCAGATATTCTTCTAGAGTTAAGCCATTCTCATAGATAAAGCCCGCATGGACCTTACCGACATAGCGAAAATGCCACGGTTCAAAGTTATAACCTGTAATGGACTCTTTCTTTTGCTGGTATCTTAAGATGAAACCAAAACGATGGGCGTTATTGGCCAACCATTTGGCAGAATCTGTCTCTGAATAGCTAGCCTCCAGTTCACCACCATTATCCAACCATTCGGTGCCTAAAAGGTCAATAGCCAAGCCCGTCGTGTGTTCAGAAGCATTTGCTGGCGCGAAATATTGATTGGTGACGGACTCTGCATCAGCTTGACTTAAGCCTTGAGCTAGATAGTTTTGGATGCTTAGATTACGGTTATTTTCTTGTTCTTCAACTGACCGGTAGCCTGATACGACCCGATAATAGAAACCATCCTTAGCGGCAGCTTCCATTAAGTCCTCTAAAGGCTTGACTAAATCCTTATGATAGATATTGCCATAGCTGTCCCAAGCTAGCTCTGGTTCTTCTTTATCTGAATTAGGATTATTCTTATTAACTAGCTTAAGCAGTGGATCATCACTATGTGCGGTCACTGGTAGTTTTTCAATTAAAGCATCGACTTTCATATCTTTGTTGCTTGTTTGTATTTCTTCTAAACTAGGTAATTTGTAGCTTATTTTTGCCTGCACAGCTAATGAAGCTTGCAAGAACATGCTGCAGGCAAGTAAGAGATAAATCAACTTTTTCTTTTGCATAGAGCCTTCCTTTCTTAGTTAAGTAAGCCATGTAATAGATATAAAACCAGTGTTAGTCCCCACAAGCCCCCTATCAAGGCCAAATGTAGGCGCCAGGCTAAGGTCAAATAGCCAATAAATTCGCGTAAAAAAGCATTAATCGAAAAATAGAGCTTAGTCTTGGCGCCATAACCTTGACACTTAAGGCCTAGGCGCCGCGCCAGAATAAGGGAACGCAACAAATGATAATAGTTGGTGACAATGACAAAGTCCTCTCTCCCCTTTTCCATTAGCTTATAGGAGAATAGAAGATTTTCATGGGTATTACGAGACTGATTGTCGACCAGAATAGCTGATTGGGGCACGCCTTGTCGCAGGGCGTAAGCCTTCATCGCCTCCCCTTCTGAGATAACTTCATCTGGCCCCTGGCCACCTGACATAATCAGGGTCACGTCTTGAGGGCGGCGACGCCAGAGTTTGATGGCCTTATCAATTCGACTGGCCAGCAAGGGCGTCACTTCTGTCCCATTCAAGCCAGCCCCCAGTACCACGATGTAAGAATAGCGTGGTTTTACGAAATGGATAAAGTTGAGAATGTTGGTAACGAAAAAGATACCGACTAAGACGGCAAAATAGAAAATGGTGCTTCCCATGAGCCCATAGATGACATTAAAAATTGGCCAGTTGAGTGACAAACGATTTGCTAGAATCGGCCAAATGACCATATAGCCAATCATGCCAAATGCTAGCATAAGGGCTAAGGAATTTACTAGATTGAAGCCTTCGCGCCGAATTAGGGTAATGCCCGAATAAATAAGAGCTAGAAAACTGATTAAAGGCGCCAACATCAAAGTCAAAATGAAGAGGGCTCCTAAGACGACTAAGATGACAGCGAAAAATTGCCATTCTAGCACGAAGGTCAAGTAGATTCCAATAATACCAGCTAATGAGCCCGAGACCAGGAACCAAAATCCTAACCATAAGGTTCGCTTATCATGCCAATATATCCAAAAGAATGGCGAGCTGACCAAGACAAGTAGTAGTAAAAAGAGAAATGTCATAATCTAATCCTTTCAGTAGTGCGGTGCCCTAAGTGGTCATATAAGTTTGATTGTCAGAGAAGTCTATGGGATTTTCTTGATCCTTCCGATTTGTCGATTTTTAAATAACCGACAAGTCTCTTGCTTTATTATTTTGCGCTCTAAGTACAAGAAGAATCGCCACTACAATAATGATTACTTTGCATGCATAAGAGATATTTTCATTACCACCAACTGCTAATTGAGACAAAACATTTATTAAGGAATGTGTCATGACACATATCCACAAACTCTTTGTCTTTATAAATAAGGCAGATAAAATAAAACAATTGGTCAACAATCCAAGTAAAAATCCAAACGTTCCTACTTGTGACAAGGTTCCTTCAATGTAGAAATAGGCGAAATGCCAAATTCCCCATAGGACAAAAGTCATTAAAGTTGAACTAAGATAGCTACGACGCTCCATGAGTATGGGTTGAAAAACATATCTCCACCCTACTTCCTCAATCCCACCAAAAAGGATTGCTTTAAGAAATAAGATAATCGGAAGATACCAGGCATTCAAAACTAGTTTTCCATCAAAGCCTAGATAGCAAAAATCTAATAACAAGAAGGCAAGGACCCATAAATAGCTGCTGATCTTTTGCTTGATAGCGAAAAAATCCTTTAAAATTCTCTTCCCACTGTATTTTTTGTAGCTGACTGCAATAATGATTCCCCATAGAGCGGATGAAACGCCCCCTAATCCAATAGCAAGCATTCCTATTGGCGTCGTGTAATCTACAATCATCCCCAAATTTCGTAATATAAAAACGATCATCGATATGATCCATATTTGCCCTAAGGATCCTAATAGATAAAGGAAAATTGCTTTTTTACGACTCATACCTTTCCCCCTCATTTCCAAGTTGTCAGCTTACCCATTTCGATTCTTTCAGAACTGTGGCGCCATAAGTTGTTCTACACGTTCAAAGTAAGTTTGATGGTCTGAGATACCGTATTGGATTTCCTTGAGTGTTTCCAGTTTGTCGGTAATAATGCCGTCTACAGGCCGATAGAGAAAGTTTTGTATTTCCTCTTCATCATTGATGGTCCAGACATAGACTTCTTTCCCCTCTTGATGAGCTTGACTAGCTAGCTCACTAGTATAGGAGAATGCCTCTAAGACATAGAAATCAACCTCATTTTTGGCAAAAGGGCCAAACTGTAGTGGAATCACATAGCCAGTTTTAATGGCTGGATTAAGGGATTCGATAGCGTCAATGGCCTCATGATTAAGGGACATGACAGGATAACGACTGCTTATCCCCAATTCTTGGAGTTTTTCTACAATCAGCTGGGCATAATTATCCGGCTCTTTGCCATGTGGCTTTAGCTCAATTAGAAGATTAATATCCAGCTCCTGGGCTCGTTTAACAAATTCCTCAAAGGATGGCAGTTGGCTTTGATAGTCTCCCTGACTGAGCGTCAGCCCCACTAATTCATCATATGTCATATCCCAAACTTCTCTATTGATACCCGCTAAACGCTGTAAGTTGCTGTCGTGCATAACAACTAGCCTTTGATCCTTGGTCATTTGGACATCCAGTTCTACCATGGTTGCGCCATTTTCAGCTGCTGCTTCCAGGGCTTGAATGGTATTTTCTACGCCCTTTTCTACATAGCCGCGGTGGCCAATAATGGCTTGCTGGGACTGATAGGTTTGACTGGCCAGTAGAAAGGCATTCTCCCCTATTTTGAAGAAAATCAAGCTGAACACTAGTAAAAAGATACGGCGACGGTGACGGCGATGACGTGGTTCAATTAAGACTAGCGAATCGGCCAATTCTGGCGCCAGAACCTGATCCACTAAGATAATCAAGGTTCCGACTTTGGATAGGATAATCACCGTGAAGGCAATAAACTTGAGAATTGACAAGAGCAGCGCTTGGACTATAAAACTATTACCGGAGGGATCTAAGGCCCTGGCCGCTTCTATAAATACGCTAATCAAGCCTACACTAATTAAACCTAGGACAAAACCGAAAATGGCGAAAGTTAATAAAAGTTTCCACTTCTTAACTTGGGTCATTTGCCAACTTTCCCTTAGCGATTTGACAAAACTTTGGTCCTTAATCATCATAAGGGGCATAGCGTAAATTAAGCGAAGGTTGAGATAGAAGAGCAGAATGGCTAGGATGACCACAAGGACGGTTCCCTGCCAAGTTTTAAGAAACTCACCTGTGATGAAATCAGGTATCCTGAGGCCGTTGGTCAGTGAAGACTGCATGACTAGGCCGGATATGGGAATCGTGATAGCGATATAGCCAAGAAAATAGAAGAAGCTCAGGCCAAATAAATGGCGTAAACGACCTAGTGCTTGGCGAATGACCGCTCCGTAGGAGATTTCCTTTTTAAGTTGACGAGCATAAATGACATAAATCAAAACCGACAACTCTATAAAAAAGAGGGCCGCAAAACAGAGGGCGAAGAGAAGAAAAGCTAATAGACTATCTGGCTGCCTCATTAGGTAAGAAATATTATTTAAATCCAAATGAGTCTGATTGCCCAAGATAAGGGCTAGACGGAAAATCAATTTTAGAAGGTAACCGCCTAAGTAGCTAATGGTAATTTGGAGAATAGCTGCAATCGTGACAAAACTTAGCAAATGTCGAAATAAGAGCAAAAATAGTTGCTTCAATGAGTGTCGCATGGTCTGCTGCATATTCTCCCCTCCTCTCCATGATTCCTTATGCACTTCCTATTGTAACCTAGAATCAGCCTGACCCCATCAGTCCACAGGCCGATTTAATCGGCAAAAAACCCGTTCTTGACGTAAGAACGGGTCCTAAGACGCTGGTTATTTCTTGACGTAAATTGATTTGAGATAAAGGCTACCAATGCCATCAATCTTACATGCAATGTCGTGACCATCAACAGGCTCATCAATCAAACGGATATTTTTAGCCTTGGTCCCTTGTTTAATCGTTGTCGTTGCATTCAACTTAAGGTCCTTAATGACCGTGACACTGTCACCATTCTCAAGTTGATTGCCATTGGCATCGCGAATAATCCCAGCTTCAGCACGAGCTACTTCGTCTTCCTGGGTCCATTCATGGGCACACATTGGGCAGACAAAGAGCTGGCCATCTTCGTAGGTATATTCAGAATCACATTGCGGGCAATTTGGTAATTTAGACATCTTCTTCCTCCTTTTTGCTTAGTCTCAGTATAGCAGAATCAGCTAAGAGGAATCAAGAAGATTTTAGTAACTAGCGCTTAACAAAGGCTAGAATCTCTTCTGGACTTAGGGAGCTGTCACACTTAACGTGAACCCCTTCATTGTCTGAAAAGAGGAAACCTGGTACAGTTGGCACTTGCCATTGATCGCGTAATTGTTGCACTTGGCTCAAAGTTTCTGGATTTTGTGAGTGCAGATAGGCCACTTTTAAGCCAGCTTCTTGTGCCAATGGGCTAAGTTTAGCCACAAAACGACGACAGTATGGGCAGCTTTCACGGCCAATAAAGAGGATGCCACCATCTTTGGCGTCCATCAATGCCTTGGCTTCTTCAGGGCTAACCGCTTGGAATACTTTGACTTGTTCTAGGTAGTTTGCTACTTCATTCATGAATTAATCACTCCTTTGCTTTTTACCCTTTTATTATACGATTTTTCTGGCCTATCACAAAATGCTTTGCTTAGTCAAAATGAATGTCTTTGAGTTTCTTGCGTTCACGGTAACGACGGTAGAGATAGACCGCCACAATAATAGCGGCTAAGCCACAAAGTGCCAAGGCTAAGGTCATGTAAAAGGCTTGCTCGCCTGTATCGGGTAACTTGACACTGCCCTTGCCTTTATCTTGACTGTTCTCATTGGCTTGATCTGAATTGGCACTGGCTTTAGCTTCTTTTTTAGATTGGCGAGAGGGAGCTTGGTGCTTGGACTTGCTCTTATGATTCGCGTTCTTGGCTTGCCGTTTATTAAGTCGCTCCTTAAGTCGCTTTAGTGTCTCGGGATTATTATCCGCTGATGATTCAGAACTAGACTCTGACTGGCTTTGACTTGAGTTTGAGGTTTCTTGATGCCCTTGACTGCTTGAGTCTCTTATCTGTCTATCATAATCGGACGGTGTCCAATCTCTAGTAGAATTATGATAGTTGCTATCACCCAACTCACTTTCTGAACTGTTGGCCTCAGGATGTACTGACATCAACTCTGGTACAGTTAGGAAGGAATCATCTTCTATGTCAACTGCTTGCCAACTTTGACTGGCTTCATGATAGCGGACTAAATGTAATTGATAACGATCCACCAAGGCTTGTAATTTTCCTTGGGCTTCTGCTCCATAGTGGTGGGCGTTAAGATAGTCGGCTAAACCTTGTTTAAGAGCTTGGAAAACTTCTTGGTTAATGGATGTCAGATAACGATACTGGCCGATTTTGAGTTGGTAGACTTGATCAAACTTCGCTTGCAATGTCGCCTTATCACCTGATTGGTAGTAGTGACGCAAGGCAAGATTAGCCAAAATTTCTACGTCAAAGAGCGATAGTTCCTGCGCATACTGATAATAGGTCTCCCCTTCTGGCGAAAGATGTAAATCCTGTTTGCCCTCCAATTGCTTGTTAACCTCGTCCATATTGCTAGTTTCTGGTGAAAATAAAGTCTCAATTTCTTGGTACTTAAGCTTCTGATAGGCTAAGGGAACAATCTGCTTAAGCACTTGATTAACCTGCACCAAATAGTCGGCCAAGGTCTCGCTAGCGGGATTAAGTGGTAGGCTGTCGGCACTGACATAATGACTGGAATAAGGATAAAGCAAACAAGCATTTAGGGCTGTTTTGTTGGATTTAGATTGCTCTAATTGGTCTTCTTTTTGATGACGCTCATAATCCAAATTGGCCATCTCTGATTTGATTCGCTCTAGGTCAGCCTGTTTTTCTTGTTGCTCAGTCTGAGCACTCGTTAAGGCTTCTTGCAGACTAGCCACTTGAGGCTGATTGGCTAAAGTGGCTGCCTGCTGGTCTTCACTCGCTTGAGCTAATTCAGGATTTTCTTTTACTAAGGCTTGATAAGCACTATCTAGGGCTTGATCTAGCTGATCATGTAGGGATTTGACTTGATCGTCAAGCTTGGCTAACTCAGCCTGGACTTGCTTAGCTTGTGCTTCTAGGCTAGCTAAATCGGATTCTTGCTCCCGCATCTGACTGGCTAAGTCTTGGGAACTGCTAGTGTCATTTTCGTCTGCTTGAGTCATTTGACGGATTAGGCGGACGCAAGTCGAGGCCTCAACTGGTGTTTTATTAACAGATTGAGATAAAACATAGGCTGATTGTGCCCCTACTTGACTGGCTAGCATGATGACTAGCAGTGAGCCAGTTGTCAGGACAGCTTTTATTTTTGATTTCATACTACTCCCCTCCTTATATAAATACCCCAAACAGGCTATTTTTATCCGAAAAATCAGCATAAAAAAAGAAAAGCCCATCCTAGCAGGCTTTTCTTTTATATAAAATATGTATTTTAATCCAAATAGTCCACGACTTGGACCTTGTTAGTAAAGCGCGTCATACGCTGACGGATTTCGTCCATGAGGGCTTGGCCATTGGCAATATTGTATTTTTGCCAGTCAGCTAGTGGCACAACCAGGTATTCAGAAGACTCTGGCAGGCCAATATTATATGTTGGCATAAAGCGCATGCTATCCAAAACAACCTTACCGTCGTCTAACTTACGGTAGGTAAATTCTGTGATGCCCCCCACCTTGGTTGCTGCCTCATACTGGCCGGTCAGGAAGTTA
Source organism: Abiotrophia defectiva ATCC 49176 (assembly GCF_000160075.2). Lineage (GTDB taxonomy): Bacteria > Bacillota > Bacilli > Lactobacillales > Aerococcaceae > Abiotrophia > Abiotrophia defectiva. The sequence goes on from NZ_KI535340.1 coordinate 1,547,948, forward strand.
CCATGTGAGAAGAGACCGGCTTGCGATTCATTATAGTAGATAAAAGGCTCTAAAACGTGTGGATGGCCGCCTAAGACGAAGTTGGCGCCAGCATCACGAGCCAATTGATGGGTCGCAATCTGGTCTGCTGTCGGCATGGTCTCATACTCTTCCCCATTTTGAATAATAACAACTGAGACATCCACCTTGCTATTCAAGTCTTTAATCTCTAGTGGCATGAGTTCCTTATCAATCAAAGTTGCTAAGTACTGCTGATTCTGAGGACGTTCCAAACCATTAAGGCCATAAGCATAGGCCAAAAAGCCAACCTTAATACCGTTTCGTTCAATGATGCGAGGCGTATTATAGTCCTCCCAGCTCTCATAAGAACCCACATACATCATATCCCGTTGTTTGAGGGCTTTAATGGAAGCTAATACCCCCTGTGCCCCCATATCCATGGTATGGTTGGACACATTGTTGACAATATCTACCCCAACATTTTTAAGGCTGTCAACAATCTGTGACGGTGCATTGAAGAAGGGATAGGTCCCTAAGCCGACAGATTCCCCTGCCACAATGGTTTCCATATTGGCTACAGTGATATCAGCATTTTCTAAGTAGGATTTGACTGGTGCTAACATGCTATCAAAATTATAGCCATTAGCAGTTCGCGCCCGTTCATAGACAAAGTCATGTAAGAGAATATCGCCAATAGCTCGTACGCGTACAGTTTGGCCTCCTTGGCTCGACTCACTATTTTGCTCAAGAGACTGCATTGCTGACTCATTTTTATCAATGTTCATTTGAGCCTGAACCAATGACTGAGGTGTCCATAAGGTCAATAGGCTCAAAGCTAAAAGAAGTTTGCGCTTGATCTTAAACTTGATCGCTTGATGTGATGGCTGATTACTTAGCTGCATAGGCGATTCCTCTCTTATTCTTGGATAGTAAATTTCCCCTTATCGTTAACATAGTTTGGGATGGACCAGATACCCTTCTTAGCATTCTTAGCTTGCTTTTGCGCCTGTCTCAAGGTCTTTTCTTGACTATTGTTAGGGGGATTGACATAGGAAACCGAAGCCAAACCTTCCTTGACTAATTCCAGGGAAACTAGTTTGTCATCTGCATAGACATAGGCAAGTGCCCGGTCATAATCATCAGCATAGGGACCCTTGTCAAACTCAAGTCTTACTTGCTTGGCATTGGTCAGTAATTCTTGGTTGCGATGGGCTGCGTCTTTGCCGTATGGTTGAGGCTTAAGACCTTCCTTAACTGATTCTGGCGTGTCAATCATCAGATAACGAGTCCGGAATTCGTGGCCATTCAATGAAAGCACGACCGTATCCCCGTCTACAATGCGGACAAAGTTAACCGGTATTTTTTGGCCCTTTGGCAAGACCTGATAGTTGGTCCCAGTAAAGGCCTTGATATCAATCTGGTCGCTAGTAGAGCCAGAATTTTGCGCTCTTTGACTAGACTCAGGGCTATGGCTCTGGTCCTTAGGGCTATCCTGGCCACCCGGACGGAAATACCAGATTAGCACCAGAATTAAGAGGCCAATGACTAAGCGAATCCAATCTTTAGCTGTGTAGTCTTTAAAGTTCATACATCCTCCTAGGGGCTTACGATTTTTTGCATATGATGGTAATCATGGCCTGAAAACGATACTTTGTCGCTGACTTCAAAGCCTAAGCGATGGTAAAGTGCTTTGGCTCTGGGATTGACTAAATCGCAATTAAGCCCTAAAACTGTACCTGGCGTGTGTATAGTATCTAGATGCTTAATAAGGGAGCTCGCGATTCCCAATCCTCTTGCCTCAGGGGCCACGACTAGCATATCAATGTACCATTCGTCATCGCGACTTTCGCGAGTCAGGACGAAATCTCCTAAGTCTGGGTGATCACCAAATTGCTGCTCTATGAGACGATCATAAGCGGGTTCTAGATTGCCAGGGTAACCTAAGATTAAGCCCTGGATCTGACCTGTATCCCTAGATTCATAAACCCAGCAATTTTGGTAAGTGTACTTTTGTTTAGGATCTATGAGATGTTCTAGCATGGCTTGCTTGAAGGTCTTATCATCTAAGGTCACATAGGGTTCAAATTCCATATCTTGCCAGATAATGGCCATCAAATCATAGAGAAGAGGCACATCACTGGCCTGAGCTGGTCGTATCATCGGGCACTTCCTAACATTTAGAAAAATTGAAAAACAAGCCCAAACCAAGGGCCTGAACTTGTTCTAGTGCTTAAAATTCGTAGGTCGCATCTTCGGACGGAATCCGTCTTACTTCAACCTTAGTCCCTGATTGCGCCTGACTAGTTAGCCAATCCATTTCCTCTTGGCTTAAGGAAGTAGAGGCCGCAATATGGCGTTTACCAGGTGACATATCCAAGTTACCAATATTGATATAGGGAATTTTGATTCCAGCAGCGACTATGCTTTGCAAGTCACGTATGTTTTCAAAAATTAGTAAGATCTTTTTATCTGAAGATAAGTTTGGAAGCTTATCAATGGCTCCTTGCAAGCTATAGTAGCGTGTAGGGTAATCATCTGGCACGGCCATATCTAGCAAGCCCTGCTGAACCTTATTTTGCGCAAGGGCATCGTTAATCACAATGATTGTATTGATTTCGAGTTTACTGCACCATCGAACTGAAATCTGACCATGGATGAGTCGATTATCAACTCTGGCCATTTCGATTGTTGGCATTGAGAATTCCTTCCTCTCATGACTAAATACTTTCTACAAACAATAGTATAATGCTATTTAGCGCCAGTTACAACTCTATTGACTGAATCTTAGCCATTTTTAATTTATCCTTTTTAACTTTTAGGACATTTTTAGTGATTAATAACCAAAATTGAGGTATACTAAAAGAGTAAATGCCCGAAAAAACAAAGGGGTGAACCTATGTATATTAAGACGTCTGCCTTTGCTCATGCTGACTATTTTGATTCCCTCACTAATTTTGACATGGATGGTCAGAAGCACCATAAGAAGTCCTTGACTATTAATCGCCAGAAGTCAGATAGTTTTCTTAAGTTTCCTGATACGGTGACCATTACTGCTAAAAGCGGGATTGCTCTCATTATTATGACCCATAATCCCTATCTAGTAGATACCTATCAGGAGTTTGTTCTTCAAGGCTCTATCGAGCTGCATGCCAACATCTGTTTTAATATTCTCTCTATTACGGATGAATGTAGTATTATTTTAGAGCCGCGCTTTAATCACCAACCAGAATTAGTACCTGCTAAACAAGCCCTTAAGGTGCGGGATTTTGTAGAAGAGATTAAAATTGAGAAAGTTTATGGCTTTTTCTACCAGGTTAAGACAGCGCCCTATCGCTTCAGTAATGACCAACACGACTATTTTGAGATGACCATTGTCGACCAAGGCGAACTAGTCCACGAAGTTGACGGAGTCAAGCACACGGCCAAGCGCCACGATTGTATGCTCTACTATCCTAAGCAGCGTCATAGTCAAATGGTTAAACGCGACGGTGTGTCCACCTATCTATCCATTATGTTTCAGGCTAGTGGCATTAGTCCCGAGCTCAAGAATAAGATTGTCCACCTCAGCAATCACTATACCCAGGTCATCGAAAAAATGGTTGAGCTATCCAATCATCCTGGGGCGCCATTCTATGCTGATGAAATGATTACGCTCTTTAAGTCGGTCATTATCCAGATGCTTAAGAGCGATCAGGCTTTTTATGATGAGCCCAGCACTTCTATGCGCGAGAATTACGAGAATGAGCTATTCCAATCCATCGTGGATTATCTTCACCATCATGTGGAAGCTGAGAACCAGGTTAATGATTTGGTCAATCACTTCAATTTATCTCGCTCTACCCTACAGCTACTATTTAAAAAGTACGCCAATATGACGCCTAAAAACTATATTAACCAGCTTCGACTCAAACGTAGCAAGCTCTTAATTAAGGAATCAAAATTAACCCTATCTGAGATTGCTGAAACTTTGGGCTACGGCTCGCTCCAGTATTTCTCTCGAGTTTTTACCCAAGAGTACGGTATGAGTCCATCCCATTACGCCAAACAACTCCTCAAATAAAGATAAAAGCCCCGCCTGTCTCCAACTTTGGACTAGGCGGGTCTTTTATTATAAGTCTTAAGCTAGTTTTTCTAGCATGTCTGGACGGAAACCAAAGAATGGTTCGATGCCGTCAGCTACTACAACAGGCAAGGATTGGAAGCCAAGTGCTTGGACACGAGCTAGGGCCTCGCTATCTTGCATAACGTCTACTGCAGTGTATTCTAGATTGTGTTGATCTAAGAAACGCTTAGTAAAATCGCATTGCATACAGTTTGGTTTGGAATATACCGTAATTTTGTTCATGAGTAGGATCCCCCCTTCGAATTTACTTTACTATCATAACCCGATTGGAAGAAAAAGGCAATCTATATCTAGTGAAAATTTTTGGTTTAATAAATTTTACCTACTATATATAGTGTCGCCTCACGAACATTCCCCGATATAAGTCAAGTAAACGTTCAGTCATTTTTTGAGAAGTCAATAATCATTTTTAGTGATTAAGCTCAAAATCATCCTCAATTACATGGTAAATGAAAGGTTTTAGTGGAAAACGATGACCTAGTTCAGAATTTTGAGTGATCAGTGTCTTAGTCATACTACTAAGATAGTCCACTAAAATTGGTCGCTGCCCCCTATCGTCTAATTCATTGAATTGTCCCAGACAAATTTCGCCTAAATCATCCAAGTTAACTAGCTGACTAAGCTGTACGATTAGGGACTGAATTCGTTCTAAGGAACCAGAACTAGCTTCTAGGTATAAGCGTCGCCCCACTATCTCTTGTGGCCAAAAGCTAGTACCAGCTAGTTTGAGAAAACAACGAATATTCCCACCAAAGGCTTCCAAATGGTTTTCAAACTTATTTTGCAAGAAGGACTCAAAATTGGCACGCGAGGCAGTATCTAACACCAAGGCCAGAGGAAAGAAATTCACTGGCAGAATCATGTCATGAGCCAAACAGGCATTAAGCATCACGCTATTGTCACTGTAACCCATATAATAGACAGGCTTGTCGCGCTTTAAGTGTTGGAAAAATGCTTCCGGTAAAGCCGCTAGGGTCTGATTAGCTAAGTCCCCACCTGTTAAATCCATAATCCAGTCGACCTCAGAATCCGCTAGAGCCTGAGCTAAATAGTCAGCTCTTTGCGGAGCTGAGCAGTGATCACCTGTTTTCTCATCTAGCCAAATGCTAGGCCTAACCGAAACCTTGGCACCATATTGATGGGACAGAAGCTTGACTAAGGCATCCAGATTGTCTTGTGCTTGCAGGGTCTTGGCTTTACCATTAGAACATCCTAAAAGCACTACGTGGCGACCTGTTAAGAGTTTCATAAGCATTTCCTTTCCTTAGAAACTAGCTTGGGCTTCAGCCTCAATCAAGTCTTCCAGATGGCGATAAAGGACAGGCGCCGTTAAAGTCTTGACTTCATTTTGGTCATAGATATGTTGAATCTGCCCCTTGTGCATGAGCAAAATACGGTCGCAATATTGAATGGCATCAGGTAACTGATGCGTAATCATCAGCGCCGTCAAGCCTTCCTTCTCGATCAAGTCAGAGGTCATTTGCATAACCTGACGGGAGGTACGCGGATCCAAAGCAGCCGTATGCTCATCTAAGAGTAAGAGTTCTGGTCTTTTAAGGGTTGCCATGATTAAGGCGATGGCTTGGCGTTGACCACCAGATAGGGCTTCAATTGGCACATTTAAGCGATTTTCTAGCTCCAAATGGAATTGAGCCAGTAAATTTCTCATGGCCTCATAATTATCCTTGGTAAGTGACCGCTTAAAGCCAGGTTTTTGCCCCCGCCTAGAGGCTAGCATAAGATTCTCGAAGACCGTCATACGTGGGGCAGTCCCCATACGAGGATCTTGGAAAATGCGGCTAATGAGGGCTGCATTTTTGCTTTCAGCTTGGTTACTAATGACTTGGCCATTTAGTAGAATACTACCTGAGGTTACAGGTGTATGGCCAGTCAAGCAGTTAAGTAAGGTAGACTTTCCTGCCCCGTTAGTCCCAATAATTCCCAGTATTTCGCCCTTTTTGACTTGGAAAGAAATATCGCTCAATACCTGTAAAGGACTATCCTGCATGCGATAGAAGGTCTTGCTAATAGCTTGTACATCGAGTTGTATGGTCATAATCCAATCCCCCTATCCTAATTTTTTAGCTTGGATTTTCTTGCGCATCGCTGGCAAGGCCAAGAAAATGGCTAAGACTAAGGCTGAAATCAAGCGGAAGTCAGATGGCAAGAAGCCTAGCTTGAGCACGGCTACCAAGAGCAAGCGATATAGGACGGAACCCAAAACAATAGCACCGAGGCGCATGGTGAGGGTCAGTTGCTTGAAGAGCATTTCCCCAATAATGATGGAAGAAAGTGCGATAATCACGGTTCCAGTCCCCATGTCCACATCAGCATAACCATTTTGTTGGGCAATTAAAGCTCCGCTCATCGCAATAATTCCGTTGGAAGCCATGAGGGCTAAGCATTTCATTAACTTAACCGAAATCCCCAAACTGTGAGCCATGACTTCATTATCACCAGAAGCCACCATTGACTGGCCCAAATCAGTCTTAAAGAAGTAGCCAAGCAATAGAATAACAATCAAGGTCAGAATAATACCCACCAGGAAAATTCGACTGGTAGAATCTGCTAATAGGTTAGTTAATAAATCATAAAGAGTCTTAACCTGGCGCAAACTCAAGTTGGCCCGTTCCATAATACGTAGGTTGATAGAATAAAAGGCCGTTAAGGTAATAATTCCCGCTAAGAGGGATGGGATTTCGAAATAGGTCATCAAAAGCCCAGTGACCAAACCTGTCAGCATCCCTGCCACAAAAGCAGTGATCAGGGACAAGACAGGGTGCAAGCCTAGGGTTAAGGTTTTGACTGCGACTGCCGCCCCAACCGCGAAGGAAGCTTCACTGGTCAGATCGGCAAAGTTCAGAATACGAAAGGTAATGTAAAGCCCAATCCCCATGAGGCTGTATAGCAGCCCCTGAGCGATGGCACTATAATAAATTCCCATATAGAAATTACTCCTTACTTAAGTCCTTAAATTGAGAGCTTAGGTCGCTTGGTAATTTAATGCCTAGCTTCTCTACAGTTTGCCCGTTGTAGACTTTGACTGTCTCCTTGGCAAATTCGATTGGTAAATCAGAAATCTTGGTACCATCAATAATTTTGAGACCTAAATCTGCTGACTGCTTACCAATATTCGTTTGGCTGATGGCGACTGACAAGAGGGCCCCTTCTTTAACTGCCTTCTCGTAAGTTGGAAGAACCGGAATCTTGGCCTTGTCAGTAACATCTAGCAGTGTGCTAATTGAACTCGCAATGGTGTTATCCGTTGGAATGAAGATAGCTTGGCTCTTGCTTGCCAATTCTTCAGCAACTAAAGCCATGTCATTAGTTGAGTCAATGGTCTTGACTTCCACCTTGTAGCCTAATTTTTCAGCAATAGCTTTGGCTTTTTCTACTTCAGCCTTGGCATTGTCTTCGCTAGTAGTGTACATCATCCCAATGGTTTTAACATCTAAGTCAAGAGACTTAAATTGCTTGAAGAGGTCTTCTAAAGGTGCAAAGTCACTAACCCCAGTGATATTCGCGTCTGTCTTGTCTAAGGCTGTCACTAATTTAGCGCTGACAGGATCCGTGATACCAGCTAAAACGATAGGAATTTTGTTAGTAGCTTGTTGTAAGGATTGTGCCACTGGAGTAGTAATAGCAAAGATTAAATCCGGTTCCTTAGCCACTACTTCTTCTGAAATGTTATGAAGTAGATTCATGTCCCCTTCTGCATTTTGAAAGTCGATTTCAAGGTTATCCCCTTCCTTGTAGCCATGGCTAGCGAGAGATTCCTTAATCCCACTGGTAATTTCATCCAAAGATGGATGGGTCACAAGTTGAACGATGGCAACTTTTAATTTGGCAGGTGCTGCATGCGCCACTAGGCCTTGGCCAGCAATAAGAATTAAAGCAAAGAATAGTGCGACAAATTTAACTACTTTTTTCATAATAAATCTCCTTTTTCTAATCAGAATTAGTTAGCAACAAAAAATCCGACGCCAGCTATGCGTCGGATTAGAAGTCCTATCTAAAAACCTCTGGATCATCTACGCATAGTCTTGACTCAGTGTCTATGCAGTAAACAGAGGTGTTAGGCTACATAGATACAGCAGTATGTTAAACTGGGCTGTATCCATTGGAAATGTTCCAAGTCTACAACCTATCTATGCCAGAATTGCCAGTATTTTGTTGCTTGTGTTTGACTTTGAAACATTTGCCTCAACCTTTCATTATTTTATAATCCTAGTTTAACCTTGTTTACAAGCAGTGTCAAGACTAATTCAGAAAAAAATTTAATCTTTGATTTCCATAGCTTCAACGGCTTCCGAACTTGGCGTTACGCTCAAGGTTTTCTGACCCTCATAGATGACATAACCAGGTTTAGCACCATTTGGCTTTCGAAGATGCTTGACCTGCAAGTAGTCTACTGGAACATTGGCTGACTGCTGAAATTTAGAATAATAAGCTGCTAGCATGGCCGCTTCTGTTAGGGTTGTATCTGAAGGCTGGTCAGATTCAATAATGACATGTGAACCAGGAATATTCTTAGCATGTAGCCACCAGAAGTTCTTATTGGCCTGTTTCAAGCTGAGCTGATCATTCTGAAGATTATTGCGCCCTACTAAGATTCGGGTCCCATCACTTGCTTGATAAAGCCGAGGGCCCAAGCCCTTCTCCTGACGACGTTTTTTGAGATTTTGTTGCTTGGCACTTAGGTAGCCTTGCTCAGCTAATTCTAGCCGTATTTGTGCTACATCCTGGAGGTCAGCACGGCTAAGCTGTACTTGCACTGACTCCAAATAAGCGATTTCTTCTTGCGCAAGTTGACGTTGAAGCGCAATATGCTTGAGCGCATCGCGGTACTTGGTATAACGCTTGAAATAGGCTTGACTATTCTCAATAGCTGTCTTGCGAGGATCCAATTCTATCTCGATGACTTGATCATTATCATAATAATTTGGTAAAGCAACCTGAGTCTGCCCTTTTTGGATTTGATAGGCGTAGGCAGAGAGCAATTCCCCTTTGATGCGATAGCTTTCTGATTCAGAAGCCACAGCTTGATCTTTATCCAAATTAGCCAGTTTAAGTTGGTTACGGTCGATTAAGTACTGTAAACGTTGGTTTAAATCTCCCGTCATTTGCTTAATACGGTCCAGTCGAACACGCTCTGCATAATAGAAAGCAATCAAGCCTGACAATGTCTCATGGGCTATCCATTGGCCAGCGACAGCAGGCAAAGGCGTCATATAAAAATCAGGTTTATCAGCCTCCAAGAAATAGGCTCCTCCGGCATCCACAGTCTGGCAGAAATCAGCTAGCAGCTTATCCCAACTTGCTCCTTCTTGGACTTGAGCCAAGAAGGATTGACTAGCCAGTCGACCCAGTCCTTGTATGCGAGCTTGGACCTGCCCTGGGCTTGTTGCACTTGCTAAGTGTTCTGCTAATTCTGTTCTTTCTGCTTGGCTGAGCTTAAACAAGTTAACTTGATGCTCATCTTGAGGTGGCCGACGATAGTCAGCGCCAGGTTGCAACAAACGATAGGAATTTAAGGCCATTGGGACGTGCTTAAGACAGTCAATAACATTAACCAGGATAACATTAGAATGTCGCCCCATTAGTTCAATAATCAAGCGATAGACCTGGCTATCCCCCAACTCATCTCGTCCCGTAAAATGCAGCTCAAGAATCCGGTCGTTCTCAACTTGTTGAATATCCAGCAAAACGGCTTGTTCTAAATGTTTACGCAAGAGCATGCAGAACATTGGCGCGTGTTCAGGGTTAGAGGGACGCTCATCCGTCAAATGTAGGCGATAGTATTGAGGATGGATAGAAACCAGAAGACGGAAATTTTGGCGTTGTGATCGAACGACTAGCTGCAATTCTTGCTCAAAGGGTTGATAAATTTTAGCAACTTTCCCTCCTATCAAGTGAGCACCTAGCTCCTTAACCAAGGCATGAGTTAGAAAACCATCAAAACTCATTCAATCACATCCTTCCTTAAATCTTGAATAAAAGAACAGCGCCTTAAGCACTGTTCTTAGTATGAGTCACTTAAACTACTGCTCAGCCACCATTTGCTCTAGCACCTTGAAGAGCTCTTCGCGAGGGACAGAACCTTGCCCGCGCTTGATAATTTCGCCTTTGGCGTTGAGAATATAGGTAGTTGGTAGGCTTACTGCATTAAAAGCAATTTGGTTCTGACGTTGATCGTCATAATAAATTGGTAAGTCAGTCAAGCCAGCCTCTTTCAGATAGGCTTGTGCCTTCTCTGCTGTTTCGTCCGGATGACTACCGGTTGCATTAATCATAACGAAATTTACTTTATCGCCGTATTGACGGTAGGCTTCTAGAAAATAAGGCATCTCTTCCCGACAAGGTGGGCACCAAGAAGCCCAAATATTGATAATAGTTGGTTTGCCAAATTTTGATGACAAAGCAATGGTATTGCCCAATTCATCTAGCAATTTAGTATCAGGTGCAGATGGTCCCTTACGTTCAGGTTTATTTACCCCACGCACAGCCTGACTACTAGACGATGTAGAACTAGCAGTCTCACTAGAAGACGAATCTGCCTTGGCAACTTGTGAGCTAGATGCCTCAGATGAGTTAGTAGACACGGCTACTGAAGCTGATTCTTGATTGGATTGGTTGGCTAGCCAGATACTAGCCCCAACCACTATTAAACCTAAGACAAGTAATACTGGATAAAGTAATTTCTTAATTTTGTTCATAAAAGCTCCCTTTCGGCAGATAACTAGCGAGCTGCATAGCTATCAGTTAATGGTGGTACAATTTGTTTTTTACGTGATACTACCCCTGGCAGTTCTAGTTGTTGGTCCACTACCTTCTGACCAAAAGCGGCTTCCAAAGCAGATACATCTTGGCCTACAACTAACCCAAAGGAGTTACTATCTAAGACGTCTGTGACTACTAAGAGAAAGAGTTCATAGCCTTTTGCCTCAACTTCCGCTTGCATAGCCTTTAATAAGGCTTCTTTACGAGCCAAGAGATCAGAAAAACCAATGGCATTGACTTGGGCAATCCGTACTTGGTGGCCATTCATGTCAAAGCTCTTAGCATCTAAGTTGAGTAAGGTTTCTTCGGATTTGCTTGCTAAGTTAGTCCCAGCCTTCAATAAATCCAAACCATAGACTTGTGCATCAACACCCGCCAATGTTGCTAAAGCTTGTGCTGCATCTACATCTTCTGGCGTGCAAGTTGGTGATTTGAAGAGTAAGCTATCTGAGATAATAGCAGACAGCATGAGACCAGCAATTTGCGCTGGAATTTCAATCCCTGCTTCGCCAAACATCTTGTAAAGGACAGTAGCAGTACAGCCGATTGGCTCACAACGATAGTATAATGGTTGTGCAGACTCAAAACCAATCCGGTGGTGGTCAATGACGTAGTCTACTGTTAACTCAGCTAAATCATCAATAGACTGGCTGGCTTCATTATGGTCCACTAGGGCCACGTGGGCACCAGTTCCTGCCGCTGATTCAATCACACGAGGTGCTTGAGCCTTGAAGTAGTCAAGGGCAAAAGCCGTTTCCTCATTAGGTGTACCAAGTGTCACCGCCTCAGCTTGGTGGCCTTTTTGATTGAGGTAGTAGGCAAAAGCAATAGCAGATGCAATGGTGTCAGTGTCTGGATTTTTATGTCCGAAAACTAAATATTGGGTCATGTCAGTGGATCCTCCTATAAGATAATTACTGCCTTAATTTTAACATGTAACTGGGAAAAATTATAGCCCCAAAGAGGTCCAGGCAAAGTCCCTCATACCCTTTTATTTTACGCTTTCACAACTCTTTTAGCAAATTTTCCGCCTATGACTTGTGCACAAAAATAAATAGCCTCTAGTGATAGAAAATCACTAAAGGCTATTTTAATCTTTAGGCTGTTAGATAACCGCGATAAGAGGCGGTTTCTAGAATACGCTTGGCATTTTCCACCCGATCTGGTGTTGGAGGTTCAATCCCCGCCAACCGGTACTTAATCCCCAGGGCTTCGTACTTGTAAACCCCTAACTTATGATAAGGTAAGACTTCAAATTTCAAGACGTTCTTAAGCGTCTTAACGAAGGCGCTGAGCCGAATTAAATATTCATCAAAGTCAGTCCGTTCAGGTACCAAGACATGGCGAATCCATACTGGTTGACCAATATCCGATAAATAGTGAGCCAAATCCAGAATGTTCTCATTTGGCTGACCAGTCAACTTACGGTGGCCATCTGAATCAATATGCTTAAGGTCCAATAGAATTAAATCCGTGTACTTAAGTAGCTCATTGAATTTACTAAAGAATGGCTCCTTACGGGTGAAGGGCCCACCACATGAGTCTAGGGTAGTATGGATCCCGTTAGCTTTACAGATTTTAAAGTATTCAATAATGAAGTCAATCTGTAAGAGAGGTTCTCCCCCACTGACCGTAACGCCACCCTTCTTACCCCAGAAATCTTGGTATTGAACGGCCTCGTCAAAGAGTTGTTGCGGCGTATAGTCATGTCCCCCACGCGTCGCCCAAGTATCAGGGTTGTGGCAAAATTCGCAACGTAGGCGGCAGCCCTGCATGAAGGTAATAAATCGAATGCCTGGGCCATCCACGGACCCAAAACTTTCGGTTGAATGGACATGACCAATTACTTGTGTTGTGGCTGTGTTCCCAAATTGCATTGCATTTATCTCCTTACCTATCGCTATATAAAGGGCAAAAGCGACGAGTCGCCCCGTCACTTTTCCCAGTCAAGACGTGACTATTACATTTGGCTATGCATAGTCCGGTTGATAACGTCTAATTGTTGTTCACGAGTCAACTTAATGAAGTTAACGGCGTAACCAGATACCCGAATGGTTAATTGTGGGTAGTTCTCTGGGTGTTCCATCGCATCCACTAAGGTGTCACGATTGAATACGTTGATGTTGAGGTGGTGACCACCTTTTTTAGAGTAACCATCCAACATGTTGGATAAGTTTTCTTGTTGCACATCTTCTTCCTTCCCTAAGGCACGTGGGATGATGGAGAAGGTGTTAGAAATACCGTCTAATGCGTAAGAGTATGGTACTTTCGCAACAGATGATAAGGAAGCCAAAGCCCCGTGAGTGTCACGACCGTGCATTGGGTTAGCACCTGGTGCAAATGGTTGACCTGCGCGACGACCATCAGGTGTGTTACCAGTCTTCTTACCATATACAACGTTAGAAGTGATGGTTAAGATAGAAGTAGTATGTTGCGCATTGCGGTAGGTTGGGTGCTTCTTAACTTTAGTCATGAAGCGTTTCAAGAGATCAACCGCCAATGTATCTACGCGGTCATCGTTGTTCCCATATTTAGGGAAGTCGCCTTCTACTTCAAAGTCAACTACAACGCCGTTTTCGTCACGGACAGTCTTAACTTTGCCGTATTTGATAGCAGACAAGGAGTCAGCCGCAACAGAGAATCCAGCGATACCTGTCGCCATAGTACGGTGAATGTAGGTATCTTGAACCGCCATTTGAATGCGTTCATAGCTGTACTTGTCGTGCATGTAGTGGATACAGTTGAGGGCATTGACATAAAGACCTGCCAACCATTCCATCATATCATCATATTTTTCCATTACTTCATCAAAGTCTAGGTATTCAGAAGTGACTGGTTGGAACTTAGGACCTACTTGGGCTTTAGATTTTTCGTCGATACCACCGTTGATTGCGTATAGCAAGCACTTAGCTAAGTTAGCACGAGCGCCGAAGAATTGCATTTGTTTACCAACACGCATTGCAGATACACAGCAGGCAATGGCATAGTCATCACCATATTGTGGACGCATTACTTCGTCGTTTTCGTATTGAATAGCTGAAGATTCGATAGACATCTTAGCTGCAAAGGTCTTGAAGCCATCAGTTAACTGTGGTGACCAGAGAACCGTTAAGTTTGGTTCTGGTGCTGGACCTAAGTTAGATAAGGTGTGGAGGTAACGGAAGGAGTTCTTAGTTACCAATGGACGACCATCCAAGCCAACACCGGCAATGGATTCAGTTACCCAGGTTGGGTCCCCAGAGAAGAGTTCGTTATATTCAGGTGTACGCATGAATTTAACTAAACGTAACTTCATGATGAAGTGGTCAACCAATTCTTGCGCTTCTTCTTCTGTCAAAGTGCCATTGCGTAAGTCACGTTCTACATAGATGTCTAAGAAGGTAGAAGTGCGACCCAAGGACATAGCTGCCCCGTTTTGTTCTTTGATAGCTGCTAAGTATGCTAAGTAAAGCCATTGGAAAGCTTCTTTAGCAGTAGTGGCTGGTTTAGAAATATCAAAGCCGTAGATTTCCCCTAATTTCTTAAGGTCTTTCAATGAACGATATTGTTCTGACAATTCTTCACGCAATTGTAAGATGTCATTAGTCATAACATCGCAACCGATGTTGTTGTAGTCTTTGAGTTTTTCTTCCATCAAGCGGTCAACACCGTAGAGGGCAACACGACGGTAGTCACCGATGATACGGCCACGACCGTAAGCATCTGGTAAACCAGTGATGATCCCAGATTTACGAGCTGCACGCATTTCTGGCGTATAAACATCAAATACACCTTGGTTATGCGTTTTGCGGTATTCAGTAAAGATGTGAGAAACTTCTGGATCAACATGGAAGCCATAAGATTCAGCCGCTTTCTCAGACATACGAATCCCACCAAATGGTTGCAAACCACGTTTGAATGGTTTGTCAGTTTGGAAACCAACCACTTGTTCCTTGTCTTTATCTAAGTAACCAGGACCGTGAGAAGTGATGGTAGATACAACAGAAGTATCAGTGTCTAAGACACCACCCGCTTCACGTTCTTGCTTGTTTAAGTCCATTACTTGGGCCCATAAGTCTTTGGTAGCTTGGGTAGGACCTGCTAAGAAACTATCGTCTCCTTCATAGAGGGTATAGTTTTGTTGGATGAAATCGCGCACGTCGATTTCTTCCTGCCATTTTTTACCTTTAAAGCCTTGCCATTGTTCCATAGATATCCTCCTTAACTGAATTGTAAACTATCTAGTACAACAACTTTTATATGTTCATTATAACACTCACATTTTAAAATGCAAGCCCTTTAGCTCAGAAACATAAAGTTAAATATCTTGTTATATCAAGGTTTACACCGGTTTCACAAAGTCGCGCAGATTGTGCAAAAGTTTGTGAAATATCTATCCTGTACTAATTCTGTTTGGCCTAAATTTGTCATCTGTATTAGTACATTTGCTTCTTTCCCTGATCTGATACGTTTTCTTTTTCTTACAAAAATTCTATGACAGGCCAGGCTAAGATCAATCAATTAGCTTCTACTAGTAAAATGAACAAACTTTATTAGCCTACCCTTACTATCTTGCACAAAGTCTAAGCAAAAAAATAACCATCGCCTGTTGAGACGATGGTTCAAAAAAACTAATTTGCATCAGAAGCCTGAGACTGGATGTCCAAGACTAGATAGCAATCTAAGATATGACCTAATTTGGCTAAATCAGGCGCTTGCGAGCCGTTAGCAAGACGATCCGACAAAGGAATCTCACTAGCAGCAAAGACGACACTATGGCCTGTATCCCCTAAGAGACAGACTTGGTGCTGGGCTTTATCAAGTGCTAGGACTTTCAATAATTGATGCGGATTGGTTTTTAATTCTTTTAGTAAGAGGACGCCACGCGAGCCACGGCCCAGTTCAGGTATGACAGTTAGGTCGCTGCGTTTCACATTGCCTCGTTGAGTCAAGGCAAAGAGTTGTGGCCGTTTTGCTTCTTGGTTAACCACTAAGCAGGCAACCACCTGGTCTTCTTCTTTCAACTTAATTGCTGTTACCCCTTTGGCTTTCAGGCCCATTTCTGATACCAAGTCAGCTGAGTAACGCAAGCAATAAGAGCGTCTGGACAACAAGACGACCTCATAGTTTTGACCGGCTTTAAGGCATTCTACTGCTACCACTTCATCTTGATCATCCAGCAGATTCATGGCCTTAGCCGTCCGAGTCTTATAGGAACGATATGTTGTGAAGGCTGATAAAGGCGTCTGCTTAATCATACCAGCCTTAGTCGCTAAGATGACTTTATGCTCCTCTTGGCTGGCCACAAAGGCATTAACAAAGCGTTCGCCATCTTGAAGTTGATAGTTCTGGGATAGATGAACCCCAAGATCCTTCCATTTTACCTCAGGCAGTTCATGCACCGGAATATGGATATAATTCCCCTTTGAAGTGATAATGACTAATTCTTGATGTGTACTGAGTTCCTCGACAAAAATTGGATAGTCAAAGTCACGTAAGCCTAAACTATTTAGATCAGATGAGGCAAAGGAACGCATACTAGTCCGCTTCATATAGCCTTCCTTGGTCAAAGAAACCATAACTTGCTCGTCTGGAATCAGAATATGAGTATCGATTTCTAGGCTTTGAACCTCTGCTTGTATTTGACTACGACGCGGTGTCGCAAAGTCTTTTTTGATAGCTTTAAGTTCGTTGATCAAAACCTTATTGAGGATTTCAGGATTGGATAGGATATTTTGATACATCAGAATCCGCTCATTCAATTCCAATCGTTCCTGTTGCAAGGCCGTAATGTCAGTATTGGTTAAGCGATAGAGTTGTAAGGATACGATGGCTTCCGATTGCTCCATAGAAAAATCAAACTCGGCAACCAAGTTTTCCTTAGCTTCCTGTTTATTATCAGACCGGCGAATAGTGGCAATGACTTCATCCAGAATGGAAACTACCCGAATCAAGCCGTCTACGATGTGTAGACGTTTTTGGTCGTTAGCCAAATCATACTGAGTACGACGAGTTAGGACTTCCTGCTGGTGACTAATATAGGCTTCCAACATGGTTTGTAAGTTAACCAGTTCAGGTCGTCTTTTGTTAATCGCGACCATATTAAAATGGTAGTTCACTTGCAAGTCAGTATGTTTCAGAAGATAGGTCAGAATCCCTTTAGCGTCAACGTCACGCTTAAGTTCGACTACTAGACGCACCCCATTACGGTCAGATTCATCGCGAACATCTGCGATACCCTCTACCTTACGCTGAATACGAATTTCGTCTAAGCGTTGAATGAGCTTGCTCTTGTTGACTTCGTATGGCAATTCGGTCACCACAATCTGACTTTTACCACCTTTTAGGGTCTCAATATCAGTTTGCGACACCAGGGTAATTTTCCCCTGCCCTGTCTTATAGGCTTGTTGAATGGCATCAATGCCCTGAATAATGGCCCCCGTAGGAAAGTCAGGTCCTGGTACCAAGTCCAACAATTCCTCTAACTTAGGGCGCTTGTGGGTTAAGAGATAGATAACGGCATCAATGATTTCGCCTAAATTATGAGGCGGAATTTCAGTGGCATAACCAGCAGAAATCCCAGTTGCCCCATTGACTAAGAGGTTAGGGAAACGTGCTGGCAGAACCGTTGGCTCCTCTTCCGTATCATCGAAGTTAAGGATAAAATCAACGGTTTCTTGCTTAATATCACGCAGTAACTGAGCCGCAATAGGTGACAGGCGGGCTTCGGTATAACGCATAGCCGCGGCTGGGTCCCCATCCATGGAACCATTGTTCCCATGCATATCAATCAGAGGATTACGCAACTTCCAGTCCTGACTCATGCGGACCATGGCTTCATAGACAGAAGAGTCCCCATGTGGATGATAGTTACCGATGACATTACCAACCGTTTTAGCCGATTTCCGGTAAGGATTATCAGCTGTGTTCCGGTCACGATACATAGCATAGAGAATTCGGCGTTGAACTGGTTTGAGGCCATCACGAATGTCTGGCAAAGCCCGGTCTTGAATGATGTACTTGGAATAACGACCAAAGCGATCCCCAATCACATCCGCGAAGCTTAATTCTTGAATCATTTCTTGGCTCATGCTTAGACCTCCTCATCATTAAAGAATGAAAATTCTCCGGAATCCTGGGCAATTAACTCAGGTTCTTGGGCTTCTTGGCGCCCTTCTTGCTGTTTGACTAAACTTTCATGATGGGCATGACTGGATTCTTGCCCTTGTGACATTTCTAGAAGTGAATCCTCCGTATCCAGTGTAAAGCTGACATGGCGCTCAATCCACTTACGACGAGGCTCTACCTTGTTGCCCATGAGAGTGGTCAGGCGACGCTCCGCCCGCGCCCCATCATCAATGGTCACCCGAATCAGAAGGCGGGTTTCAGGATTCATAGTGGTATCCCATAGCTGGTCAGCATTCATTTCCCCAAGCCCTTTATAGCGTTGTAGGACATAGCCTTTACCAACTTTAGCAATTTTGCTAGCTAGTTCTTCATCAGTCCAGGCATATTCCACCACTTGTTTCTTACCTGCCCCTTTAGACACCTTGAAGAGAGGAGGCATAGCCAAATAGACCTTGCCAGCTTCTAATAAAGGCTTCATATAGCGATAGAAGAAAGTTAAGAGTAAGACTTGAATGTGGGCACCATCCGTGTCCGCATCGGTCATGATAATAACTTTGTTATAGTTAACCGATTCTAAGTCAAAATCTGCTCCTACTCCAGCCCCAATAGTATAAATCATAGTATTGATTTCCTCGTTTTTGAGGATATCTTGCATAGAGGCTTTTTCGGTGTTAATGACCTTCCCACGAAGTGGTAAGATGGCTTGATACTGGCGATTTCGGCCAAGCTTAGCTGAACCACCCGCAGAGTCCCCTTCGACTAGGTAGAGTTCGTTCTTGCTGGCATCCTTTGATTGAGCCTTGGTTAATTTACCGGAAATTGCTCGTTCTTGGGCCTGCTTCTTAGAACCAGAGCGCGCCGCGTCACGAGCTTTACGCGCCGCTTCGCGCGTTTCACGAGCCTTAATGGCCTTACGTAAAATCATCTGAGAGAAGTTGCCATTCTCATTGAGATAGGCCGTCATTTTCTCGTTAACGAAGTTTTCTACCAGTGGACGCGCCTTAGGCGTTCCAAGTTTTTCCTTGGTTTGACCTTCAAATTGAAGGTATTCCTCAGGAATACGTAGGGAGATTACAGCCGTCAACCCTTCTCTGACATCTGAACCTTCTAAGTTTTTGTCCTTGTCCTTGAGCAAGCCGACCTTACGCGCGTAGTCATTGAAGGCCTTGGTCATGCCGGTCTTCATCCCAACTTCATGGGTCCCTCCGCCACCTGTGCGAACATTATTGGCGAAGGATAGAATGGTCTCAGAGTAGCCATCATTATATTGAAAGGCAAAATCAATTTCAAAGCCCTCAACCTCACCAGCAAAGCCAGCGATATCTCCTAAGGTATCTTTCTCTTCATTCAAATAGGTAATGAAGTCAATCAAACCTTGGCTGAAGTGGAAGACTTCATGATAATCAATGCGTTCATCGATTAGCTCAATGGTTAAGTCCTTAAGCAGAAAGGCAGACTCACGCAAACGTTCTGCGATAGTCTCGCTATTAATGGTTGCATGACCAAAAATCTTGCTATCAGGCATAAAATGCACGGTAGTCCCATGTTTGGACTTATTAGAATTCTTGGTCTTAATCAGTTTAGTAACCGGCACGCCCCCATTTTCAAAGCGCATCTGATAGGTATAGCCATCACGGTCCACCTCAACCTGTACCCAAGTCGAGAGGGCGTTGACAACAGATGCCCCTACCCCGTGAAGACCACCAGCAGACTTATAACCACCTTGGCCAAATTTACCACCGGCATGGAGGACAGTAAAGACCACTTCAATGGTTGGCTTACCGGAAGCATGCAAGCCAACCGGCAAACCACGGCCATTATCTTGAACCTTAACACTGCCATCTTGACAGATTGTTACCTTAATATGGTCTGCAAAACCTGACAAAGCTTCATCGACAGCATTGTCCACAATTTCATATAAAAGATGATGCAAGCCACGTTGATCAGTAGAGCCGATATACATACCCGGACGCTTACGTACGGCTTCTAAACCCTCTAGGATTTGGATGGCATCATCACCATAATTTGTTAATAATTGCTGCTTGTCAGCCACTATTGTCACCTCAACTTTTTGTTTCAACTGTTCTATCATACCAAATACTAGGTCTAGATTTCAATTAAATCTTTCATCTGGCCCATTCTAGCGCATCATCCGCCAAATAGCAACTGAAAGATGTCCCCTGGCCTTTTTTTTAGTAGGAATTCGTGATACACTAAAGGAGAATTTAAAGGAGGCTCTCTATGCATCTCAAAATCCTATTGATTATTGCTACCTACTTACTAGGCTCCATCCCTACTGGTGTTTGGTATTCACGTTTACGCTATCGTCAAGACGTGCGCCAAACCGGCTCTGGTAACAGTGGTGCGACTAACATTGGACGTACCTACGGCTTTCAGTCAGCCGTCTTGGTTGCCATGATTGACGTCTTGAAGGGCTGGATTCCAGTTCTCTTAGCCAAATGGCTCTTCACCGACAACGCCTGGGTTATCTCAGCTGTTGCACTAGCAGCCTTAATTGGCCATGCCTATCCCATCTGGGCCAACTTCAAGGGCGGCAAGATTGTCGCCACCTCTATCGGCGTCTTACTAGGCTTCCATTTCTGGATTGCCTTGGTCATGGTTATTAGCTTCTTTACCCTACTCTATCTAACCAGTACTGTTAGCTTCTCAGCCATGCTTTCTTATAGCTTGACCGCTTGCTACCTCTTCTTGACTCAGCCTAATAAAATCTACGGCGTGACCTTTATCCTTATCGCCCTCTTTATGATTTATCGTCACCGTCAGAATATTGAGCGCCTGCTGCGACATGAAGAAAAGACCATTAACTTTGGTCTTGGTCTCTGGCTCAATCAGCATGGATCCAAGGATTCATCACAAGCTAAATAAAAGCAAACACGCTTAGCTCCCTTGAGAGTTAAGCGTGTTTTTTACTGATTTTTTTCAACCAGATAGTCCTCAATGGCTTTCATAAAGTCATAGCCATACTGGGATAATTTCTTCTGCCCCACACCTGAAATAGTCAGGAAGGCTGTTTCCGTCGTCGGAAAATGACGACACAAGGCGCGCAAGGTAGCATCCGAAAAAATAATAAAAGGTGGTACCTGATGCTTTTGAGCTAAATCATAGCGGACTTGTCGCAAACGTTCAAAGAGAACCTGATCATAGGCATCGTGACTCTCATTCCCCCGTGCCTTGACTTGGCTCATCTTAGCAATACTCATTGCCAAAGTATGCTTAATACTTACTTGTTCCTGCCCCTTTAGCACCGACTTAGCCTTGGAAGTTAGGTTGAGAATGGGATAGTCTTGCCCCACCATCTTAAGATAACCTTCTACCACCAAGGCACTAATATAACGCTTGATTTGCACTTCTGGTATGTCTTTCATGAGCCCATAAGTGGGTAGATCAGCCAGATATGTTCCTTTGATGTCTGCCTTCTGGCTGCCCTTAAGAACCTCGGCCACCTTAGTCAAACCATAACGTTGGCCCATGCGATAGACACAGGCTAGAATCTTTTGCGCAGACACCGTAATATCAACTTGTTCCACTGTCGTCGTGCAATTGGTACAGGACTGACAATTTGTCTCATGTGGAGATTCACCAAAGTAACGTAACATAAAGCCCCGCAAACATTGAGTGGTTCGGCAATAGTCAATCATTTCATTGAGTTTCTGGCGTCCGATTGGATCGCCACCCTGTTCAATCAGGTAGACATTGGTCATAATGTCGCGGTCTGAATAGAACAAGGTACAACGAGAGTCTTCGCCATCTCGGCCAGCGCGACCAGCTTCCTGATAGTAGGATTCCAAATCCTTAGGCATAGCATAATGAATGACCTGACGCACATTGGATTTATCAATCCCCATACCAAAGGCATTAGTTGCCACCACCACCTGAATCTCATCAAATTGAAAGGCGCGTTGAGCAGCGTGTCGATCTAACATGTCCATTCCAGCATGGTAGGGTCTGGCTTTAATACCGGACTGATTTAGTTTACTAGCTACAGACTCCACGTCTTTGCGTGTGGCACAATAGACAATGCTAGGCTCGCCACTGGCCAAAAGTTCCTTAAGTCTTCTCATCTTATCGCTTGGTTCTTCCAAGGCAAAGAAAAGATTAGGTCGATCAAATCCTGTCACCATTTCAAAGGGCTTTTGCAGCCCTAAATAATGGACAATGTCTTGCCTAACCTGTTGCGTGGCTGTCGCCGTAAAAGCCGCCATAATCGGCCGTTTGTCTAGATAGTCCAGCAAATGAGGAATGGCTTGATAGGAAGGCCGAAAGTCATTACCCCATTGGGAAATACAATGAGCTTCATCCACCGCCACTAAACTAACCTCTAATTGGCTGACTAAGTTCAAAAAATAGTCATTTGACAGGCGCTCTGGCGCAATATAGGCTAATTTGACTCGCCCACTTCTTAAGGCCGTTACTGCTTGACGGTTTTCTTCCAAGCTTTGACCACTATTAATCAAAACTGCAGGTATGCCCATGGCTTCCAAGCTAGAAACCTGGTCTTGCATTAGCGAAATAAGTGGCGAAATCACCAAGGTAACCCCTGGCAATAACAAAGCTGGCACTTGAAAGCAAAGAGACTTACCAGCAGAAGTTGGCATAATGGCCATAGCATCCCGTCCAGATAGAATGGCATCAATAATGGCTTCTTGGCCTGGGCGAAAATGATCATACCCATAATAGGCTGCTAGAACCCCCTTTTTGGTTTGGGGCGCCACTTCAAGGGAATGCATATGTCTAGCCTCGCTTTCTGCTAATTCCTAAATTTCTTGTCTTAGTTTTTCTTAGTAAAAGTCAGGGTGTAGTCATGGGTGGATACATTGGATGGTCCCACTTCGATGACCTGGTATTTTTCTGGCCACTGGCCACTGGTCTCACTGCTATCCGCAATGCCTGCCCATGGTTCTAGGCAGACAAATGGTGCTTTAGCAGGATACGGAGACCAAATCCCCACAAAAGTCATGCCATGATGACTAAGTCCAATGCTGGCTTGAGCGTCTTCTAAGAGCAACTCAGTCTCTGGCTTGATCTGATAGATGAGCGCATCCTTTTTAAAAGTCTTGTGACTAAGCTCCATTCGACTCAACTCTTGGTAGCGCGCCTTATTAAGCTCAATTAAGCCACTAGCTACATCTAGAGGAATATGGCGCAACATCTCCTGTGGTTGGAAGCTAAGGTATACCTCATCAAACTCGTCCTTATCATTTTGGCAGACATTAAAGGCCGGGTGTCCCCCAATGTTATAGTATAATACCTGGCTAGAATTAGGATTGTGGACCGTATAAGAAACAGTCAAACGTGGGCCAGACAAAATATAGGAGACTTGCAGCACAAAGTCAAAAGGATAAAGGGCTTTGGTCTCATCATTTGATGTCAGTTCAAAGGTAACCGCTTGTTGCGACTGAGCAATGACACGAAAGTAACTATCTCTAGCAAAACCATGACGCGGTAAGTGATAGTCTTGCCCTTGATAGGAGACAGCCCCTTCCTTTAAGCTACCCACGATAGGAAAGAGAATGGGCGCCTGACGTCCCCAATAGTTGGGATCCCCTTGCCAGATGAATTCATAACCTGACGCGCGGTCCAAGACAGAGGTCAGTTCGGCCCCCATCTCCTTAATTTTTACAATTACTTGTTCATTCTCTAGTTGTATCATGGATATACCTCCTCAAATCTCGTTATGCGAGTTGCTTATAAGATATAGTGGCTTAAATCAGGACTTTCTACAATCTTATCTAAACGTTGACTGACATATGCCCCATTAATCTCAATACGGCCCATATTCATATCCGCGGCTTCATAGAGTAATTCCTCTAAGACGGTCTCGACAATAGTATGGAGACGACGAGCCCCAATATTATCGGTTGACTCATTTAAGAGCACCGCGTACTCCGCCATTTTATCGATAGCAGAGTCTGTAAAGATGACCTCTACCCCTTCTGTAGCCAACATGGCCTGGTATTGATGCAAAATGGCATGTGCAGGCTCTTGCAGGATTCGGCGGAAATCATCTACCTTAAGGTCGGTCAACTGGACACGGATTGGGAAGCGGCCTTGTAATTCAGGAATTAAATCAGAAGGTTTGGCCACATGGAAGGCACCCGATCCAATAAAGAGAATATGATCAGTTGAAATAATACCATACTTAGTCTGAATGTCACTACCTTCAACAATTGGCAAGATGTCACGTTGGACCCCTTGGCGACTAACTTCTCCACCATGATTGGATGAAGTCGCAATCTTATCGATTTCGTCGATGAAGATAATGCCACTGTTCTGAGCCAATTCTAAGGCCTGTTGATTGATATCATCCTGATTAACCAGATGATCTGACTCTTCTTCCGTCAGCAATTCCAGCGCTTCCTTGACGGTCACACTGCGCTTGATTTTTTTCTTAGGCCGTAAGTTTTGGAACTCGGATTGGACGTCCATCATTTGTTCCATCATAGGGTTTAAGTTGTTGAGTTGCAGTTTCTTCTCTTCTAACTCAATGGTAACTTCTTTGTCATTGATTAAGCCTTGGCGCAATTGTTCCTTGATTTGGCGGCGACTGACCTTAATGTCATCTGTCACCACTTCCTGAGGTTCCTCCTGGCTTTGAGTCATTTGCTGCAACATAGCCATAAAATCATTAGGCTGGGCTTGTTGCTTCTTCTCTTGCTTAATGCCTGGTTTAAGAGCCTTAGCTAGACGGGTCAAAGCACGCTCATAGGCCTCTTCTCTCACTTCTTGATGTTTAATCTTCTTGACCATGCGAATGCTGGCTTCAACCAAGTCACGTACCATGGCCTCTACGTCACGACCAACATAACCAATTTCGGTATACTTGGTCGCTTCTACTTTGACAAAAGGAGCATTGGCGATTTCAGCCAAGCGTCTCGCAATCTCGGTCTTCCCGACCCCAGTTGGTCCAATCATCAAGATGTTCTTTGGTTTGACTTCAGCCTGCATAGCAGGCTCTAACTTGAGACGGCGCAGACGATTGCGCAAAGCAATAGCAATGGCACGTTTGGCTTCATCTTGTCCGATAATGTATTTATTTAACTCATTGACAACATAACGTGGTGTTAATTGACTCATAATCAATTCATCCCTTCTATTATAATGGCAAGTCAGCTTACTAAGCTTCTTCCACTCGAATTTGGTCATTGGTGAAGACATCAATCTCACTGGCAATTTGTAAGGCTTGTTTGGCGATGTCCACAGCGCTTAATTCAGGTGCGTTACGCTTGAGAGCACGGGCTGCAGCTAAAGCATAGTTGCCGCCTGAACCAATGGTCAAAATGCCATCATCTGGCTCAATGACTTCCCCCGTCCCACTGACCATGAGGAGGTTTTCCTTGTCCATGACAATCAGCAGGGCTTCTAACTTCTGCAAAGTCCGGTCAGAACGCCAAGACTTGGCTAGTTCGACAGCCGCTCTGGTCAATTGTCCTTGGTGCTCACTGAGCTTGGTCTCGAACATTTCTGATAGGGTAATAGCATCCGCTACCCCACCCGCAAAACCAACCAGGACTTGGTTATGATAAATGCGTCGAATCTTACGGGCAGAGCCTTTCATAATGACTTGCTGGCCCATGGTAATTTGGCCATCACCAGCCATGGCTAGTTGATTATCTTTTTTTACAGCACAAATTGTTGTCATGATGGTCACTTCCTTTTAGCGTGATTATTTATCTTGCTTAGCTTGTTTGGCCCTAGGATGGGCTTTAAGGTATTGGCTACGCAATTGGTCTTTAGTTACATGCGTATAAATTTGGGTTGAACTGAGGTTGGCGTGGCCCAAGAGTTCTTGAACCGTCCTCAGGTCTGCCCCCTTATTGAGCAAATGTGTGGCAAAAGAATGCCGCAATTTGTGGGGATAGATTTTTAAATTCATGGCCTGCTCCTCAACCAAGCTCTTGAGTCGCGTCCGAATCTGTCGGGGACTCATTGGGGCTCCTTTGTCAGTCAGTAGCAGGTATGGGCTATTATTTCTATCAATTTTCGGTCTTAAATGACTTAAGTAATCCCGAATGGCTTGGGTCGCTGAATCTCCCAAGGGGACGATGCGTTCCTTGTTCCCTTTACCTAGAACTCGAATAAGTTGCACCTCTAAGTTGAGGCGCTCTAAGCTCAATTCGCTCAGTTCGCTGACCCGCATACCAGTCGCATAGAGAACTTCTAGAAGCATTCGGTCACGCCAGGCCGCATCATCTTCCCGCTTATAAAGGGAATCAAAGAGTTGAGTCAGTTCTTGTTCATAGAAGAATTGTGGCAAGGTCTTCTTTTTAACCTGGTACTGAACCAATTCCATGGGATTAGTCTCAATCCACCCTTGGCTTAGGCAGTAGGTAAAAAATGACCGTAGACTGGATAATTTACGGCGGATACTAGTCTTTGCATAGGCTTGTTCATTGAGATAAGCCAAATAGAGTCTAACATCTTGATAGGCAATTTGCTTCAAATCACCGCCACCGCTAGTCTCAATAAAAGACTGAAAAGCCGCTAAGTCTTGTTGATAGGCAGCCAGGGTCTTCTGAGAATAGCGTCTTTCAACACTGATATATTGGAGAAAACGCGCAATAGCTTCTTGCATAAGACCACCTACCCTCATTCTTTCTATGTCTTTTAGTGTATCACTTTTTTGCTCTTGAAGCGACTGCCCCGCTTCATTTGCTCTCAATTGTTAAGAATTGATAAACAAAAAGAGATTAAACCTCGGTTTAATCTCTTTTATGCTGGCAAGGAACTTGCTTATTTTTGAATATCTTCTTGATAGTCACAGTGACTGCAAGCAACTTGTTTGCCCTTGCGACTTGTTTTTTCTACTAGATAGTGTTGGCAGACTGGGCAGTCGCGTCCAATTGGCTTATCCCATGAGACAAAGTCACATTCTGGATATCGATTACAGCCAAAGAAGAGCCGATTCTTCTTGGATTGGCGTTCGACCACTTGGCCCTGATGACACTGCGGACAGGTCACCCCAATGGTTTTGACAATCGCTTCTGTATGGCGGCAATCCGGGAAATTGCTACAAGCATAGAACTTACCAAAACGGCCAATCTTAATGACCATATCGTGCCCACATTCAGGGCAAGCAAAACCAGCTGGCTCATCCTTGATATCAATCTTAGCTACTTCTTCTTCGGCCTTGGTTAAATTGCCTTTAAAGCCTTCATAGAAGGATTCTAGGACTTGAACCCACTGGAACTTACCTTCTTCAATGGCATCCAGTTCTGTTTCTAAGCCAGCCGTAAACTCGGTATTCACGATATTAGGGAAATAACTAGTCATGAGATTATTGACAATCTCACCTAGTTCAGTTGGTTCAAACCGCTTGGCTACCATTTTGACATAGTAACGCTTGCGCAGGGTTTCAATAGTTGGTGAATAGGTAGATGGACGGCCAATCCCCTTTTCTTCTAAGACCTTAACCAAGGAAGCTTCGTTGTAACGAGCAGGTGGTTGGGTAAAGTGTTGGCTTGGCTTCATATCCGCTACCTTTACTGCCTCCCCAACTTTTAAGTCTGGTAGGAAGTTATCCTTAGCCCCTTGAGACGGATAAACCTTAAGGAAACCAGGGAATTTAATCTTAGAGCCATTTGCACGGAAGGTCGCACCATTCTGACTTAAGTCGCAACGAATGGTGTCGTAGACTGCATCTGCCATCTGACTGGCTACAAAACGTGACCAAATCAAATTATAGAGTCGATATTGGTCCTTAGTTAAGGATGCTTGGATGGACTCTGGCGTCAGCGTGACATTGGATGGTCGAATGGCTTCGTGGGCATCTTGTGCACTTTGGCTATTACGGACTACCTTACCAGGTCCAAGGTATTCAAATCCAAAGGTCTCGTCAATATAATCCAGGGCAGCTTGACGGGCACTTGGCGCAATACGGGTTGAGTCAGTACGCATATAGGTAATCAAACCGACTGTGTTACGGCCAAGGCTAATCCCTTCATAGAGCTGTTGAGCGACCATCATGGTTTTGCTGGTACGGAAACCAAGACGATTAGACGCTTCTTGTTGCAGAGTTGAGGTAGTAAATGGGGCTTGTGACTTACGACGACGCTCCTTCTCCTCAATCTCATCTACCGTGAATGGGGCCTTTTGATCAATTCGCGCCATCACCGTTTGGACATCTTGGTGGCTCTTAAGCTCTCGCTTCTTGCCATCCAGTGCATAAAAATCAGCTTGGAACTTGGTTTTGCCCTTAAGGAAGGTCGTCGGAATATCCCAATACTCTTCTGGTTTGAAATTGCGAATTTCCAGTTCACGGTCAATAATCAGTTTCAAGGCCGTCGACTGTACCCGACCAGCAGATAGACCTTTTTTAACTTTCTTCCATAATATAGGTGAAATAGAATAACCGACTACCCGGTCCAAGATACGACGCGCCTGTTGAGCATCGACTAGTTCTTGGTCAATGGCACGCGGATGCTTGAAGGCCTCCTTAACAGAATCCTTGGTAATTTCATTAAAGACCACTCGGTTCTTATCACTAGGATCCAAACCTAAAATATAGGACAGATGCCAGGCGATGGCTTCCCCTTCGCGGTCCGGGTCGGCTGCTAGATAGACTTTTTCAGCTTTTTTGGCGTATTTACGAAGTTCTTTAATGGTATCACCACGGCCACGAATGTTAATGTAGCTAGGTTCAAAATGGTTATCGATATCCACACCCATTTTGCTCTTAGGTAAATCACGCAAGTGTCCTTTGCTGGCTACTACTTTATAGTTCTTACCCAAGTATTTATCAATAGTTTTTGCTTTTGTTGGTGATTCGACAATCACCAGATATTTATAAGTCACCTGATCGACACATCCCTTTCTCGAGCAATGGGGCTTGCTTCAATGTAAATCGTATCAATCTTAGACGAAACCGGATCGCTTGTCAACACTTTTAATTCTTTATAGCTTGGAGACGATAGAGAGTTTCCAGGTCACCCATGAAGTCTGGCAGACTATAAATGGCATTAGCCCCCGCTTCAATTAACTGATTACATCCAGCTGAATTGGCATCACTTAGATGGCCTGGACAGACATAAATCTCGCGATTATACTGCAGGGCAAAATTAGCTGTGATGAGACTCCCGCTCCTCAAGGCTGCCTCGACAACCACTAGGGCAGGCGCGATACCCGCCACCAGACGATTGCGCATAATGAAATGATGTTTCTTTATTCCTATATGAGGTTGATACTCTGACAAGAGCAAGTTGGATTGGCCTAATTCGTTCATGAGACTAGCATGGCTTCGTGGATAACAGGTTCCGAAGCCAGCAGGCAAGACAGCAATGGTTTTACCGCCAGGGCAACTTAAAGCCGTTCGATGGACCATGGCATCTACTCCCAAAGCCATCCCCGAGACACAAACATAACCTGCTTGACACAAAGCTTGTGTTAGCGAGCTGGCATCTCGCTGACCTTGTGAGCTAATAGCTCGAGTTCCAACAATCGAAATAAGTGGCTCTTGCAACCATTCAATATGTCCCCGAAAATAAACAAGCAAAGGAGGCTTAGGAATCTCTAACCAGGCGCTAGGATAGAGCCTTTCTCCAATCATCAGGCTATAGTTGGCTAATTCCTTAATTCTTACATAGTGTTGGTCATCCAAATAGAAATGAAAACTTGGATTAACTAACACGCCTGCTTCTTTCTGTACTTCCCTTAACATAGCCTGACAGTCTGCGAGCTGAAGTGCGTCGCGATGACAGGCACTTTTGATAGCATGCTTGAGGTAATACCAAATCTCACGGTAATTAGCGCCTTCTAGGCTCAAAAGAATGAGTTGCTCCTTCATCGTCAAATCCATCAAGATTTCCCCTTTCATACTATATATAGGCAAAAAGGAGTATAAAATGCGTCTATAAACACTAAAAAGTTGCATATTTATATATATTAGTAAGTTAAGCATATAAAAAGACTGGGAGTAAATCCCAGTTCCGACAAGATAAAGGCAATATTGAATTCACGCTTCCTTTTCTAGACTATCTAAGCAAACTCTCCCTTGATGAGTCAAGCTATCAATCGTAAAGTGATAGGCTAACCCTTGATCATCATAGAGGATGAGGCCTGAGATATGGTTTTCATGCAAAAGATATTCTAATGCTGATATGACCTCTTCTTGACTATAGACATGCTGATTATCCAAATCCAAGAGATTTTCTGGATCAAGATGCACAGGTGATTGTTGGGCAAGTTTAGCAAGTAATTCTTTTACTAACTCTTTTCTAGGTCTCATAGCACTCTCCCTTTCCGCTTAGTCAAGTAGCAACGAATATGTTTTTATATGAGCATTGAACTTTGTTACTCTATCTCCCTGAAGAATTTCTACACAATAATTATAAAGCGTTTACATAATTGTGTCAAATAAAGCAATGCCAGCTGTTCAGATAAAACTGCTGGCAAACACGCTTCTTATAAGGTCTTTTTCTTCTTGGCCACTTTACTCAAGCTAACCTTGGCTAGCGTATTGTAGGCCTGAAATTGATTGATAAAGGCATGATCGCTGACCTCGCGCTTGAGGTCTACGATATAGTCTAATTTGAGTAAGGTGTCGCCATCTTCAAAAGAAATGGCAGCCAATTCCACGGATTGACAGAGGGCCTCAAAGATTCCTTCAAAAAGCAAATCATAATCTTGATCAGCCGAAATTTTAACAGTCAGATAGCGCCGGGATTGACTGGCGTTAGCAAAGTTAACATGCTCCAAAGTCAAGAGAAGACAGGTCAAAACCAAGGTAAAGCCCAAGGCTAAGAAAACATAGCCCATACCACAAGCTAAACCGATAGCAGTTGCCATGAAGATAACCAGCATCTCCTTGGCGCCCCCTGCAGCCGAACGGAAGCGTATGAGACTAAAGGTCCCGGCTACAGCCACACTGGTGCCCAAATTGCCGTTGACTAAAAAGATAATCATGGCAATGATAGTTGGCAAAAGAGCCAAAGTAATAACAAAATCTTTTGTATAAAGCGTTTTATACTTATAGACCCAAGCCAACCAAAGACCAGTTAATAAGGCCACTAGTAGTGACATCATTAACATTTCAGGCTTAGCATTGGCTTCATTTGCCACATAAACTGAATTGAATAATTGGTTCATAAACCTACCTCCCTATTATAAAGCTAAGCGAGCTTCTGAAGCTTCTAAAGTTTTAGAATAGGCTCGCCCATATTTAGAGAAAGAAATTTCTTCAACCTGATAGCGATTCAGAATTTCAACCATCCAGTCAGGTTGATCGCCATTGACCTTGATTTCTAGAATAACTTGATCGTCGTCGACTAATGGTTCTCCATAGCGCCCTGCTGTTAAATCTAAGTCATAGTTTCGGTAAACAACTTCGCGGTCAATGGTTACGCGTACCTTAGGGTCTTCAATCCCACGATATGAGTGACGTTTATAACCAATAAACATCATTGGCTTAAGTGCCACGTAACGTCGTTGTAACTCTAACAAAGTTAATTGCAACTCTGGGTTAGCATCCGGACGTGCATTGGTTGGATGGGCCACATAGCGAATAATATCTGCCATATCTGCTACAAAACGGTACTTATGCCCTACTTCTAAAATCTTCTTCTTAATCTCTAAGAAGGCAAAACTATCAGCCTTAGGCTTAGCATCATAGGTTCTCATCCGGACTTTCTCTCGTCCATGCAATCTAGCTAATGAATCTTCCACTAAGTCATAGTCTGCATTATCAAAATACAAGTTACTAATCGTCGAGACAGGGTAGTCATCTGGCACTAAGTGTTGACTAAACTCCTTCTCCAGTGCCGTCATGGTCTTGGCATCCACTAAATATTTACTCTCGATACGTTGGAAATTCTTTTGAACTTTATGCTCTTTCATTTTTTACTCCCCCAATTCTACACATGTAGTATTTAAAGTATAATGATAAGCTCCCTAGGAGCTAAGCCATTTACTACATTTGTCGTTTATATCATTATTCTACATTTGTAGTTATAGGGATTCAAGTAAATCTGAGTTCTGTAATAAGATTGTTATATTTAAAAAGCTTTACATATGAAAAAAGCGAGAGTCTTATGGGCTCTCGCTAGTCTTCAAGTCGATTTTTGCTTATTTAATCATCAAGATCAGGGTCATCTGGGTCATCGGGATCATCTATTTCATCTTTGTCCTCAGACTCATCGTCATCCCCATCTTTGAAAAAGGATTGCACGTTGAGGAGAGGTCTAAAAATGGATGGAGTCTGCGCAGACTCACTGCTAGGAGTTTGACTGCTTGCTTGCTCAGAGCTTGTGATACTTGCACTGGTTTGTGAGTTCGAGACCATTACTTGATTGGTCTCATATACACGTAAAATTTGCCCATCCATGACACTGATTTGGTACTGATAAATAGAATTCTGATATTGGAAAGCCACAAAATAGCGATCCTGGGATAGCTCTATTTCTAAGGCTTGTACCTGGTCAAGCGTCAGGCCAGCCTCTGCTAAAGCATAATCTCGTGCTTGGTCACTAGAAATTCTTGGCTCGCTTGTATGGTTCTCTACCACTTGATTGGCAGGAGGTTGTGCCATTACAAAGACAGAACGCGATAGTAAGACCAAAGCGGCAACTCCTAGAATGGCAAGAACGGATAAGAATCGAATCGGATAGCGATTATCCATTATAGCTAGTATACGTCGTTTGAGGTTAAAGCGATTAGAATAGAAACAAGTAGTTAAAGCCACTTGGTTTTTCTTACTTCGATCAATCATGGTTAGGATTGTCTCACCATAGAAGATTCGATAGCTAACATCTTGTTGCGCCAAAACTGTAGCATCACAGTACATTTCCCCTGCTTCCAATAACTCCTTGCTTGCGAAACGAACCAATGGGTTGTACCAGTAGAGACTCTTAATAAACATGGCTAAGAGGCTAACATAGACATCTCCGTGCTTATAGTGGACCAATTCATGATGGAAGATTAAACTAAATTCTTCCTCTGTGTAGTCAAGCTCAGGAAGCACAATGGTTGGTTTTCTGAAGCCAAAAAGCAGTGGACTGTGAACCAAAGGACAATAAATTAGGCCAATCTCACGTTTTACACCAACAAGCGCTTGCATCTCTGCAAGATTTTCCCAGATGGCTAAGTCTTCAACTGGGTCGCCCCAACGCTTGAGCATGGTCCTAAATTTGAAATAGCTATAGAGCTGGCGCCACAAATAAACAAAGACACCTATAAGCCAGACCAACAAAATAACATGCATTAGATTAAAGGACCAAGCAGAAGTTGCAAGCGGCGTTCCCGATGCTTCTATTGGTGCAGATTCCAACTGAGGCGGTCTTGTCGCTGGCAGTAATGGTGCAGGTGGTTGTACCTCAATTAGCCCTAGACTAAAAGCCGGTCTAAATGGTAAGAGAAGACTTAGAATGACGCCAATCCAGATATAGTATTTACTGCGCACTGACAGTCGATTCTTGAAAAGCATAAAACAAATACTGACAAATGGGATTAAGCAAGAAACTGATAAGCTAGTCAAAAAGAAGTTAAAGAGTATGTCTTGCATTTAGCCCCCTCCTCACTAGGACTTATGCTGATTCAGCAAGTCACGCAATTCATCCATGTCAGAATCAGATAAGGAATTTGAACGGAATAAGTTATTAATAAAGCCACTGAGAGAGTGACCCTTGTAGCGATTCAAAAAGTCAGAGGCCTCAACCTCCAGATAATCTGCTTCTGAAACTATTGCTGTATAGTGACGTTCCCGCCCCACTCGCTCGCTATTGAGATAGCCTTTTTCAGTAAGGCGAGCCAAGACCGTAAGCAAGGTTTGTGGCTTCCAATGATTGTCTTCACCTAGATATTCAATAATCTGAGCAGAAGTGGTAGGCTGTGGCAATTGCCAGATGGCCTTCAAGATAGTAAATTCGCCATCTGCTAGACGTTTAATTTTTGCTGCCATAAGAATCTCCTTTCGTTTGATAAATCAATCTTTCTCACTTTAATTCTACAAATGTCTAAGGGGTTTGTCAAGCTTATCCTGCCTTCTCCACAAAAAAATCGGCTCCTTAACGGAACCGATTGAATTTTAAGATTCATATGTTTTGTACATGGACTTAACCGGCTCAAAACTCCGACGATGAATAGGCGTGTAACCTACTCTATCCAAGGCCACTAAGTGTTCCTTGGTCCCATAGCCCATATTCCGCTCAAAACCAAACTCTGGGTAGGTCTGGCTATATTGGACCATCAATTCATCCCGATATACCTTGGCCACAATAGAAGCCGCCGCAATAGATAAGGATCGTTGATCGCCTTTGACCAAAGATTCTTGTGGCAGATCAGAATCAATCGTGATGGCATCTAGCAACAAGTAATCAGGTTTTACCCTTAGAGCCTCAACTGCAGCCTTCATCCCTTGGCGCGTAGCTTGATAGATATTCTCCCGGTCAATAATCGCTGGAGGAATGGCAACAATTTTAAGATCAAGGGCGACCTCACGAATTTGTCGGGCAAACTCTAGACGTTTTGCATGTGAAAGTTGCTTAGAGTCTGTCACCCCAACCAGTAAATGCTGGCAGTCTCTAGGCAGCACAACTGCTGCTACCACCACTGGGCCAGCTAAAGGCCCACGCCCTACCTCATCTAATCCGGCGATCACTTGATATCCAGCCTCATAGGCTGCCATTTCATGTATAAGTCTTTTTTGGTGGACGCGAAACATGATTTGTTGATTTTGTAGGCGTTTATGGCATTTTTCAAGCAATTTTTGGACACTTTTACGCTCGTCTTTTGCTAGTATCGCTAATAATTCATGAGACTCATCCTCTACTTCTAGCAAAGCATCCTTAATTTGACTTACAGTTAACTTAGACATTAATTTTCACCTACTGATGAGGCTTCTAAAGGCACTTGATCCAAGGTCAAACTACCTAATTGGTGCTGGCGATAGTCAATCACTAATTTTGTAGATGCCTGATCATAATCCTCCTTAAAGCCCAGTCTCTTAGTAATAACTAAAAGTAACTCTACTAGGGGCAGTTGGCACTCTTGTTCAGTCAGACGGTAACGCTGTTTCAGAACCTCCGGATTATTGCCTAATACTAATTCTAATAGATAAAGAGCCAAATCATCCATATGAACCAGTTGGTCTTTGATGGCACCGGTTAGGGCTAATTTTTTGCCCACCAATGGGTCATCAAATTTAGGCCAGAGAATCCCCGGCGTATCCAGTAATTCAAAATTACGCCCTACTTTTAGCCAACGTTGGGCCTTGGTAACCCCAGGCTTATTACCAGTAATGGCCTGGTTCTTGCCCACAAAGCGATTGATTAAGGTGGATTTACCTACGTTAGGAATCCCCAGAATCATCAGGCGAATAGCACGCGGCTTGACCCCTTTAGCAGCTTGTTTGGCAAAGTAATCTGACATAAGTAGCTGACACTGCTTCTCAAGTTGTTTCAGGCCTTTACCATGCTGAGCATCAATGGCCAAAGCATGGATACTTTGACTTTGATAGTAGTTAATCCAGGCCTGAGTCTTAGCAGGATCTGCTAAATCAGCCTTGTTGAGGACCATAATACGAGGCTTATTACCTACAATTTCGTCAATCAAGGGATTACGACTGGATTCAGGAATACGAGCGTCAACTAGCTCAATAACAATATCAACTAAATTGAGTTTTTCCTTGGCTTCACGTTTAGCCTTGGCCATATGGCCAGGAAACCATTGAATGGGTTGTGACACGAACTTTCCTCCTAGGACATAGTTTAGGGTGCGCTAATAGACAAGGAGCCATCTGCTTGTAGCTGATATTGCGCCATGCGTCGCATTTGATTGAAAGGCCAATAAACTAGGTCAGCTTTGCCCTGAACCGAAGCAATTGGGACTAGACCAAACTGACGGCTATCCCCTGATCCTGGTCGGTTATCCCCCATAACAAAGTAATATCCTTCAGGAATAGACTCAATTCCCAAGGTATCCCACAAGGAAAAGTCTTGAGTAAATGGATGGCTATCAGCTTGAGATTTATTTGGTTCCAGATATGGCTCTGGTACTGGCAAGTCATTGAGATAGAGTTGGTCATTCTTCACCTGCAAATGATCACCAGGCAAACCAATAATCCGCTTAACATAGGAATTTCCTGACCCTTTCGGATCAGGAAATACCACTACATCAAAGCGATTAATCTTAGCACTAGGAAAGAGCAACATATGCTCTCCATGATGGAGGGTTGACTCCATAGAATGCCCATCTACCTGGAAGGGCTGCAGAATATACTGACGAATACCTGTTAAGATTAAGACGGCAATCATGAGATAGAAAATCACATTGACCAGGTCACGGCCTAATTTTCTAAGCGAGTTCATGAGTTGTTTCCTTGCTTAAGTACTTCTTTAGCCTTGTCGTACTGCACGTCATGGGCCTTGAGATACTCACGGGTTGCCTCATTGAGGGCGTCTGCCGTCTTACCGGTTACTTGACCATCTTCAGTCAGTCCCTTATCCTTCTGGAAGGCCTTGACAGCAGCCTCCATTTTATCGTCGAAGTATTCAGTAGACTCCAATTCATAGCCTAAGGCTTTAAGAATTAAGGCCAGATTTTTTACTCCGTCATTAGATTGGCCCTTGGCTAAGGTGTCATCGTAACTGAGGCTCACTGCCTTAGCGACTGGTTCTTGCTCGACCGCAACAGTTGGCTCAATCCCTTGTTTATGAATCCAATCACCTTTTGGCGTTAACCATTTAGCAATCGTCAGCTTCAATTCGCCAAGATCTGATTGATTGAGTACTTGTTGAACGGTCCCCTTACCGAAGGTTTTCTCACCTACTAAATCATGTTTGGTATTTTCCTTAATAGCAGCAGCTAGAATCTCACTAGCTGAAGCTGAACCACCATCTACCAAGAAGACATAAGGTTCTGTGATTTTAAAATCACCATAAAGCTTAGTATCCGCAGAAAAGACAGTCGGATCACTGCCACGTTCTTGGGTTTGGAGGATGACATCGCCATCTTTTAAGAACATATTCCCAATCGCAAGCGCCTGACTTAAAAGACCACCTGGGTCATTACGCAAGTCAAAGATAAAGCTCTTAGCACCGTCTTCACGGGCTTTCTTAACGGCATTTTCCAATTCCTTGGCGGTATTTTCACCAAATTGGATAATTTTAATGTGGGCAATGGTCTTGTCTTGTTCGTCCAAATTGCTAGTCACTGAATAATTTGGAATGGTGTCACGAGTTAACTTAACCTCGAAGCTTGAACCACCGCGACGAATCACGAGTTTGACTTCAGACCCCTTAGGGCCACGAATAAGTTTCATGACTTCTTGTGTTGTTTTGTCCTTAAGCTCTGTCCCATCTACGCTGACAATGACGTCATTAGGCTGCAAACCAGCCTTAGACGCAGGCGTATCATCAAGC
This sequence comes from Abiotrophia defectiva ATCC 49176, assembly GCF_000160075.2. Classification (GTDB taxonomy): domain Bacteria; phylum Bacillota; class Bacilli; order Lactobacillales; family Aerococcaceae; genus Abiotrophia; species Abiotrophia defectiva. The sequence continues at coordinate 1,585,325 of NZ_KI535340.1, forward strand.
GCACTAATGACAACCATCTCGCCACCTTTGACTTGGAATTGAACCCCAATCCCTTCAAAGGAATCACTCATGGCATTATCGAAGGCAGTCGATTCTTCCTTGTTAAAATACTCTGAATAGGGGTCTTCTGTGGCAGACACCATACCTTTCAGGGCACCTTCTAAAATCTTCTCTTTATCAATTTCTTCAATGTAGCCTTCACGAATAGAACGATAGACTTCCTGAATTTTCTGAATGTCTTCATCTGAAAGCTGTTCTTTTGAGCCAAAGAGGCTAAATGGTGCAGCAGCTACAGGAACTGTTGTCGTAACGACACTGGTTGTTACCAGTAAGGCGGATAACCATTTCAATCCTTTACTTAACTTCATCGAATCCCTTCTTTCCAAGAATATTGAGCTTATTTGCTTTGTAGCGCGTAAGCTGTTCCTAAGGCAACTTCCATCATTTGTGTGAAAGTTGTTTGGCGTTCTTCAGCCGTTGTTTCTTCACCTGTAATTAAGTGGTCACTAATCGTACACATAGCCAAGGCTTGACGGTTGTGTTTAGCTGCCACGGCGTAGAGCCCAGCTGCTTCCATTTCCACAGCTAAGACCCCATAACGAGCTAGTTTGCCCTTGTCCATCTCTTCATTATAGAAACGATCGCTAGATAAAATATTACCGACATGGATATTTTCCTTAGGTAATTTTTCTGCTGCTAGATGATAAGCAGTATCTAGAACCTTGAAATCAGCTAAGGCTGCAAAGGAGACTTGCCCATTAAAGATATTGGTTAAGCAGCTAGAGTCAGTCGTCGCCCCTTGACCAAAGACGATATCCCGAACTTTGACAGATTCTTTCATCCCACCAGCGGTCCCAATGCGGATAATGGTCTTAACGCCATAGCTTTGGTAGAGTTCTTCAGCGTAAATCATGGCTGAAGGAATCCCCATACCAGAACCTTGAACAGAAACTGGAACACCCTTGTAGGTCCCAGTAAAACCGAACATGTTGCGTACCGTATTGTAACGCGTCACATTCTCCAGGAAGGTTTCAGCAATATATTGGGCCCGCAATGGATCCCCCGGGAATAAAACTACTTCAGCGATTTGGCCTTCTTGGGCTGCAATATGAATCGACATAAATTTCAATCCTTTCTATTTGTGGTAAAGATACTGTTGCCACGCATCATCAAAAATGGACAATAGACGTGAATAATGAGGGCTGTCTTCCATGTAACGTGAGATTTCGTCAAATTCGTCGCTACGCTTAGGAAACCCTTGATCTGAGTGGATAGCATTCGCCAAGCGACTCATGGGGTCCTTGGCTCCATAGTCCACCGATCGAGAAATATAATCGTAAAAACTCTTTGCCATTAGGCCCTCCTTCGTGTCTGTATATACCCATTCTACCAAAAAAAGGCCACAAGATGCAAAACATAGTCCCTAAGGCTTTAACTTTCTTTCTCTGTTTATTTAGGGTACAATGATAGAAAAGGAGGGAAAACATGAAAGAAACACTCAAATTATCCTATACTAAACAGGTCCTCATTGAAGTTCTCAATGCTGCAACTCATGGTATTGGCGCCCTCTTAAGCATTATTGCCACGGTTGCGCTCATACTCAAAGGCGTCCAACATGGCTCACACTTAGAGATTGTCTCCTATGCGATCTACGGAGCTAGCCTCTTCTTATTATTCTTAAATTCAACCCTTTATCATTCCTTTAGCCTGACGCGCTATAAAGATGTCTTCCAAAAGATTGACCATTCATCTATCTACCTTTTAATCGCAGGTACTTACACCCCCTACCTCATGGTTTCAATTGGGGGGCTTGCGGGCTATGGTTTCCTAGCGCTTGTCTGGGCCTTGGCTATTGGAGGTATTATCTTCGAAGTCTCTGCTATCGGCCGATGGCCAAAACTCAGCACCTTCCTCTACCTTGGATTAGGCTGGCTTAGTGTCTTCATCATCTATCCCTTAGCACAATCCATTCCCTTGACCGGGATTCTGCTCTTAGCTTTGGGCGGTGTCACTTACTCACTAGGAACGATTTTCTATCGTATGAAAGACAACAAATGGATGCATATCATTTGGCACCTTTTCGTATTAGGCGGCGCCGTCTTCATGTTTTATAGCATCTTATACTTTGTATAAAAAAAATCCAATGGCCGTA
>NZ_KI535341.1:0-74173 GCF_000160075.2 Abiotrophia defectiva ATCC 49176
TCGTGAAATCAGACGGCGGGATAAGGTCATTGGCGTCTATCCTAATGTCGCTTCTGCTGAGCGATTAATTGGCGCCATCCTCATTGATCTAAACGATGCTTGGCAGGCTAACGCACGCCCCTTCCTTGTCAACTTCACCAAACGCAAATAAGCTATAGGACAGCCTACATATTTTTACACAGGATTTTGGACTTGACTGCTTTCGATTAAGTCCCTATAATTGTGTAAAAAGAAAAAGCCAGGTAATCTCTGGTACAATGTAGTTGTCGGAAAACATTGAAAGAGGAGATTACCATGACTTACCTTAATATTAACCTAAAACTTGAAGAATTAACAGAGGCAGTTTTAAACAGTGACATGAACACGCTCATGAAGTCGCTGGCCATTACCGTCTTTAATGCCTACATGGAAGAAGAACGCCACCAGTTCATCCAAGCCGCACCCCATGAACGCTCCGACCAGCGCCAAGATTATCGCAACGGCTACTATGAACGCCAATGGACGCTATCCATCGGCACCCTTAAATTACAAGTCCCACGCACGCGTTCTGGCGAGTTCAAAACCGAACTCTTTGAACGTTACCAGCGCAACGAACAGGCCTTCCTGCTTTCCATGATGGAAATGGTGGTCAATGGGGTCTCAACACGCAAAGTCACTAAAATCGTGCAAGAACTGTGTGGCGAGACGGTTTCCAAGTCCTTTGTGTCAGACGTTATGAAGCGGCTAGATCCTGAGATTGAAGCTTTCAAAAATCGGACCCTGACCCACAGCCACTTTCGCTATCTCTACCTCGATGCCCTTTACATTAAGGTGCGTGAAGAGGGTCGTGTGGTATCCAAGGCGGTCTACCTAGCTCAAGGCGTCAACGAGGCCAACAAGCGCGAAATCATCGGCTTTGGGTGTCAGAAGAAGAAAGCAAAGAGGCTTGGCTGACCTTCCTTCAGTCCCTGCGAGCCCGTGGTTTGAGCCAGCCCACCCTGATTATTTCAGACGCTCACTCCGGGCTTAGAGCCGCTATCCAGCACTGTTTTGTTGGGGTGCCTTGGCAACGTTGCGTCTTTCATTTCTTATCCAACATTGTCGAGACTATTCCCAGAAAAGGGAGTCTAGAGGCGCGCGCTAAGTTGAAGGCCATTTTCCAGGCGCCCACCGCCGAACATGCAAGGCGGCTCAAGGAAGCTTTTGAGGCCTCTGTCGCGGACAATCCTCGCTATCAGAAGGCCTTAAAGGTTTTAGATGAGGGCTTTGAAGATGCCGTTCAGTTTATGATGGAGCCTGAGATTTACCATCCCAACTTGCGGACTACTAACTCTGTCGAACGTTTGAACCGTGAAATCAGACGGCGGGATAAGGTCATTGGCGTCTACCCTAATGTCGCTTCTGCTGAGCGACTGATTGGCGCCATCCTCATTGATTTAAACGATGCTTGGCAGGCTAACGCACGCCCCTTCCTGGTCAACTTCACCAAACGCAAATAAGCTATAGGACAGCCTACATATTTTTACACAGGATTTTGGACTTGACTCCTTTTTCCCGGTTTCCGGCCCAGCCAGTGGTCCACTCCAAAGAGTGGACCACTAGCTCAGGGATTCTGCCTTGTATGTCACCCTTTCCCCACACCAAAAAGCCCCTGCCCTTAGGACAGGGGCTATCCCATCTAGGCTTCTGGCGCTAGGTGGGATTTGATAACCATGAGTTCGCTATCTTCGACGGCTTCCAGGGAGTGTACTTCGTGAGGAGCCATGCGAATGATGACGCCAGGATAGATTTCGGCTGTCTCCTTCTCATCAGAGAAAAGGATTCGCCCTTTGACTGGGACGACGACCACCGTATAAGGGACGTGGTGCTGGCCAATGGCTTGCCCGGCAGGTAGGACCAGGTGGGTGACTGTCTGGCTAGATGTCTCCACCAAATGCTCAAAACGCTCAATGTCTGTGCGACCGTGATAAACTTTCATACTTAAGACTCCTCTCAACTACTTTCCTTCATTATAACACAACACGGCCCGCCACACCTCCAGATAAACAAAAAAACCGCACCGCTTGCGTCGGCGCAAGTTGGTGTGGTTTATGTCAATGCTCGAATTTTGCCCAGCAGCCTATTATCCCTCTGTTGTTTAATAAGCTAATCTTGACGTTAGAGTCCCTAATCTCTTGGCGCCAAGTCTCCTCAAGTGCAGAGTTTTAACTCTGCGCTGGCAACTGATGCTCGTGGCAAAAGTGTAGCATTTCCCTGTATATACGAAGATGCGATCGCCCGACGTCGTGATCGTCGTGGCAGCTCTTGTTCGTCAGTACAAGCTGTCATCTCCTTGGACCAGTGAAAATCCAAAAGGCAATCGTCCCCTTTGACTGCACGGGTCTTGAGCGAGACCCTCTGCCGTCCTTCTTACTTTAGAAGGTAATCCTATGAAACTATATATGACAAGGAGTCGGTACCCCCATACACGACTTCCTTGCTGAGGAGTTTAATCACGTTGCATAGGCATTATAGCACGACTTGTTTCGCTTGAAAAGGGGGTAAACTCATTTTTTTGTCAAATTCGACATTTTTTTGATAATTGTCTATTAAATCCCAGTCTTAAGGCGCTTTGGCGACCATTTTTGCTAGTCATTTAAACTAGCCCAAGCCACCCGAAAATCGCCCCTAGCTTGGGTCAGCAATCCAAGCCTCCATTTTTCGACCTTAGTCAGCCCTCACCATAATCTTGTCAGGCAATATTAACCTTACGCTTTTATCATCTTTGCCTACATATATGACGAATTGCAAGATAACTCATCCAATTTATAAAGAATCTTTACAGCTCGGATTTGATAGCTCACCCCATCAAAAAAAGACCCGGCTATTGCCCGGTCTCCTTATCTGCTAATTTATCTTTGACGCCAGCCACCATGTTGCGCCCCATGTCCTTAATATGAGCTAGGAGACCTAGGAGACTGTCCAAATAAGTGTCGTCACCCCGCACCGCCAGCATGACCGTCTCGCTCCCCATGTAAGCTGCTAGGAAGAACAAGAGACTATAAATCAGATTGAGCAATTGAACGCCCGTCCCCACCTGATATTGCCAGTAGGCCCAAACTTCTTGGACGCCGTAGAGGGCTAGGATTAAGAGCAAGAACCATACCGCCTTCTGCCATTCAGGCGTGAAGCGTGCCTTGCGCCGCAACAAACAATAGGCTGCCGAAGCCGTTAGGATAATATTCACAGTCACCAGTAAGAAATTCAGCATCTTACTCCCTCCTCGCGTCATCTCGTTTTCTACTACTAGTATAGTAAAGTTTAGGGGCCCTAGGCAAGGAAAATTTGGCTCCAAGGTCAAAAATCGGTCTGGAGACCGAGTCCTAGACCGATTTGAGCAGTCCTAGCCAATTTGTTAGCTTCAACACTTACTAGTTGCCTTTCTAGACAGACTTGCTATAATGATGATAGTATAATCGCGCACAAGGAGCATCCAACATGAAAAAGGCAAAACTCATCGCCCATATTATTCTTATTATACTGGCTATCGGGACAGTGGATGTACTGGCCAATTTTAGTGGCTTAGATCTGATGAACCACCTGGATGCCTGGGTAGGCCGGCGCCCCGACCATATTTCGGCGCCTAATGCGTCTAGCCGCGAGTCGTCCAAGGACTCCTCCTCTAGCGATCACTCCAAGGAATCGTCTGAATCCAAATCGGAAAGTTCCTCTTCTAGCTCATCCTCTTCATCCAGCTCTTCCTCATCTGAATCCTCTTCGTCATCTAGCCAATCCTCCGAGTCCCGTCCAACAAACCAAGACAACGACGACCAAGACTCGCCAACTAGTCCAAACACTCGCCAAAACGACGACTACACCGCGCCAACAAGTCCAACCACCCCGGCGCCAAGCCCAGACCCAGTTACCCCGCCAACCCCGGCGGACCCAGTGGTCGAACCCCAACCAGACCCAACACCTGACCCAACCCCAGCCCCACCAGCAGATGGTGGCGGCGTTGATGGTGCGGGGGAATAAGTAGATAGAAAAATCCCAATCCATAATTGAACTGCACCCCATAAGTTGGACAATAAAAATCCAACTTATGGGGTGCAGTTCATATTTTCATACTTTCTACGCTTGATGCCTTTAACACGCTTTCTTCATTGAGTTTCTCACAGGTCGCATCTTCTATAGGCACTTTCGAATGGCCCGCGCCAGACCCTCAGGATTTTCCCAAGCCATTGAGTGGCCCGCATTCGGCACTACTTCAATTTTCACACCCCGCTCTTGCAACTTCTCATAATCAGGGTCGGGTAGTGTTTGTTCGCCGAAAATAAAATACTTGGGAAAGTCAAATTGATACAAGAGCTGTCTCCAAGAGACTTGTCCCCCTTGAACCGCATTTCGAGATATTTCGAATGCCGCCTTTGGCAACCAATTTCTTAAAGTCGCGAGCCAAGTTGTGTAACCTGCTTGTCGGTAGTAGGCCAGTCTCTTGGCGAATTCCTGCTCCAGGTTAGCCTCATCCAGACTCGCAATATCAAAACTGGCTGCCCCATCCGAACTTGGGTCTAGGTTTGATTCGCTCAGTATCAGCTTTTTGACGCGCTTGCTAATCAAATTACATAATTCGATAGCGACCGCTCCGCCTAAACTATGGCCGAAAACAATCACTTGATCTAGCTTCAAATCTTCCACAAACTCACTTAAATATTGAGCATGGGCCTTAACACTATATTCAAAATCCAAGGGCCTATCGCTGTAACCCGCGCCCAACAAATCAATCAGAATGATTCGCTGGCTAGGCCCCAGCATGGCGGCTACTTCAATATAGTCAAAAGAACTGGCACAGCCTAAGCCATGTATGAATAGGATTGGCGTCCCCTTGCCATGGAGGTCATGGTAGCGAACGACATATTCAGACTCTCTAATTCTGTACTCTCTCATTTCTAACTCCCCCCTAAGTTAATCCATTACTTGACACAAAAGCCTCCCACCAAAAAGGATAGAAGGCTTGTTGTATCATTCAGTTAAATTACTTTGCTTGCGATTATTCACACTCAATATGAGACTTGAAATATTTCTCTTGAAATCTAACAGCTTCTTCAATTTCTTCTACTGTAAATTTTGTTCCTATTGGAGCAACAACCCATTTTTCTTCAACGTCATCGTCCCTTTTGATAACTGCAATTAATTCTCCCTCATATTCATCTACTGCTTTATCAACGCCAAGTACATACACATCTTGTTCTTCTCCATCAGGAGCGATTATTCCTTCAACATAACCATAATTGATTGGATAAATTTGTTCCGGATAATCAGGGTGAGAGCTCCCTAGCGGACGATCTATTTTAACTTTTAAAACTTTGCCAATCATATTATCTCCTCCACAAATTCAGGGTTGTCACCCGCTATTTCCACAAGAGCCTCCCACCGAATTAGAGCTAATCTTTTCCCTTCTCCTTATACTCTTTGACAGCTTTCTGGTAGAATTCTAAATCTCTCATAATCAAAATATTGAAGCGGAGATTCTTGCTCTCCTTGTCGCCGAAAGTTCTGATTGCCACGCCGACCTTATCATTCTGGATGAATACAAAACTGTCTTTTCCTACTTGAGGATCAGCCAACAGTTTCTTAAGCTCGCTCGTCTCTTCAAGCTTGAGTACTTTTAGGTAGGCAAGTAAAGCTTCCTCAGTTCCCAAGTTCAGGCTATAGCCAAGCGTCTTGCCATCCGCACTCGCAATAATACCTTCCTGATCTTCGCTAATTTGATAGTACTTGACAGACCTGCTGTCTTCTAATGTCCTCTCTTTGGCATCTTGGAGATGTGTGTTCTTAATTAAGTCCATATAATTCTTATAAGAAGCTTCCGCATCATCGTTAATCAAGCTTTCTACCTTAGTAAAGTGGTCAGTATATAAGTTAACTAGCAAATCCAAAGCTTGATCTGCTTGTTCTTGGTCAGCTGGCCGATTCACCTTTACAAAAAAGGCTAAATCACGATAAATCCGGATACCAAACTGCCCTCCGAAGGCAAATACTTGGACAATTGCCTTGTCATTCTTAAGAATTAGGACCCGCCCTTGGAATTTGTCAGGACTTGTCAGCATCGACTCTAACTCACTGGTTGGCTCAATAGCTAAAGCTGCTAAATAGCCTTTAATAGCCTCGGCAGGAAGTTGATCAAAAGCATAACCAAGTGTTTGCCCCGTGGTGCTACCAAAAAAGGCAGCCTTATTATCCTTATTATCTCCTGTTCGATATAACAAATAGTCAACCTGAGATGACCAGGTTTCTTTTTTAGCCGGAATGCGCTCTGTGGCCTTGATAAAGTCCATGTATTGATTATAAGACTTCTCCACATCCTCGGTAATCAAGCCCTCTACTTGCGTAAAGTAGTCCTTGTATTCCTCAGCTGTTTGAGGCCCTGACTCCGCGCTGACAAGGCTAGGCACCATGAGCATGAGGGCGAATATGGCGAGTAGTAGTTTCTTCATTGGGTCACTTCCTTTATGGGGGATTCTTTTTCCTATTATAGCACGAAAGCATCGGGAACAATAACCTGCTTTCACAGGCACTTTTCAAACAGTGTCTGACCCACAGAAAGTTCTGTAGCGGTAAAACTAGTTGACTCTTGCTAATCTGCTCTAACTCCCCCACAGTGCAATAGCGTCTCCCTTGTCTTCACACTTTTTAAATTAATATAAACATACTCGACGCCTAGTAAAACAACTCCCTCGTGGTGTGTTATATAGCTAAGAGATTTAATTTTCGCAACTAGCAGTAATGCCTTACCTTTAGGAAAACGCTGAAGGAAATAAGGTCCTTCCCCTTATAAAATAGCAATAAGTAGTAATTTATGTCGTAGCCCTCATATTGATTACTATTAGCTACTTGGGTTAATATGAGAAATTTCAACCCCATAATCCAAAAAAGGAAATAGAAATTGATATGTAGTGATTGTGTAAAAGCGGTCGTAATTATTTAATTCTCCTCGGTTAGAGTAAGATTGAACTTTAAATGTGTATAGCTCTTAGTAATGCCTAATTATATCTACACCATTATCAAAATCTTAAGATGTCTTTCTGTCCGTCTTTGCTGTGTTAGTCAATATCAAGTCTCTTCTATATTTCACCATGTATAAAGCTAATAAAGTTACTTTAAACCCAAATCTTATTTGATTTCCCTCAATATATTCTCTTCCGTGTATACATTCATTTCGGATATTTAAAGAATTGCTATTATACATGAAGTGATATACGAATAGTAAATCTGGAGCATTCTCAAATCCGTTTAATTCTCTATAAATATTATCTAATAGCTCTCTAAGGATTGAGCTTGGATCCTTAAATTTCATAAACTCATCCAGGCTTTCTTTGAATGGCACGATTCCAAACAACTTCCCTAAGTGTCTAATTTCAATCTCTAATAATGGAAATAGCTGAGTTAAGTGCCCCAATGTAATATTACCTTCATATGGAATTAGTGGAAATCCTAAAAGTTCTTCTACTAAAGTATATAACTCTTTCTCCCTATCAAACATTGCGATTGCAAGCTTAGCATTCTCCTCGAATTGTTTATGTAATACTGAAACATAGATATCTAAACTTAATATATTCATGAATTTATATCCGTACTTTTCTATAATCCCCTCCACCTGGGACTTCAATATATTATCCGTATCGTGTCTGTCGAAATTAATTTCTTTATCTTTCATAGGGAAAATCGGCCTAAGTGTAATTCTATTCACTAGATAAATAATTGCATGCTCAGATACATGTTCCATAGTAGATATCATATCTGATTCTTTAGAAATTATACAAGCCTTTGCTATAACAATTGGGTTTATCATAACGCTATTATTATATTTTTCAACTTCTACTTTTGGGACTTTAGTCATTTTTGAATACTCATGTAAAGTTTCAACTTGTTTTTGATAAATATTATGCTGCCAATACGCTTGAATATTTATCATGTCTTGTTTGACAATCCTCTTGTCAATATTTTGATTTGTTCTGTTAACTTCCAAGAGAAATAACATCGCTTGATAAAATAAATTAGCAACTGATATCTCTTTTACTCCTTCAATTAACTCTAAAAACTTGGCCTTTGTCATATTGTAATATTTTTGGTTAATACATCTCGCTATATCAGCATTTCCTAGGTATTGTGTCAACGTATCAATATCCTTAATTAACAATATATCTTTATACTGATTTTCTATGTAGTCCTTTACTGAACGAATTTGATTTTTGTTTATAGGGAAAGATTGTCGGAGCTCTAATAATAAGTTTATCGAGGTAATGGAGTGTATAGTCTTATAAAAATTCCTTATCACTTCTGTCTTTGTTATCTTATCCATGACTCCTTCACTAAATAACATAGCCAATATTTTATATGTTGATGAAGAGATTATATCATAGGTGTCTCCCTTGCTAATCAGTTCCATAAGTAATTTGCAATGCGTTTCAATAATTTCTAAACTCGGGTCTCTTCTATTTAACAAAAAATCAACTGACTCTATTACATAATTTGAAATACTATGATTGAAATAACTTTTTAACTGATCTAATAAATGAGGGGTCCAACTACGATAGTCAGGGACTATGCTATCTCCGCTAGAAAACATGGGCTCTATTTTACCTTCCCGTATTGAAATCTTCAACATGTCTAATAAAGTATTTTCCTGCCATGTCAAGTTGCTTTCTCTATCGAATAATTGGTAATCAAAGCAGTTTACTGATAATAAATCACCCTCATAATTCTTTAAAAAAATTTCTGAAGAATTATACACCACCTTATTTAGATTATCTTCAATATTTTGTTTAGCTTCCTCAAATCCAACTAAGCTTGTATTCTCCAGATATAACAGAATTGCTTCCTTATCGTAATCAAAAGCCAGCATATTAATAGCTTGATGGAAATTTCTTTGCTTCAAGAATCTATCATCGATAATATATTTTGTGGCATTTCCTGAATTTTGTAGTTTTGTAATCCAGACCACTAGGAATAGAATCTTGGCAAACTTTGTATTTATCTCGTCTGAGCATCTTTCTCTTTCTATGGCCCCCACATAGTATTTTGATATTAAGTATATTTCACTTAATAATAAGTCCTTAAATTGAAGATCTCGATTACATATCTCTAAGATATTTAGAAAGCAGTGAAAAACGTGAATCAAGGGGTTAATCCTCTCATTAAAGTCACAAAATGAATCAATATCTGACAGATTATAGTTTTCTTCAATATACTCAACAAACCATTGCCAATTCTGACTATGCTCTAAAATACCATCTCCTAGTTTAACCTTGATTTCATGTCCCAAATAATCTTTGTAATTCACCTTCGACAATTTTATCCCCCACTTTACACGTTTACCTCTAAAGCAAAATTTAGTATATAGACTATTTATTTCCTTTAAAGATTAATATTATGACCTATAATATACCCCCAGTCCAAAGACTGGGGGTATATCGTGCTTTCCGAAATAACTAAAACGTACACTTAGCAATTTTCTGACTTAAAATTTATTCCCACTCGATCGTCGCTGGTGGTTTACTTGTAATATCATAGACCACGCGGTTAACATGGGCTACTTCGTTAACAATACGAGCGCTGATGACTTGCAGCACTTCCCACGGTAGGCGGGCGAAGTCGCTGGTCATCCCGTCGATAGAGGTGACGGCACGAATCCCGATGGTGTAATCGTAGGTCCGGCCATCTCCCATAACCCCAACAGACTTGAAGCCTGGGAGTACGGTGAAGTATTGCCATACATCACGTTCTAAGCCGTGGTTAGCAATCTCTTCGCGCAGAATGGCATCTGATTCACGGACGATTTCGAGTTTTTCTTCGGTGATTTCGCCGATAACCCGAATACCGAGACCTGGGCCTGGGAATGGTTGGCGCCATACCAAGCTGTCTGGCATACCCAGCGCTGTCCCCAAGGCTCGTACTTCGTCCTTGAAGAGGGTGTTGAGGGGCTCAATCAACTCGAACTGCATGTCTTCTGGCAGACCACCCACATTGTGGTGAGACTTGATGGTCTCAGCTGTCTTGGTCCCGGATTCGATGATGTCGGTGTAGAGGGTCCCTTGTGCCAGGAAGTCTACCCCTTCTAGCTTAGCTGCTTCATCATCGAAGACATAGACGAATTCATTGCCGATAATCTTACGTTTTTGTTCAGGATCGCTCACGCCGGCTAATTTGGACAAGAAGCGGTCCTTGGCGTTAACCCGAATAATGTTAAGACCGAATTTACCGGCCAGGCTATCCATGACTTGGTCGCCTTCCCCTTTACGCAAGAGGCCGTGGTCGACGAAGATACAGGTTAATTGGTCGCCAATGGCTTTCTGTAAGAGCACGCCTACGACGCTGGAGTCAACCCCACCGGACAAGCCAAGCAGGACCTTACGGTCGCCGACTTGTTGGCGAATCTTGGCTACTTCCATTTCGATGAAGTCTTCCATAGACCAGTCGCCCTTGGCCCCACAAATATTGAAGGCAAAGTTGCGGAGCAAGTCATTCCCGTGCTCAGAGTGGCGCACTTCTGGGTGGAACTGAACGCCATAGATTTGACGGGCTGGGTTCTCGAAAGCCGCTACCGGGCAGTGATCGTTAGACGCCGTCACGCTGAAGCCTTCAGGCACTTGCACGATTAAGTCACCATGGCTCATCCAAACCTTCTCATGACTATCTAAGCCAGCAAAGAGGCCTGTTTCACGTTGGTGAACATCTAACATGGAGCGACCATATTCGCGCTTGTTAGCAGATTCGACCTTACCACCCAAGAGATGAGTGGTCAACTGCATGCCATAGCAAATCCCTAAGATCGGAATCCCCAATTCGAAGATGGTGGGGTCAATGGTGAAGGCACCTTCAGCATAGACGCTGTGTGGTCCCCCTGAGAAGATAATCCCCTTGACATTGCCTTCGGCTTGAATGTCGGCTGCACTGGTATCATTGGGTAATAATTCACTGAAGACTCCAAATTCCCGAATGCGGCGGGTAATCAACTGGTTATACTGACTCCCAAAATCCAACACAATAATTTTCTCTAACGATGCCTGTGTTTTCATGCTTTGCTCCTTTACTTCATCTTATTATTGCCTATTGTATCAAAACCCTGTCCCGGTGTCATTAAATGTAGATGAGAGTTAGAGTGACTAGTCCCAACCCTATATATAACAAAAAAAGGAGGGTTGCCCCTCCTCGGTGATGCGGCCAAGAAGACTCGAACTTCCACGGGGATACCCCCACTGCCCCCTCAAGACAGCGCGTCTGCCATTCCGCCATGACCGCAAAATCACTACTCGATTATTATAGCATCCTGGACTAAGCATGGCAAGCAATTTTTTCAGAATTTTATTGCTGGTCTCCTTGTCCTAAATAGAAAAGAGGCTGAGACAAAAGTCTCAACCTCTCTTATCTAAACTAGGCTTGATCTTCAGGACGTTTGGTTGCAACGAGGCCTAATCCGGCTAGTAGGGATAGGGCAGCTGCGCTGAAGAGTAATGTTTGATCTCTTTCACCAGTAGCTGGCAATTGGCCCTTGCCCTCACTTGGCGTTAATTGAGCAGCCTGAGCCACCAATGGCCCGCCCGCTTGTTGACCTGGATTGGCAGGTTGACTTGGGGTGGATGGCTGACTTGGTTGACTTGGAGTTTCCTGACGCTTACCGAAACTTACCGCATAGAGCGAGAAGTGGTTAACCGTCAAGGCCACACGTCCATCATTCATCATCTCAAATGGCACTTCATTGACGATTTCTTTGGTGTCGCTGGTCAAGTAGTAGGCCTTGGTTACGGCCTTGTCCACTGGGAAGATGACCTTAGCATCACCTTTGACAGGGACTTCCTTGCCTTCCTTGTTGAGGAAGCTGATTTCATAGGCTTGATGCTCGTCTTCGCCTAGGGCTGCCAATTTCTCTTTGAGCGGCACAACTGATACTGCCACGATGCTTGGATCCAAGTGTTTGGTTGGAATCTTAACCGAAACGCGCGTATCGCCGTCATTATCCTCGAAGGTCGCTTCGGTCTTGTCCGCATTGAGGGTCACCTTAACCCCTTGGGTCTCATAGAGTGGCAACTTGGTGCCTGGTTGGTCTGGCTGACTTGGTTGATTTGGTTGACTTGGCTCAGGTGCCTTGATTTGCTTGAGGTAATCTGTCATACGGTCCAGGGCCAACTTGGTTAATAAGTTGTCGCGACTGAGACCTTGGTAATAGACATCTACCGCCTTGAGCGCCTGGCGGGCTTCCTGGCTATCGATGGCTTTGACCCGCTCTAATTGCGCTTGATAAGCGGATTGATCCAGCGGCGTATCGGCAATCTCTGGTAGGACAAAGCGTAATTCAGCCGCTGATTGGAAGGCGCCGCCATCCCCATAGGATTCGGTCCCAGTAATGGTTGCCTTCTTGACCTTAATTGGTTTATCGAACGGAATCACCTTGGTCTTAGCGTCGTCGGCCCAGCCGTCAAATTCAAAGCGATGTTCCTTACCTTCATCATCCACTAAGACTAGGTTCCCCTTCTTGAGGCGACCGTTCGAAGCGTCTTGGCGTGGCACATATTCAAAGCGTGTGATTTCTAATACTTTATTGAAGTTTACCGTAGCGGGTTCGCCGATGGCTCGACGATCCCATGGGGTATGCCATAAGCTGCTATTATCCCCATCGAAGGCATACCAGAAATCTTCCCCTTCATGATAAGGGGCGTCGACAGATTCAATGTCATCCCAGTTAGCGGCAGAACGTCTCATTTGTAGGGCTTCTTTGGCTGTTTGAACGGCTTCAATTAGCTTGTTGGCCTCTTCAACGCTGATCTTGTCGTCGGCTTCAGTCAAGGCTAGCAAGGCATTCTTATAAGCTTCTAGGCTATCTGGCGTGTAGTTGCCGTCTACTACTGGCACATTTTCTTTGTAGGCTTCGTCTACCAGTAATTTACCTGTAACGGTCACTTCTTCAATTTGGAGATTATCCATCATGAAGTCCTTATAACCGCGGAAGTCTACAGCACTACCGGTTTCACCTTTATTGTCAGAACCTCGGCTAGTTGAGTAAATCCCTACCCAGGTATTGCCAGAATCAGAGGCTTGTACGATGAAGCTAGCCTTACCCGGCTTGTCGGAACCCTCCCAGGTATTGCGTAAGCTATGCATCTTAAGCTTGCTGCGACGGGTGTACTCGCCATCCCCTTCGACAAAGGCATAGGCATCGTGAGAACCTGCTTCGTAATCGAAGGTGACACGATAGGTCTTACCTGCTTCAAAGCGGAAGTTTTGCGGGATGGTTTGATAGACCAGTTTGTCACGTCCGGTCAATCCATTGGTCTTGAGCGACCAGTTACCCTCAATGACATCGTTAATCTTCTTATCATTCCAGCCCCGTTGGGTATATGGATCGTGGCGTTCTGATAAGTGAGTGCGGTTATCCTCTACCCCTTCAACGTTACCGATAACGAATGGGAAAATCCCTTGTGGGACCTCTTCGAAGTCTTGCTTGAAGGTGCCTGGCGTCGTATCATGCTTGCCGCTATACATCTTGGACTGGTTCTCGAAGACCCGAATCTCATCGAAGTAAGTCGCCTCTTGATCGGCATCACGGCCGAGGGTCAGGGTAACGTTGCTGACATCGGAGCCGGTCGTGAAGAAGACATACATGTTTTGGAAGTAGCTGGTATTGCCCACCGTTGCATTCTTAGGCAAGGTGTTGTGGGCGTGTGCTTGAACATAGTTCTTAGCAATGGATTTATGGGTGTAGTTACTGATGGTTTGGTCACCAGACTTAATGGTGATGTCGGCCTTAGCATTACTACGGTTATCCACCCCAACATAGACCGCATAACGGGTGTTAGGCTTCAAATCAGTTAATTTCTGGGTTAGGGTGACGCGTTCCTTGTTACCTTCAATCCGCAGCATTTCATTAGCCCCTTGAGACTTGACGATTTGAGCGTGTTGGCTATCCCCTGTCTTAGTCCAGCGATCCAAGGTACCGCTGTTGAAACCTTGGTCATAGAGGTGTAGGCCTTCGCTCCAGGTCATGGTGCGTTTGCCTTGGGCAACCTTGTAGAGAACATAAGGTTGATTAGCCAGCGCATCAATGGTAATGCGACCTTGGCTATCAACGGCTAGTTCTACTTGTTCCTGTTTACCTTGGTCAGTCAACTTATAGAGATAGACCTTGTCGCCACGCCAAGCTTCTGGTAGGGTCCAGGTGGTTTGCCCAGCTGTCTTGGAGAAGAAGTACATCTTCTCTTTGTCGCCGGTCAAGGCTTTACCGTTAGCATCCCAGTTCCATGGAGTCAGGTAGGCGCCCGCATTTTCAATCACACGACCGTTGAGGGTCACCGTACGTTGACGGTAGCCAGCATCATTTGGATCGTTAGATAGACGCTTAATGACGATTTGGTCGCCTGCTTCATTAGCCAAATGCACTTCCATTTCTGGAATCCAGTTGTAGGTTTGGCCATTATCAGTCATTTGGACAGGGTGGCCGTTGACCCATTTAGTGACTTTATAGTGTTGGAAGAACTTAGTCATGACGTCGTGTTCGAAGAGGTTGGTAATATAGCCCTCATAGTCACTGCGACCTTGCCAACCTTCGAAGTCCTTCATGTCGTAACCACCCAGGAGTGGATAGTTGGCTGCCCCACCATAACTTGGATAGTCCCCTACCCAGGCATCTTTTTGGTGGTTGCGGATGAAACGGGCAATATTAGAGTTAATCCCCTTGTTAGTGTAGCCACCATAGGTTAGGTCAGCTGCCCAGTGTTGGAAGGTGGAATCATATTCGCCCCCGTGGCCCCACTCAATGGTGAAGCGCCAACCTTGGCTATTGATTTCCTTGGCGATAACGTGGGTAGCCCAAGCGCCATTGTCCCCGGATTGGCCGTTGCCCCATACGTCTAGGTAAATAAAGTCTAGGCCTTCGCCTAAGGTTTCTTTGAGGTCTTTCCAGCGTTTGAGACGGTTATGGGCTAAGTCGTAAGCCGCATCAATGTTAATCCCTTGGTCTAGCCAGTTCCAACCATAGCTATAGGTGCCGTCTTCGCGTTTGCGCAGAATCGCTTCGCTAAAGTATTTAGATTCTGGATAGGTTTCCGAGGCATTGACGTGAATCCCCAGTTTAGCCCCGTATTGCTTGGATTTTTCAATCAGGGTCTTGAAGTCTTTGACGCCCCCAATACGACGGCCAATGTCGGCATAGTTGAGGTGGCCAGAGTCGTGCCCCTCACTCCCGTAACCCTTAAGCAAGACAGATTGGCCTAGGCCATCCGTATGCAGATTGACCTTCTTAATCCCGTCTAGGGTCATGAGGAATGGGTTTTGCGCATGAGAACCGAAGTTCATAGCAATCCGGTAAGCTACCAGATCCGGCACACTTTCAGAACCTTTAGGGTTATTCATAATCCTGCGGAAGGCGATGGCCCCATCCTGCCAGTCTACTTGCTTGTCCTTATTAAGGTCTTGGGCAAAGACCACCTTGCTACTTGGCAATTCGAGGGTATATTCAGGATAAACCAGTTTGCCATAGGCCCGTTGATAATAGTAAGGCGAGCTTTGAATCCCAATATAGTTAACGCCTGCTACGCGTTGCTTGAAGGCGGTTAGACGGGTAAAGTCTTCAGAACCACCACCGTAGCTAAATTGAGAGTTACTCCAAACACCGGCAGCGACTTTGTCAGAAGAAACAAAGCCATACATGAAGCCATAGGCAAAATCATCCATCTTACCTGGTACTAAGTCCACATGGCTATCACCCGCCCGGTGGGTATTATTGGACATCCAAGAGCCGTCGAACTTGGATCCAGTTTGATTAGAGCCGACAGAAACTAGGGTGTTACCTGGGAATTCAATCGTGGAAATCAATTTACGAGGGTTATCGATTTCCTTGCCCATGGTCACCAAGTTCTTGTTTTCCACCTTTGTCACATCAAAGTGCAGTTCATTGCCCACAACCTTGAGTTGGACGGTAATAACCGCATCAATAAAAGCTTCAGGATTCTTAACTGTCAGCGTATACTCAGCAGTCGCTTGGTCCACCTTGCGGTAAGTCACTTGAGGCTTAACATCGGTCCCGTTAATGCTGAGCTTATCTAGTTTTTGCACTTGCCCGGTCATGGTATGGCCGCCGAACTGATAGTGCTTGATGCGTGGGAAGAGGGTATCAATTTCAGCATCTAAGACGTCCGAACGAATGTGGTCGTAGACGACATCTTGGTCGTTGGCTGCTAAGCCTGGATCCACCGCGCCATTATCTGGTTGACTTGGCTTGAGGTTAGACTGGTCGTCTGCTTGCACAGCCACAGTGGTCCGTTCGTTGCCCCAGGTTGCTGCCTTAAGGTAAATTTTATTTTGTCCTTCTAAGGCCGCCTTCACTTCTTCAGGCACAAGTAAGGTATCGAAGAGGCTCTTCCCATTGTTAGTGGCATTAAGCTGGCCATCCTTCTTGTAAGTGATGGAGAGATTGTTGACCTCTCCTGCTTTAGGAGCTGCTACCCGACCTTTTTGATACCAGGTGCTAGCCTTAGGCGATTTATATTCCCAGAACCAACCATCGCGGTCGTAGCCGACGAAGATATGGTTGGCAGGGTCCTTATACTTAAGGAAAACCCCGAAGCGGGATTGTTTTTCCGTTGATAGGTCCTTGAAGGTCAAGTTGACACTGGCATTGCCGTCTTGGTCCACTTCCAACCCCTTTTTCTCAAAGAGGGCAGGGTTCTGCCCGTTATCATTCTGAGCAGTAGAAGCCAGTTTGTTGTAACGTACGCCGCCTTCTTCTACGACTTCGACGGTCCCTTTACGGCTGCCGGTCGCAGTCCAGTCTGGTGCTACTACTTTGTCTTCGGCGGTCGCAGGGCTTGCCTGCTCAGTTGCAGCAGGACTTGGAGTCTCTGCCGCTGGCGTCTCAGCTGGGCTGGCCGCTTCTGAGGGTGTTTCAGTTGCTGCTGGCGTATCTGTTGCTGTAGGGGCAGCTTCCGCACTTGCAGCTGGCTCAACCACGTCAATGGCTCCCGCCGGAACAGGCTCTACCTCACTGGTGGCTGGGGTGTCGGAGACAGCTTCTTGGGCTGATACGCTTGGGCTTTGGCCTAAGAGAAAGGCCCCGATAATGACAGAGCAAGTCCCAACACTGAGCTTACGAATGGAAAAACGACACTTCTTATCAAACAAGTTTTGAATCGAATTTCGCATGATAATCCTCCTTATAAAATATAATAGTTTCTTACCCCTCTATTATATTGTATCCCCTTACAAAAAGAATTATAAATTCTTGCTGAATCATTTAGCTTTCTTGCGATATTTGTCTTTTAATTACGTTCCTTATGGCGATAAATTCTGTTTTCTAGCAATCTCTATAATTTCTTAAATTTCTTTGTCTATACAGATTTTAGGCACAAAAAAGAGGCTGATTAATCAGCCTCTTGAATATTAATGATGTCTGCGTGCTAAGTCTTGGAAAGGCAAGCCACGGTCTTGAGCCCAGTTGCGCAAGTCTCCTGTCAGAATCAGGTCGGTGGTCTGAAGCTCTTGCCAGTCACGCGCACCTAGAAGTAGATAGAGTTGACGCAGTTGCTCCTGCCAAGCTCTGACCTTTTCAATGGTCGCATCAAGCCCTTTATTTTCCAGGTAGTGTAAGAAGAAACCGGCTAGCCCGACGGCTCTAGCTCCCATGGCAAGGGATTTGATAATATCAACCGGTTGATGAATCCCGCCACTAGCCAAAATCTCCAACTCGATTGGCGCCACTCGCGCTTCCAAGAGCGATTCCGCCGTCGTCTGGCCATATTGGTAGAGGGCTTGGAATTGAAGCGTCTCGTGCCGTTGGTCTTCAATCTGGATGAAATTAGTTCCACCCCGACCGCTGACATCCACTGTCTTCACACCGACTTCAGCCAAGCATCTTAAGGTTTGTTGACTCATACCGAAGCCTACTTCCTTAATGATGACCGGGCAATCCAGGCCATTGACTAAGCGCTCAATTTGCTTTAACCATTGGCTAAAATCGCGGTCTCCCTCAGGCATGACTACTTCTTGGGGCCGGTTGAGGTGGATCTGCAAAGCATTGGCCCCCATAGCCTCCAAGACTCGCTGAGCCGACTCAAGGCTGTGATGGGCCCCCAGATTAGCTAGGATAAACCCATCTGGATTGACCTGGCGCATCACTTGATAGCTAGTCGCCACTGTCGGATCCTTGACCATGGCACTAGCCGAACCAGCCGCTAACGCTAGCCCCGTCTCCCGCGCCACGATAGCGAGTTGCTCATTGTATTGGCCGGTTAACTTGGAACCACCCGTCATGGCATTGATGTAAAAAGGAAAGGCATGAGTGTGCCCTGCCCACTGAGTAGTCAGGTCAATCTCATCTTGGGACAGGAGCGCCAAGGGATGGTGGACAAAACGTAGTTGATCGAAGCAACTAGCGGTCTGAACCCCTGCCTGTTGGGCCAAGGCTAAGTGAAGATGGTCGGCCTTACGATGGGCCATTAAGTTTTCTTCTTGCATTAATTTCCTGCCTCCTCAGAGGGCCTTTGAGGCGCCCCTATCTCTAGTTCGACTAGGGTGATGCCGGCCGCCTGCCAAGCTGCCGCCAACTCTTTCTTGAGTCCTTGGCCTTGGCCGACCGCAATCCCGCAGTCTCCCCCTCCAGCCCCCGAGGATTTGGCCTCGAATTGATAGGCTTGAGCGATAGTCACCAGCTCTCGCAGGGCCGGCGTCTCAATAGAGAGGGTATTGTGTTTTTCAATTTGTAGTAGTAAATGTCGGTAGTCAGCCAGGCGCGATTGGATGGCTAAGCTGTCGCCAGTCTCAAAAGCTGTCTTGATGGCTTGGACTGTCTCCTTGGCCGAACTTAGAAATGCCTGATAGGCGGCACCAGACCGGTCCTGCCACTGGTCAATTAAGTTATCGGTAGAAGCTGGCACGCCAGTCCAGCCTACTAAGACCTCTAAATCCGCTGGCGCAGACATAGGCTGGATGACCAGGCTAGGCCAGTCTTGACTCAGCAGGGATAAGATTGAATGGTTTGCTAGGGCTTCTTGTAGCCAACCCCGATCTGGGGCCACATAGTAGAGCCAACCGCCATAGGCATTGACCGCTAAATCAGCCAGACTGCCCTTGGAACCTAGGCGCATCATAGCCATAGCAGCCAACTTATAGTGCATGAGCGGCGACTTAGCCACCAAGCCATAGAAAGCCAACAAAGCTTGGATGACCGCCACCGTCACTGCCCCACTAGAGCCAAAGCCGTATTTACGACCATTGTCTGCTAGCAGCTGACTGTCTATACTTAGGCGATAGTCTTGTAAAGGACGCCCCACTGCCTCTACTAAGTCTTCCACTATTTGCATAGCGGCTAGAACATAGCGCCACTGAGCCGAATCAGCCTCATAGAGATTTGCCCGCTCATAGTGCCAGTCTTCTAAACCTGGCAGATTAGACTGGAGCAGACCCCGTCCTGGCCAGGGGCTGATGCCCACTTGGCAATGCAAATACTGGCTAACTGCGAAGAGTATTGCCGGTTGGTCTGGGGCCAAGACAGCATACTCGCCTGCCAGGAAGAGTTTGCCGGGTGCCCAGCCCTGATTAGTCCCAAAATTCAATTCAGGTGCCAAATCAAAAAGCTCTAAAAGCTGATCCATTGCTTCCATGGCTGCCTCCTTCTTAGTCATTAATTGGATAAGGCGCGGGACCAGGATAGGCCACCGCCAATTGCTTGGAATCAAATTCGGTCATAAAACGATCGCGAATAGCCTCTGCTTGACTTGCTGGACAGAGAACCTTGACATTAGGTCCAGCGTCCATGGTGAAATAGGCGGTGAATCCTTCTTGCCGTAGTTGTCGTACCAAGTCCATGGCCTTAAGCGAATCCGCCTCCCAATAGCTAAAGCTTGGGTTGGCCGCAATCATGGTCGCATGCATCTTCATGGCATTGTGTTCAGCAATTTGGCCTACACTGGCTAAGTCATGGGCTAGAATAGCAGGTTGAATAGCAGCTAAATCCTTGGCGACTTCATCAGGCCACAAGGCATAAAAAGGCGATGTCTCCATGGTCAGGGCCATGCCTTGGCGGCTAGAAATCTTCTTGGTTCCTTTGTTGACCATAACGACTAGCATGGCTAAATCCCATTCGGCTGCCTCAAAAGGTTCAGCATAAGAAGAGTCGCTGTCCTCTCCCTGGCCCGCATGCCAAATAACGAAGCCACCAAAGAGACTACGGCTAGCAGAACCTGAACCCTGACGGGCAAGAATAGATAGTTGACGTTGGGATAAGTCCAGGCCTAAGGCGGCATTGGTCGCACAGGCCAAGGCTGCGTAGGCAGAGGCCGATGAAGCCAAGCCGGCTGCCGTCGGCACATGATTGGTGCTGGTCACCAGGGCTCGACAATCGGTCTGAGCGAAGGCCCGAAAGCGGTCTAGGAAGGCCGAGACTTTGGCTACTTGGCTAGTTTCTTGCTCCTGACCATCGAGAATAAAACGGTCATGGGCTAGCTGGGTATCAAAAGTCACTTGGGTATCGGTGTAGAAGGCATCTAAGGTCAGTGACAGCGAACTGGTCACTGGCAAGAAGAGGGCCTGGTCGCGTTTGCCCCAATACTTAATCAGGGCGATATTGGTATGGGCGCGATAGGTTGCGCTCCCTTTTGGCTGATTTGGCTGAATCATCGGGCTCCTCCTCTTTTTAAATGGCCATGGTCCAGGTGCGGCCGGCGCCTGCTTGACGCATGGCCTGGCTGATGGCCTCGGCCTGCTGGGCCTGGCTGGCTAGAGCAATGACACAGCCGCCCAAGCCCCCACCCGTTAACTTAGCACCTAGGGCGCCCGCTAACCAAGCGGATTTGACAATACTATCCAGCTCAGGGGTCGAAACCTTGAGCTGGTTGAGATAATAGTGGTTGTAAGTCATTAGACGACCCAAGGCCACCAAATCTCCTTGGCGAATGGCCTGTTGGGCTTGAATGGTGCATTCCCCAATAGCCGCCATGGTCTTCATGACCTGGTCAGGTCGGTCTTGCGCTAGCTGGGCTACTTGAGCGACAGCGCGTTTGGTTTGGCCTGCCTGGCCGCTATCGGCAATCACCAGATAGCCTCCTAAGTTCATTTGGAAGGCTTGCGGCGTGATGCCCTTACGATAGAGGGCTGGCTGCGTGGTAGAAGTCATTAAGGTATCCAAACCACTTGGCGCTCCGTGGGCCAAGACTTCAGCCTGGTTGACCATGTAGTGCAGCACTTCCTGAGTCAGACTGACCCCATAGTAATCAGCCAAAGCCCGGACTAGGGCAACCGCCACAGCGGCTGACGATCCCATGCCTCTTTCCTGAGGAATGTCGCTATCAATCCGAATATGGATAGCTGAAGCCTGCTCTTTAGGCGCGCAATGTTCCTGAGCCAAACTGATAGCAGCCTGAACATTCTGCAGTTCTTGTGGCGCATCTGCCAAAGGCCCCTTGTAGTAGCGGCAGGACAAATAGTCTGCCTGGTGTTGGGTCGGTGTTACCCGGACACGAATGGCCACAGCCGGTACCGGCAAGGCAATGGCTGGGTAATCGTAAACAACGGCATGCTCCCCCATAAGGATGACTTTACCGTGGGCGGTCCCCATACCTACTGGGCTGTCCGCTACTTGGCTTTTTATATTTAATTCTTTATGTTGATTTCCTAGCGTCTTTTTAGGCACAAAAAGGTCCCCTTTACGAGTCAATTCGTCATGTTCTATTGTAGCGCATCCCAGGAAAAAGTGGGATTTTTAGGGAAAGTTTTAAGCAATCTTAAACTTTCTTAGATTCTGTGGTAAAATAAGCCTAAGCATCCCCGTCAGGAGGTATCTCATGTCATTGGAAATGTTCACGCGCTACGCGCCCCAAGAGTGGCAAAAGCTCCACCAAGAGGGCCAACCTATACCCCAGGTCCATGAATTGGCTCGACTGGTCTCACTTAATGACCGCCTGTCTCAGGCAGATGTGGCCACCATCTACGCCCCTATGATTCATTATTTGGATATGATGATGACCTATCAACAAGCCTATCAGTCCGCCAAATATCAATTTCTGCAGGGCCAAAACCATCCCTCTCTCCAATCCCACCAGCCTTTTGTCATTGGGATTTCAGGGAGTGTCGCGGTCGGCAAGAGCACAACGGCCCGGGTCTTACATGAGCTGCTGAGCCGGACCTATCCAGAGCGCAAAGTCGCCCTGATGACAACTGACGGCTTTCTCTATCCTAACGCTGAATTAATTCGGCGTGGCATCCTAGGCCGCAAGGGTTTCCCAGATTCCTATGATATGCCTCGCCTCCTAGACTTCATGCAGCGTATCAAGACGCGTAAAGGGCCAGTTAGCTACCCTGTTTATTCCCACCAGGTCTATGATGTCTTAGTTGGACAAGAAGCCGTCATGGAAGATCCCGACATCCTGATTGTGGAAGGGATTAATGTCTTGCAACTGCCACAGAACCAGAAACTCTATGTCAGCGACTTCTTCGATGTCTCAATCTATATCGACGCTAATCCTGTCCATATTCAACGTTGGTACATGGAACGTTTCGAACTCTTACTGGACTTGGCCAAGCAAGATCCTCATAACTACTACTTCGAGCTGTCCCAAAAACCACGCGAACAAGCCCGGCAATATGCTAACGAGGCTTGGCAGACCATTAACCTAGTTAACTTAATTCAAAATATCGCCCCTACCCGTGAACGGGCGGACCTTATTCTGCATAAGGCCTCCAACCATCTGGTGGACAGCATTTATGTTAGAAATTACTAGAACTTCAACTAAACAAAAAAAGTCGCCACAAGTTAAACTTATGGCGACTTTTTATTTAAGTAATAGATTTAGAAATCTGCTGGCAACTTAGGCACAATCCCTAAGCCCTTGGTGCCATCACCCGTATGGGTACCAATTACGGGACCAATATTGGTATAGCTAAGGGGCATACCAGGATAGGCATCCTTCATCATTTCATCCAACACCTTTAAATCTTCTGGCGCACCCGCTTGGCCAATACCGACATGCACGCCTTGAGGGTAGCGTGTTTGCCATTCTGCCACTAGTTCCACCATGCGACGGTAAACCTTCTTGGTTGTACGGATTTTTTCAGTGACAGCAATCTTGCCTTCTTCAAAATGAAGCAAGGGACGAATCTGTAAGATATTACCCAAGATGGCACTGGAAGCCGACAGGCGGCCACCCTTAACCAAGTTATTGAGGTCCCCTACCATGAGGTAGACATCCGAATGACGAGCCGACCATTCTAGGCGACGACCCACTTGCTCTGCTGACAAACCTTGGTCAATCCAGTCTAAGGTTTCCTTGACTAAGATTTCCATGACCATGCAGGATGAGCCAGAGTCTACCGCATAAGCGTGCAATTTATCCTCATACTCGCTCAAGAGCATACGGGCAGTTTGATAGGTTCCGCTGATTTCACTGGAGAGGTGAATGGCATAGACCGTATCATAGCCAGCCGCTACTAATTGGTCCAAGAGGGCCAAGTAATCCCCTGGTTGGGGTTGAGAAGTTGTCGGTAATTGGCTTTCAGACTTGAGGCGGGTGTAAAATTCATTTAATAATTGCAGATCCGATGTATCCTTCATGACTGAGCCATCACTGAAATTAACCGACAAGGCAACTTGATAGACGTCTGGATGTTGGGCTAAGGCCTCTGATAAGTAGGCAGTAGAGTCAACAATCACAGCTGCTTTCATCAACATTCCTCCTTAATTCAAAAATACGCTCCAGAGGGATTATATCAAATATCGCGCCAAATGTCTTGCTATGTGGTAGAATAATGTGGAAAGGAGGCGCCCCAATGAACTATCTGACCATTGATCAAGCCAGTGTCCACGAAATCGAAATCAAGAAGTCCCGCTTCCTCTGCTATCTCTATCCGCTCCAGGATCCAGCCGACTTCCCACCCATCCTTGCCGCCTTGCGTAAGGAACATTACAAGGCTGCGCATCATTGTAGCGCCTATATTATCGGTCCTGATTCCCTAACCCAGAAAATGAGTGATGACGGTGAACCTGCGGGTACGGCCGGCGTTCCCATGCTGGAAGTTCTCAAGCAACGTCAGTTAACTAACCTAGCCGCCGTGGTAGTCCGCTATTTTGGCGGGATTAAGCTAGGGGCTGGGGGCCTCATTCGTGCCTATTCCAGTGCAGTCAGTGAAGCCTTGAATCAGGCTACTATTGTCGCTAACGTCAACCAGTTGCTAATTGCTTTAGAGCTGGGCTATAACCAAGTCGATTCCTTCCAGTATTTTCTGGACCATAGTGACTTGGATGTCACGGTTATGGACACCGAATATGCCGGCCAAGTCACCTATACTTTGGCTATCTATCAAGACCAAGCTGCGACCCTAGAAGCCCAACTACGCGACCGGTTCAATGGCCAAATAGGCTGGCTAGAACTAGGCGAGGAGACCGTCAATGTCCCCGTCAAACAAGTAGCCGAGCAAGATTAAAACATAATCAAAAGACCCGAGACAAGTGTCTCGGGTCTTTATGTCCTCTAAAACTTTTCGAAGAAGCTCTGCAACCAGTTAACTAAGGCGCCTTGCTTGAGGTTATCAGGCAAGACCTGGTTCACAACCGCCACATGCTGTTCAAAAGAGCGGTTCATGATTTTCTGGATTTCTCTCAGGCGCATATCGCGTCCTTGTCGTTCTGCCGTGGCAATTTGCTTGAGGACCTCAATATAACTGTAGGCCAGACTCAAAGTCAAACCAGAGGCAATCGCTCCTGTCACAGCGCCACCCGTTACTGTCCCCAAGCCAGGCAGGATCTTGAAGACAGATGATACCACGAGTTTACCTATCAAAGTCGTGCCACCGGTCCCACCTAAACCCATGACCAAGCTAATTAACTGGGATTTCTCTAGCGACACCCCGAAGATGGCCGATAGATGAGCCAACATGGTAATCTGCATGGGAACCAGAAGCGTTGCGTCCGCTACCGGAATTGGTAGAAACCCTACACCAAAGGCTGTCGTCACATAGGTTTGCGCCCAACTTCTAGCCTCTTTGACCTTTCTTGCCAAATCGACCTGTTGGGCGTTGATAAAAGCCCGGTGAACTGACTCCGGTACTAAACTCAGACTCAATTCCAGGAGCTCATTCAAACCATGAGGCGGAATCAGTGCCTGTTTAGGTAGGCTATAAGCCTTAGCCAGAATGGGCACAATCCCCTTAACTGGCAGGGCCATTGCCTGTAACTGATTAAGAAATTCCTGGTTACCTGGATCCAATTGTTGGGTCAAGACCAGAATAACCGGCACATACTGGGCCAAGGTCTTGATGATTTCTATTTCCATGGCTTCAATTCTAGCCATGGTCGAATTCAAGCAGTAGTAGACTACGTGGATTTTATTGCGCGGGTCGCCTTGACGTTTTTCAATCAGGAGATCCGACAAACTAGCTAAGACTTCCCGCTGAGATTCAGCTGTCAACTCCAGCCCCTTGGTATCATAGAGGGTCAGAGGCACGCTTTCCTTGGTAATGCGCACCAGCTGTTGAGTAATGGGGAGCCCGGCCCCAGTGCTTGCCAGATTTTCCCGGAAAAGGGCATTAATGAGCGTGGATTTACCACTCCCAGTTTTGCCCGCTACTAGGACATTGAGGGGCTGCATCTTGTCAACTTCAGTCTGGGTTTTGTTGAGTAACTCGTCCACCAGCTGGGTGTTGACCCGACGCTTGAAAAGTTGATTTAGTTGGCGCATAGGCCACCTCCTGGACTGACATTAGTCGTTGTTGCGACTAGATAGAATAATCAAACGGAGCAATTGTAAGGCCGTAGCACTAGCTGCCGCCACATAGGTTAAGGCTGCTGCATTAAGCACCTTGCGGGCAGCTGGCATTTCTTCTGGGGCCAAAAGTTGGTTTTGTTCCAAAATCTTAAGTGCCCGCGCACTCGCATCGAATTCCACTGGCAGGGTCACCACTTGGAAGACTAGGACCAGGGAGAAGAGAATAATCCCGAATTGGACCAAGCCCATCATTTGGAAGATAAAGCCGGCAATAATCACTGGCATGGCCGCTGCTGAACCAATTTGGGTCACAGGCACTAGGGCATTACGCAAACGGAGCGGGAAGTAGTTCTCAGCATCTTGAACTGCGTGGCCACATTCGTGAGCAGC
The DNA here is from genome assembly GCF_000160075.2 of Abiotrophia defectiva ATCC 49176. Lineage (GTDB taxonomy): Bacteria > Bacillota > Bacilli > Lactobacillales > Aerococcaceae > Abiotrophia > Abiotrophia defectiva. The sequence goes on from NZ_KI535341.1 coordinate 26,091, forward strand.
AACCGCAACCGCTGCAACCGAAGTCTCCATATCGGTCGCATCAGACAGACGCAAGACCTTGTGACGGGAGTCATAGTGGTCAGTCAAATCACCTGAAACATGTTCGACTTGAACATTGTTAATTAGAGTTTGTTGCAGAATAGCTTGCGCCACTTGGCGACCGGTCGTGCCCTTGCTAGTTTCCCATTCACTGTATTTGCTGAAGGTGGATTTTACTTTCCATTGGGCATAACCAGCAAAAGCCATCCCGATAATGATTAAGAAGTAAGTTGGATCAAATAAATATCTCATGGATATCCCTCCATTATTTTCAAGTTATACCTTATTATATCAAGTTTAACGACCCTTGGCATCTTTTAGGCTGAGCCCTTTGGGAAAACTTAAGAAATCTACTCTCCACCAAGTCATGACAAATGTCACATCATGTCATGACAGGCGCTACTACTAGCCTCCGATTTCTTGGCCTATAATAAAACCATCAACAGCAAGGAGGGAACTATTATGAGTCTCATTAATGTAAAAGGTGCCGGCAAGACCATCAAGGGTCGCCCCATCTTACAAGATATCAACTTCTCGATTGAGGCTGGCGAATGCATCGCCCTCATTGGTCCTAATGGGGCCGGCAAAACCACTCTGATTGAACTCTTACTACATGACAAAATCCTCAGCCAAGGGTCCATTACCATTAAAGGGATGGCAGTGGGTAACCGCAAACTCAAAAGTACTATCGGTCTCCTACCTCAGACTAACGAACTCCCTAAAAACCTCAAGGTCAAAGAATTAATCAGCTTCTTCCAATCCATCTATGACTACCCTTTGACGCAGGAAGAAATTCAAGATATTTTGCGTTTCAGTCCAAGCCAATACAATCAGATGACCCAATCCTTATCCGGTGGTCAACGCCGCCTACTGGCCTTCGCCTTGACCTTGATTGGTCGTCCTTCCGTTCTCATACTAGACGAACCGACAGCTGCCATGGATACCTCGACTCGCCAACAATTCTGGGAAATTATCCATCGGATCAAAGAAACCGGGACCACCATTCTCTACTCTTCCCACTACATTGAAGAAGTCGAGCACACAGCCGAACGGATTCTAGTGCTCCACCAAGGCAAGCTCATTCGTGACACAACACCACACCGTATGCGATCAGAAGAATTAACCCAGTTCTTTACCGTCCCTGTGCGCTTCCAAGAACTATTGGCTAAGCGCCAAGACATTATGGAACTGAATGAAAACAGTGATAACCTGACCTTCCATACTAAGAATGGTGCTGAAGTCTGGACTGCCCTTAGCCAAGCGGGTTGCGCCTTCAGTGAATTAGAAGTCGCTCGCCGCACCTTACTCAATAGTATTTTCGAAACTACCCGAGACGACCAAGAAAGCGAGGTAAAATAAAATGAAAAACTTACGCGCCCTCATCAAGGTAGAGGCCTACTTTACATTACGCAATTGGCAAAGTTTAGTCATGGCCATCGGTATGCCCTTGGCTTTCTATCTTCTCTTCTCTGGCATTTATCAAATGGAGATGCCTTATAGCTACAGAGTCTTCATGATGATTTCTATGACGGCCTCCTCTCTACTAAGTTTCAACGTTTTCGCCCTACCCTATAATTTAACGGAAGACAAGCACTCCAATTGGCGGCGTTTTCTTCACCATTCACCGGTATCTGTGGTACAATATTACTTAGTAAAAGCCTTGCGCTTTGCCTTGCTCTATTCCCTCGCTATCGGCGTGGTCTTCGGCTTTGGTGGCTTAGTCCGCCAAATTACCCTACCTGCAGGCGACTATTTCATGGTTATCCTGATTCTCTTGGTCGGAATGATTCCCTTCTCCTTTATTGGGGCTCTCATCTCCTACTTGCCAAGCGAGGAAACTATCTCCATGGTTGGGAACATCGCCTTTATGGCTATGTCACTCTTAGGCGGCCTCTGGATGCCTTTAATGCTCTTCCCTCAATGGATGCAAAACCTAGCCAAATGGATTCCTAGCTACCACCTAATGCAAATCATCCAAAACTGGTATACTGACCGCATCTGGGCATGGGATTCTATTCTAGTTCTAATAGGCTATGGGCTCTTCTTCCTAGTCTTGATTGCCTTAGTGCAACGTAAAATTGAAGTAAAATAAGTCCTTTAGAAGGAGGGGCTATCGTGTTCCAACGTCTGAAAATTGCGATGAAACAGACCCACATCATGTTCTATATCAGTCTGGTCTTCATCCTATTCCCTATTATTGAATCCATCAACCAGTCCCCCATTAATTGGGGGCTTTTGGGCTTTACCTTTATCTTTTTAGTTTCCTATCTCTCCCTCTTATGGAGCCGAGACCAACGAATTATAACCCTGAGTTGGATTTATGCGGCAAGCTTTATCTGTTACTGTGCCCTTTACCTCAATCCTAACTTCATTTGGTTTCTCTTTTATTTGGGCAATGTCATGGCCTATTGTTTCCCTCGTTCTTCCCTCTTGTCCTGGCGTTGGTTAAGCATTTATGGCATCGCTCTAGGCATCTATCTCTATCACACTTGGCAGGGCTTGGGTCCCATTGAGTTATTCTATCTGGGCCTGCTGATTAGCTTCATCATTCTCTTTTCTATCGGTCAGCGCTTCGGCCGCTTGCGAGAGCTTATGCAGGAAAGAGAAGAAGCAAAAAACAAACAAATCAACCTACTTTTAGCTGAGAATGAACGTCATCGAATCCGGCGTGACCTCCACGATAACCTAGGCCATCTCTTCGCCACCTTGGCTGTTAAAAGCGAACTAGCCACTAGCCTGATGGACCGTCAAAAATATGAGGCCGCCCAAGAACACGTCAAGGATATTCACAACCTGACCCAGGAAGCGATGCACCAGGTGCGGGCCATCATCAACGACTTAGACCACCACGACTTGACTAACGAACTCATCCGGCTGCAAGAAATGTTAGAAATTTCTGGTATCCAGGTGGTCATTGATAACCAACTAGGTAACTTGTCCTTGACTCAAGACCAATCCTCCAGCCTAGCTTTGTGCCTACTAGAAGCCAGCAACAATATCATCAAGCATGCCCAAGCTAAGCATGTGCTAATCCGCCTCTGGCAGAACGACAATTTCCTCTGTGCCTTTGTAGAAGACGATGGGCAAGGTTTTGGACCCGTGCAAGAAGGTGAACTCCACACCATCTTAGATCGCCTGCAAATTCAAGGTGGACAGCTAAACATCCTCAGTCGTCGCCAACCTACCCAAATCCAACTTAAAATGCCCTACGAGAAAGGATAGGTGATTCCATGCGCCTCTTAATTGCAGAAGACCAAGCTATGCTTCGAGATGCCCTCTGTCAACTCCTAGAGCTGGAAGACCAAGTAGAAAGCGTCCATCCAGCCAAAAATGGCCAGGAAGCCATGGAAATTATAGGTAGCCAGACCATCGATATCGCCCTCTTAGACATTGAAATGCCCTACGCCAGTGGCTTAGATGTGCTAGAGTGGTCTAAGGCTCATCACCCTGAGGTTAAGGTCCTCATCTTCACCACCTTCAAGCGTCCCGGCTACTTCGAGCGCGCCCTCAAAGCCGATGTCGATGCCTTCGTCCTCAAGGAGCGACCTGTCCATGCCCTCATGGAAACCCTAAAAAACATCCTAGCGGGTAAGAAAGAATATGCGCCTGAGCTCGTTGATCGCCTTTTCACTCATCACAACCCCTTGACCCCACAGGAGCGCCAGCTCATGGCAGGCGTTAGAGAAGGTCTCTCCAACAAGGAGTTAGCCCAGGAGCTCCATCTATCAGAAGGCACCGTCCGCAACTACATGTCTACCGTTCTGCAAAAACTAAGCGCCAAAAACCGGGCGGATGCCATCCGTATCTGCCAAGAAAATGGTTGGTATTAAAAATTTCGCCAAAGAAAAAAGACTGAGAAGTTGATGCTTCTCAGTCTTTTACTTTGTCTTAGTCTTCTAAGTCCACGTTGTGGTATACGCGTTGAACGTCGTCATTGTCTTCTAAGACTTCAATCAAACGCTCAAATTTAGCTAAGTCGTCACCTGTTAAGGTCACTTCGTTTTGTGGTAAGAGGTCTAATTCTGCCACTTCAAACTCGCTAATCCCCATGGCTTCCAAAGCTGATTGAATGGCGTGGAAGTCATTAGGTTCGCCGTAAACGACAACAGACTCACCTTCTTGCGTTACTTCACGGACATCTACATCGGCTTCTAATAAGCCCATCATGATTTCGTCAGCATCTTGGCCAGCGATAACGAAGACAGCCGTCGCGTCGAAGAGGTAGCTAACAGACCCGCTGACACCCATGTTCCCGCCGTTCTTACCATAGGCCGCCCGCACATCACTGGCAGTCCGGTTAACGTTGTTAGTCAAGGCATCCACGATAATCATGGAACCATTTGGCCCGAAACCTTCGTAGCGGAGCTCTTGGAAGCTTTCGTCACCGCCACCTTTGGCTTTTTCGATGGCACGGTCAATGACATGCTTAGGCACATTATAGGTCTTAGCACGATCAATGACAAATTTCAATTTTTGGTTACTATGGGGATCTGGATCGCCTTGTTTAGCTGCTACGTAAATTTCAATCCCGAATTTTGCGTAGACCTTACTGTTATTGGCGTCCAACTTGGCTTTTTTTTCTTTGATGTTGGCCCATTTACGTCCCATTCTTTCACATCACTTTCTCTTAAGATATTACTATTATAAGGCTAAGCCCCCGCTATGGCAAGGTCTGACACTCATTTGCCTTGCCAGTGGGCAAGTAGGCTTTTAGTAGCCCCCGACCTTGCGAATGACTTTATAAACCTGGTTGGAAACCCAACGTCCTACTCGCGTATTCGCTGTTGTTAAGCGACCAAAGAACGCATAACGCAAGACTTTGAAGGCCTCAGGATTACGTTCCTGTAGGAAGTTCCAAAGGTCTTGGCGCTTAGCTATCGCTTCTGGTGTCCCAATACGATTGAGCAAGGCGCTAGAAATGCTGGTGACAATCTCCAAATGTTTAAGCAAATACTGGCGAATGCTAGGGTGTAGCGGCTGACTAAAGTCAACTGCTTCAATTAAAATTCGGTTAACTTTGAGTTGCTGGTCAATCCGCCCCATCATAACTCTTTCATTGACCGACTGGTCATCGCGGCCAATCAGGTAACGATAGAAGTCGACATCCAGATAATAGAGGCGCTGAACATGCTGAATCGGTTGATAGACAAAGACATTATCTACATAGAAGGTGTGTTCTGGCAAATTAAGGCCACAATCTCTCAACAGTTGGGTCCGATATATCAATGAATGCATCATGAGATACTCGCCTACTGAGAATGGCTTGACTTCGTCCCAGCCAAAGAACTGATTTATAGGCAAATTACGCTCGTAGCGAACCGTTCGCTTAGCGCCTTCTTCTCCTTGCTCATAAACATAATTAGTCAAGAGAACATCCACCTGGGTGTCCTCGGCTTCAAAATGCTCCAGAGTTGCCATGACCGCCACCAAAGCCGACTCATCCACCCAGTCGTCAGAGTCCACTACCTTGAAATATCGACCCGTCGCATGGGCTAGACCGGTATTAACCGCCCCACCATGCCCCTTGTTAGCCTGATGAATGGCCTTAACTTGGTCTGGGTAGCGACGCTGATAGTCTTGAGCAATGGTCAAGGTTTCATCCTTAGAGCCATCATCAATGACCAAGATTTCAATCTGGTCGCCTGCCGGCAAGAGGGACTCAATAGCCCGCCCCATATAGGCTGCGGAATTATATGAGGGGATTGCCACAGTTAGTAATTTCATTAAGTATTCTACCTTTCTAGTCGAAACATTGAAGTCAATGGCGCCTAGCCTTGGGCAGGCTTCTTGAAGAGGCGCTTGAGGCCAATACGGCCTTTTTTCTTATCTAAGACAGTGACTTCAACTTCCAAGATATCCCCCACAGCTACCGCTTCTGAAGGATGCTTGATGAATTTCTTGGATAATTTGGAAATATGAATCAGGCCATCTTGCTTGACCCCGATATCCACAAAGGCACCGAAGTCGACCACGTTGCGGACCACGCCTTGTAGTTGCATCCCAACTTCGAGATCGTCTAAGGACATGACATCTTCACGTAAAATCGGTGCTGGACCAGCGTCCCGGATATCATGTAGGGGATGCTTGAGGCCCTCAATAATATCTACAATGGTTGCCTGGCCTACTTCTAGCTCCTGAGCCAGTTGGGCTGGTTTAAGGGCACTTAAGGCCTCCACAGCATGATCAGAGCCAATCGCGTCTAGAGCTATACCTGCACGGTCCAGAATCATACGCGCCACTGCGTAACTCTCTGGGTGAATGCCGGTCTGATCAAGTGGATTTTTACCCCCGACAATCCGGAGGAAGCCAATGGCTTGCTCATAGGTTTTAGGCCCTAGGCGCTTAACATCCTTGATTTGTCGGCGGTCTTCAAAGCGACCTAACTCATCACGAAGGCTAATCAAGTTCTTAGCAGTCGTCGCGGTCAAACCCGATACGTGTTGCAAGAGGGAGACACTGGCTGTATTCACATCCACACCCACTCGGTTAACAGTGGTATTGACCACAAAGTCTAGTTCCTCGGTCAATTGCTTTTGAGCCACATCGTGCTGATACTGCCCCACACCAATGGACTTAGGATCTATCTTAATCAATTCAGCCAAAGGATCTTGCAGACGGCGAGCAATGGAAACCGCGCTCCGCTCTTCTACCTGATAATCCGGAAATTCTTGACGGGCTAGTTCGCTAGCTGAATAGACCGAAGCTCCCGCCTCGTTCACAATCATATATTTAACCGGTTGGTCCAAGGTCTTAATGACTTGAGCTACGAACTGCTCCGATTCTCGACTGGCCGTCCCATTCCCAATAGCAATGACTTCGACGCCATGAGCTTTAATCAAGTCCGCCAATTGGCCGCTAGCCGCTTGACGTTGGCGTTCACCTGCTGGTTTATGAGGGTAAATAACACCTTTATCTAAGACCTTACCGGTTTGGTTAACGACCGCTAGCTTACAGCCTGTACGGTAGGCAGGGTCCAAGCCCAGCACTGTCCGTCCCTTAAGAGGTGGCGTCAGGAGCAAATGCTTGAGGTTGTCACCAAAGACTTGGATGGCTTGCTTATCTGCCCGCTCAGTCGCTTCATTACGAAGTTCCCGTTCAATGGCTGGAAAGATGAAACGTTTGTAAGCATCTCGAATAGCCGCCTGCCCTAAGACACGCTTAGCTTCTGGGAGATTTTCAGCTAGGACATGCCGCTCCAAATAATTGAAGATTGGCGCTTCATCCACCTCAATAGATACGCTGATAACCTCTTCCTTCTCAGCTCGGTTGAGAGCTAAAGTCCGGTGCGCTGGTAGGTCGCTAAGTTTATTTTCGAAGTCATAATACATGGCGTAGACTTGGTTAGGGTCAGCCTCTTCCTTCTTAAGCTTGGTCTTGAGGATGGCATTATAACGCATGTATTTGCGGATAAATTCGCGGTAGGCAGCATTGTCTGACACCCATTGGGCCAGAATTTCATGGGCACCCGCTAGGGCAGCTGCCACATCCGAAACTTCTTCGTTAAGATAGCCAGCAGCGGTCTCTTCGACATCGCCTGCTTGCTCATTCAACAACCATTGAGCCAAAGGTTCCAAACCTTGTTCAATAGCCACCATGGCCTTAGTCCGACGCTTCTGCTTATAAGGTCGATAGAGATCTTCTACTTGCTGCAAGGTGCTAGCCGCTTCGATTTGCCCAGCTAGTTCTGGAGTCAGTTTTTCTTGCTCATCAATCAGACGCTTAACTTCTTCCTTACGCTCAGCCAATTGCGTGACATAACGATAGCGGGTCTCAATCTCGTGGATTTGGACTTCATCTAGGGCGCCTGTTTTTTCCTTACGATAGCGCGCAATAAAAGGAATGGTGTTACCTTCGGCCAAGAGCTCTAAGACAACACTGACCTTATCAACCGGCAACTTAAGTTCCTTAGCTACTTCTTGTACTTCATGTGTTAATGTTACTGTCATGATTTAATCGTCCACCTTTGGTGCGTCCGAAGGAACGCAGAATGTTTCGAGAATGGTCTCGTGATTGATTCGGACAGCCAATAGATGGCCACCGTATACCGCACCGCCATCAATGCCAATCAAATCACCCTCACGATGCCAAACATGATGAGTCTGGCCATCGTCATTCAGCCGGCCAATTGGGGTGTGGCCGAAGATAATTGGCCGTCCAGTCTTATTAGGCAGCGTATGGAAGGGTTCGCGAATCCAGACAAAATCGCGACGAGAAGAATCTTGCCACTGGTCGACTTCCGGATTAACCCCAGCATGTACAATGATGAAGTTGCCAAATTCTGTATAGAGGGGCAGGCTCTCCAACCAGGCTTGTAGCCACGGCTGAGTCTCCTTCAAGCAGTCAGACAGCAGCTGGCCAGATTGGTCTTCTAGCCTACTAGGCGTCGTCTCCAAAAATTCTGAGATGGTGGTCAAACCACCGTTACGTTTATAACGTCCAAAGTAGTTTTCTGGGTCCGTCAAGGTCTCCAATAACATATCCTCATGGTTACCACAGAGACAGATAGCGCCATGACTGGCTTGAAGCTCCCTTACTTTTTCAACCGTGGCCTTCGAATTCGGTCCTCGGTCAATCAAGTCTCCCACAAAGATTAGTTGTTGATCTTCTGGGCGCCAATGGGTCAATAGTTCTTCCAAAAGATGGTACATACCATGGATATCCCCGATAACAAATGCTTCCTGCTTGGTCAAGGCTATCGCCTCCTTCTCATTCAATCTTCTTCATTATAGCATAAAAGCCTTTAAAACACGATATCTAGCCCTGAAGCTCCTCGTTTATCAGACATTTTGTTACGAATTCTACACATTTTCATTCCACCCATCCTTGCAGTGTTCAAAAACACGAACATTCAATTTTTTTTGAAGGCAAATCCTCTTAGAACTAGTTTTATCTGCCACTGTCTATGCTATACTCAATTCTGTTCTATTAATCCAAACATTAGGAGGCTATTATTTTGGAACGTTTTTTCAAATTACGTGACCATGGAACAACCGTGGTAACTGAATTTATTGCAGGGATTACGACCTTCCTTGCCATGGCATATATTGTCTTTGTCAACCCGTCAATTCTGTCTCAAACCGGCATGCCTAGCCAGGCCGTCTTTCTCGCTACACTTTTTGCGGCAGCTAGCTCGACATTGGTGATGGGCCTTTTCGCTAATGTCCCTTACGCCTTGGCTCCAGGTATGGGCCTTAATGCCTTTTTCACCTTCACCGTCTGCTTCGGTCTAGGTTTCACTTGGCAAGAAGCCTTAGCCATGGTTTTCCTCTGCGGTGTCTTCAACATCCTGATTACCGTCACTAAAATCCGTAAGCTCTTAATTGTTTCCATCCCAGAATCCCTACAACATGCTATTTCTGCTGGTATTGGGGTCTTCATCGCCTACATCGGGGTGAAGAATGCAGGCTTCTTAAACTTTACAGCCTCTGGTTCTAGCATTCTTTCCGTTAATGGCGGTCCAGCTAGCGCTACCCAATATGCTGGCGGGGTTACTAATGTCGTAGCTGATTCCGGTATCGTCCCAGCCTTGGTCAACTTCACTCAGCCATCTGCTATTCTCGCTTTGATTGGCTTAGCTATCACTATTATCCTCATGGTCCGTCAAGTCAAAGGTGCCCTTCTCTTAGGGATTGTGATTACTACCGCCTTAGCCTTCCCAATGGGCTTAATTGACCTATCCAGTGCTAACCTAACACAAAATTCTCTTGGCAATGCCTTTGGGGAACTTGGCCAAACCTTCTTAGTTATCTTCCGTCCAGAAGGTCTTCCAGCTCTCTTCGCAGACTGGAGCCGTCTTCCATTAGTGTTGATGACTATCTTCGCCTTCAGTCTTTCTGATGTCTTCGACACCATCGGGACTTTCGTGGGAACTGGCCGTCGGACTGGCATCTTCTCCGCTGAAGATGAATTAGCCTTACAAAACAGCTCAGGCTTCAGCTCCAAAATGGACAAGGCCCTCTTTGGGGATTCAATCGGGACTTTGATTGGCGCCCTCTTCGGGACCTCTAACACCACCACCTATGTGGAATCTGCCGCAGGGATTGGTGTTGGGGGCCGAACTGGTCTTACTTCTGTTGTCACAGCCTTGCTATTCCTAGCAACCATGTTTATTGCACCTTTTGTCAGCCTAGTTCCATCTGTGGCCACTGCACCAGCCCTCATCATTGTTGGTGTCCTCATGATGGCTTCCTTCAGTGACCTCAACTGGACTGATTTTGCCGAGGCAGTGCCTGCCTTCTTCTCTTCCATCTTCATGGGCTTCTCCTACTCTATCTCTTACGGGATTGCAGCTGGTTTTATTACCTACGCTATCGTGAAAGTAACGCAAGGCAAGGCCAAGGAAATCCACGCCCTCTTGTGGGTCTCCATCGCCCTCTTCGTACTTAACTTCATTATTTTAGCTGTTATCTAATAGCAGCTAATCACTAGCAGAGACTCTGTCTCTGCTTTTTTGCTATAATCAAAACCGCCCGTGACAACGGGCGGTTTGCTCTGCGGCTGGAAGCCTATGCTACCGGCCACGGCCTAAAGGCCTACTGAATCGGTTTCCCTCCTGCACCACTTTCCCTCGCTAGCTCTCAAAGAGCTCCACTTACTTTCTCCGATACTTTTCTCCCGTGAAAGGATCTGTCACTTCGAACAAACTCAGTTGTTCTGCTACCTGGTCCTCACGAACTTGATTCCGAATGTATTCTTCTATCTTCTCCTTGTTTCGGCCTACTGTATCCACGAAGTAGCCTCGACACCAAAACTTGCGGTTCCCATAACGGTACTTTAAATTGGCGTATCGATCAAATATCATCAGACTACTTTTTCCTTTCAGATACCCCATAAAGCTTGAAACACTTAGTTTTGGTGGGATACTGACTAACATATGAACGTGGTCTTTGCAGGCATTTGCTTCATGGATAATGACGCCCTTACGCTCGCATAATTCACGGATAATTCTGCCAATCGTTGCCTTGTACTTCCCATATATGATTTGCCGTCGATACTTAGGCGCGAACACGATATGATACTTACAATTCCAACTTGTGTGTGCTAAACTATCATTGTCCTTTTTCATAAGGATACCTCCCTGGTTCTTTTTGTGTGGTCGGGAAACCTACACTAAGTTTACCACTTGGGAGGTCTTTTTGCTTACCTCGCTGTAAGCTCTCCGGAACCACCAGCATTGCTGGTGGTTTTCTCCATACAAAAAAAACTGAGACCTACGGTCTCAGTCGCTTATGCTTATTGTAACCAAGTAAAGTGCTGGTAATGGCTATTGATTTGCTCCCAATCTTCCGGGCCAAAATGAGCCAGAGCCTCTTTCATTAAAGTGGCTAAATCGGTCTTCGACAAGGTCTTCATTTGGTCGCTTGAGAACATATGATAGTCGCCCCCACCGCAGGCGCGGTATTGTGTCAGAGCTAGGGTATAAGTAGCATCTAAGTCCAGCTCTTGGCCCTTGCGCTCATCCACGATACTTACCACCCGTTGCCCTACCGGCTGAGTCAAATCTACTGTGGTCATCAAGCCACTGAAAACATCAAAGTTATAATGCTTAGGCTTAGGTGCAATGTAACTTGGATTAATGGCCTTACGCCCATCCTGGTCTAGCACTAGATAGTTGAGATCAAACTCCAAGGCATCCTTGATTGTCTGACCACTTACCTCAACAGTCGCAATTAAATTATAGTAGGGATAACTAGCTAGCAGAATTTCATTGGTAATAGGCCCATGGAAATCTTTAAAGGCCTCATTAACTAGGGCAATGGCGCTAAAGTCAGCCCCTGTTTCCCGCAATTGCAATTGGTTAAGGAACTCAATATAAGGATGCCCGTAGATACGTGCTTCAAAAGCATCCTGAGTAACAGGTAAAAGAGGCGCCTCTCCTAGGACCTGATTCAACCAAGCCGCCCCTTGGCTAAGCTCTGGCTCCATGACCTCGCGTACCGCCCGACTTGGGCTAGTTTGGCTGGTTTCGTGCAAGCTCGCTTGACCAGAAACAACTCGATGGTCTTGATCCAAGTCTAAAGTAACTTCTGCTACATACTGGCCAGCAAAGCCTGGTTGCACTACCCAAGTCTGTCCTACTTGTTGGCAAATCAAACGGTGTTGGTGGCCTGTTAAGAGCACATCAAGGCCGGGAATCCCTTGCAGCATCTCAGCCCCGCGGTTTTCGCCCGTCAACGCTTCTAGGGGCTCGAAACTATCCAAATCCCGTTCAAAACCACCATGATAAGCCAAGATTAAGACATCTACCTGAGATCTGATTTGCTCAGCATATTTCTTGGCCACTTGATAGGCATCGAGGAAGGCTAGCCCCTCATAATGCGCTGGCAATTCCCAGTGAGGAATATACTCAGTTGTCACTCCAATAATCCCAATCCGGATGCCGTCACGTTCAGTAATGACATAAGGCTGACCGAGTGCTGGTTGCCCTGTCTCCCGCCAGACAATATTGGCACACAGAATGGGTGCCTCTAGTTTTTTCAGGATATTATCGCGATAGTCTTGGCCGAAGTTGAATTCGTGATTACCAATTAACTGATAGTCGTAGCCGATTTTATTCATAGCACGAGCAAAGACGCTCCCGTCTCCCACTTCCTGCTTGCAGTAAGTAGCGAAGGAAGAACCCTGTATAAAGTCTCCTAAATCAATCGTTAGGACAGGATGTTTAGCCTCTTCTTTCAATTTTTCAATAGTTGCTGCTGTGTTGAGCAATGAGCGCTCAGCATTTTCTGGTGCTTTGAGCCAGAAACCATGTGTGTCACTGGTCATCAAGATGGATAATTGCTGCATAGTTTGCCTCCTTAGTCTTAGCCTTCCTATTATACAGCATCCCGCCACCCCTCTCAAGTAGCGCAATAAAGTCAAAATAAAAAAAGGAAAAGACCAAGAGGTCTCCAGCCCCTCAAGGTCTTTTCCCAAGTCAGTCAAGAAAACGAGCGATGCCTTACCCCCACGTAAGGTCGCACCATTTTCCGGCAGTGCACTCCTTGCATTGCCTAAGTCTATCATACAGCACTTGATTGGCAATGAAAAGGCTTATAGACGGTCTGTAGATGAAGCTTAACACTTCTGACATCTGCCCTTTATTTGATTGCAAATATTACACTCTTGTAACATTTGCCTAGACCAATCCTAGGCAAGAGCTTCAATTTGGTCTAATAAATGATCTACATAGCCAATTGCTGAACGTAAGGCGCCAGCATCCGCCATGGACACGCCGGCATGTTCTGCCAAGGCTAAAGGCCCCATGGTGCCTCCGGCTTTAAGAACTTCTAGCCACTTATCAATAGTGGTTTGGTCTCCTGCTGCAATCTTCTGCCCTACAGCCGTCCCAATGGTTAACCCTGCTGAGTAGGTGTATGGATAGAGGGCCATGAAGTAATGCGGCTGACGCATCCAAGTCAATTCGGCACCTGGATTAATCTCCAGGGCATCACCCCAGAATTCCTTAAGGGTTTCTAAGAAGAATTGGTTGAGACTGTCGGTATTGAGGAAGTCATCACGGTCTACTGCTTCCAGCACCTTACGTTGGAAGTGAGCTTCCAAGAGGTGAGTGACCATATTGTGGAAGTAGGTCCGCGCAATAAACTCAGCAATTAAGGTCCGTTTTTGCGCAGCTTCTAAAGGTTGGCTGAGCAAATATTGACACATAATCACTTCATTAGCCGTTGAAGGCGCCTCGATAAAGTAGAGACTGGCTTCTGGTGTAATAGGCGATACATGTTGGTTGGTTAACTGGAAGTGCCCCGCATGCCCCAATTCGTGAGCCAGAACAAGCACTTCGCTGAGTAAGCCTGTCCAGTTGAGCAGAATATAAGATGGACCGTTGGCTACCGTCGCACAGAAGCCACCAGTTGATTTGGTCTGATTCATTGGATAGTCAATCCAACGCTCGTCGAAGGCGCGACGCACGATTTCTTGATAATCTGGTCCTAAAACTTTGAAGGTATCTTCCACCATGGCACGCGATGCCTCAATGCTGATGGTCTCAGCAGGTTCCTTAGAGAATGGCATCTTAATATCTGCCAAAGATACTTTGTCCAAGCCCTGTTCAGCTGCTAGTAAGCGCGCGTAACGACGCATCACCGGCGCAAACTCTGACATAATGACATCAATTTGGCGATTATAGGCTTCGCGACTCACATCTTGCTTAAAGAGTTCGTAATCAATGATTGAGTCAAAACCGCGCAACTTAGCTTCCTTCTTGCTCGTTTGCACATAGTTGAGGTAGTTAGCTGCTGCCGTATGTTGATAGCGCGCCAAGCCATCGTGGAAAGATTTCCATGAAGCATGACGCAATTCATAGTCGCTAGCCCCTTCGTAGTCCCCCTCAAATTTGACGAAACTATTTGGATAGGTCTTACCCGCCACTTGGAAATCGTCGAAGGTCAAGTCCTGGAACTTGAGGGTTCCATAGAGAGAATATTGGTTGTAAAGCGAGCTCTGGAAACTGGATAGGAGCTCTTCAACCTCCTTAGAAAGGACGCTAGGTTTTAAACGCAAAACTTCATTGAGGTAGCCCGCATAGCGCTTGCCCTTGTCAGATTGACTAAACTCTCTCAGGTAGGCTTCATCCAAGGCTGATAACTCTGGTGCTAGAAAGGCAAGCTTGGCCCCGACTAATTCGAAGAGTTGATCCAAGCCAACCGCATTGGCTTCATTCTGAGCATCTAGTTTGTCAGTCTCATAGGCTAACGAACCATAATGTGAAACCCAAGAAATAGCCACTTGAATAGCCTCGTAGTCGGCCAAGGCCTTTTCTAATTGTTGCGTTTGGTCCAGAGTGCCCGCATAGTTAGCTTCGAACTCTGTCACCTGCTTCTTCAAGTCCTCTACGGCTACTTCATAGGCCGCTTGGTCTTTATACAAGAGACTTAAATCCCAGGTCTCTGCTAAAGGCAATTCCTGTCTTAAAGGTAATGACATCTTACTTTCCTCCTTGTTCTGCACGTAATTCAGTTATAAAGCGTTCAATGCGCTCGAAAGCTTGCTTCAATTCATCGATCGAGTAGGCATAAGATACCCGTACGAAGCCTTCGCCTGACTGACCGAAGGCAGATCCCGGCACAACCGCTACCTTGTGCTCCCGAATCAGACGGGTAGCAAACTCTTCGGAACTTAGGCCAAACTGACTAATATTCGGGAAAATATAGAAGGCGCCAAAAGGCTCAAAGCATGGAATGCCTAAGCGTTTGAGCTCCGCCATCAAATAACGTCGACGTTGATTATAGCTGTCACGCATCATTTCCACATCACTAGCCCCATTCTTAAGGGCCATGGTGCCCGCATACTGACTCATGGTTGGCGCAGCCATAATAGCAAACTGGTGAATTTTCACCATCTGAGCCAGGATTTCTTCTGGACCACAGCAATAGCCTAAGCGCCAGCCGGTCATGGCATAGGCCTTAGAAAAGCCATTGATATAGATAGTCCGCTCAACCATACCTGGCAAATCAATGAGCGAATAGTGCTTCTTGCCGGTATAAGAAAGTTCACTATAGATTTCATCTGTAATAACCAAGAGATCATGGCGCACAATGACCTCAGCGATGGCTTCTAAGTCCTCTTTGGTCATAACCGCACCAGTTGGGTTATTGGGGAAGGATAAAATTAAGGCCTTGGACTTAGGCGTAATTGCCGCTTCTAACTCTTCCGCCGTCAGCCGAAAATCATTGGCTTCCTTAAGTGGAATAGGCACCGGAACGCCATCCGCCAGGGTAATACATGGCAAATATGAAACATAGCAAGGTTCATGATAAATCACTTCATCTCCAGGTTCTAGACAGGCCCGCAAGGCTAGGTCGATGGCCTCTGACCCCCCGATTGTGACTAAAACCTGAGTGGCAGGATTGTATTGAACCGCATGATTGCGCGCGATGTAATTAGAAATCTCGGTTCGTAATTCCATCAGCCCACGGTTAGCTGTATAGAAAGTCCGGCCTTTCTGAAGGGTGTAAATCCCCTCTTCTCGCACATGCCAAGGGGTATCAAAATCGGGTTCCCCCACCCCTAGCGAAATGACATCTTCAATCTCATTGGCGATGTCGAAAAATTTACGAATCCCAGAGGGCTGAATGGATTGCACCTTCTGGTTGATAAAACGATGACTCATGGAGTAACCACCATCCGTTTGTGTTTGTCATCCTTAACGAACATGGTGCCGTGGTCTTTGTATTTAGTTAAGATAATATGAGTTGCAGTCGATTGCACTTCTTCAATCACAGACAAACGACTAGAAACAAAGAGGGCAATTTCCTTCATTGGTGCTTTTTTAAGCTCAACCAGGAAGTCAAAGCCCCCAGACATAAGGTAGAGAGAGTCTACTTCTGGGAAGAGATATATTTTTTCGGCAATACGGTCAAAACCTTGCCCACGTTGAGGGTTAACCTTCAATTCGATAATGGCAGAGACACTTTGATCATCGGTTTTATCCCAGTTAATTAAGGTATGATAACCGACAATAATACGGTCGGCTTCAAGCTCGGCAATGGTTTTGATTACTTCTTCTTCACTATAACCTAGGCGAACAGCCAATTCAGCCGGTGAAATTCTACTGTTGCTTTCTAATACTTTTAATATCGCTTGGCGTTGATTCATGATGAAACCTCCTACTAGACTTGTGGCCAGTCTCTGCTGGCGCACCCTGTTCCTATTATAGCACAAAGCAAGGCTAAGGCGAAAGACTGGAGGTCAGCGCCAAGCAAGTCGAATCTACCCTAGAATAAAAAAAGTCGAGCGGCCTTTTAAGGCTACTCAGCAAGTCATATTCGGAGAATTAATCCCCAACTTTGATATGGTCGGTAAGATCCCCTGATTGACTAAAATCAATCGGAAAATCTAAGCTAGGCTGCGGCATCTGGTAGCCCAGATAGGTCACGGCAAAGTCCTTGAGCCGGGCGCCAATTTCACGAAATTCACGTTTGAATCGGGTTGAAGCTGCCTCTTCCGCTGCCAACCCTACCGCCTGTAGGCCTAAGCCGCGCGCCAACATAAGGGCGCGGGACAGATGATAGCCTTGGGTAACGATAATCACTCGGTTCTGACCTAGAACATGTTTGAGCCGATAAAGGCTATCATAAGTCGAGTAACCCGCATGATCTAAATAAATGCGTTCACTGGCTACTCCATGCTGAACCAGATAGTCCTTCATGACTGCCACTTCATTATAATATTGATTGGTGTGGTCGCCACTCATAATGAGAGCCTTATTGGGAAAGGTCTGGGCTAGCGTAAGGGCCGAATTTAGCCTTCCTGCCAGGACCTTACTTGGCTCCTTATTGTCGATAATTCCAGCCCCTAGCACCAAAATAGGCACCTGGTCACTAGCCCAATCGGTGGCTTGGATCTGTTGAGGCGTCTTGGTTTGGAATTGGGCGCTAACAATCACCCAAAGATTAATAGCTAGGATTAGCAAGAGCCCTAAGGATGCTAGGCCAATGATTGCTTTAAAAATTGATAGAATCATTCTCACGCGCCTCCCTCCTTCTCAAATTTCTTAGCTTTTTATAGTATAACAGTATCCTGAAGAGAAGTCTAAAATTGTCAGTCCTGTTGCGAAATTTAACTCAGCTGTTATCCGTTTGTCACGGACTCTGCCGCTTATCTATGGTAGACTATAGAAGATTACCCCGAGGGCTCCAGCCCCAACTATCAAATATCCCATAGAAAGAGGAAACCTCATGAAATTACGCCATATCTTTTTATTTTTGCTGGCCATTGTCTTAGGTGCCGGTGCCACTATTCTCTATCTCAAGTTCCAAGAACCTACCCGCAAGAACAATCAGACACAAGAATCTAGTTCAAGCCAGTTAATCAGTCAGGCTTCTTCTAGCAAGCTTGAATCGAGCAGCAGTGCCTCATCCTCTTCAGAACCACCACAATCTTTCTTGAATGAAAGCATTCCGGAAGACGCTAGCTATAAGAAGACGGTCTTACCTGCTGAAATGGACGGTAACGAGCTCAATAAGAAAATCAACGAATTCTATCAGGCCAACTACTCAGCAGATGAGAAGGCCGCTAGCCAACAAGCACTTAGCCAACAAGAATTAGCAGACTTACAAAACTACTTGGATCAATCTGGCAATGTCAGTGGCTTGGAAACTAAGGTCGACCAAATCGCGGTGAAATTAGGTAACCAAACCAGTTACGTCGTTCGTTTAGTTGTGCCAATGACTCGCCAAGAAGCTAACAGTCGCGTCAAGGATAGTGATATCGAGCTCATGAACCAAGCCCTATCCTATGTCGGCAATCGCCTAGTTTTAGTAGCCTACTATGATCAAGCTAAGCAAGCCGTGGTGCCTGTCAGCCTATCTAACAGTTCCCGACCTGCTCTCTTCTACTACAACGTACAACCTTAAAGTAAATCAAAGGCCACCTGTCACTTAGGATAGGTGGCCTTTATTTGCGTGGAAAAGGCTAACTTTCAGCTGAGTCTCGAAC
This sequence comes from Abiotrophia defectiva ATCC 49176, assembly GCF_000160075.2. GTDB lineage: Bacteria > Bacillota > Bacilli > Lactobacillales > Aerococcaceae > Abiotrophia > Abiotrophia defectiva. Next base: position 44,565 of record NZ_KI535341.1, read on the forward strand.
CGTGTCAATGCCTAAAACTACTGCCAGAACTAATACCGGATGAATCGTTTCATCATAGATTTCAATCTCGAAGGTATCGGACCAGGTCATAATCTTGCTCCGAATGGTCGCAATAATTTCTCCATCTGCATCATAAATACTACAGCCCTTGAGCCAAGAAATACCATCTACCGTCCAACCTAAACCTTGAATCGATAGGCGGGTACCCAAGAAACTGAAGCGTTCTTGAATGGTCGCCACAGTCTGGCCTTCTATACTGATTGTTAGGCGTTGGAAGAAGAACCGCCACATGGCCTGGGTCACTGTCGCCAACTCGGTACCGCTCTTGGCATCTAGAATGGTCATCTGGCGACGAAGCCAAGGCATACGACCTCGAACTTGAAAAACTACTTCCCCTGCCTGGTCATAAATCTCAAAGTTTTGGCGAATAGACATAAAATGTTGCTTCATATAGAATTTCATCATATTCTCTCCTTACTTGTGATAGGCGTGTCCCTTCATAATTCGGAAAGCCCGATAAATCTGCTCGACTAGGACTAGGCGCATGAGTTGATGAGGCAAGGTAATCCGCCCAAAGCTAACTCGCCACTGGGCCTTTTGCTTGAGACGCTCAGCTAGGCCTAGGGAGCCACCAATTATAAAGCTTACTTTGCTTTGCCCATGTAGGGCCATACGGTCCAAACGCTGGGCTAAATCTTCCGAAGAGATGAGGTCTCCTTCGATAGCGAGGACAATGACCTGACGGCCAGCATCTAATCGAGCCTCTATACGATCTGCTTCCTTATCTAGAACTTGTTCGATTTCGAGAGTGGACATCTTCTCAGCAGTTGCTTCATCGGCCACCTCAACGATTGATAGGTTGGCATAGGCGCCAAGGCGCTTGGTGTATTCGGCAATCCCTTGTTTGAGATACTTCTCCTTGAGTTTGCCAACACAGATAATTTCAATTTGCATCCTCATTCCTCCTACCATTATCATAGCATTTTTCGGCGATTTTTTGTATGATAATAGGGAATTGAATTAGAATCGAGGTTCTCGCTATGCAAGATCTATTCTCCCCGAGCAAATGGACCGCAACCCAGAAGCTTACCGTTAGCTTTCTGGTGGTTATTTTAACCGGGAGCTTTCTCCTCTGGTTGCCTATTTCCAACCAGCCAGGAACTCATCAAACTTATTTAGACCATCTCTTTACTGCTGTCTCCATGGTCTGCGTGACGGGCTTGACCGTCCTATCCATTAAGGACACCTATACCGTCTTCGGCCAAATAGTCGGCATTATCCTTATGCAGATTGGGGGCTTAGGGCTGATCACGCTCATTTCTGTCAGCCTCTTCTATCTGAAACGTCGCATTTCGCTTAAGAGCCAGACCACCTTACAGATGGCCCTTAACCGTAACACTAATGACAACTACAAGAACTTTCTCTTTAACGCCTATCGCTTCACCTTTGCAGTAGAGGCCATTGGCGCCCTAGTTCTGATGACGGACTTCATTCCCCGCTACGGCTGGGCAAAAGGCGCCTTCAATGCCGTTTTTGTTGCGGTTTCTGCCTTCTGTAATGCTGGTTTTGACAACCTAGGCAGCAACAGTCTCCAAGACTTTGTTCTCAACCCAACGGTTAACTTTACAGTTGCCTTACTCATTATTGCAGGGGGGATTGGTTTCACCGTCTGGGCCGAGCTGAGCGAAAGGTTAAATCACTACTTCCATTCTCGTCCACGCCTCTTGCGTTTGAGTTTCCGCCGTTTGAGTTCCCACTCACGCCTAGCGCTGATAGCAACTGCTACCTTGTTATTTGGCGGAGCCCTTATCACTTGGCTATCAGAACTCAGACATGGCTCAACTATCGGTAATTATAATATCTTCCAGCAGTGGATGATTTCTTTCTTCCAGTCTGCTGCCTTCCGTACGGCCGGCTTCTCGACTTTGAACTATGAAGCGACCCATCCCTTCACCAATCTGGTCTATATGATTCTCATGTTAATTGGGGGGGCCCCAGGTGGTACAGCTGGTGGTATTAAGGTCACTACAGCTGCCATCATGTTCTTACTCTTCCGTTCCGAACTCAAGGGCCACACTGAAGTAACTTTCCATAAACGGGTTATTCCAGCCAGCGCCGTTAAGCAAGCTATGACCATCATTCTCTTTTTCTTCACGGTCTTAATGATTGGCTATTCGCTCTTACTCTTGGAGCATCCAAATCTCAATCCTTACCATCTTCTCTTCGAGGCCATTTCTGCTATGGCCACTGTGGGTTCTTCGGCAGGGATTACCTCGCAACTCACAACTTGGGGGCGCATCATTATTATGGGCATGATGTTCTTGGGCCGGGTAGGTCCCTTTACCGTCTTCCTCAGCTTGCTCCAACGTGACCGCAAAGAAATTCACTATGCCGATACTGATGTATTAATCGGCTAATCAGAAAGGATCTGTACACTTATGAAACCAAAACTTAATACTCGGATTATTGGCGTCTTAGGCCTGGGGGTCTTTGGCCGTACCGTCGCTAAAGAACTTAGCAAATACGATGTAGATGTTATCGCCATTGACAACCGACAAGCCAATGTCCAAGACGTGGCAGACTATGTTACTAAGGCGGCTGTCGGCGACATTACCGACTATGACTTCTTGAAAAATATCGGCGTTAAGGAATGTGACATTGTCATTATCGCGACCGGTACTAACTTGGAAAGCTCTGTACTAGCAGCTATGCACTGTAAAAAATTAGGTGTCCCTCGGATCGTGGGTAAGGCTCGTAGCTTAACCTTTGAAGAGGTTCTCTATGAAGTGGGCGTCCATGTAGTGGTCTCTCCTGAACGTGACTCTGGTGTACGTTTAGCATCTAAAATTCTCCGTAATAAGATTGACGAAGTACTACGATTAGACGATGATACCTCGATTGTCGAATTTACAGCACCTGATGCATGGGTCGGTAAGACCGTCTTAGAACTAGACTTACGACGCAAGTATGAACTCAACCTAATTGGTATGCGGGAAGAAAAAGGTGAGAAGTTGAATTCTTCTATTGCCATCAACCACCCAATTGAAGCCAACACCATTTTGGTCGCGATGGCCAATTCTCATGTCTTCGAGAAATATGACTATTTAGGTTACTTTAACGACTAAACTTGATATCAGAAAAAGCCATGGTTTGAAACCATGGCTTTTTTGCTAGTGGATTAAATTTAGGAACGGCGACGACGCATGAGGACGAGGCCAATCGCTGCAAGGACTAGTAGAGCACCCACTAACAAGAATGGTAGGCGGTCCACTTCACCAGTGTTTGGCAAGCCCTTCTTATTTTCTCTCTTGGTTTCTTTCTTGACCTCTACCTTACTTGAGCTTTGACTTTCTTTTGATTCAGATTTAGACTCAGCAGGCTTAGATTCACTAGATTTTGAAGACTCGTTAGGCTTGGATTCACTTGGCTTAGAAGCTGAGGATTGAGAAGATTCAGCTGGTTTAGATTCAGTTGGCTTAGAAGCTGAAGATTGGGAAGACTCAGCTGGTTTGGATTCGGCTGGCTTAGATTCTGAAGCTTGCGATGTCTCTGCTGGTTTGGATTCGGCTGGCTTAGATTCTGAAGCTTGTGAGCTCTCTGTTGGCTTTTGTTCAGGCTTAGGTGCTGGCAATGAAATAACGGGCAGCACTTGTTTATCCGCTTCATCTTCCAGTGGCAACTGCGCTAAGTAGCTATCGAATTTTTTCTTGAGCGTCGCAAAATTTTGAATGGTTTGACTCGCATCATAAACGCTAGCGGTCACCAAACCTTCAGACGTTTCGCGTTCTTTGGCTGGTTTATATTCCTTAACACCCGCCATACCATCTTTTTCAAGACCTTGTTCTACTAGCCACTTATGAGCCGCAGAGACAGCTTGATCACGATTACCCTCTACCAAGAAGTAGAAAACAAGCCCTTCTGTATTATCTTGGGCATTAACTAGAACATAGCGCACAATGCTGTGTTCCTTAGCTTGCGCTACTTGGCTAGCCTCCGCCTCATTATTTGATGCAGTGGCTTGTGCTGCAACTGGATAGCTACCTAAAACACTGGCAACTAAACCCAAAACTAAGATTCCTTTCGACCACTTTTTCATGGTGAATCGCTTCCTTTCCTTTTGTTACACTTATTGTAACTCTGTTACAGAAAGATTACAAGCGGATCTTTGTTTTTTAGTATTTATTTCCCGAATAATTCATAAATTCGCAACATTTCGCTTATTACCGGCCTAAATCGGCAATCCGAATTGTTACATAAATGTTACAGAAATAAAAAGAGCCCCTGTTTTCACAGGAGCTCAAAGCTTCAATTTAACCTTGGGTCAAACGTTTGCGGATGTAACTAGAGCTATACTCAACAATCAGGATAAAGGCAATTAAGCCAATTAAGATGGCACCCACTTCATCCCATTTATAACCGTTAATCGCAAAAGTCAATGGTGCCCCGATCCCGCCGGCTCCAACAACCCCTAAAATCGTGGCGTCACGTAGGTTCATGTCGAAACGGAAAATTAGGGTAGAGATTAGACTAGACCAGAGTTGAGGAATAATCCCGCAGCGAATTTTCTGGAAGGTAGAACACCCCGCAGCATCAAGCGCCTCGAGTATGGAATCGTCTAAATCATCAATGGTTTCCGAGAAGAGCTTAGAAATCATCCCAATCGAGGTAACTGATAGGGTCATGACCCCAGCAAAAGCACCTGGGCCGGTTACACGGATAAACATGAGCCCATAAACGAAACTTGGGATGGTCCGAACTGCCATTACGAAGAGGCGTGTAATGACGGTAATGGGCATTGGCATGACCTTACGTGAAGCGAGAAAAGCCAAAGGAATAGAGAATACAGCCCCTACAATGGTTCCCATGAAAGCAATAGCTGCCGTTTCTAGGAGCAAGTGGAGTACGCCACTCTCACCTAAACCAAGTAAGGTTTCCAAGTTAGGGTGGAAAATCCCGCTAATAATATTGAAGGCAATGGTCGGGCCCTTTTCAGAAATATCAATAGAGCCCAAAGCTGACCAGGACCAAACAATGAGAATTACTAAACCAAGCACCCATAAGGCCTTGAAATACTTGTCTGAGGTACGTGATTCATACATTTCGTTAATTTTATTAATCATGATCCGAACCTCCTAAGTTAGTTTAGAGCGCAAGTAGCGACTGGTATACTCGATAATCAGGACTGTCACATAGAGGGCAACTAAAATCATACCTAAATTTGTATACTCACGCCAAGCAATCTTCTCATTCAAGATGACCCCAATCCCACCAGCACCAACCCATCCCAGAATGGCTGCGTGACGGACATTCCCTTCAAAAGTATAAAGGGAAGAAGCAAGATAGGAAGGTAAGACTTGCGGCAAAATAGCGCCTAGAAAACTATAAACCCGGTTAGCACCTAGGGCTTCCATGGCTTCAAATGGTTTCATATCAACCGTTTCAATCATTTCATAGAGTTGCTTAGCCATAAAGGAGAAGGTGAAGATGGCAATGGCCACCGTCCCAGCAAAAGTCCCAATCCCAAAAACCAGCGTCAAAACACTGGCGTAAATCAATGTCGGCACTGTCCGAATCAAGCTAAGAACTAATTTCATAGAGCCAGTAATCCACCGGTTAACAACCATGTTATAGGAAGCAACCACAGCGACTGGAATGGCCAGTAAGGCGCCAATGACAGAGCCTAAGATAGACATTTTAATGGTATCTAATAGCGGTCCCTGAACAGAAGCCCAGTAATCCCAATTAGGCGGATACATCCGTCCTAAAATAACAAAGAATTGATTTCCTCGCTTGAGTAAGGTGGACATTTTGAAGCCAGTAAGTTCTATAGAATAATAGAAAGCTAGGACAACCAAGATGAGATAAAGCCAGGTTAGAGAACGTTTCTTGCTGACGGTTTTACCATTGGGTAGGGTTCGGGTTTTCGGTCCCCACATACGATGCCAGAATGCATTCATCATCATATCCCCCTATTCAATCGCTTGGCCCTTGTAAATCACATCCAAGATTTCAGGTGTGACTTGGTCAGAAGGTCCGTCATAGACAACTTCCCCATCACGAATACCAATGATACGATCACAGTATTCCAAGGCTAATTCCACATGGTGAATATTGAGTAAAATCGAGATCTTATCATCTTGGTTAATAGCTTGGAAGTCTTCCATTACGGCTTTGGCTGTCACAGGGTCTAGAGCTGCGACCGGTTCATCGGCTAGAATAATCTCTGGGTTCTGCGCCAGCGTGCGTGCCAGGGCCACTCGTTGTTGTTGGCCCCCAGATAGTTGGTCTACCCGAGTGTAGGCTTTTTCTAAAATCCCTACGCGGTCCAAAGCGGTCAGCGCTCGAATTTCTTCTTCCTTCTTATAGTAACCAATGAGAACCCGCCAAAAAGGAATATCTGGCACAAAGGCATTCATCACATTGCTGATGACAGATGCCCGCGTTACTAGGTTAAAAGACTGGAAGATCATGCCAATTTTACGGCGAAAACGGCGTAAGCTTTGGCCTTTCAATTGACTTACATTGGTCCCATTAACTGTTAGCTCCCCTTCACTAATAGGGTGCATGCAGTTGATGGTCCGGATTAGGGTAGATTTCCCCGCACCTGACAAACCGATAATCCCAACAAATTCTCCTTGCTCTATGGTCAAGTTGACATTCTTCAGAGCAGTCACCCCGTTGGGATAGCGCTTAGAGACATTCTTGAACTCTATCATGTGTAATCCTCTCTCCTCATTATAATGGCAGACAAGAAGCAATCCTTTAAGCTACTTCTGTCTGTGCTCTCTTATCACAAAAAGAGCAGAGCCTCACGGAGACTCTGCCGTCTTGAGCGTCATGCGGACTAGTTGCCCTTAATTAATTTTTGCGCTTCGCGCTCTTTGTTGTAGTCTTCGTCTTTGGCTTCTTTATAACCGGTGTGGTTGTAAATCTTGATGACTTTCTTACCTTCTTCGGTCTTAGCAATATCCATCAAGGATTTCTTGATTGCTTCGTTCAATTCAGGTGAAACAGTTGTAGAAGTCTTGCTAGCAGATACAGTATCATTGACGATGTCTGGTGTTACACCGATAACGTTAGTTGCTTCCCAGATAGGTGCTGAAGCGCCCATTTCTTTTTGCCACTTGTCAACGTTGTCGCGACGTAAGTCAGCATAACCAACAACAATATCCACTTGTTCAGCAGCCAAACGTGTCATGGCATTGGTGTAAGAATCAGATTGTACCACGTTAGCTAAATCGGTAATCTTCTTACCAAAGTTTTCTTTGAGCCAGAGGGTTGGGTAAATGTAACCTGATGCTGATGAAGAGGAGAGAACAGTCCATTTAGCAGAGTTGAGGTCGTCCCAAGTTAACTTTTCCCCCTTGTTGACTTTCTCAGCTAATTCTTTACCTTTAGCAGATGGGCCTGCTAAAATCAAGCCCTTGTAGAAGGTAACTTGCTCATCAGTAGGTTCAGTTGCTTTCTTGTCATTCCATTCTTTTGGTTCAGTGGAATTTTTGTTAAGCCCTTGACGAGTAGCAGTTAGGAGAACTTCCACATCATCAGAAAAGAGAACATAAGTCCCTGATGGGATAAAACCATAGTCAAGAGTCCCTGATGCTAATCCTTCCCCTACAGCTTCAAAGTTAGTCCCTACTGTGATTTCTACGTTCTCAACTTCAAAACCATTTTTAGCAAGTTCGTCTTTCAATAATTGCTTGAGCGGTTCAGTCGATGTTACGATTTCGTCTGGGTTACGTGACGGCACGAAACCAATCTTAATCGTGTCAATTTTCTCTGCCGCCTTGGCAGTAAACGGTGCGATTAATCCGGCCACAAAGGTCGCAATTAAGGTGAAGATGGCAAAAAGCTTCAGGCTTTTTTTCATTTTAAGGATCCCTCCAACAAAAATAATAGATTCTACCCAAATTATAACACCCCCTTATCTTCCGGCAAGAAATAAATTATCAAAAGTGCCTTTTCGCTGGTTTTATTTTTCAAACGTTCGTGTTTTTTGACCCTGGCTTAATCAATCATAAAAAGCCCACGCCTCCTTGCCGGAGGTGTGGGCTATCATTATTGACTACTAACGTTGGCCTGGGAATGGTAGGCGTGGAGTTTGGCCTTCTTGGCCGTTCTCTTGCTCTTGTCCTTGACCTTGTTGGCCTTGTTGATATTGTTGGAGATTATTGGTACTTTGTTGCTCAGGTTGGGCACCGAGAGTGACTTGGACTTTGGTTTCCTTCCCTTCTCTTAGGACGGTTAACTCTACTTTGTCACCTACATTATAAGCATAGAGCTCCCGACGTAATTCCAAGATATTCTTGATCTCTTTATCGCCAATCTTGGTGATGACGTCATATTTTTTGAGGCCGGCTGTTTCAGCTGGTGAGCCTTTGACAGTATCTGTTACCACAACACCGTCCGTTTGATCAGACTTGAGTTTGAGGATTTCGGTCTTAGATCGGCTGGTGATGTTAGCTAAGTCATTTTGACTAATCCCGATGAATGGTCGAGTGACTTTGCCATCTTTTTCAAGTTGGGCAATGACACGTTGAACTTCTTTGGACGGAATAGCGAAGCCCATTCCTTCGACGTCAACATTCGAGAACTTGCTAGAGTTGATACCCACTAGATCGCCGTCCTTATTGAGTAAGGCACCACCAGAGTTACCAGGGTTGATAGCTGCCGAGGTTTGAATGAGCGTAGTCTCAATATCGGCTTGGCCGTCTTTGTTGAGGTCCATTGGCACAATCCGTGATTGACCCGAAATAATCCCTTGAGTTACGGAGTTAGAGAACTTGCTGCCTAGAGGCGAGCCAATAGCGATGGCGATGCTCCCCACCTTAGTTGCGTCAGAGTCAGCGAACTTAATGGCTGATTTAACATTCTTGGACGAAATCTTGACGACAGCTAAGTCGGACACGGCATCACGGCCAACCAATTCCCCATCTTCTGTGGTCCCATCAGCTAATTTGACTTTAAGGGAATCAGCATTTTCCACCACGTGGTTATTGGTTACCAAATAGGCTGTATCACCGTCAATCTTATAGATGACGCCACTACCCTCACCCGCTAATTTTTGGGAGGCACTTGGGTCTTCCAAATCCACTTGGTTTTCACCACCCGTGCCATAGCCATATAAATTATTTTGTTGGCTTTCTTTCTGGTAGTTTTGGATCGACACGACAGAGTCTTTAGCCTTCTCAACAGCCTTCATAATGGTCTCTTCAAATTCACTGGCTGTTCCTTGAGCTTGGACTGTATTGGTTTGATTCTGAGAAGCCGTCGGTGTTACGACATTTTGCAAGGCTAGGCCACTTAAGATAAGCGCTCCCCCTGTTAAAGAACCCACGACTAATTTAATAAATTTTCTGCTTTTCATCGAACTTCCTCTTTTCTCTCATATGAGTTTATTGTTTTTCCTGATGCTTCTATCCTAACATCGACATGTGAAAAGAATTTGAAAATTATATTACAAAGCAGTTATTTAATTGGTAAAGAATCCAGATTTTTAGGCCCATTTCACGGCAATTTCATTCATATTTTGATTGCGAGGATTAGCTATTTTCTACCCTGTCTTGTTCACACAAAAAAGGACCAGAGGCAAGCCCCTAGTCCTATCTTAATGTCTAGCATTCATGTATCTTACCACATTTTGGACAACGGCCTCGCATGCGGTTAGCTAAATCGATGAATTTGCTAACTAGCTGGCTATCCAAAGAATAGATTACATGCTTGCCTTCCTTCTCCGAACGGATAATGCCGTGTTTACGCAAAGTAATCAGATGGTGAGACGTGGTCGCCACAGTCGCATCAATTAGACGCGAAATTTCATAAACGCAGAGGCGTTCATAAACTGTCAAGACATGCATAATCTTCACTCGGTTGAGGTCACCCAAAACCTTGAAAAGTGCCGCCTGAGCAGCCAGTTGATCTGGATCCATGACTTCCTTGAGCCGCTCACATTCCGTACTAATTACTTGTTCTTCTAAACATTCATATTCTGCCATGTCTTCCCTCCTTATAGGCCATACATCATCATGACGGCCACACAGTTATTAATGATATGGACACAGATGGTATATTCAAGTCGTCTGGTCTTCAAATAAGTCAGCCCGAAAATTAGACCCATGCCAGCGTATAGGCCCCATTCTAACACATTAGCTGGTCGGTGCAAGAGCCCAAAAATCACACTAGAAATCCCCAGCCCTAGCCAGGGCAGTTGAGGCAATAAGTACTTCATCAATAAGCCTCTGAAGAGTATTTCTTCAACAATTGGACCCAATATGGACAAGGCTAAAAAAGTCAGTAGGAATGGGGCTCCTTGCGTAGATATCCGTAAGGCAGCCTGATTCTGAGTGGTTTCAAAGGCTGGATTATAGGCAATCAGGACTTGGTCATAAAGAGTCAGGTAGCCATACATGATCCCATAAACAGCAAACCCGCCTATTAAGAGCTTCCATTTATTGATCGTCCAATCAAAGAGCTTAAAACCAAAAATAGAAATGCCCAAGATTAGGACGACTAGCCCAACCGCCTCCATAATGACAAAGGTCCAGGGCTGTATATAGGCCAGGTCACTCAAATCCGCTCCTACTAAATCATAGGACTCGAGCCCTGACCGAGCCAGACCATACTGGATCAAGCCAGTCACAGCTAATATTTGGCTAGTTAGATAGACGCCTATTAGCAAAAGCACCTTCCACCAGCTATCCTTAACCGGATCTTGCCAAGCTTGGTTTAATTTTTGCCACATGCGCCCTCAACTCCTCTCGCTTAGTTGATCAACTTTTCCAATTGGATAAGGCCTTGGAACCAGTCCGCACCTAAGACTTCATTGAATTGTGCTTGACTTAAGACTGCATCCCCTGTCGGTTCCGTCAGGGAAGTAGCTTTCAAATCTAAATGGTACTCTAGCGCCACCTTACCTTGAATCAGGCCAACTGAGATTTTTTTATTGGCATAGTCCAAGCTGATGGTCCCATCGTAATCATCGGTGAACAAATCAAAGGTTTCCTTGAGTCTTGGAAAGTCAGCTTGATGCTTCTTCATAATAGCCGTCAACTGCTTACCGGCCTCATCCGATAACTCATAGCTTAACACTTGGTTGTCTTTCTTGCTTGGTTGGGGTTGGCTCGCTAGCCAATCCGTCAGGACTGCTTGATAGAAGGCTTGCCAATCTTGGCTAATTTCATAGCTAGTTTGGGCCTGTTCCGTAGAATCTAAGGCCACAAATTTATCTTTGAGTGTAGCGGTCTTGCTCTCATCCAAATGAGCTAATTTATCTAGAGCTGTATCCTTAACGGCCTCTGCTTGACTATTAGCCACTTGCTTGGCAAAGCCCATCAAATCTTCAACTGCCTGCCAAGCAGCCGTCACCTTGCCCTCTGATAGCTTCATCATGGCAGTAAAAGGTAGGGCGTGCGAATCTGTTTGATGTAAGTAACGCATGTCACCAGAATTGATGGTAACCAAGGTTTTCCCCTTAGGTTGGCCATTATCACGGCCATCGATTAAGGCCACATTCATGACTACACGCGCCTGGTCGTGATAGAGAGCAGTTAGGATTGTTTCTGGCTGCTCTATTTTAATCTCTGGTAAGTCTTTATTGGGATCCTCTTGCTGACTAGAGGACTCACTAGAGTTGGAACTCTCACTCTTCGGCTGACTGGCTTGTTCTGAGCCAAACTGGGTCACAGGCGATAAATCTTGGCGTTCTTGCGCACCAATCTGGGAAAGGGCCTGTGGCACCACTAAGAGTTGGTTGGCTAAGATTAGGGCAAGGGCACATTTTTTAAGTGATAATTTCATAGGCTTTAACTCCTTTATTGTGGGGAAAGAGTAGCGTTAGCGCTGGTTTAAATAGGCTTTGACATCTGGGCCGACAAATACCTGTCCCTGATCCGTCAACAGAATAGGACGTTTGACTAGCATGCCGTCGGTCGCCAGAAGCTCGAATTGCTGGTCCGAGCTTAAGTCATCCCAACGGTCTTTAAGGCCCATGCCACGGTAGAGTTGACCACTCGTATTGACTAGCTTCTTGGTCGAGCTAAGACCTGCCTGTTGATACCAAGTTTTTAGCTCTTGTGCACTAGGACGATCCACATTAATCTCGCGATAGTGATAAGTAAGGCCTTGGGCCTCAAGTAGTCGCTCCACCTCCCGGCAAGTCGAACATTTTTTTAGACCGATTAATTCCATGGACTTTCCTCCTAGCTCTACTTGGCCAAGCAACATTCAAGTAGGTATTTGATATTCTATAACTCTCATTCTACCATAAAAAACTAAGAAAAACTAAGGATAATCGCTAGACACAAAAAGCCCCCTCCTAACTAAGAGGAGAGGGCGCCTAGTATTAGCTCACTTAATCCAAGACTGATAAGCGCTTAGTCCATGGTGTTGCCGTACGGGCGAGGACTTGGTTAAGAGCTTCAATATTGGCCTTACCTTGAGATTCCAGCCAGTCACGACAAGCTTGTTCACCTTCTGAAGCAAAGACAGGCACAGCATCCTTCCAAGTAGCCCGACCACAAAGCACCCCGTTGAATTCGGCACCTGCTTCCTTGGCGAAGTCCAGGGTTTCTTGGAAGAGTTGCGCAGAGACACCTGCACTGAGGTAGATGTATGGCAGATGGGTTACCTCGCTTTGTTCTTTAAAGAGTTTGAGGGCTTCTGGACGGCTATAGACTACTTGCCCCTCCGCAAAACCTTCCACAAATTTCATATTAACAGGCACTTCTACCTTCAAGACATCAACATGGTAGCGTTTGTGGGAGAAAATCTTCATGGCTTCTAGCACTTTATGTGGTTTCTCCTTAGCAAACTCTGCCCCTTTCTCATCGTTTAGGGTCGCATCATAGGTCACAATCTCTAAGAAGAAAGGAATTTCTTCCGCTTCACATTCAGAACCAATCCGCTCAACGAAAGCATGCTTGCGTTCATTGATCGCATCGTCTTCATCTACATCATAGTAGAGCAGGAACTTAACCGCATCTGCCCCTTGTTCTTTGAGGCGGTATGCAGACCACTCAGGCAACAAGTCTGGTAAACGCCCAGGTTCAGATGCATCATAGCCAGTTTCTTCATAGGCTAAGAGCAAGCCCGCGTCGATTGAACGACGTGCCGCCGCAGGTAAACCATACTCTGGATCTAAGAGAATAGACGATGCGTATGGTGTCAATTCTTCGGAAATGGCAATCTTAAAGTCTTCAACAGCGCGTTGCACATCTTCAACACCGCCACCTGAAGCAATCATCTTACGTAAGGAACCACGTTGGTCAATGGCTAAGGCTGAGATAACTCCTGATTCAGTCGATAGTTGTTGTAATTTTTCGTATTTGGCTTTTGATACTTGTCTCATCATTGTTCTCTCCTTTTATGAGGCTTGTTTTAGGCTTGGTAGCGGAGTTCGCCATCTAAATAAGTCGCTTCTAATTCTAATTGGTCGCTGACTACGATGAAGTCAGCTTCATACCCAGGGGCAATACGGCCACAGACTGATTCAATGCCAACCGATTGCGCAGGTGTTAGAGAGGCCATGCGCAGGGCTTCTGCAGGGCTTACTAGACCCCAATCCACGACATTTTTGACCCCTTGTTTGAGCTCTAAGATAGAGCCCGCCAGGTTGCCGGTGTCCTTGAGACGGGCAGTCCCATCTTTGACTACTACTTCAAATTCCCCTAGGCGAGACTGTCCCTCGCCCATACCACCAGCTCGCATACAGTCTGTAATCAGGACGGTTTCCTTAGGACCTCTAGCACGAGTCACGACACGAGCGGCCGCCGGATGAACATGGTGGCCATCACAAATCATTTCAGCAAAGACCTTGTCTAAGCTCAAAGCTGCCCCTACCATACCTGGATTGCGGTGGTGAAGACCGCTCATCCCATTGTAGATATGAACGAAAATATTAGCCCCTGCCTCAACGGCAGCAGCAGCTTCTTCATAGGTCGCGTCAGAGTGAGCCAAGGCCGTATAAACACCTTTGGACTTGGCGAATTCAATGAATTCCTTGACGCCCTGACGTTCTGGGGCAATGGCAATCTTATTGACCAAGCCTTGTGACAGTTCATGCCATTTGGCTAACTTGTCAACGGATGGGTCGCTCATGTATTTAGGGTTTTGCGCCCCTTTGTATTTTTCAGTGAAGAAAGGACCTTCTAGGAAAATCCCACGAATCTTAGCCCCTGTTACCTCTTGATAGTGATTCCCAATGGTTTCGCAAACATCATTCAACAATTGAGCAGAAGAGGTCAAAGTAGTTGGCAACCAAGAAGTCACCCCACAGGATAGGAGGCCTTCGGAAATAACCTTAATGCCTTCAAAGTCATTATCCATGACGTCATGAGACTTGTAACCATGAATGTGGGTGTCCACCAAACCTGGGGCGACAATGGATTGGCTGTAATCTTTGATTGGAGCATCTTGTGGCTCTTCCATCAGGATGGGCCCAAACTTCCCGTCTTCAATGGTTAGATAGGCCTTGTCAATGACTTGGTCATCGAGCACAATTTGCTTAGCATAAACATAGTATTTCATACGCTTCTTCCTTTCTTATCTAGGCGTAAGGATGAATGGTGACACCCTTCACGACACGGTTAACCGTGCCACTTGGTGATGGTGTGTCTGGTTTGTTGTGAACATGAACCGACGCTAGCAGAGCCAAGACCTGACCGACTACTAAATATGGGAAGGCCAGATAGGCATCTGGTAATTGACTGTGAGCCGCATCGAAAGCAAAAACCTCTACCCCTGGCGCAGCCTCGGTCCCCACTTGAACGGCCACGATGGTCTGGGCAATCTGATCACCAGCCAACTCTGCGAGGATATCTTGGTCATAGAGACGGGTGTAAGCTTGGTTGGAAACGAAAACCAGGGCCAAGGCCTCAGAATTAACAAAGGATTTAGGCCCGTGACGGAAGCCCATGCTAGAATCATAAACGGTTGCCAATTGCCCCGCCGTTAACTCTAGGATCTTCAATTGGGTCTCACGGCCTAAGCCTTCAAAGCCACCCGACCCCAGATAAATGACACGCTGGGGATTCTTAGCGATCAAGGCCTGAAGCTGACCTTCGCGATCCAACACTGTCTCAGCCATCTTAGCAATCTGATCAACATATGACTCCTTATCAGAATCAGAAGCCGGATCAAAGACTAGCAAGGCGGTGAGCATCATGCAAGAAAAACTCCCCGTCATGGCAAAGCCTGCATCATTGGAACGGCTCGGCTGTAAGAGCACTAGGTTGTGGTCGTCCCCTTGCGCCGCTTTGGCTAAATGGCCTTCTGGCGCACAGGTAATGGTTAATTGATAGAAATCCTTGACCAAGGACTGACCCAGTTGGACTGCCGCCACACTCTCTGGCGAGTTGCCACTGCGGGCAAAGGACACCAAAAGAGTTGGTAAATCTGCCTGGAAGACGCTAGTCGGATTGGAGACAATGGTCGTCGTTGGCTCGTGACGGAAGTTAAGACGAGACACGTCATTAACTTGACGTAAATAATTTGTAATGGCTTGTCCGACATAAGCAGATGACCCTGCTCCTGTAAAAATCACTTCTAGACGCCCATAAGACTCTAACAAGGCACCTATAAAGCCCTTAATTTCTTCCTGACGGTCAAGATACAATTGATAGGTCTCGCGCCAGATAGATGGTTGTTGCTTGATCTCTCGCGTTGTAATTTCGGCACCCAGTGCCTCTAACGCGGCTTTGTCTAATTCAAACATGGCCTGACTCCTCTATTGATTTTTCATTATATTTATATTCTACTCTGTAAGGGCTTTTCTTTCAATATGCGTTTCGACCAAAATTAAACTGAAACTTGTCTTAAGTAACAAAAATAAAAATTTTTGTCTGTACATGAAGCGCTACCATGTTTTTTGTGGTACACTAAGGGTAGATTAATTCATTGCAATTTTTGGAGGTATTATTCCATGGAAATACTCGTTTATGATCAGTTCGATGCAGCATCCGATAAGGCCTTTGACTTCTTCGTCCAGGCGCTGGCAACTGGTCCCAAAACCTTTGGCTTAGCAACTGGTTCGACTCCCGAAGCACTCTACCAACGCTTAGTAGAGTCCGATTTAGATTTTAGTCAATCAGTGTCTGTCAACTTGGATGAATACTACGGCTTGTCTAGCGACCATCCAAAGAGCTATCACTACTTTATGAACCAACACCTCTTCCAACACAAACCTTTCAAGCATTCCTATCTGCCTGACGGGGACCAAACTGATAGCGACTATGAAATCAAACGCTATAATCAAGTCCTAGCAGACAACCCCATTGATTTACAAATCTTGGGCATCGGCTCTAACGGTCACATTGGCTTTAATGAGCCAGGGGCGCCATTCGATGGATTAACCCAGCTAGTCGATTTGACTCCATCCACTATTGAGGCTAACAAACGTTTCTTCGATCGTGTCGAAGACGTACCGACTCAAGCTTACAGTATGGGGATTGCTTCCATCATGTCCGCTAAGAAAATCATCCTCATGGCATACGGCGAAAAGAAAGCCGATGCTATTTACGGACTGGTTGAAGGGCCTGTGACCCCTGACCTGCCAGCCAGCATCCTCCAGCGTCACCCTGATGTGACCCTCCTCTTGGACAAGGCGGCTGCAGCTAAACTTCATCTCTAAGAGAATTTCCCATTATATCATATATGATATAATGGGATTTTTTTATTAGGCTTAAAATCAGAGCAAGAGGGCTAGACACTAAAGTCTAGCCCTCTTGCTTAGGTTCCCCTATTTAAAAGATTTGTATATCTTGGGCAGGCATCACCAGGAAGCCAGCCCCAATAATTCCGTTATCTCCCCCCAGGTCTGTGACCCGAATGTGAGGCAGAATATGCATTTGTTCTTTGTGAGCATAACGCTCTAGGACCGCCTTAATCCGCTCCACATAGAATGGATTCTTGACTGCCACGCTACCGCCAATGACAATTTCTTTAGGATCTAGGAGGCAGATCATAGCGAAGAGTCCAATGGCCACCCCCATGGCACTTTGATCTACTAATTCATTGGCTATTTGTTCCCCTTTGAGGGCACGAGCGAAGACTTGGGCCACCGTAATCCGATCATCCAAATAGAGGGCGCGAGCCATGGCCTCAATCCCAGGGCCAGCGCAGACACTTTCCAAAGGACGAAGGCCAGTAGAGGAGGGCACTGGCAAGAAGCCAATTTCACCTGAAAAGCCATCGCCGCGAATAATCTGATGGTTGACGATGTTAGTGCAGGCGATGCCGGTTGAGACCGTCAAATAGCCGAACACATCCAGCGGCCCCATGCCAGCCAGTCGATACTCCGCATAGGCAGCTGCTTTAACATCATTCTCAACGGCAATCGGTACTTGGGCGTAGCGATCTGCTAGGCGCGCTACCACCGGAAACTTCTCCCAAGGGATATTATTTTGGAAGATAGCCACCCCGTTTAGGCTATCCACCTTACCTGGTATACCTAAGCCGATACCGGTCAAATCCGATACATCTACCCCCGCCTCTGCTAGGCAGGCGTCAATGACACCCACTACGCATTCTAACATGGCCTCACTGGAAGAGGTGTCGCTGGGCACTTGAACACGGTGCGTGATATGTCCCTGCTCATCAATAATAGCCGCCGCTACCTTGGTTCCGCCGATATCCACACCCATTGCTTTTCTCATTTTCCTTCCTCCTCTCCTTTGGTAGAGCCATCCGGCCTTTAGTCGCGTTTAGGATGGTTAAACTCGTAGTTATAGTCAAAGAGCACCGCTAGCAAACCTGCTAGAGCCAAGAGCATGCCCAAAAGATTTTCTCGGCTAACCGTGGTTTGAAGGTGGATGATAAAGCCAACGCAGACCAAGGCAACCAGAAGACGAATGAGAACACGAATTTTATGAGACATCTAAATCTCCTCCCATTGAATTTCGCTCGCAGCCAAGGAAACTTCTTGGCTAATTCCTTGACCATCATAGACAGTCGTGACTTGTGGCTCAGCGGTATTATTGACAACTGCATACTTGCCCTTAGCTGGGTAGGCATGAACCTCAACAGCTGGGTTGCTACTATGCCATTTATTAAAGTCAGCTTCCTTATGGGCAGCGTAGTAAAGAGCCCGCATGAGTAAACGCGTATTGTCAATGCTGTAAGGTAAGCCAGCTAGGTAGACCCCACGGCCTTGACCATAATCGTGTGCCGCCATGTGAACTTCGCCATTGCTGTATTCTAAAATTTCTGTCTCTTCACTTAGGGCATAGAGGTTATGCATGGACTCTCCGAAATCAGGGTCTTGTCCAGCTTCTAAATCTGCCGTAATAAAGTGACTGCCTTGGGCTTGAGTGAAGTATTTGTCGGTCGATAGGGAGAAGCCTAACTCCTTATCCACCCCAAGAATTTCAGCTAATTGGAAGAAACGACCATTTTGAAGATAGGCACTTGGCTCGCCAACGCCAACCAAACCGCCACCTTGGTAGACGAAGCGACGAATGGCACTTAACAATTCTGGCCGAGCCCAATGTTGACCACCACTAAAGGCGGTTCCGGCATCGCCTGCGTTAATTAAAACGTCCACATCTTCCGGCACACCGTCAGCAATCACCTGGTCAAAACTTAAGAAGATTACCTCAACCGCCGCACCACTGAGAGCTTCTAGAATCCCCAGATAGGAGTAGATTTGCTTATAGTGCAAGGCATGCGCCACCATGTGGGTTTGCCAGGTCCGAAGTGCCCCCCAAGCATTGAGAATCCCTACTTTTAGCCCCACATAAGGCTTGGTGTCTTTGACAATGGCGTAGATATCCCGGAATTCATCCGCCACTTCTTCGATATAGGAAACAAATTTAGGGAATTTATAGGCGAGACTGAGATAACCCCCATAACCAATCCGGTCAACGGGCTTACGCATAATGGCCCGGCGTGCTGTTAGCCAATTCTCGTTGGCTTCAATGGTCGGATCATTTCCTTCATAGAAGGTATCTGGGAAGAAGTATGGCAGGAAGCGACCTTCGGTATATTTAACATGTGGAATATCGGCAATCATTCGCAAGGTAGCTCCGCCACCGACCGAGCCAACCACTGCGTCCAAGCCAATATCCTTGAAATAAGGACCATATGGTTCGGTCCCAATCCAGTTATCGCCCAGGAACATCATGGCTTCTTTGCCTGCTTCATGGACAATATCCACTAACTTCTTGGCTTCTTGAGCCACAAAGTGGCTTTGGAAATCGACATAGTCTAAGTAAGCCTTAGAAGGCACGCGGAAAGCCGTATTATAGTAACCTTGGTCAACAAAATCTTCCGGTCTCAGACGATAACCTTTGGCTTCTTGGAAGGCTAGGATGGCTGCTGGTGAGACAGAAGCCCCATAACCAAACCAGTCGACAAATTTCTCTTTGGCCTTGTCATTGAAGACGAGGGTGAAATGGTAGAAGAAGGTGGTAAAGCGGACCACATCCGTCTTAGGATTTTCTTGGCACCAACGTCTGAGATAGTCTGACATGAAGCGGTTGGAATGCGGCTGACGCACATCAAAAGGAATATCATGAGCTACTGAGTCGCCCCAATTATTGGTGATATGGTTATACATTTGAGTAGGGTCCCAAATCTTATAAACCAAGAAGGAAACCGTATATTCATGGAAGGGCTCTGCCCCTTCCACAAGCACTAGGTCCCGCTCTTGATCCACCTGCCACTGGCTGCTTGGGACTACTTGGCCAGTGGTGCGGTTAATGACTTCCCACCACTCCTTAGGATCATGGTGATAGTCAGGTACTACTTGTTCCCGATAGTAGCCCTGCATGAAATCAATGGCTAAGCTTTCTTGGCTTGCGGTATGGAAGGGTGACATCAAATAGAGTTGTTGGCACTCTTCCATATGATCTTTGATAAAATCATTATGATTTCGAGCTACGAAATAGGTTGTATAGATAGAAGCGTCTAAATCTTTGACTGCCTCTTCTAATTTGGTCCCATCGGAATCGCGGATGGCATCAGCACCCCAGCGATCTAATAATTCTTGAGTTTGCGCAAGGAAATTGCGCTCACTTGGTAAAGTAAGTCTGCCTTTTGATTTGGCCATTTACTACATCTCCTTCGTCATCTAAGTCTCAATATCAAGGCTTGGCTTATTCCTTGGAGCCGCCCGCTGTCATCCCCTCGGTCAGACGCTTCTGAACGAAAATATAGAGGATGAGGGTTGGCAACATGACCATGACCATGCCGGCATAGAGTTGGCCGTATTGTTGGGCCGCATTTTGCGCTGCCATTAAGTTCATCAAACCCACTGGCAAGGTCCGTAACTCTTGTTTATTCATCAGGGTAAAGGAAATGATATATTCATTCCAGAAGCCTAGGAAGTTAAAGAGAATAACCGTGATAATACTTGGCTTAGCCATAGGAATCATTATCCGCATCATGGTCGTAAAATGATTAGCCCCATCGATTGAAGCCGCTTCTTCAAAAGTTGACGGTAAGGTCATGAAGTAGCTAGACAAGAGATAGATGGTAAATGGCAGAGAAGTTGCCGCATAGACCAAGGCTAGGATGAAGCGGTTGTTTAAGAGCTCTGGCATCATGGCAAAGCCTTTTTTTGCATCGACCAACATCAAGAAAATAGGTACTACAATGTAATTAACGTTGATGAAGAGTCCACCCTTAAAGAGTTGACGTAAAAGGCCACGGCCTGGGAATTCAAAACGCGCTAGAACATAAGCAGCTGGCAAGGCCAAGGCTAAGAGAAGCGCCAAAGCCATAGCTGTTACGACTACCGAGTTGAAGACATAAGCCCCCATGCTAGCCCGGTTCCAGGCATCGACAAAGTTCTGCCAGTAGAGCCCCACTGGCAAGGACCAAGGCGAACGGTAGAATTCGGAATTTTCCTTAAGTGAGGCCAGAAAGACCCAGCCCACTGGCACAATAATCGAAATAGCTAGGAGCGACAGCACTAAGTAGATAAAAATCTTGTATAAACGATTCGTTGAACGACTCATTTGACTGGCTCCTTTCTAGTATTCAAGAATGTCCCGCTTGGTTACGGCACTAACGACCGCTGACAAGACGAAGGAGAAGATGAAGATGACAACCCCAATGGCCATCCCGTAGCCATAGGATGAGTTGGTATAGGCTTGCCCATACATGTAGGATAAGACTACCGAGGAGGCCCCATTCGGCCCCTCACTGGTCATGGTTTGGACCAAGAGGAAGCTGAGGTTAATGGTAGAAATAATGAAGAAGGTCAAGGTAGTCCGAATGTTATTCCAGACTAGCGGCAGAGTCACGGCGAAGAACTGCTTGACCTTACCCGCCCCATCTAGATCAGCTGCTTCATAGAAGGAAGTTGGGATATTGGCCATTGATGCCATGTACATGACCATGTAATAACCAATAGCCTGCCATACCAAGGCACCTATTAAGGCATAGAGCACTAAGTGCTTGTCCCCCAACCAAAGAATCGGTGGAGCCTGCTCCCCTCTGAAGATTGCCAAGAACGAATTTAACATCCCGTTGTTAGGGTCATAGATGGCGGAGAAAATACCGGAAATAACAACGATGGATAAGATATTTGGAATATAGAAAATTACCCGGAAGAAGTTTTGTCCCTTAATTTTCTCTGTCGATAGAATGGAAGCGAAGAGAATGGCAATGGCTAGGGTAATAATGGTCACCAGCACAATTAAGACAATGGTATTTTGAAAGGCCCGAATAAATTTGGTGTCGTTAAACAACTTAACGAAGTTATCGAAGTAAACGAAAGTCTTTTTAGCTGAGAATCCACCCCACTTGTAGAGAGACATGCGAAAGACTTGAAATGTCGGATACAACATGAAGAGGGCGAACAAGAGGGTCGCAGGTATCACGCAAATCAAGGCAAAGCGGGTTTTGGATGCTTTTGAATTCATGATAAGTACTCCTTTCTAAATCGCCGTGCTGGCGTCTCTTATAAGTATGACCCTGGCTCATAAGAGGCATCAACACGTGCGTTATCAATAAAAGTCCCACTCCCACCAAGGCGGAAGTGGGCACTATGTCAATGCTTAAGCTAGCATTAGTGGCTGATGCTGTCGTGGAATTGTTTCATTACTTCTACGACGTTAGATTGCCAATCTTTGACGCTGAGGTCACCAGATACTACAGAGTTGAATGCTTCGTAAAGTGTTGCCTTGAGGTCTACCCCTTCGATGGCTTCAGCAGATACGAAACCACCTAAACCTGGTAATACGCCTTCGTCATAGACTTTATAGAAGACTTGTTTTTCTGCAGGTAACTTGCTGATCAAACCTTTAACTGGTTGTACAGCACCGTGTTTAGCGAAGATTTCAGCTGCCTTGTCAGAGTAGAGGAAGGCAATGAATTCTTTGGCTGCTTTTTGTTGTTTAGCTTCTTTTGGAATCCAGATATGTTCCAAGAAGGTATAAGCGTATTGTTTGCCGCCTTCTTTGAGGGTTGGCACAGCTGCCATGCCCCATTCGAAGCCATCGGCACGTGGTGCGTCTTTCATTTCGTCTACTACCCAGCTACCATTTGGCATGAAGAGGGCTTTGTTGTCTAGGACTGCTTGTTGGTTCTTAGTGAAGCCGTCTTTGTTAGCATTGGCTACAGTGGTTGATTCAGTATTCTTAGCTAATTCGCCTAAAGTTTCGAAGACCTTGGTTAAATCAGCACCAGACCAAACTTCTGGATCGTAGTTCATGGCTTTGTTAAAGAGTTCTGCCCCACCAGCGGAGTAGATCACGCTAGAGAAAAAGGTATCTAAGTAGCCCGCTGTTGGATAGGTGAAGAGGGCAATGTTTTCTTTCTTAGCTTCTTCAGCTAATTTCCACATTTGATCCCAAGTCTTAGGTACTTCCCAGCCTTTTGCTTTGAAGAGAGCCTTGTTGTAGAAGAGACCAGTTGGAGAGTAGAACATTGGCATTAAGTAAGTCTTGCCATCGTTATATGGGTTGGTTGACGTAGAATCAGTAAAGCCTGGTAAGAGTTTTTCCTTAACTGTCTTGTCTTCGCCTGGAACCTTCATATCCAAGACATCAGTCAAGTCAGCTAAAGCCTTATCCTTGATTAAGGTCTCTGGCAAAGCTTTCTTACGGCTTTGTGCTAAGAGCACAACATCTGGGTAGTCACCAGATTGGAGACGTGGGGTGATCGCATCTTCGAGTTCTTTTTCCATGGTCAACTTGATGTCGACATTTGGATTAACTTGCTTATAGGCCTCGATGATTTCTGGCCATAACTTAGTCCCATAAGCTGTTTCGATAGCTGCGAAGTCTAGGGTCACCTTTTCTTCAGCTGACACATTGGCAACTCCGAAGAAACTTGGTAAAGCACAAGCTAAAGCAGCTGCTGATACTAAAGCTTTTTTCATGTAAAACACTCCTTATAAAATTTGATTGGATCTTACACTCTTATCATACCACAGGTGCAACCGCTTTTACTTGCAGATTCTTGTTATAATATTGCAGATTCTTGCGGATTGTTGTATAATGTAATTAGATAAATGATAGCGTTTTAATATCTTTAAGGAGTGTCCCCACATGTATATTCGCTATACCATCACCCACAAACCGGAAGAAGTCAGTCAAAATCACTTCCAAGTTTTATCAGTCAATATTGTCTCCTACGATGCCAATTGGCATTCTACCATGCATCACCATAATTTCGCCGAAATTTTCTATTGTTTGGATGGATCAGGTTATCTCCTGACTGAATTTGGCCGTACGCCAATCCACAAGCATTCTCTCCTGCTAGTTAATCCCTTCATCGAGCATACAGAGCACACCTCTCTTATCTCTCCCCTTAAGTATCTGGTAATCGGCATTAAAGGCCCCGAAATTATCCTGCCTTCTCACGCTACAGATAATGGCCTATTTAGCTTCGAAGACAGCAACCATCAGTTCTATCGACTTATTCGTGAAGTCATGACAGAGTGTGAATTAAACCAACCATACTCTAGTCAGATTATCGATCATTTGATTAACTCCTTAATTCTTAGACTTAATAACTTGGCCAATAGTCAACTTGCTATGGCGCGCGAGACGCCCCTATCCGCCAGTGTTAGCTTGGCTAAGCATTATATCGATAACCACTTCTCCAAGAATATTAATCTTGAACAGCTAGAAGAAAGAGCTCATGTATCGCGATTTCACCTGGCCCATCAGTTCAAGGAAGAACTCGGCCTCTCACCTATTAACTATCTTAATCAAGTCCGCCTAACACAAGCGCAAGAACTCCTACTGACAACCAACTACACTGTCCTGCAAATTACTGAGATGGTCGGTTTTAACTCAGTTTCCTACTTCTCTAATAAATTCCATGAGGCAGTCGGAATGACTCCACGAGCCTATCGAAATCTTCACGCCTCAAGCTTGATCCAAACTCGCAGTCTCAAAGAATCGTATCGCCTACCCGAAAATATGGCAAGCAAAAATTAGCACAGTTTCTTTATGAAAAACCACTGGCGCTGACGTCAGTGGTTTTGTTGTTGTACCAATCATTGCTTATGAAAATAAGCCATATATTATTAGTCAATTTAACTATTTTTTACACTAAGTCTAAACAAGTACCAAGTCTATGATAACAACAGTTGTTGCGCTTTCTCAGTATTTATGGTATAATATAGTTATCAAAATCACAAAGAGGTGTTTTTTATGGTAAAAGCGAGTAAGGAACGTTGCGAAAACTTAGTTGCTCTGTTGGACGGTTACTCCAAAAAAGGCGGTCACCATCTTAACATCAACGTGTTTGACCGGGATACTTTAATGGATGCTATGGAACATCCAGAAAACTACCCTCAATTGACTATTCGTGTATCTGGTTATGCTGTTAACTTCAACAAATTGACCCGCGAACAACAATTGGACGTTATCAACCGTACAATGCACGAAGGCATGTAATCTAGCCTTTAGCCCTAGCTCCTGCTAGGGCTCTTTTATTTGGATCATATTCATACTATACAAAAAGAACCTTGAAGATTACTTCAAGGCTCTTTTTGACTCATGCTTTCCGATCATTTCTGATGGAAGAATACCGGCGGCCGGGGTCGAACCGGCACGCCCTCGCGGGCACTGGATTTTGAGTCCAGCGCGTCTGCCAATTCCGCCACGCCGGCATGATATTATATGAGGTTTAAGGCGGTAACCGGATTTGAACCGGTGAATGAGGGTTTTGCAGACCCTTGCCTTACCACTTGGCTATACCGCCATTTATGAATAAAAAAAACTGGGGTAGCTGGATTCGAACCAACGAATGACGGAGTCAAAGTCCGTTGCCTTACCGCTTGGCTATACCCCAATGATAATATAAAATAGGCGAACGAGGGGAATCGAACCCCCGAATGTCGGTGCCACAAACCGATGCGTTAACCACTTCGCCACGATCGCCATAATAGCACAACAGGGACAGTAGGAATCGAACCCACACTAACGGTTTTGGAGACCGTTGTTCTACCGTTAAACTATGTCCCTAAAAAGGAGGGCATGTTCTTCCCTACTATAATTAATGGAGGGAGGCAGATTCGAACTGCCGAACCCTAAGGAGCGGATTTACAGTCCGCCGCGTTTAGCCACTTCGCTATCCCTCCAATGGCTTGGGACGGAATCGAACCGCCGACACTTTGAGCTTCAATCAAATGCTCTACCAACTGAGCTACCAAGCCAATACGGTCCCGACGGGATTTGAACCCGCGATCTCCTGCGTGACAGGCAGGCATGTTAACCCCTACACCACGGAACCATTTTGGAAATGGAGGTTAACGGGATCGAACCGCTGACCCTCTGCTTGTAAGGCAGATGCTCTCCCAGCTGAGCTAAACCTCCAGGTTATTTAATTAATATTTAAATTAATTATGATCCGTACGGGATTCGAACCCGTGTTACCGCCGTGAAAGGGCGGTGTCTTAACCACTTGACCAACGGACCATATTAACGGAGAGTATGGGATTCGAACCCATGAGACAGTGTTACCCGCCTACACGATTTCCAATCGTGCTCCTTCGGCCAGCTCGGACAACTCTCCAGCTAACCAACTCCGCAAGTAGGGCTCGAACCTACGACATCATGATTAACAGTCATGCGCTCTGCCAGCTGAGCTATTGCGGAATCAAGACAAGTTCACCCAGCATGGCAACGACCTACTCTCACAGGACCAAAGGTCCAACTACCATCGGCGCTAAGAAGCTTAACTACTGTGTTCGGAATGGGAACAGGTGTGTCCTTCTTGCCATAATCACCACACTTGGGTGTTGTCTTCTATTGAGTGCTTGCACACTCAAAACTGAATAACCTCAAACCTAACCTCAAATCTTGTGGTTAAGACCTCGACCGATTAGTACTAGTCCGCTCCATGGATCACTCCACTTCCACTTCTAGCCTATCTACCTGATCGTCTCTCAGGGGTCTTACTTCTTTCGAATGGGAAATCTCATCTTGAAGCTGGCTTCACGCTTAGATGCTTTCAGCGCTTATCCATCCCGCACATAGCTACCCAGCGATGCCCTTGGCAGAACAACTGGTACACCAGCGGTGCGTCCATCCCGGTCCTCTCGTACTAAGGATAGCTCTTCTCAAATTTCCTACGCCCGCGACGGATAGGGACCGAACTGTCTCACGACGTTCTGAACCCAGCTCGCGTACCGCTTTAATGGGCGAACAGCCCAACCCTTGGGACCGACTTCAGCCCCAGGATGCGATGAGCCGACATCGAGGTGCCAAACCTCCCCGTCGATGTGAACTCTTGGGGGAGATAAGCCTGTTATCCCCAGGGTAGCTTTTATCCGTTGAGCGATGGCCCTTCCATACGGTACCACCGGATCACTAAGCCCGACTTTCGTCCCTGCTCGACTTGTAGGTCTCGCAGTCAAGCTCCCTTCTGCCTTTACACTCTGCGAATGATTTCCAACCATTCTGAGGGAACCTTTGGGCGCCTCCGTTACTCTTTAGGAGGCGACCGCCCCAGTCAAACTGCCCACCTGACACTGTCTCCCGTGCTGTTACACGTGGGTTAGAGGGTCCGCATCACAAGGGTAGTATCCCACCAGCGCCTCCGTGTAGACTGGCGTCCACACTTCTTCAGCTCCTACCTATCCTGTACATGCCATACAAACACTCAATATCAAGCTACAGTAAAGCTCCATGGGGTCTTTCCGTCCTGTCGCGGGTAACCTGCATCTTCACAGGTACTATAATTTCACCGAGTCTCTCGTTGAGACAGTGCCCAGATCGTTACGCCTTTCGTGCGGGTCGGAACTTACCCGACAAGGAATTTCGCTACCTTAGGACCGTTATAGTTACGGCCGCCGTTTACTGGGGCTTCAATTCGTACCTTCGGATTGCTCCTAAGCACTCCTCTTAACCTTCCAGCACCGGGCAGGCGTCAGCCCCTATACGTCATCTTTCGATTTTGCAGAGACCTGTGTTTTTGATAAACAGTCGCCTGGGCCTATTCACTGCGGCTGACATCGCTGTCAGCACCCCTTCTCCCGAAGTTACGGGGTCATTTTGCCGAGTTCCTTAACGAGAGTTCTCTCGCTCACCTTAGTGTTCTCCACTTGACTACCTGTGTCGGTTTGCGGTACGGGTTGTTAACAACTCACTAGAAGCTTTTCTCGGCAGTTTGATTAGCCACCTTCGCTACTTAAATTTCGCTCCAGGTCACACGTCACGGTTATAGGTATAAGCATTTGACTCATACCACCACTTCGTGCTTCTACAGACACTTCCATCCGTCTGCGTGGCGTCGCCTCCTGCGTCCCTCCATCGCTCAAACATTGTTAACAAGTACAGGAATCTCTACCTGTTGTCCATCGCCTACGCCTGTCGGCCTCGGCTTAGGTCCCGACTAACCCTGGGCGGACGAGCCTTCCCCAGGAAACCTTAGTCTATCGGTGGACGGGATTCTCACCCGTCTTTCGCTACTCATACCGGCATTCTCACTTCTAAGCGCTCCAACACTCCTTTCGGTATGCCTTCACCGCCCTTAGAACGCTCTCCTACCACTCAATTTTAAAATTGAATCCACAGCTTCGGTGTACTGTTTAGCCCCGGTACATTTTCGGCGCGGAGTCACTCGACTAGTGAGCTATTACGCACTCTTTGAATGGTGGCTGCTTCTAAGCCAACATCCTAGTTGTCTATGCAACTCCACATCCTTTTCCACTTAACAGTTACTTTGGGACCTTAGCTGGTGGTCTGGGCTGTTTCCCTTTCGACTACGGATCTTATCACTCGCAGTCTGACTCCCAGAGATGAGTCCTTGGCATTCGGAGTTTATCTGGATTCGGTAAAGCGTGAGCCCCCCTAGTCCAAACAGTGCTCTACCTCCATGACTCTTACTCTGAGGCTAGCCCTAAAGCTATTTCGGAGAGAACCAGCTATCTCCAAGTTCGATTGGAATTTCTCCGCTACCCACACGTCATCCAAACACTTTTCAACGTGTCCTGGTTCGGTCCTCCAGTGCGTCTTACCGCACCTTCAACCTGCACATGGGTAGGTCACTTGGTTTCGGGTCGACGACACCTGACTTTCGCCCTATTCAGACTCGCTTTCGCTACGGCTCCGTTTCTTCAACTTAACCTCGCCAACTATCGTCACTCGCCGGTCCATTCTACAAAAGGTACGCCATCACCCCTTAACGGGCTCTGACTACTTGTAAGCACACGGTTTCAGGTACTCTTTCACTCCCCTCCCGGGGTGCTTTTCACCTTTCCCTCACGGTACTGGTTCACTATCGGTCACTAGGGAGTATTTAGCCTTGCCAGATGGTCCTGGCGGATTCCGACGGAATTCCACGTGTTCCGCCGTACTCAGGATACTCTTAGGTACAAATCAGTTTTCGCATACGGGGCTCTCACCCTCTTTGGCGCTGTTTCCCACCAGCTTCTACTAACTCATTTGAGTCCACGTTAGAGTCCTACAACCCCAGTGTGCATGCACACTGGTTTGGGCTCTTCCCGTTTCGCTCGCCGCTACTCAGGGAATCGATTTTTCTTTCTCTTCCTGCAGGTACTTAGATGTTTCAGTTCTCTGCGTCTACCTCACCCTTAGGTGTGACTAGCCATTACGCTAGCCGGGTTCCCCCATTCGGATATCTCTGGATCTTAGCTCACTTACAGCTCCCCAAAGCATTTCGTCGTTCGTCACGTCCTTCTTCGGCTCCTAGTGCCAAGGCATTCACCGTGCGCCCTTTGTTTCTTAACCACGATCATACTTGATGCATGATACTTTCGCGCTATTTTTTTCTTACTCTGTAATTTCTTACAGACTCGGTCAATTCTCGGTTCATTATTTTAGAAATAATGTGTTTTATCATCCATCCTGTCGGATGATAAAACGGTTTGTTTGGTTATTCAGTTTTCAATGTGCAAGTTTTGAGTGTGAGCACACTCAAAACTAAACAAAGACGCAAGCTCTGTGAGGTTCCGTTACTCCTTAGAAAGGAGGTGATCCAGCCGCACCTTCCGATACGGCTACCTTGTTACGACTTCACCCCAATCATCTATCCCACCTTCGACGGCTCCCTCCTAAAAGGTTAGGCCACCGGCTTCGGGTGTTACAAACTCTCGTGGTGTGACGGGCGGTGTGTACAAGACCCGGGAACGTATTCACCGCGGCGTGCTGATCCGCGATTACTAGCGATTCCGGCTTCATGTAGTCGAGTTG
>NZ_KI535341.1:74273-179280 GCF_000160075.2 Abiotrophia defectiva ATCC 49176
TGAATCATGTGATTCCATGTCCTATGCGGTATTAGCAGTCGTTTCCGACTGTTATCCCCCACTATGAGGTAGGTTACCCACGTGTTACTCACCCGTTCGCCACTCACCTTGACCAAGTGCAAGCACCTAGTCGCGGTTCGTTCGACTTGCATGTATTAGGCACGCCGCCAGCGTTCGTCCTGAGCCAGGATCAAACTCTCATGAAAAAATTCATAAGTCTTGTTGACTCATTTCTTTACTAGCTTGTTTTTTACCCAGCTTGTCTGCTGCCGAATTGTTGGTTGTTCATCAAGTTTTCCTCGATGACCCTCACATTCTTGGTGTGTCTTTGTTTAGTTTTCAATGTGCTTGTTGCCCTCATGTGACAACTTCTATATATTAGCACAAGCCTTACTTCCTGTCAACAACTTTTCAGAAGTTTTTTCGAAGTTTTTGGTCAGTGCTTGTTGCTGGTAGCAACTCATATATCATATCAGTCTGGGCTATACTTGTCAAACACTTTTTAGCTCTTTTTTCAAACTTTTTAGTGAATGTTCGCTAACTCTCAGACCTACTCTATAATATCATTACAACCGCTTAAGGTCAAGCCCTTTTTGGGGATTGTCCAGCAGCTTTTTTAGCTGTCGCTGTCGTAAGGACTCTAGTAATATACCATGGTCCACTTAAGACTGTCAACCACTTTTTTTCATCTTTTTTGGTCTATTTGAGAACTTGTGTTTAAGACTCTTTGGGGCCCTCTTTGGCCACAAGATATAGTGGTATAAACAAGACAAGCAGGGAAGTCCATCTGGATCCCTGCTTGTTTCTGTCTATTATATAGTAGAAAGTCTTATAAGCGGCTGTTCAATTCCGCAGCTAAGTCTTCAAAACCTGGCTTACCTAAGAGAGCAAACATGTTCTTCTTGTAGGCTTCTACCCCTGGTTGGTCGAATGGGTTAACCCCGTTGAGGTAACCAGAAATAGCAACCGCGATCTCGAAGAAGTAGACTAAGTAACCTAAGCTGTAAGCGTCCATAGCTGGGATGCTTACCACCAAGTTAGGCACTTGGCCATCGATGTGAGCCAAGAGGGTCCCTTGGAAGGCTTTGGTGTTAACGAAGTCAACGGTTTGACCTTGTAAGTAACCTAAGCCATCGGTATCAACTTCTTGTTCTGGAATGACCACGTCATGGCGAGGCGTCTCAACCTTGACAACCGTCTCGAAGATGTTGCGACGGCCTTCTTGGATGTATTGACCCAAGGAGTGTAAGTCAGTAGAGAAGTTAGCACTTGATGGGTAGATGCCCTTGAAGTCTTTCCCTTCTGATTCGCCGAAGAGTTGTTTCCACCATTCGTTGAAGAAGGCCATGCCTGGTTCGTAGTTAACCAAGAGTTCGGTTACTTTACCTTTACGGTAGAGGATGTTACGGATTGCGGCATATTGGTAAGCTTGGTTGCTTGCTAAATCTGCTTGGCTGTATTCGGCCATAGCAGCTACTGCCCCTTGCATCATGGCTTGAATGTCGCCACCTGCAACCGCGATAGGTAAGAGACCTACTGGGGTTAAGACAGTGAAGCGTCCGCCGATTGCATCTGGGATAACGAAAGTTTGGTAACCTTCTTGGTCGGCTTCTGCTTTAAGGGCTCCACGCTTAGCGTCAGTGGTAGCGTAGATACGTTTGATGGCTTCTTCCTTACCATACTTAGCAATCAATTTTTCCTTGAGGACACGGAAACCAACGGCTGGTTCGGTAGTAGTCCCTGATTTAGAAATAACGTTGATTGAGAAGTCACGGTCGCCAATCAAGTCTAATAAGTCATGTAAATAAGTAGAAGAAATGCTATTACCAGCAAAGACTACTTGTGGCATCCCCTTACGGCCAGCCTTCATATTATAGAAGCTATCGTTCAAGAACTCGATGGCTGCACGAGCGCCTAGGTATGAACCCCCGATCCCGATAACCACTAAGACATCAGAATCTTGACGGATTTTCTCAGCAGCTGCTTGAACTTGGGCAAATTCTTCCTTATCGTATGCTTCAGGCCAAGTTACCCAACCGGTGTAGTCACTACCTGCACCTGTACCCTCACGCAATTGACGGTCAGCTACGGTCACGTAGTCTTGGAGTTGAGTTAGTTCGTGTTCGCCAAAGAATTTTTTGGCAGTAGAGTAATCAAATTTAATATGTGCCATTTTTTCCTACCTCTTGTCTAGCTAGTATTGGACTAGTTTATTTGATTTGTTGCTTGACTTCAAAGCGATCTTCTTCAATGGATTGAAGGGCGCTGTCAATCCATTCCGGTAACTTCTTAGCCACACTGGAAAAGCCAATGTCAGGCAAGTGGCGCTTGGCGCGCTTCTTGGTCCGGGCTGGATACGGCGGGGTGTTGAGCTTCATCAAGACCCGCATGGACAGGCTAATCTTCTTGGTATATTCATCAATGTCAATGACCATGACCTTGACCTTGTCGCCTACCTTAATCTGGTTGCTGAGCTCATTCATGTAGCCATGCTTGCACTCAGAAATGTGAACCAGACCTTGTTCGGTTGGCGAGAGACCTACGAAGACGCCATAATTTTGGATGCCTGTGATTTGGCCTTCAACGATATCGCCTATTTTAAATTCAGTCATAGGATGTCACCATCCTTGCTTATTCTAACACATCAATCGTCTCAATCACAACAGGTTCTACCGGTTTATCTTGGAGACCGGTAACAACTTTATTGATTGCAATGACGACATCCATGCCTTCTACCACATGACCGAAGACCGTGTGGCGTTGGTCCAACCAAGGTGTCCCGCCCTCTGTTGCATAGGCTGCCACGATTTCTTCAGGGAAACCGAGTTCCTGCATTTGGCCCAACATGGTGCTTGGCACATTGCTAGCTGTTACGATGAAGAATTGGCTACCGTTAGTATTAGGTCCTGCGTTAGCCATAGAAAGGGCACCCTTCAAGTTGTAGAGCTCACGTGAGAACTCATCTTCGAAGCTCTCGCCATAGATGCTCTCGCCACCCATACCGGTACCACTTGGGTCGCCCCCTTGAATCATGAAGTCTTCAATGACCCGGTGGAAAATCACGCCATCATAGTAGCCTTGCTTAGCAAGACCAACGAAGTTAGCCACGGTCTTAGGTGCTAGCTCTGGGAAGAGGGCTACCTTAATGTCGCCGTGGTTGGTTTTAATTAAAGCATGTAAGCTGGCTTGAGCCAGATCAAGTTGTGGATATGTCATGAATCATCCTCCTATTGTTAATGGTTGAATATCATCTATATGATACACTAAATCCCGTCAGATTCAAATCAAAAGCGACCTTCTCACGATTTTTCTTGAGAATTTACGGCTTCCTACTAGTTTCAAGTCGCATTTTTTGATATTATCTAATAGATACCTGTATAAGGAGAAGGAGGGATCCCCCCACTTATGAATACCATATTGCTGACATCTCTTGTCGCGATTCTCTTCACTCAAGCTATTAAATACCCTATTGCCCTCTTGACTAACCGTCATAAGGTCAAAGTAAATATTGTCATGACCACTGGCGGTATGCCAAGTTCGCATTCGGCCGCAGTCAGCAGCCTGATTACCAGCCTAGTGCTGGAATACGGCTTTGAATCCCCCCTAGTGGCCATTGCCACTATTTTCGGGGTCATCGTCATGTTTGACTCCATGGGCGTGCGTCGCCAGAGTGGTGAGCAGGGTCTTCTGCTTAACCTCTTAGCTAAGCGTCGCCTGCAAGACCCGGAGATTCAAGCTGACTTCCGCCGTCTGCAAGAAAGCCACGACATCGATCACTATGAAGATATGATCATCGAAAAATACCTGGGCCATCGCCCCACCGAAGTGGTGGTCGGCGTCTTAGTCGGCGTTCTAGTCGCCTTCGTCAGCCGGGCCATCTATCTCAGTCTCTAAGAAATCTGGTGCAAGGCCCCTGGACTTGCCCTTTTCTTTTGCCTTAAAAACTATGATTGCATAAGGAG
The DNA here is from genome assembly GCF_000160075.2 of Abiotrophia defectiva ATCC 49176. Taxonomy (GTDB): domain Bacteria; phylum Bacillota; class Bacilli; order Lactobacillales; family Aerococcaceae; genus Abiotrophia; species Abiotrophia defectiva. The sequence continues at coordinate 78,236 of NZ_KI535341.1, forward strand.
TCCCTACTATGTCTCAAATTTACGACATCACCATTATCGGTGGCGGGCCGGTTGGCCTCTATGCTGCCTTTTACGCTGGCATGCGCCAGGCCAAGACCAAAATCATCGAAAGCCTAGACCTGCTGGGTGGCCAGCCAGCCCATCTCTACCCTGAGAAGGCCATCTACGATATCCCGGCCCACTACCAAATCAAAGGGGGCGACCTCACCCAGTCCCTGATTCAGCAACTGGACCACTTCGACACCACCATCTGCACCGGTCAGGAAGCCCGTCAACTGATCCAACATGAAGATGAGGACGGCAAGCCCTACTATGAAATCCAGACCCCGCAAGCGAGTCACTTTAGCCGCGCGGTCATTATCGCCGTAGGTAACGGAGCCTTCCGTCCTCGTAAATTGGACTTGGCTGAGGCGCCAGACTTTGAAGGGAAATCACTTCATTATTTTGTCCGTCAACCTGAAGCCTTCCAAGATCGAGTGGTAGCTATCTGCGGCGGGGGCGATTCCGCCCTAGACTGGGCGCTGGCTATCGAACCTTATGCCAAGCAAGTCCACCTAATCCACCGCAGATCCCAGTTCCGGGCCCATGAACACAGCGTCAGCCTGCTGGAAGCTTCTAGCGTCAAGATTTGGACCCCTTACATTCCAGTTGGCCTCCATGGCCAAGACGGCCAGCTCGACCACTTAACCTTGCAAGTGCCACGTCAAGAAGAAACGGTCGACTTAGCCGTCGATGACTTCATTGTTAGCTACGGCTTCGTCTCTTCCTTAGGCCAGATTGCCAAGTGGCCCCTGACTATCAAACGTCAGACCATCGAGACTGGCAGCTGCCACCAAACTAATTTGCCAGGTGTCTACGCCATCGGGGATATCGCCCAATACGAGGGCAAGACCAAGCTGATTGCGACTGGTTTTGGCGAAGCCACTACGGCGGTTAGCCACGCCATGGCCAGCCTCTATCCAGAGCGCAACAATCTACATGTCCACAGTTCCTCCCTTTTCGAGGACAAATAAAAAGACGAGGCCTGAGCCTCGTCTTTTTTATGCTTATTCAGCTACTAATTCCACTTCGATGTTGCCTTTTACTGCTTTAGTGTAAGGGCAAATGTTTTCTGTCTCTTGAACATAGCGTAAGGTTTCTTCTGGGCTCAAGCCTTCAATAGATACAAACAATTTAGCTGCTAGGTGCAAGCTGCTAGTATCTGGTAGGTCGCCTAAGAGCACTACTTCAGCGCGCACTTGGCGTTGACGGTCGCCTAAGCCATCACGTTGTAATGGGAAGGACAAAGCCCCATTGAAGCAGGCAGACAAACCAGCTGCGAAGAGTTCTTCTGGATTGGTGTAGCCTTCTTTTTTAGCCATGCTAGTCTTAAGATTTAAGTCCCCTGTTACGGATTTAACTTCGCCATCACGGCCACCTGTGTTCACGACGGTTGATAATGAAATTTTTTTGCTCATACTTACTTCCTCCTCGATTAGGTTATCCTCATTATAGCATAAGCTCACGCTAAGCGTATTCAGAATGCTCGCGGTGCGAAGAATTTGACAAAAAGCCAGGACCACAAGCCATAGAGGGCAAGAATAAGTGCCGTCAGTCCCAAGAAATAAGACTGGGGCAGAATCCAGATGACGGGGTCCAGACGTGGATCGAAGAGCCAGAGCTCATTGGCGAAGAAAAGCCGGTGGAAGGCTACAAAGGCTTGGTCAAAGAAGAGCAACATCCCCAGAGCTAGCAGGGCAAGGCCCCACTGGCCTTGCTTAAGTGCCTGCCAATAGGACCAGGAGTTGAATTGCCCTTGACGGGCCCAGCGCCAGATAAGGACATTGAGCAGGAGAGCTAACAAGACCAGGCCGATTATGAGCGTCCGAACCTCAGCAAAGTGCTGGCGCCCTCCGGCTGAACTGGCAAAATGTGCTAGTTCTAGGCTAGGTTGCCAGACTTGCCAGAGATAGGTCCAAATACGCATAAAGTCATCATAGACGGCTGACTTTGACAGACCCGCAATCTGGGGAATCCAATCCACTTGCAGATAGACCCCATAGAGTAGGGGCGCTAAGAGAATGGTCCCCAAGACAGCATTTGCTAGGCCACTTAAGATAGTGACTCCCGCCCGGACCCAGGTCCGTATTTGTTCCATGACTAGAGCTCCCAGGTCGAAAGGTCTGGCCGTACGTAGGTTGGTTGTACTGGCACGGACTTGAGGTCTTCTTCTTGAGTAAAGCCTGTCAGGACTAACAAGGTATCCATACCGGCATTAATCCCCACCTTGATGTCGGTCTCGTAATTATCGCCAATCATGAGGACTTGATCCTTGGTCAAGCCCAGGGTGTGGAGCCCCCCCTCCAGAATGGGACTGAAAGGTTTACCCATGACCACCGGTTCTACCTGACTGGCATATTGAATAAAGGAAGTCAAGGCCCCTGAACTTGGCATCATGCCCCGTTCAGTTGGGATATTGCTGTCGGTATTGGTCACCAAGAAGGCCGCCCCATTCCGAATAGCTAGAACCGCAATAGACAGGGCTTCATAGGTGGTGTGACGGTCCAAGGCTTGGACCACTACTTGGGCCGACTCATCTTCCACTAGCGTGAAGCCGGCTGCCGCCACCTGTTCCTTAAGAGGTGCTTCGCCCACTACATAGACCGTTTGCCCCTCATGGTGGGCATGCAGATAGTCAATAATGGCCATGGCGGAGGTATAGACATGCTTCTCGGTCACAGGCAATTCATACTGGGTGCTGAGGGCCTGGGCTACTTGAGCTGCCGAGCGCGTCGCATTATTGGTAATGAAGAGGAAGGGAATGTCTTGCGCTACTAACTTCTTAATGAAGGCTTCGGCTGTCGGAATACGATTCTTACCGAAGTAGACGGTTCCGTCTAAATCAATCAAATAACCTGCGTAGTCTTTCATAGGGACCTCCTAAGGGTTGGTTTTGTTCTTTTGCTTGATGACAAAGTTATTCTTACGTTGCTTGGCAGCAACTGGCGCCTGCTTAGGAGCGGCTTGATTGCCAGACGCTGGACGGCGGTTGCGTTTCTTGAAAGGCTTCTTGCCACCCTTGGCCGGCGCATCCACCTTGTTGCCCTTGAAGCGGTTTGGATCTTCCTTAACTTGAATTTTAGCTAATTGCTTGGTTTCGCCAACCTTCTTCTCGATTGGAGCCGGCTTGGTCTTGGCCTTGTCTTTAAGTTTGGCGTATTTAGCCACTTCCCGCTCCTTGGCTAGGACGAAGTAACGGCAGCCAAAGTTACAGTATTCATTGAGGTAGTCTTCTAGGAAATCAATGGTTTGATCCTTAGGTACCTTGGCCTGGCCGATTTGATAGAAGCCTCGTAGACGTAACTGTTCAAAGCCCCAGTCCCCGACAATGAAGTCGAACTTCTCGAAGTATTCTTGGTAGCGATTCTCGAAGGCTAACAAGTCGAAGCCCTCACGGTAGTTGAGGACTAATTGATAAGGTTCCTCCTTAATCAGCAGGTGGTCTTCGTTAATCTGGCGGATTTGCTTGTCTTCTTGGACCTGGTCCTGACTAACGTCGGTCAGGATGGAGTCGATTTGATAGGATATATTATTATCGCGTTGGGTCATGCCTTTAGCTCCTTTACTTCTATGTCTCGTTCCTTCCTATTATAGCAAATTCTGGCCCTGCAAGCTATGGAATTCTCTGGGCTAAGTCACCCGACAAAAAAGCCCGCTCATTCAGCTTATGGCGGACTGAATGAGCGGACCTATCTTAAGGAAGCAGAAGTTGGGATTATTTGGCTTGGGCTTCTACCTGATAAACAGCCGCTTGGACCTGTTCAGGGGTGACACCTGGCACCGCCAGTTTGAAGGTTTCTTTGTCGGATGCGGCGAAGTCAGCTAATTTGGCTACGGCAGTCGCCATGTCCTCTTGGACCTCTAGCTGTTGCCAGGAGTAGATGAAGCCATTGTCCTTGCAGTAGTCGATGAGTTTTTGGGTCTCACCCTCTTCACCCATGGCCGCCAACATTACCAGCAACCCATAAGCCACCTTGACCCCATGTTCAATGGTGTGGGTTTCGGCAAATTGTGATAGAGCGTTGTGGACAGCGTGAGCCCCCGACATACGGCCATATTCACAGGCAAAACAACCTACGGCAGCAGCCACGTTGAAGACCGTGTCGACCACGCGCTTGAAGGTGTCGTTCACTACGCCCAAGGCATGAGTGGCTAAGGCAGCGTGGGTATCGCGGAGCAGAATATCCTTGGTTACCTTGGCAGCAGCCAAACCTAATTCCACATTGGCTTCTAGCGCCCCAGTCAAATGACGGGTGATACTTTCGGCCTCATACCACTTGGCTACCGTATCACAGATACCCCCTTCGAAGTAGCGTTTAGGCGACTCTACTAAGAGATCCAAGTCCACCACGCAGGCATAAGGGGTACGTTTGAAGTAGGCCACATCATTGAAGACCCCATTAGGATGATAGACAGCCGCAACAGGTGTGGTCGGCGCACAGGTCCCCACGATTGTCGGCACGGTCACCACTTCACAGTGGAGGCGGTCAGCCGTTCCCTTGGCGGTGTCACAAAGCTTGCCCCCACCGACAGCCACGATGACATCTGCATCGGCCGCTAAGTCTGCCAAGCGGTCCATATCTTCATAGCTGGCTGTGTGGTCATAACGTAAGACTGGCACACCTTCTAGAGGTTGAGGTAAATGCTTCAGAAAGGCAGCGTAAGATTTCTCCCCGGTAATAATGTAGGGACGCTCGAAGTTCTTTAAAATGCCTGCTAAAGAAGCCAAAGCTCCTTTTTCACTGATATATTGTCCGGGTGTACTACGTACGACTTGTACAAATTCCATAAGCGTCCTCCTTATCACTTAGATATAACTAAGTGAATGATTAAAGTTTTATTAGAAAATACTCTAACACACTTATTTTTCTAATACAAGGCCCTAGCGACAAAAATCTGTATCACTTTCTGAAAACAATCGGAAATTTCATGAAAAAAGCGCCAAGCTATCAGCCTGACGCCAGTTTATGCTAGCTTAATGGCCCAACTTAGGGAGCCATTCAAAGATGAGGAAAATGAGAAGTAGGGCCTGAAGAATCAACATCAGTGGGACCCCCAGGGCAAAAGGCCACTTATGAGTCTTGTGACGCCAAACCTGCATGGCCAGGAGAGCACCCAGGGCGCCGCCTATGGCAGCTAGGCCTAGTAGGCGAGCTTCCGGCACTCGACAGCGGTGGGTCACAGCCTGATGCTTGTCCCAGATATAGACAGCCGCCGTCAGCAAATTAATCAGAACAAGATAGAGCCAAATATAGGTCATCATGGTCGCTGCTTCCATTCTGCCAGGAAGTCAGCTAAATTACGCTCATGCTGGTACTTGATGGCTGCCTGAATATCCTTTTCGATGATGGCCTTGCTTAAATCCAAGCCATTGATGGCCGCAATGGCCACAGCATAGTGTATCAGGTCCGCCAGCTCAGTCACCAGTTCCTGGTCGGTATCCTGACCCTTACCTTGCTTGCGACCGGCACGAATATTGAGTAACTCGGCTATTTCACCCATTTCCTCTACTAGCTTAATGAAGAGGCCCTGTTCCTGACCCCAGTCACCATAATGTTCCGCTAGATAGGCCTCTAAGGCCGCTAAATTCAAATCTGTCATTCCCGTCTCCTCCTATGGGTGCAAGCACCTCACTTGCCCAGTCTCAGTCACCATGCTACCATAAAAATAAGAATCTGTTAAGGAGGACCCACATGCAAGCACTCCAAGCCCATGAAGACTTGGCCCAACTCAAGGCCCAGTCTCAGCTCCTCATTCTCCAATTCGCTAGACCTCAATGTGCGCCCTGCGCTAGCTTAGCCATGAGACTGGATGAATGGGCTCAAAGTCATCCCCAGGCTACCCTACGCTACATCGACATAAGCCAGTGGCCCCAAGTAGCCGCCCAGGAACAAATCCTCTCCGCGCCTACCCTACAAGTCTACATTGACGGACGCCGCTACCTACAAGAAGCTGGCTATTTTAGCCTGGACCTCTTACTAGACAAGCTGGACCACTACTGGGAATTACGCCAAAATAGACCATAAAATAAGAAAAGAAAAAGGCCATGACATGGCCTCTTTTTTATGCAGTGAGAAATTTGCTGGCTAGCTTATGGACCACTTCTAGCCCCACCCTTACAGCTCATCTAGTATTGACAGACACTTTCATTTATTTTGACCGCATCCTATCAAGGCGGTCAAAATAAACTTAGCTTTGAGCCGGATGCTGGGCAATGAAATCACAGAGGTCCGTCACCTGCTCTGGTCGCGTAGACCAAGCCGTTGTCAGACGGACCACAACATAATCTTCAGCCAGTTCCCAGGTCGCATATTGGACCTTGTCCGACCAGATTGGCACCAAGACCTTAGGTAGACGGACAAAGACCTGGTTGGTCACCGAACGATCGACTAGCTCGTAGCCATTGGCCACTAGGCAATCCTGAATAGCCTGGGTGGCTGCCACCGCCTCGCGGCCGATGACCTGATAGAAGCCATCCTCGAACATCACCTCGAATTGGACTCCTAGGACGCGTCCTTTGGCTAGGACCGCGCCCCCCTGCTTCATAACAGTAAAGAAGTGTGGCAGTAGACTTGGGTTGGAAATCACCACGGCCTCCCCTAGCAGGGTTCCACACTTGGTCCCGCCAATATAGAAGACATCTGTCAAACGCGCCAAATCCGCTAGACTGACATCGTTACTTGGGCTGGCCAAGGCATAGGCCAGTCGCGCCCCATCAATAAAGAGGGGAAGCTGGTGCCAGCGGCAGACAGCTGACAAGGCCTCCAATTCCGCCAGACTGTAGAGGGTGCCTAGCTCGGTTGGTTGCGACACATAGACCATGCCAGGATAGACTGAATGAACATGGTTAGCATCCGCATAGAAAGTCGTCACCCAATCCTCAACCGCTTGGGCGGTCAACTTACCTTCATGGCTAGGCAGGGGCAAAACCTTGTGACCCCCTAGTTCAATCGCGCCCGCTTCATGGACATTAATATGGCCCGTATTCGGCGCCAAGACCCCTTGGTAGGGTCGCAAGAGGGCCCGAATCACAGTCGCATTAGTCTGGGTTCCCCCTACAAAGAAATGAACCGTGGCATGGGGGCAGTCGCAGGCTTGACGAATCAAGTCATAGGCCCGCTCACTGTGGCTATCACTGCCATAACCCGCAGCCGGTTGGCGGTTGACTTCTATCAATCGCTCCAAAACCCGCTCATGTGCTCCCTCTAAATAATCAGATCCAAAATACAAATAGTCTTCAGTCATAATAATCAATCCCCTAATTTAATCAATATAGTCCTGCTGGATTTATTATATACCCTCTTCTCTCTAGCGCGCAAACCGCAGTGCGGTAGAGAGAAAGCTAATGACTCAATATAGGTGCTTAAGCTTAAGATACAAAAAGCCCTACTTTCTGAAGTAGGGGCTTGGGACTATAAGATATTTTCCTGCCAGATGAGATTACGGCCCTCATCAAAGCTCCGTAAAATAGCTAAGTCATCTGGGCTCAAGGTCAAGTCTAGGCTGTCAAAATTCTCCTTCATTTGGCTAGGGTTAACAGTCCTCGGAATGACAATCACACCTTCTTGCATCAAAAAGGCTAGGAGGACTTGGGCTACGCTTTTACCATAACGGCGCGCCATAGCGGCAACAGCCGGATGTTGGAAGATTTCCCGGCGACCTTCAGCAAAGGGCGCCCAACCTTCAAACTGAATGCCTACCTGCTGGGTGTAAGCCCGCATAATACCTTGTTGGTGGAAGAGATGGCACTCATTCTGCAAGACAGCCGGGCGAACGCGGCAAGCAGATAAGACGGTCTCAATTTCCTTACGTCCAAAATTGGAAATACCAATGGCGCGCACATAGCCCTTTGAAACGGCCTCTTCCATGGCCCGATAGGTCCCCATATAATCAGGCACTATCCAATGAATGAGCATGAGGTCCAGATAATCTAGTTGCATCTTATCGAGCGCTTGCTTAATGGCCTGCTTAGTAGCCAAATAGCCGGAACTATTGACCTTGCTCGTTATAAAAAAATCTTGGCGCGGAAGTCCCGATTGCCTGACGGCTTGCCCGACTCCCTGTTCATTTCCATAGTAATAGGCTGTATCAAAGAGTCGATAGCCGATCTCAATGGCTTGGCTCGCAACCTTAGCCGTCTCCAAAACTGGTACCTGGTAGAATCCCATACCTAAGACAGGCATTTGTTGACCTGTATAAAGTTGACAGTAACGCATCATTAGCCCTTCTTTCATCCTCATTCGAACGGTTCCCTATTCCTTAAGTGATGGCAATCAAGAAATGTTGAGTGTAAGCGTTTTTCTCCAATTATATTTTACCGGCCCTTTTCAGGCCTGTCAACCTCTTCCGACCGTATCTGTTATATGAGAGTCTTTCTAGAAGGGGCTTTAGTTGGGAGATATTGATGCCCCTAATAAACAAAAAACTATGATAGAAGCTAGGTTCTATCATAGTTTGTTTTGTCTTGCCACCAATCCAACTGCCACTGGCGTTCCTTTTGAACGGTTGCTAGGTCATCTGGATAGGCTAGATTAATAAGTTTAATCGCATAATCACTGGCAACCATGGCGTGTTCCTTCATATGGGCGGTCGCCACCGCATGGCCAATGACCCGCAAAAGGGCTTGTTCTAGAGGATTCTCGGCTTGCTTGGCCAACGCGTGTATCTTGAAGCCCGCCTGTCTGACATCGTGCATACGGGTCTGGCCGGCCAAACAAGCTTGGCTGACCGCCCAGCCTGCCTCAATATCAGGCTCCTGCCCTACCTTAGAGCCAGTCAATTCAATCAGATGCTCTACCAAATCCCGGCCGAAGCGGGCACAAGTCTCTTGACTAGCGACTTGGTAGTAGGAATCTAACTGGTTTCTCAAATCATCGCTGTCTAGCAACTTAATTTTCCGTCTGGTCATAGCCTTGCGCCTCCTTATAGACTTCTTAGCCCTAGTATACACCAAGCCCTAGCTGAGTCAAACAAAGCCAGTTGCCACACGTTCCCATAAAAAAGAGACCGGACTTCAGAAATCCGACCTCTTTTATTGGCTTAAGGTAAAATGGCAATAGCGCGTACAGGCGAACCAGTGGCTTGCTCCCAATGTGGGAAGCTGACACTAATCAAGGCGCCAGTGGCTGGCACTTGGTCCAAGTTGTTCAAGACTTCTACTTGGTAGATATCTTGCTCCAAGAGATAGTATTCGTTCACTAGGCCGTGCTCCGCTGCTGGAATACCGGCATCGGTGTCAAAGGTCTCATGACCCACTGCCTTGACTTGGCGTTCCTTAATCAGAAATTCCAAGGCCTCGCGACTCCAACCTGGACTCTGCTGAACTCCAGCATCATCTAGGTTACGCATAGCCTCTTGGCTTGGCCAACGCTTAGACCAGTCAGTACGGAAGGCTACGAAACTTTCAGGACGAATTTGACCATGCTCTGCTTCAAAATCTAGGATATCTTGCTTGGTCAGGATATAGTTAGGGTTCTCCGCCACTTGAGCCGACTTATCAATGACATAGAGAGGTAAGAGCAGATCCTTGAGTTCAATCTGGTCCAGCCAGCGGCCGCCTGCCACGAAGTGGATTGGGGCGTCAATGTGGGTCCCGTATTGGCCCACCACCGAGATTTTCTGAACGTGGAAACCATCCTTAAGGGTGAAGAGGTCTTCCTTCTCTAAGGCTGGTAGAGCTGGAAAATGTGGGCTGGACTCATTAATGACATGGCTAAGGTCAACCCATTTTTTGGACTTGAGTGTTTCATAGAGTGAAAGTAAATCTGACATCTTGTCTCCTCCTAACTAAGAGCTAATGATTACTGTAAAGGCAGTATAACAAAGTTAACTGAGGCAAAACAAGATAGAAGGCCTTATTCCCTTAGACTATTTTGCTAGAACCTGATATAGCAAATAGCTATAGAAATTAAAACAAGAGGCTAGCTCCGAAGAACTAGTCTCTTGTCATCTTAGCTTATTTATCCTTACTCAATTGGCTTAAAATCCCCTTGAGATTAGCTACTTGCTGGCTGATGGCCGTTTCTAGGTCTTGGTCCCGTTCCAAGGGGAAATAGAGGGCGCCGACTAAGACGGAATCATCTTCTTTACCCGTATCCTCTAAGCGGTAGAGGACTAGGCAGGCCATGCCTTGGTTAGGCTCCACTTCATAGCGAGCTTGGAATTGTTTGCCGTCTATCTCAAGCTTATCTTGGAAGAGGGCATCTTCCCGGTCCGATTCAATCCGTTCCTGCAGCTCCTTCTCGGTAATCAACTTGCCACCTTTGAGGGGCGAAGTCGCATAGGCCTCTAAGGTATAGAGATTGACATAGCCCTTCATACCAGGCGTCATGATACGATAACCTACATCCCGACGGTCGTCCTTGGTTAAGGATGGATGCAATTTCCAGTCCTCAGGTATCTTGTAAGGACGTTCGGTTGGCTTAGGGGGCTCCTTGCCATCCACGGCCTCATACATCCAGTTCTTGGATGATTCGAAAATCTTATCTTGGCCCTTGTCAATAGCACTTGGCTCCACCTTCAAGAGGGTCTTGAAGAAGGCCTCTTCCTGCTCCTTGTTTTCTAACTCCTTGCTAGACTCTGAAAGAGCGGAACTGGACTCTTGGCTATCGTCCGATTCGTTAGCCCAGGCTACTTGAGGGGCCAATAAGAAGCTAGTGGCAGTTGCTAGACTGGCTAAGACTAGATGTAATTTTTTCATGCTTTACCTCCTTGGGCGACCGATGATAAGGGGAGTCACCTTGGTTACTGGAGTACCTAGCCCTAGTGTAACCTATTTAAGCTCGTCAGGCAAGGAAAGGCCTATTTAGCCAGACCTGCTGCCACCAAGGCCAGAAGCCAGAGATGTAGCGGATAAAAGACATAGAAGAAGTAGCGGTGGAAGGCTGATTGCTTGCCTCTTTGGCCATTGTAGAGGGCTAAAATCGGCAAGACGCTAATGAAGAGCCAGTCAGAGTTGTAGAGCAGCATGGTGAGGGTCTCCTGCCAACTATCGTAGGTGGAGTAAGAGAGGGTAAATAGGATTAGGGCTAGCCCCAGATAGAGCAAGTTCCGTAACCCCTGGCGCTGACGGCAGCAGTAAGTAATCAAGATAAAGGGCAGTACCACCATGCCTCCTTCTGTCAGCAAAAGTCCGACTAAGAAGAGCAAGCCGGCACCTGCCCAACGGAGGCGTTTGGCTTGTGTCGTCAGGCTTTGACGGGGGAAGGCCAATGCCAGCACGCTCACTCCTAGGGCTAGGGTCAGGAAGATATTATTGCTGATATGGACACCGCGCTCGGCTAAGAGGCTGTTAAGCAACCAGTTGCCGGCTGCCATGGTAGCGGCAGCACCCCAGAGGCGGACTTGATAGCGACGCAGATTGCGGGTATGGAGGAAGCCCTCTACCGCCAGATAGGCAAAGCCCGCGGCCACACAGCGTGTCACCGCATGGAAGATAGCCTCCCAGACTGGCGGCACCAGTCCAGGCACATGGGGCAGATGGTCCAATACCATCAGGGCCGCTAGCAGGTATTTGATTTGATTGGCATTTAATTTCTTCATGGGAATGCTCCTTTAAGTTTTCTTAGCTTAAGTTTAGACCCAAAAAGCCCGGCCAACCATAAGCTGAGCTTACAGTTAGCCGGGTTATCTTACATTATTGAAAGTTTAGCCTCGCTGGTCTAAATCCCGCAAGAGACGCTGGATGACCCAGGACTTAAGCAAGAGGGTCAAAATGAAGTTTGGCAGCAAGGATAGGAGAAAAGCCAAAATCCCCAGACGAGCCACAAAAGATGAGAGCAAGACGGGTTGCCAGTAGAGCCTCCAAACTAGGGGCACCAGGCCAAAGAGATAGCCTAACAACAAAAGGCCATTGACCAGATAAGGCCGCTGGCGCCCCGGTAAGGCCCCATTAAAACGTAAAGTCTGGTCACGGAAATCGCTCAAGATGGCACGCTGAGTGGCCTGGTCTGGCGCTGGCACTGACTTGACTTGGCTTCTGAGATGACTTGACACGCCTTCATATACTAGCGCTAATAAGAGCCCTAAGAGCAGAGGCAAGGCCACTGCCCCTAGACTCCCTAGATAGCGATCCGGGAAGTGCGGCTGACGCCCCGCATCATAACCTAGCCAGCGAAGGATACGCCCGACTAGCAAAGGCAAGATGACCAAGCCTAGAGACCACAGGGTCCAGGCCACACGCCGGTTTAGGTCAGCGGGACTTTCCTCTTTCCATAGCAGCTGGCCACTTGCGAGGTCATATTCAGCTAGCAAGCGGCGGTCTGCTTCCTTCTGGCTTTGACGCAGATAGGCACCATAAAAGACTAGTTTTCTATAGGGGAGCCACATTCCTTACTACCTCCGCTTCCTGGGCTTTTCTTCCTCTCTATTCTAGCCAGATTGGCCATCAAAAACAAGACCTGAGGCCTGAGGAAACGGCCGATTTCAATAAAAAAACACCCCCTCGTCAGGGGGTGCCATATGTCTGTCTATTGCGGTGCTCCTAGCTAACCGTTAGAGGAGAGCGCGAATAGATTAGGCATTTTCTTTTTTCTTGATCAAGATTAAGCTCATCCCACCAAGCATCGCGACGAGACCTACCGCAAACAAGGTAGCATCACTCGTTGCCCCAGTGTTTGGTAGTTGCGCGTTATCCGCTGGGCCATTGGCTGGCTTAGCTTCCAAAGCAAGTGCGGATTCTTCTACTGGTAGTTGGCTGCTAGCAGGGTCTTCTGAGATGATCAGTTCTGGTAATTCAGACTGAATGTCAGCTTGCCCGCTATTGAATTGGTCGCCTTTGGATTCTGAGAAGAATGATGAGGACTCGGACTCCGAACTTGTCGATTCACTCATGCTAGATGCTGACTCAGATTCGCTGGCTTGTGACTGGCTAGAAGATGCCACTGATGAGGATTCGGACTCCGAACTTGTCGATTCGCTCATGCTGGACGCTTGACTAGCTTCACTTGATTGAGACTCGGATTGAGCTTGGCTAGAAGATGCCACTGATGAGGATTCAGACTCCGAACTTGTCGATTCGCTCATGCTGGACGCTTGGCTAGCTTCACTCGATGAAGCTTCTTGTGAAGAGCTGGAAACTTCTTGTGATGAGGACTCGGACTCCGAACTTGTCGATTCACTCATACTTGAAGCTTCACTCGATTCACTTGAAGATTCTTGAGAAGAACTTGATTCTGGGTCAGTTGGGGTCTCATTGCCACCCACTTTGGTACCTACGCGGATGATTTCTTTGACCATGGCTTTGACCACAGATTCAGTTGTATTGCTGACTAATTCGCCAGTCGCCTTGTTGGCTAGGGCGTAAGTCGTCAGCTTAAGGATTTGACCGTTGACACCGGCTTGCAAGACTTCACGTTTGCCCGCTTCTAAGGTGTCATCTTTCTGCTCCTCTGTTTCGTAAGGAACATCTACATATTCCTTATCAGGACGCGTCCCAACTTTAATTAAGCCATTTTGGACTTGGGTCGCTACCTTGGTGACAGTATCTACCACCACTTTTGAAATCACAGGTTGCTCAAACAATTCCTCATAGAGTTTAGCGAAATAAGGTTCCGCTTGATCCATTGGGGTGAAGCCCTGTGCATCCCAGACTAGGGAGCCATTGACGGTCTTATAGCGAGGATATTCCCAATTAAATATCTTCTTAGCCGCATAGCGACCCATGAACTCAGCGAAGGCTTCCTCAATGTTCTTGGTGTAGTATTCGCTGTAGTCTGGCTTGTCTTTGAAGGCTGAATTGAAGACTCCTTCAAATTCCTGGGTATTTCTAAAACCTAGGACATTACTACGAGAATCGCGGTAAGTCGCAGGATAAGCATATTCCACCGCCCCGAAAATCCCGGCGTTAGCGTCGATGATATGGGCGATTTCATGCAAGAGTGTGGCAATCATGGCTGTGGCTGGTTGATCCACTGGGTAGCCATAACTTGACGTGTAGTACAAGAGATCAATATTGCCGGTCGCATAGTAAGCCAAACCAATGGCATCATCGGTCTTAGCCGCACTTGGCAATTTCTTATCTGACACGCGTAAGTAGACTAAGTTCTTCCGATATTCAAACGGAATTTTCTTAATGGTTGCCTCAAACTCATCCCGAACACTCTGAGGAATGTCTCCCTCATAATGTACGTTGAGGTTGTCACTACCGTTGAGGTAGTTATAACGTTGAGTCATACCTGTATAAGCAATCTTAGCCCAGTCAATCATGCCTTGTTGGCGCTCGTCCAACTTACCTAAGGCCTTAAGATGCTCAGCCGCTAATTCTAAGCGCTGATAGTTGGCCTTAACGTCCGCATAGAGCGCATCGGTCATAGTGTTCTTAGCATGGTAGCGTCGAACTGCATCCTTCTGCGTAATCAAATTCTGCTTATCCAAAGGAATCAAGCGTTCGACATGACGCCCACTGGATACTTCGATTAAGTAAGCGAAGGTTTTCTCTAACATGACCTTATAGAGGTCTTCATCACGGCTAAAGTCAATATCTTCCCAATTGCTGGTCCCCATTGCTCGCGCCTGGTATCGGATGCTACGAATATTAGGGTTATTAGGGTCTAACATTTCAGTCGTTAGTGTATAACCCTGGTAGACACCATCTGTTGGCTTAAGCAAGGTTGCATCAGACTGTACTAACTCTCTCACGCCGGTGCCTTGATCAAGATGCTGTGTGCTTGGCACTGGTACAAAGAGTTTGTTGATGACAATCTTATCACTTGGCAGCGCCTGAGAGCTGTCCACAGAATAAAGTTTCTCATCAGTGTACATATATTTGTCTGACCGCAAAGCGTCTTCCACGCCTGGCCCTAAATCAACGGCCGGTGCTTTTACTACCTTGTAAGTAGTCGTGGTTGTGACGCCACCATCAACTGGCTTTTCAACGACATCCTCTAAGCCTGCATCCATCTCTGAGTCAGCAATATATTCGATGCTGGCCGACTCCGTGATTTCATGCTCGACTTTGGGGTCGGGAGCCCTAAGATTAGGTCCTGTATGTTCAGATGACTCAGCTGGCTGGTCGTCTTCAGCAAGGTTACCCCCGCCATAGTCGCCGGCTGCTTCTTCCGCTAGGTTACCCACAGCAGGAGAAGTCTGCGCTGCACTTGAAGGCGCTGCTTGTGATGATTCTGCTGGTGCAGATATCGCAGGCACCTGACTTGCTAGCGGATTACCGGATTCAAGACGCGTAGCTGCCTCATCAGCTACAGGTGCTTCTTGACGGTGCTCTACACTGGCAACTTCATGACCTGCCTGAAGAACCGCTGGGTCTTCATTCGCAAACACTGCCGGGGATGGTAGCACACTACCCAGCAAGAGTGCTACAATCACAAGTCGATGTATGGTGCCAAGTCGCTTAGCCATCGATCGATCCTTCTTGTTTGTTATAAACATGTATCGATTGTTCCCTCCTGTTTCCGTTTTTGATCGGATCCTTAACATAAAATGTCACATGCACATAAAATCGCATCCTAATTTAGTCTGCAAATAACATTCTATCTAAAGACCCAACTTCTAGTTTACCACATGAACTGAGGCAGCCACAATATAAGATGTG
The DNA here is from genome assembly GCF_000160075.2 of Abiotrophia defectiva ATCC 49176. Classification (GTDB taxonomy): domain Bacteria; phylum Bacillota; class Bacilli; order Lactobacillales; family Aerococcaceae; genus Abiotrophia; species Abiotrophia defectiva. The sequence goes on from NZ_KI535341.1 coordinate 93,822, forward strand.
AATTTTTTTAGAACATTTTATGTCCCCACCCCTCAGAAATCGCGTCACAATAAGAAAAGGACCTAGTCCTGTCAATGACAGAACTAAGTCCTAAGACTAGTCGATTTAAGGGTGACTCTCCAAGTAGGGAGAGTAAAGGACTAGATTAGAAAAATTTCTTAAAGACCGAAGTCACCCAAGAAACTACCGCGAAGAAACCTGTCACCAACCAGTTGGTTGCATTTGAGATGACATTGCTAAATTCTGATTTTTTAGCTGGTTTCTGAGCTGGCTTCTCAGCTGGTTTTTCAGCCGGCTTCTCTTGCGATGCGCTCGAAGAGGATTCAGAGGAAGCTTGGCTGCTTGAAGATTCTTCCGGGATAGACAATTCTGGCAACTCAGACGCTACTGCTGCTGCCCCATTATTGAATTGGTCGCCTTTGGCTTCTGAGAATGGTGGCTTAGTCCCTACCAGAATGATTTCCTTAACCATTGGCTTAACAACGGTTCTGGTCACCTCGCTACTCATCTCGCCTGTCTCCGTATTGACAAGTTTGTAAGTAGTCAGCTTACGGACTTGGCCGTTAACACCTGCTTGCAAGACTTGACGTTGACCTTGTTCTAGGGTGTTATCCAAACGTTCTTCTGTCTCGTAATCTAGGTCTTCGAATTCCTCCTCAGGACGAACCCCGACCTTGATTAAGCCGTGCTTAAGTTCTTTCTCTTCAGTAGTGATAGTGTCTACTACAATCTTGGAACGAACAGCTGGCTCGAACAATTGATGGTAGAGATTAGCAAAATAAGGTTCTAACTTGTCCATTGGGCTAAAGCCTTTTGGATCCAAGACCAATTCACCATCAACAATTTTATATCGAGAGTACTCCCAATTAAATACCTTCTTAGCTACATAAACCGCAAAAAATTCAGCAAAAGCTTCTACAGTACTTTCAGTATAGTGATCCGGATAAGCCTTTTGGTCCTTAACATAGGCATTATAGAGAGCCTCAAATTCTTGGGTATGACTAAAGCCTACGATGTTGTAGCGGGAATTAACATAATCCCATACATCTTCATATTCTGAGGAACCGAATATCCCCGCATTATAATCAACTAAATGACCTATTTCATGTAAGAGAGTCTTCAACATATACCATTCTGGTTGAGACAATTCTTTCCCATTAAATGTCGTAATGTAGCGTAGATTGATGTGACCAGTAGGAGGATATGCACTACCAACAGCATCTTCACGTACACTTGGTAATTGTTGATCTGTCACAACTGTATAGACCATATTCTTTCGATATTCGAACGGAATATCCTTAACCAGTGACTCGAATGCCTCACGCGTCTCTTGAGGAACCTCCCCATGATAGTGGAAGCTGAAAGTATCATAGCCGTTAACGTAGTCATAACGTCGGCCGAGCAATTTGTAGGACAACTCCCCCCAGGAAGCCATCCATTTTTGTAAGGCATCGGTTTTACCCATAGCTTCCAACTTCTCTGAAGCTAATTGCAAACGTTGATAGTTGGCTTTGACATCGGCATAGAGGGCATCTGACATGGTGTTTTTAGCAAAGTAGCGACGAACCGCATCCTCTCGCGTTACCAAGTTATTCTCTCTTAGAGGAATGAGGCGTTCAACATGTGCCCCACTGGTTACCCCAATAAGATATTTGAAGCTTTTCTCCAACATTACCTTGTATAGGTCTTCGTCACGACTGAAATCAACTTCTTCCCATTTATCAGTTCCCGAGACTTTTGTCCGATACTTAATAGTTCTAATGGCTGGATTATTTGGGTCCAACATGTCAGTCGTTAGGGTGTAGCCCTTATAGGTACCTTCTGTCGGCTTAATTAAGGTTGTATCGGACTGCGCCAATTCTCTGACACCAGTGCTTGGGCCTAAGTTTTGAGTGGCAGGCACTGATACGAATAGTTTGTCGATTACAATCTGTTCACTTGGTGTCTTTTGAGAGTAGTCTACTGAGTAGATTTTCTCATCAGAGTACATATATTTATCTGATTTTAAGGCTTCCTCCACACCTGGACCCAGGTCGACATCCGGTGTCGTGACCTTTTTATAGGTCGTGGTGGTCTTACGACCCGCATGGACTGCCTCTTCAACGACTTCTTCTGCTCCCGCATCCATGTCTGGATCGGCAACATATTGGTAGTGCGCGCGTTCCTTAATATCGTAGTCGATTTTAGGTTCTAGCGTCTGTGGTAAATCTTCTGAACGCTCAGACGACTCGCTCGATAAGCCATTGGCAAGATTACCGTCGTCTTCGTCATCATCCAATAGGTTACCCGTTGGTGTGTTTGGTAAAGCTGAAGATTCAGACTGAGCTGATTCTTCCGATGTTTGATTGTCTCGCTCGACACTCGTCACCGCTTCATTAATTGCTGGACTATCCTCCGCAAGGACTGCTGGAGATGGCAGCATGCTTGTCAGCAAGAGCGTCACGAGTACAAGACGATGAGCTAGGCTAAGCCGTTTAGCCTTGGACCGATTTTGTTGATCTCGTTTGAACATAAATCGTTTCTTCCCTCCTATTTTCCCTTCTTGATCGGCGCTTTAGATAAAATCACAAGCACATTTTTTTCACCCTTATTTAATGTGCCAATAACAAAATATCTAGAAAGCCAAACCCTATTGTATCACAGGAGAATAGGGTTTCACAATATGCTTTGTGAAATTTATTTGAGGGTTAGATATTATGTGAATCCAGCAAAAGAGACAGGGTTAAACCCTGCCTCTAAATGATTATCTTGACCTGCTAAAATACTGCTCGCTAGTCATAGCGCGCCCCATAGTCCTGACGGGCTTGGCGCGTCCATGTTTGGATGAAGTCAGTCTTGGCATCGGTGTAAGCATCACGATTGTGCTCATACTGAGACCAGAGAGACAACTTAAGCCCCTCATAGTCCTTGGCTACTTGGGTATGTTCCCTGAGATAGTCCCTAAAGTAGAGTTCATCGTGATCTCCTTGGTAGCGCAGGTGAATGTGATAGACCTTATCCGCGAAGCCTTCTGGGGTGTAACCCGCATTCAAGGATACCCGCCCCTCTGACTCTGACATTTTAAGAAAGCCAGACTGGACTAGACGATCACTGGCTAGGCGCAAATCCGCCTGGGGTGCCAACTCGACCAAGACATCAACAATATCCTTGGCCCAGATGCCCGGGATGGCCGTGCTACCAATGTGACTGATACGAACTAGAGGCAAATCTCCTAGGATTTGTTCTAGTCGTATTGCCATTTCTTGATAATTGGTCTCCCACTGAGCCTTAGGTGCCACTAGGAAGATAGGAAACAAGCGCCAGAGTTCTTCTAAGGATAATTGACTCAGATCCTTGGCCATATAGGTGGCTCCTTTCAGACAAAGTAAATCTAGTTTTTTGGCTTTAAACCTAAAGCCGAGTAGCCCGAAGGTCGCATACGATTCTCGGCTGCTAGCTTGTCAACCAGTCTTAAATTCCGCTCAGACTGGGTAGACCTGCCCTTGCGAGGTGTAAACTTCTGCAGGTAGGACAGATCATCATAGGACCGTCGCATACTTTCACTCCACCCGAAGCAAAGCCCTTCTTCCAAGACCTCATGGAAGGTCACCGATGGCAACTTGGACTTGGCCTTGAAAATCCGAATCCAAATACCTGGCGAAGTTTGTTCATTGGCTAGTAACCAATCATGTAGTTCTTGTCTCTTTTCAAAAGATATAATCGGAAGTTGATCATAGACTTGGTCTAATTGTTGCATTGATTTTTCCTTTCATTCTTGATGGTGACATTTCTGCTAAACTAAGGATAAGAAGGCCTCATCAGTGCCTTATCTAATTGATTACCTTCATCCAGTCTGAGTTCTCGGATTTTTTATCCCATCGAGCACCCCAAAAATTCAGTCTTAAACCTTGTGGTAATGGCAATAAAATAGCTATTGAGCCCCTTCCACCCATTGATCATTATCCATAATAAAGGGCTTGGCCAAGCCAGGGCCTGTATAGTCAGAGTACTTAGTCCCCAGATATTGATAAACTTCTTCCTTACTAGCAAACTTAATGGCCTGATAAGGCTCTTCGAAGGTCAGTTTCTCTAGGAAGAGATAGCCCTCTTTGGCTGGGACTAAGACACCGACATGGCCGATGAAGAGACTGTCGCCATCCAGATTATCATACAAGACTACTGACAGCATTCTAACCTTGTCATTGAACTTGAACCGGGACAGATATTGCGCCATACGCTTGGCGTGGACCTTGACGTCCTGGGTAGCCTCGGTCTTAACCCGGGAGAAGAGGATATTGAAGGCCGCCTTATCCTTGGCATCCATGACATGCCCCTTATCAATGGCGTCATTATCCATGAAGAGCAGCTCATCATCTTGGCTGACTGACGGGATCTCAATGGTGTTTTTGAGCAAGGTATAGCTGTTAATGCGACAATTAGTCCCGATAAAATCCCCCTTCTGCTCATGCCAGAGCGGGTTAATCTTAGCCACATCGTAGTCCGTCTTGGTAAATTCGGTGAAGTCCCCCTTGAGCCCACTAGGTCCCACAATGTCATTGTAGTCCTTAACAAGTTTGAGGAATTCCTCAACGCTATCCTTGTCCAAATGAGCAGACAAGAGGCTTCTCACTTCTTCTAGGCTACTTGGACTATTAAGGTTAGAATAGCTAGGATGAGAAGGACTTGCTTCTTGGCCACTTGGCTTAGGACTGCAGGCTGTTAGAGCTAAGACGAGGCCGAGGGATAGGATGATGGTTTTGGTGTTTTTGAACATGAGGTCTCTCCTCTAGCTGATATTTTTGTCAAAATAAGTTGTGGCGCCATCTATTGGGCTTGCTCCAAGAGCTTCTTCATTGAAGGCTGTCGCCCTATTCAATTTTCCAATTATCCTTCAAACCTAATGACCTGATTGGTCGCATCTACGGTCGCTTTCAGGCCAAAGGGAATGATGCAGCGGGGTTGAGCATGGCCGACGTTGAGGTTAAAGACCACAGGCAAGCTTGGATTGGCGATGACGTCAACCAAGATCTGCTTGTATTCTTCCGAATATACCTCATCCATGGGCTTGCCTACTAGCAGGCCGGAAATCGAATCGAAGATACCTGTCTCCTTCAACAGAGTGAGTGCTTGATAGAATTTCTCAGGTGGCATCTTTTCTTCACTAGTTTCCAGCAAGAGGATTTTCCCCACCCAATCTTCTTTTTGAGGGAACAAGGCATATCGACTACAGAGCAGGGGCATATCCGCATAGCGCTCCCCATTAAAGATGTCATAGAGTGAGTCAAGGCAGCCTCCAAGAATCTCGCCTGAGAAAACTGGATTCCCCTGAAGCAAGTCAAAACCGTGGTCCAAGTGAGACTTCAACGGCTTACCAATTTGGTCGACGCCGAAGTCAGTTCGGCTCTCATACCACAGCTCACTCGGTCTTATTTCTTTTATTGTACCCGTCTTTATTAATTCCTCAAAGTATTGTCGCGTATAAGGCAGCATGTCCTGGTCGAGCTCACAAATATCCGCAAGGAAGGATTGTCCATAGAAAGTTTTAAGCCCGACTTTATGCAACATCAAGTGATTGAGGGTCGTATCGGAGAAACCGAGGAAGACCTTTTGACACACAGCACTAGCCAACTCTCCGTTTTCAAATAAATAGGGTAAGAGTCGATAAGTATCGTCGCCACCAATGGCACAGAGGATCATGTCAATCTCTGGATCTCTAAAAGCCTGTAACAAATCGGCCGCCCGTGCTTCCGGGTGCTGCTTCAAATAGTCAATTCCCTTGAGCGCATTGGGCATAAAACTCACCTCTAGGCCAAGGTCTGTCAGTCTTTTAAGGCCAATTTTTAGCTCATGCTTGATGAAATCTTCGCCCAATACCCCAGCTGATAGGCTGACGATCGCTAGCTTTTTAATCATCATATTCACCTCACAAAATTAATCAAATGACGAGCTTGACTTCTGCAAGTCAAATGCTTATAAAATATACCTTTTAACGACAAATTAAAAGGTAAAATGAACTATTTATGCTTGTTGAGATGGTCGCGACAAAAAGTAGAGATAGGCCCCAAAGGCGAACTTGATGGCAGCATCTACATAGGCAATGACCGCCATGGAAATATTAGGGAAGAGATAGCCAACCGCAATATTGACCGCACACACCAGGGCTAGATAAATCATGGACTTACCATGCACGAAATAGAAGGGGAGGAAATGCAGTGCGGTCGCCATTAAGGCTCCCAGCCAGATAAGGCGCCAATTCTCCGTCGCGAAGAAGGGCCCGCCTAAGATGGCCATTAAGACAAAGAGTAAAATGACCGCATAGAGGGCTACTTTCTTCTGGAAGGGACTCGAACTGCCAGTTGATAATTTATTAAGTAGGGGCTTGTTCTGGTTAATAGCAAAAAAGCTGACAATGTAGCCTATGCTGAAAACCTGCATATTGATAATCTGCTTGCCGCCAATCAAGGTTGCCACTGCAATCACCGACGCGACGGCCATTAACCATAAGCCACAGGCTTTCTTGAAGTTAAATGCTAGTTTTTCATTCTTGTCATAGCCTAAAAATCCCATAAATAAGTGCCTCCAAAATCTTCTTAACTGCCATCTAGCTTCTATCCAGTAAGCTAGGTGGCTCTTACTTTATTATAGCACTTTAATAGAAGAAAAGGAGTGACAAGCTCCTTTTAGCTCAATATTTATACTGGAACTGGGAACTGCTCAAAGCGCAACCATTCCTGAGCAATTCTTAAGAGGCTATCACCTAAGCCGTGTTCTTGAATTACTTTTAAAAACAACCCTGTTGAGACAGATTGAATGAATGCCCATTCCCAGATGCTCTGCTTCTCAACTCCAGTTTCATTATGAAGCAAGAGAACTCTCTCAATAGCTTTTTCCAAAGGAGCATCAACTAACTCCTCCACCCATTCTCGCACGAGGATTCCAAGGTCGTAGGCAGGTTCTCCTAGGATTCCATCCGGATCTATCAATTTATAAGATAGCTCATTGGAATCTAGTGCTTTCAGTATATTGTCAGCGTGTGGATCCCCATGGACTAGCACAGATTGATATGAAGACAGGCACTTTCTTCTTGATTCTAAAAACAAGAGCGCCCGTTCAATGATTTCTTTACTGCACGGTTGCTCTAATTTTTCCCAAGTGGACAGGATAAAGTCTTGAAACCACCCAATTAATTGTCCCATCAGTCTTAGCTCCTGTTTTTCATCGAGGGGAATCCAGGTTTTCTTAAGTAGCCCGCAAATTATCTTCATTTGCTCTCTAATAGAATAGTCAGACTCACTCAAAGGCTCACCCAAACACTCTAGTAAGACTGCTTTCCTCTTGACATCATGCTTGAGCAACTTGACATATCCCGCTCCATTTACAACTCTAAGGGCCTCTACTTGTTGCTCAAACTCGGAATTCCCCTCCAATTGAGGCATAAATAATTTGAGAATCCCCTTTTCTTGATTTCTCAAGGCACATTTTGCTACAAAGGCCTCTGATCCTCCTTCGAGGATTTGCTCCAAAGAAAGGCTCCACTCTTTTGCTATGCAATCAATAACTGTGTTTAAGTCCTTTTTCCATTGTAGTCCCTCATCACCTAATGCATCCAACTTGTTTCGAACATTGCTTGGAATGTGGTCTTCCCAGTTTTTCATCTGATGCTATTCCCCTTTTATTTTTCTAGCTTATCTTTAAACTCATTTGTCTACTCATCTCTATTTTAAATAGTCTCTTCATTCTTTTCCACTGCTTTTAAGTAGCTTTTAGGTTCATGCTTTACATTAGAGTTAGCACTAAGGAAAGGAGAAAGCTCCCCTATAGGTGAGCGGTGTAAAACAATGAGAACAATCGTCGTCATACCTTCATATGAACCAGAAGAAAGACTAATAAAGCTAACGGCAGAATTAGTCGCCAAAGACTTAGATGTCATCGTAGTAGATGATGGCAGTGGGGAGAAATACCTCCCTATCTTCAACCAATTAGCAGGAGCTCGAGTGCTGAGACATGCTGAAAATCAAGGCAAAGGTGCCGCCCTGAAAACAGCCTACCAATTTATCAAGGAAAACTACCCAGGCCAAGACCTGGCCGTCGTCACGGCCGACTCTGACGGACAACATAGTCCTGAGGATATTATAAGAATTGCCAGACGCGCGGCTCTAGATTCAGATAGCCTAGTACTTGGCGTCCGGAATTTTGACGGCCAAGAGGTGCCGCTGAGAAGTAAGGTTGGCAATAAGATTACCCTGAAAATTTTCCAACTAACCAGTGGCAGCAAGCTTTCCGATACCCAGACAGGCCTACGCGGTTTCTCTGGCATCCACTTGGATAAGATGCTGGAAATCTCAGGCTCACGCTTCGAATACGAGATGAATGTGCTCATGGTATGGGCCAAGGAAAAACGCCCCTTCTACGAGCTCAAGATTAAAACCATCTACGAGAACAAGAACGAGGGCTCGCACTTCAATCCCTTGCGAGATTCCTTCCGCATCTATAAGGAGATTCTGCGCTTTGGCCTCTCCTCCCTCCTCTCTTTTTTTCTAGACTATAGCCTCTACGCCTTGCAGGTTTTTGCCGGCCTACCCCTGGTAACCGCTAATGTCATTGCGCGACTAATCAGCGCCGGCTTCAACTTCTTTATCAATAAGAAACTAGTCTTCGCCAGCGACCACCCCGTCCTCAAGGAGCTAGGTGCTTACGCCCTACTGGCCGGCTTATCCCTAGGCCTCAACACGCTGGTCTTAATGGGACTGAGCTACGGCATTGGGATTGGTCCCCTCATCGGTAAAATCCTAACAGAAATCGGCATGTTTTTCTTCAACTGGTTAGTCCAGAAGAAGCTGATTTTTGGGCGAAAGAAAGGTGTGCATTATGTCAAATAAGCTAAAAGGAAAATCACTCAGAAAAGCCTTAACCCTGGTCTATAGTATCTTGCTAGTCGGGAGCTCTGGCCTGGCCGTCCTGGATACCCTCTTCATCTCTAAGAGCTATACCAAGTTCAGCAACGAAACTACAACCACCAACCAGTCCGCTAATTCTAGTGGCACAAGCACTGCCACGGTAAATACAGCCACTGCCTATGAAGATGACACCAAGGCCATTGCCATCGATACCTACGAGCGCAATTCGACTCAGATTCATGTAGCCACCGTCACCATCAAAGGCGACGCCTCTATCAAGACGGCCCTAGCAGACGAGACCTACGGCCGCAACGTCAAGGCCAAGACCTCGACCACCGCTCAGAGCGTCAATGCCGTCTTAGCGGTCAACGGGGACTACTACGGGGCCAGAGATGCCGGTTATGTTATCCGCAACGGTCAGCTCTTACGAAGCGATAGCCAGGACCCTAATCAAGAGGACTTAGTCATCTACCAAGATGGCAGCTTCGAGATTATCAGAGAAGGTGATATTACAGCCCAAGAACTGCTTAATAAGGGTGCAGTTCAGGTCCTATCCTTCGGGCCAGCCCTGATTGAGGACAGCCAGGTGGCTGTCGATAGTACCGACGAAGTGGGCAAGGCCATGGCCAGCAACCCACGGACAGCCATCGGTATCATCGATGACAAGCATTATGTCTTGGTCGTCTCGGATGGACGAACAGATGAAAGCAAGGGCCTATCCCTTAAGGAATTAGCCGACTTCATGAAGGAACTCAAGGTCACAACCGCCTATAACCTAGATGGCGGTGGCTCCTCTACCATGTACTTCAATGGTCAGATTATTAACAAACCAACCACCAACGGTCACAATATTGAAAAAAGAGAGGTGAGTGACATTGTCTACCTATAAAGCCAATCACCACAAGCAAGACATCCTCTTCTACACAGTCGCTAGTATTAGCACCTTGGTAATCGGAACGGTCTATGAGTGCTTCAGCCACCAGGTCTACTCGCCCTTCATGTACCTACTCTTCCTGATTCCCCTCCTACTAGGGCTAGCCCCTAATCTGCTGGCCCACAAACTTCATAAGTACTTCCTCAAATCAGAAAATGCCAAGGCAGCCTACAAGATGGGCGTCCTCACCCTCATCTTCGGTTCCTTCCTAAAAGGCATCTTCGACATCTACGGCACCCATTCAGTCTACCCAAGCTTCTACCTGCCAGTAGGCCTGCTACTCTTGCTGGTCGCACTTGGCTTTGAAATCCGCCAGAGGAAGGAGATGGAAAAATAGGAAATTGGTTACTATAACAACAGCACCCCATCAGTTGGATTCTCTGATCCGGCTGATGGGGCTTGTTTATAATATAAGGCAATTAGTTATCACCATTCTCGTACCTTCAAAAAATCCTCGAGCACGGTAAGAAATTAAAAATCTTGGTTGCAAAGCGCAACCAAGATTCCGTTTAAACTATTCTTCGTTTAACCTAGCAAGAAGGTGTTTGAAATGATCTCCATCCTCAACTAGTTTTCCAAAGAATAACTCATCAATTTGCTCGATTACGGGCACCGCTTTTTGTAAAATATCTTCTCCCTTTTTGTTCAAAATAACAGCCTTAGCTCTTGAATCTCTGGAGTGTTCTTTTCTCTCTATATATGCATGTTTTTCTAATAAACTCAATATTTGAGAAACAGTCATTACGTCTATCCCGGAAAGTTTAGAAATCATGACTTGAGTCACTTCGTCATTAGTTTGAGCTAGATAGGCAAGAGAGGCTATAACAACAAATTGAGGGTGAGTCAGATTCATTTTCTTTAACTCTTTTTTTATCATGAAGTGCCATTTATTGTACACCCTCATAAACAACAAGCCTGTTGATTGTTCTGAATCTTTTTTATATTTCGATGTAAACAAACAGCAATCCCCCCTATCTTTCCAAAAGCTCTTTCAGAATAAATATAGAGTTAGGGACATCTGAGAACACCTGGCGTAAAAATTCTAAATATTGCTTATCCTCACTATCTAAGGATACAGAATGTTTGACCGTTACACTTCCATCATTGTTCTCCATTATTTGGTGTCCAAAAAGGATGTCACCAAAAGGAGTGGCTGTTTTATCCCAAAATTCTTCGAAGGCTGTTACCAGGGTAAGCTGATAATCCATAGGAGGCATACCTTCAAGCTCCATCGTCCCATGGGACCCAGTCTTAAAATCATCGTTTAATGTAATATTTTTTAAATCCTCTTCCCAGGCATACCATTTTTCAATATTGGCATAATACTCCCAAACAGCTTCTTTTGTTGCTTTAATTTTCAAACTGAAACTAAATTCCATTGTTTTCACCTCTTTTTATTAAGTGTACTTATTATATGTTATTTTACAATGTGCGTCAACACTGATATTTTTAGAATCGTAAGGGCAGGGATGGCAAAATAGAAAATGAAATAACCGGAGGGCTGCCTGTAAAGGCGCCTCCGGTTTGTTTTGGATATGAGGTTAAGACTTAACTATCTCTAGCTTCTAGGCATAAAGCTCTAAATCGGTCATCTAATTCCGCTATCTCCAACAAGAGGCGGGACAAGTCTTCGTAATCTTCCTTTAGGCAAGACAGGTGGGCTTGTCCGAATAAAGAGGCTAAGTCTTCTTTAATTTTTGAACGCAGACTATCATGCTCTGCTAGAAATCTACTCAGGTAGAGATTTCTAACAGCTGCCAGTTTAAAGCTGAAATACTGATGCAGTTGCTTTTGCTCATCGTTCAAGCCATATTTTGCTACTGCCGCCGCGTAGAGTGGAAGGACGCCTTCTTGCCCTTGCATGTATCTTTGGGCCATTATTTGCGAGGTAGCCAGATAGATTGCGCTCGCGTCTGGATTAGCGACTCGCTTGAAATTGCCCCACATAGAATAGGCGCCCCGCTTGTAGTCGATTGCCTGGGCTTGCCATGCTGGCAGAAAGTCTTCGAACTGAATCTTCATACAGGCAAAACCTGCTGGATCATGCAAGTAGAGATAATCATCATCTAAATCATAAACTGAGACAAAGTGATCCACTCCGTATAAGTGAGTGTGGTTAGGATTATAGGTCAGATGCCCCATATCGAGTGGCCCCAACACTACCGGCCCATTAGCTAGAAGAGCTTTCAATTTCCTTCTGATTAAATCCAAATCAACTGCTTGCCCCTCTCTTAGATAATATTCTTCATAGTCAAAACCTAGAACTTCTAAGACATGAGAGATCGAAAGGTCCGGCATGCCATTATCGAAGAATACTAATGGGTGCTCTTCATCTTCTTTGACAATGGAAGCCCCATTCCCCATCAACATAAGGGCCTCAAGATATTCCGCTCTCAGGTCATAACCATAGGCCTCCAATGCCATGGCCAAAGAATAGGTATAACAAAGTGATACGTCTCCAAAATATGTCTGCATCTAACTGCCTCCTTCTCATTGATAGCTTGATTATACAGTGCAGTTAGCCAGGCCACCCTAGAAAAAAGGATCAGAATTTATGGGGTGTGGGGATTGAAAAAAGTTACAGACCATTAAAAAAGCCCCTTAGTTAGATTTTTATCCAGCTAAGGAGGCTTTTTTTGCTGTTTAATCGTACTTCTTGCCGAATTTCTTCTCCAGCATTTTCTTGACTAGATATGGCATTTTGACATTTTCTCGTCCCTTTTTGGCAATGAGCTTCTTAACAAAATCAGGCATCTGGATGTCTTGGTCTTCTTTTAGAATCGCATCGCTGTCTCTAGGCGCCGCCATCTCATCAAAAGTAGTCTCATCAGCTTGATGGATTTTGTAGTCCCCGTGGAGATGCTTGGCAATCGTTGACAGTAAGGCCTCAATCAGACGTGGATCCGTATTGGGCATAGGAGGACGCTTATAGCCCACCCCTAATTCATGGCAGAGTTCTTGACACTCCACATCATTGTCAAAAAGCACCTCGATATGCTCACTAATAAAAGCAATAGGCACAAAGATATAATGGTCGGGATGCTGGCTTTGCTCCCGCAAATACTCCAAGACATCTGGCTTAATCCATGGCATCCCAATATCGCTCTCGCTCTGCCAAGTGTTAGTATACTGGTCTGGAGCAAGACCGAGACCTTCAGCAATCAAGCGGCTATTGTCGTAGATTTGGTCGATATAAGGATCGCCAAACTCTAAGGCCAAGACAGGTACGCTATGAGCCGAGAAAACGACCCGATAAGTCTGACTACCAATTTCTTGGATAATTTTTCGAATCTCCTCTACCCAATAATTGATAAGGGCTGGCTCGCGATACCAGTCTTTAATGACTTGAAAACGGATGGTCTGGCTCTCTAGGAATTTCTCATAGCCCATTACGGAGTAATAGGAAAAATGAGGTTCCAAGATTAAACAGAGGCAGTCTTCAATCCCATCTGCCTCCATCTGAGCAATAACATCGGGGATGAAGGGACGCGAAAATTTATTAGCAAAATAAACCTTCGCTTGACCTTCTAGGGCCTCAGCTACTAGCCTCACTTCTTCCCTGGTAATGGCTTGGAGAGGCGTGCCACCAATCCGAACATAATTATCATATAGGGTTTTGATTTCATCTTCTTCTGGACGAACACCCCGGCGAATATTGGTGAAAAATTCAGCGACTGCTTCATAGCTAATCGCTTCTGGTGACCCAAAGGTCATCATGAGGACAGCTTTCTTAGACATGTCAAACTCCTTATGTGTGTGTCGTAGTTTCCGTCTCTTATTCTACCATAGAAAGGGTTTTATTGGAACTGGCTTTGGTTCTGTTATTCAGGCTTAGGCCTTCTATTCAGCATATCCGCACTACACAAAAACCAATCAAAACAAGAAAGACATCCTCTTCTATAAAGTCGCTACTACTTGCGCCTTAGTAATAGGAAGGGGCTATGAATACTTCAGCCACCAGGTATACTCACCCTTCATGCACCTACTCTTCCTGATTCCCCTCCTACTAGGTCTAGCCCCTAATCTGCTTGACCAAAACTTCATAAGCACTTCCTCAGAACAGAAAATGCTAAAGCAGCCTACAGCTCCTTCCTAAAAGGCGCCTTCGACATCTACGGTACCCATTCAATATATGGCTTCATCAATTACACTAGAATCAAATTGTGCATGATAATCACCTGTATAAGGTCGACCATCTAAAACAAAACAACGCCATTCAGCTATGAATTTTACAACCTCACTAATCCATATAGGATAGTCAAAAGGTAAACCATTACCTATCAAATCACGGGTTCCATTAACAACTCTTCCATTAAAGACTTTTGAACCAGCTTTAGGCTTAATAAATTTTCCCCAATTATCAGGTATATTTACAATCTCTCCTAAAACACCTTCATAAATTTTTCGACCATAAAACTCTTTAAGCTCAATGGGATAGTCATAAACTCAGCGATAAGCGTTTTTATCGCCCTACTTTTCGCATGCACTTGACCAATAAAAAGATTCTAGACAAGCTTTTGAGCTATTCAGAAGACTTGAAACAACACTATCATCTCTATCAGATTTTGCTTCTTCACTTTCAGAGTAAAGAAGCTGATAAATTTTTCGGACTCATTGAGGACAATCTAAAGCAGGTTCATCCCCTTTTTCAGACTATCTTTAAAACCTTTCTAAAGGACAAAGAGAAAATTGTCAACGCCCTTCAACTAGCCTATTCTAACGCCAAATTGGAAGCGACTAATAATCTCATTAACCTCATCAAACGAAATGCCTTTGGTTTTCGGAACTTTGAAAACTTCAAAAAACGGATTTTTATCGCTCTGAATATCAAAAAAGAAAGGACGAAATTTGTCCTTTCTAGATCTTAGCTTTTCTTCACCCCACTACAGTTGACAAAGAGCCGTTCAAATCCGGCATCAGCATCGATATTATAGAATTAAAGAGCAAGTCGCCCTTGGGAATTTGCCTATAGGGTGTCTTGCTCTCTTTTTTGTAATGTCATCTCATTTTTTCAGCTGAGCGGGCAGAAATTCCTGAATATCTCTCCATGCCTTCTGATTCTCATATGTCGCCATAATATATAAAACCTCCGTTTCAGTTTTTATCATCTCTGATAATCCTATCTTACTGAAATCGGAGGTTTTTCTCATTGACATTTGTTAATTCTCAGAAAAATTTTTTCGAATGCGACTCATGGACTCCCTTGCGATACCTAGATAGGAGGCAATAAGGTTTTGCGGAAGCCTGTCTTCAATGCCGGGATAGGTCTTACGAAAGGCAAGATACTTCTCTGTGGCATTGAGGCATTGAAAGTTATACTCCCGATTCATCTTGAAGATGATTGTCTGCTCCAGCAGCGCAATATACCCTCTCATGGTTTCCGGGCTTGAAAGCAAGATGGCCTTCAGCTTGTCCGAACGAAAACTCAAACCTAAAACATCCTCAACAGTCTCAAACACCTCAACTCTTTTTTCCATGAAAAGCGCCTCTCCAAGCATGAACTCATTTTCCTACATGAAAAGCTTTGTGATGTCATTTCCGTTCTCGTCGATATAGTAGCTTCTGGCAAGGCCCTTTATAATCAGATAGACATACCGCTGCGGTTCACCCATGCCGAGAATCTGGCTTTTCTTCGGATAAAACACCTCATCGGCATCTTGAGCGAGAGCTTCATTCAATTCACTTTCCGTGCTTTCATGCAGTGCATAGGAAAGAATATCTTTTTCTGTTTTACATCCATTCTTTAACAACTCCTTTCGCTTTTCTTCATAAAGTCTTTATTTTCAAGCCCTTCCGACCATTGACATCTAATCCGCAGCCTTGACCTACCCATCATCTAAAGTGGCAACTCAACCCCTGGCATCTAAACCGGCAGCCCGTCCCTATCACATTTTTGCCATAAATTTGCTTGGATAAGTTGCCGCCGAGCATTTGTCCATGTGAGCTTCCTTGAAGCGGTCGAGAGCCGGAAAGTGACTTATTTCAAGGGCTATCGAGACTCTTATGTATCTTTCCTTGACATTAAGACCACCGTCTCAACGTGTCTTGATAGGACAGTCCGATACTCTGAAATGGATTATCAAGGGCTAGGATTTATAAGGACACTCTGAAACACTTAAAACATGATATAAAATTTAACGTAGATTTCTCTTAGTTAGAAATAGCGTATATGTAACAATTTTACAGACTTTACTGCCTTTATACGAGAATGTTCAACAGCTCATTCGAATCTATGATAATCTGCTTCAAGTAAATGCCTTCCGTATTCAAAAATAACTCCTGAGTAGAATACAAGCTTTGTATCATATTGCAAATCAATAACTGTTTCATCTGACTTTCTTTTAAATTCTTGACCATCAAAGTAAATATGGTTATATAATACCGAATAGTCTCGTATACTTTTAATAAGGGTATGTCCTTGATGTTTCATCCTTGCTGAAAACTGCGAATGATTCCCCCCATTACAAATAACAATATCCATTGGATGCAAATAATGATTATCGATATTGAAACTATGCTTATTTCCATCAAAAACATTTTGGTCGTTAATACCATCAAGATTTCTAATTATCCTATCTGAATTCCATGGGTTTAATAAAATTGGTAACTCATTTACTTTTATGCTAATTGGGCCTTCCTTACGTATTTTCTTATTTTCATAGTATTTCATGTCATCTGGATGTACTTTTTCACAAATAACTTCATCAATATGCAAATCTGTTTCGTAAGCAAGAAAATTATAGACTCCCTCAATACTTGAATTATCTTGAGCTTCATGAACTGTTTCAATAGATTGAATTGCTTCATCAAAATTTAGATAATCAATTATCACCGATAAAATATTTTTTACAATTTTTACCTTTTCGTTAGTATTCTCACTATTGTTTAGTTTCTCCATATACCTATTATATTTACTTTTATAATCATTATTTCTCTCAGTTCTAAAAAAAGAACCAAAAAACTTACCTATTGTATCAATCATTATTTTCTCCTATTAATCAAAAAGACTAAAAAATCCAGTTCTGATGAGTTTCTAGCTTTAATTTTAATTTCTTAAACCGAGCTGGATTTGTTTCAATTAGATTTTTGATTGTTTTCCATCGTGTTGTATTCTCATTAAAAATTTTTCTAAAAATACCATTTTTTATGCGAGCTGTTTCAGCCCCTTGATGTTGACCATATATTATTGTAATATCCTTATCCTTTGAAACGGCGGGCTTTATCCCTTTCTCTCCAGCAGTCCTACAACCTCGATATGTGCAGTCTTCGGGAATAAGTCAACCGGCTGCACCCACTGCAGCTCATAGCCTGCCTGGGCCAAGAGTTGGCAGTCACGGGCGCAGGTGGCTGGGTTACAGGACACGTAGACGATCTTGTCTGGCGCCAGTTCAATCAGGGTCTTAACGAATTCAGGGTCTAGGCCCTTGCGTGGTGGGTCGACCACCGCTACATCAAAATGAATGCCTTCTGCCTGCCAAGCTGGCAGCACTTCTTCGGCCTTGCCGGCTTGGAAGGTGACATTACTTAGGCCGTTGGCCTCGGCATTGGCCCGCGCCATATCAATAGCTTCAGGCACGATTTCCATGGCATAGACCTGACCGGCTTGGCGGGCTAGGGCCAGGGAGATGGTGCCAATCCCGCAATAGGCGTCCAGGACGGTTTCACTGCCAGATAAATCAGCTGCCTCAAGGGCATAACGATAGAGGGCCTCGGCCTGAGGAGTGTTGACCTGATAGAAGGAATGTGGGGAGATGGAGAAATCCAGCCCCAACATCTGGTCCTGATAAACTGGCTGGCCCCACAAGAGGCGATTGGTTGGTCCCATAATGACATTATTGGCCTGCGTATGACTATTGAGGACCAGGCTAACTAGGTTAGGAATGGCCTTTGTGAGTGCCTTAATCAACTTATCCTCAGCTGGCAGGCCTTTGCCGTTGACGACCAGGATTAACATGACTTGGCCGCTATAGTGACCACGCTTGACGATGATATGTCGGATTTGGCCCTTGCGACTTTCCTCGTCGTAAGCCGAGTAGCCTAGCTGGCGCAGAATGTCCCGCGTCACTAAAATGGCTTGGTCGATGGCCGGATCTTGAATATGGAAATTCTCTACGGGCACTAGCTGATGGCTATTCTTGCGGAAGAAGCCAGTCTCTAGCTGGCCTTTGACAGTCCGCACCGGGATTTGCGCCTTATTACGATATTGCCAAGGATGGTCCATGCCATAAGTTGGCCGGACTTCCAGACTTTCCGGGAATTTCCCTAGGCGACTGAAGACCTGCTTGACTAGGGCCTGCTTAGCCTTGAGCTGGGCAGGATAAGCCATATGTTGCAAGGTCATGGTGCCAATCTGACGGCCGATAGGGTCGGTAATCTCCACTCGATCCGGACTGGGCGTTAGAACCTCTTCTAGGCGCGCAAATCCGAAGGACTTGCCGACCTTGAGGACCTTAATGGCCACCTGCTCGCCCGGAATAACGCCCTCCACAAAGAAGGGATAGCCCTCGATTTTGACGACACCCTGGCCTTCATGGGTCAAGTCGACTACCTGGCCTTGGTGTACTTGATTCTTCTTAAATACTTGTTTTGCGTCCATCTTCAGTCTCCTTTGCTCTTCCTTCCTATCATACCACGAAATACCAGTCAGGCAAAGGCTTGCCGCCTCCTTGCGGGCTAGTTTAGGAAGCCATATGCCGCCTTTTTCGGCGAGCCAGTCCATCGTTCTTCTTATCCATGGACTGGCGCTGACTTTTTACCTAGCTTGTGGGGATTGGGACCAGTTCATGGTTCTATTAAACGCTGGTGGTGGTCTTAATACAAGAATAGAGGCAGGGATTCACCCCTGCCTCGACAAAACTTATTTACTTACCATCTTCCCGGCAACGCGCCCGAAGGTGATGATATCAGCGATGGCATTCCCGCCTAGGCGGTTAGAACCATGAATCATACCGGTTAATTCGCCGGCGGCATAGAGGCCTTCAATTGGGTTGCCGGCTTCATCTAGGACCCGCGTATCCTTGTCGGTCACCAAACCGCCCATGGTGTGGTGGACACTTGGTCGAACTTTTTCTAGGATATAAGGGCCTTCTTCCAAGGATGCCAAGCCAGCCCGGTGATTGAAGTCGGGGTCTTTCTTGTCCTTGGCATATTGGTTAACCTTAGCTACTGTTTCCTTAAGCTTAGCTGGATCAATGTCGAAGTGAGCCGCCACTTCTTCAAGGGTGTCCGCTTCAACTAGTAGGCCTTGTTTCTTGAGTTCTTGATACTCAGCCTGGTGGTGCTCCTTAGAGTGGGAGATATCGTCCGTCTTCTGGTTCCAGAGTTGATAAGCATAGCCCCCTGGTTGAGCCAGAATAGCCTTAGAAATCACATCCCGCCGGTCTAATTCTTCAACAAAACGTTGGCCCTCTTGGTTAATCAGGACTGCCCCATCGAAACGGGTATCGGCTAAGAGGGAAATTTCCCCTGTCTCAGGGTTAGAGACCGGATAGGTTTGGATGGAAGACATGTTGGTGACCGCTGCGCCAATGGCTTGGGCCATGACAATGCCGTCCCCGGTAGAACCCACGCTATCGGTTGATAGGTAGCGCTCGTCCATCTCAGGATTGTACTGCTTACGCATGTCAACGTTAGAGCCAAAGCCCCCCGTCGTCAGCACAACCCCATTCTTGGCATGGAAGGTTACGACCTGACCTTGGTGGTCGGCCTTGACGCCTACGACACGCTTGCTGTCATCTTGGATGAGTTCAGTAGCCTTGGTATTGACCAGAATCTTAACACCTAGCTCTTCTGCCTTGGCATTGAGCTTGGTCACCAATTCCTGGCCTGTGTGGCCTTCTGGAATCAGGGCCCGCTTGTAGGAGTGCCCGCCAAATTGGAAGAGCTTGTCTTCTAGGAATTTGACGCCGACCACGTCACGTAGCCATTCGGCTGACTCTAGGGCATGTTCTGCTAGATAGCGAACCATCTCAGGATTGCCCAGGTTGTCGCCACCCTTCATGGTGTCTTGGTAGTAGGTTTCTACGCTGTCGCCTTCAATGCCTAGTTTCTTCTGAACCCAGTTACCTGGCGCATTCATTTCGCCCCCACTAATGAGGGTATTCCCGCCGACAGCTGGCATCTTCTCGATGATCACCACGGATTTACCGGCTTGGGCTGCTTCGATGGCCGCACTAAAGCCTGCGCCCCCTGCTCCGACAACGACCACATCATAGGATTGTTCGCTGTCTAGCTGCTCTTGGGTTGAAGTAGTAGAGCTTACCTCTGCTAGGGTCAGGCCTGATTTCTTGACGGCATCTTGGACGGCTTCCAGATAACCTTGGCTGGTGGCTGTGGAGCCAGACACTACATCGACATCGGCCTTGTTGTTGCCAATAATCTTATCCTTAAGTTGCTTGTAGACGGGTGTGGCTAGGACTTCATTCTCATCGGACTGGAGCACCTTAATGTCTGCAATCCGGTCGTCTTGGAAGGTCACTTCCACCTCGACGGTCCCATGTTTGCCCTGGCCTTGGCCCTTGACCGTTTGGCTACCGGCTGCCTGAGCTAGGCTAGCCAAGGGGCCCATGACTAGGACTAAGAGGGCTAAGACTAGCCAGAACTTTTTCCAGTAATTTTTCATATTCCATCCTCCTATCTATTTTTACCACCAAGACTAGGCTCATTATCTTGGTTGACTTTCTATTATACTCCTTTTTAGGCTGACTGTCTTTGCATATTCTTGCTGAAAACATGCGCAATCTTGCGGTCTTATCCATCAACTTTTTGCCATCTTCTGCTAAAATCTGATAGCATGCTCTACTCAGCAGATGATCCATTGAGCTTTGTCAGGCTGGGTGGGCCCACTCAGTGCCAAAAGGATGTCGAGCGTATGAGTTCCCCTGGGAGCTTTAGCGACCTAGGGGACCATAGATCGGCAAGGCGGAAGACAGCCGCAGGCTGGCTGGAGCCGGTCCCGCACTGAGGACTAAGTTGGAGCCCACCTAGCCAAGCTGAAGCCAAACAAAAAGGCGACTGGAATTCCAGTCGCCTGTAACTGATTAACTGCGTAAGTAACGTTCCAAGAATTGTTGGGTCCGTTCTTCTTGTGGGTTGACGAAGAGTTGCTCCGGCGCGCCTTGTTCGGCGATGACCCCTTGGTCCATGAAGACCACGCGGTCGGAAACCTCACGAGCGAACTCCATTTCGTGGGTGACAATAATCATAGTCAAACCAGTATGAGCCAATTCCTTCATAACCTTCAAGACTTCGCCGACCATCTCAGGGTCAAGTGCAGAAGTTGGTTCATCGAAGAGAATAACGTCTGGCTGCATGGTCAAGGCCCGAGCAATGGCTACCCGTTGCTTCTGCCCCCCAGATAATTGGCTAGGACGGGCATGGACATAATCTCCCATACCTACTTGTTCCAAGAACTTAGTAGCTAAAGCTTCGGTCTCAGCCTTGTCCTTACCTAGGACCTTGATAGGGCCGACAGTACAGTTAGCCAAGACATCCATATTGTTGAAGAGGTTGAAGGATTGGAAGACCATACCGATATGGGTCCGGTACTTGTTGACGTCATGCTTAACGTCTAAGATATTCTCGCCCCGGTAGATGATTTCCCCACCGCTTGGTTCCTCTAAGAGGTTAATACAACGCAAGAGGGTGGATTTACCTGAACCTGAAGAGCCGATAATGGTCACGACTTCCCCTGCTTCAACGGAAAAATCAATGTCCTTGAGGACCGTACGGTCGCCAAAGGTTTTGCTTAAGTGTTGAATTTCTACAATCGCCATGATTAGGCCTCCTCTTTGAGCACTGCCACTTGTTGTTGGTTACCGGCAGCCAGTTGATCACTTGGGCGCCCGTCAATGCGTTTTTCAATCGCGCGCAAGAGTGATGTAATGGTAAAGGTTAAGATGAAGTAGATAACGGCCGTTACGAAGAAGGTCTCGAAGTAACGGAAGTTATTGCCGGCAATGGTCTTGGTCGTGAAGTACAATTCGCTGACCGAGATCACGTTGAGGACGGATGTATCCTTAACGTTGATGACAAATTCATTCCCGACAGATGGCAGAATGGTCCGGAAGACTTGTGGCATAACCACTTCTTTCATAGTTTGCCAGTGGTTCATCCCAATAGCACGAGCCGCTTCAAATTGGCCCTTGTCGATGGCGTAAATCCCACCCCGAACGACTTCGGCAATGTAGGCCCCGGTGTTAATGGAGACAACCAGGAAGGCCGCCGACATAGGGGTTAATTTCCAGCCCCAGAGTAGGTCGGTCCCGTAGTAGAAGATCATGGCTTGAACGATCATCGGTGTCCCACGGAAGATGGCAATATAGGCATTGAGCAATAGGTTAGCGACTTTCAAGACGCCATTATGGATTTGGCTCTTAGACTTGGGAATGGTCCGGATAATCCCGACGGCCAAACCAATCAGGAGACCGATTAAGGTACCGGTTAAGGATACCCAGAGGGTCATGCCGGTCCCGGCCAAGTATTGACGCCAGTTCTGAGTGGCAATCTCCCAAGTACGAGCAAAGAAGTTATAATCTTCTGTGGCCGCTGCCTCAGTGCTGGTTTCTTCTTGACCGTCAGCCGCTGGCTGGTTCTTAATGGCCTGGTCCATGAAGTCCTTGCGTTGCTGATCTGTAATTTCCGCAATGGCCTCATTAATTTGGCTCATAAGTGGGCTTCCCTTCTTGACCCCGATAGAGACCTTGCGGTCTTCTGGCGCCACTTGGAAGCTTGGATTAAGTTCTACGTAGGTGAATAGAGGGTTAGCGGCTGCCGCAGAGACAGCTTCTGGATATTCTGAGATGTAGGCATCTAACTTGCCCGCTTCTAAGGCCACTCGCAAGACAGGGAAAGAATCCTGTGCCTGCTCAACCTGAGCGTCCTTGAGTTGTTTCAACAAGTCATAGTGCAGGGTCCCTTGTTGACCTGACACCTTAGCACCCGCAAAGTCCTCTAGCGTCTTGGCTTGGGCATAAGGTGAATCCTTGCGGACCACCATGACGAAACGTGAGTCATAATAAGACTCGGAGAAGTCAATCTCCTTAGCACGTTCCGCAGTTGGCGACATGCCGGCAATAATCATATCTATCTTGTCCGATTGGACAGCTGGTAAAAGTCCATCCCACTCCGTCTTGACCACTTGGACTTCGCGGCCTAATTTTTCCCCAATCTTACGCGCGATTTGCACGTCGTAACCATTGGCGAATTCCTTGGAGTCCTTAATAGGTACAGCACCGTTAGCGTTGGTGGACTGTGTCCAGTTATAAGGCGGATAGCCCGCTTCCATCCCGATCAATAGGGGTTGAGTGTCTTGCTTCTTGGCGCCACACGCTACCATCAAGAATGCAACGAAGGCTAGTGCCAAGAATTTTAACGATTTTTTCATTTTTCTCACTCCTATTAATAGAATTATAATAATAAGTATACACCTTCAAGCCCATAGTGCAAGATATTTTGATGATGAAAGCGTTATTTATGGTTTATTTTTTTCAAATGCCCCTAGGATTCTCTCGGCCAAACTTGCACTCTAGCTTCTATTACTATACACTTAAGGAAAGCAATCGCATTTTAAAGGAGGTTTCGGGGTGAAAGTCCTACTCTACAGTCAACATCTCGACAAGATCGCCAAATCTGGCCTTGGTAAATCAATTAAACATCAAATGAAGGCCTTGGAACATGCCGGGATTGACTACACCACCGATCCCAAGGACTCCTTCGATTTATTACATATCAATACCTACTTCCCCCAATCCATGCTCTTCGCCCGCAAATGTCGCAAGCAGGGCATTCCGGTCGTCTACCATGCCCACTCGACCATGGAAGACTTCCGTAATTCCTTCCGCTTCTCTAATCAGCTAGCGCCTATCTTCAAGCGTTGGCTCATGACTTGCTATCAGCAGGGCGATGTCCTCATTACACCTACGCCCTACTCCAAGCGTCTACTCGATTCTTACAATATGGGGCGGGAAATCTTCGTCCTATCTAACGGTATTGAACTAGAAAAATTTGCCCCTCAGCCTCAGGCGCGGGAGCTCTTCCGGGCGCGTTACGGACTGACCGAGCAAGACTTCGTCTGCATAGGGATTGGCCTCTACCTAGAGCGCAAGGGCATTCTAGATTTTGTGGAGTTGGCTAAGCGCCTGCCCCATATCCGCTTCATCTGGTTTGGCTATACGGATTTGAACCTAGTGCCGTCCGCTATTCGGGCTGCCGTCTCCAATCCACCGGCCAACCTGGCCTTTGCCGGCTATGTTGACAATCAGCAGATTATTCAAGCCATGCAGGGAAGCGACCTCTACCTCTTCCCTACCTTGGAAGAAACCGAGGGCATTCCGGCCGTCGAGGCCTGTGCCGCCCATGCCAAATTCATCGTTCGGGACATTCCGGTCTTCGATGACTGGCTAACCGACCAGGTCAACGTCTACAAGGCTAAGGATGTCGATGACTTCGAGCGTCTGATTCGGGCTAGCCAAGCCCAAGAGCTACCTGACTTGACCCAGGCAGCCTATCCCGTGGCAGTCCAACGTGACCTAGCGGTCATCGGTCAAGAACTAGGCCGCATCTACGGCCATGCTATTCGTGCTAGTCAGGAGCGACAAGGATTATAAGATAAGTAAAGGGTGGGAGTTTCCCCACCTTTTTTCTATGCCCTAAACCGTGTAAGACCAGTCCCACTCGAGCCAAAAGACGGGGCTAGTGGTGGGACCGGCTTCAGCCAGCCTGTGGCTGTCTTGTGCCTTGCCTCTTGAAAAGCACCCCATAAGTTAGACATTAAAAGTCCAACTTATGGGGTGCTTTGCATAAAAGGCGAAATCTCATTTTCTAACTCAATTGTTTGCTCCTGGACCTTGTAAAATAACCGCCCCCTTATATAGAGCGTAGTAAATTGGGCCCAGTTGCCATATTTTAACCAAAGGGATATAACCATAGTAGTGATTTTTATTATAGTAAATGGTTTGAGGTGGCTGAGAACTAAAGAATCGAATCTCTTCTACCACAATAGAGGTTGGAAATGCGTCTCGTTTTTTGTCCTTCTTATCAGGAATATAGGCTGTCAAATCTTCTTCAATCGGCCGAACACCATTTGGATTTGCTCCCTTGTACCACTCTACAGCATATTCTTCACACCAAGATTCATGTGGCTTCTTAGGACAGCAACATAGGTCATCACCTACTGATTGGTTGGCTTGAACGTTTGAAGTCGAAAGACAAAAGAGCAGTAGAAACAAGAAAGTGAGTGGGGTCAAAATAAAACGTTTCATATTGCATTGCTCCTTCATATAGTTGCATGCTTGATGACGACATTATCCTAACCCTCCCTTCTCGAAGACATCGTCATCCAAATCCTATCTACACACTCATTATACATCCAGAAAATGCTTTCATCAACCTTCTTTATGCTTTTGACAGTCCAGTGTGGGCCTAGCCCCACGGCCAAAAGCGGTGCTTGTGGTGTCCAGGATGTGGCGCGTATCTGAAGGGCTGGGAAGGCAGTGACTTAGCCCTTCGATAGCGACACAAGGCGGAAGACAGCCAAGGGCTGGCTGCAGCCGGTCCCACCTCAAGCCCCGCCTTTTGGGTTAAGTGGGGCTTGGCTCACACGCCTTTGGACACAGATAAAAAGGGTGGGAAATACTTTTCCCACCCTTTCTATATTACCCCTCCGTCTGGCGGAGGTGGTCCACAAATTTATCCAGTTGATGCTTGTCCCGCGCCTTCTGGGCCTGAGAAATATTGCTAGGATTAAGGTAAATCCGCAGCTGTTCGACGTCGGCCGCATCATAGGCGACCACTGCCTCTCCTTCTTCCTCATTGTCCGAGACCCGAGCCACCCGGGCGAATTCCTGGCTCAAGAGAGCCAACAAATCCTCGGCCACGGCTTCCCGTAGGACTTGATACATGGCGGCAAAGGGCGCCGGAATCATAAAGGCGTCAACCTGCACCAAGTCATCTTGGGCTTGCTCCTTGTGGGCTTTTTGCTTTCTTTTGCTTGGCTTTTTGGACACGGTCTTGCTCCTTTACTTAGCGACGATATTGGGCCAGGAAGGCCGCACTTGGGTCGGCCACTAGGGCTTCCAGGATATCAATCACTGCTTGCGATTCATTATCGCCAATTTGATAACGGCAGATAGCCAATAAATCTGGATCGGCGTTGCCCATGGCTAGGCTATAATCGACCACTTCCATCATGGTCTGGTCATTGAGGCTATCACCGAAGGCCATGGTCTGGCTGGCATCCGTCTGCAGATAGTCTTGCAGGTAGCGGATGGCCTTGCCCTTGCCCCCTTGGGGACTGAAGACATCAATCCAGCGACCACCACTGGTCACCGCATGCCCCTCTGGGAAACGTTCATTGAGAATTCGCGTCATGACCTTATTGTCAGCTACGCTACGCTTACTCATAACCGATAGTTGAAGAATGGCTTCTTCTGGATTGAGGTCACGGAAATTAACCAAATGATCAATATGCGGATGGTAGAGACGGAAATGATCCAAGGCATCCTGATCTTGGGTCACGGCATAGGAGCCACAGTCGGTCATGACTAGACAGAAGAAATCTGAGAACTCATTGAGGAAGTCAATAATGGCTTCGGTCGTGTCGTAGTCCAAGGCGCTATAATGAAGGCCTTGCTCTTCTACCATAATGGCGTTACCGTTAGTCGAGGCAAAGAGCAGTTCCTGACGTAATTGGTCATCAAAATAGCCACGCAACTTAGGATAGCTATTGCCTGAGGCAATACAGACACGGGTTCCGGCTTCCTTAAGGGCATGAACTGCCCGCTCAAAGCGATCCAAATCAAAGGACTTGTCCCCTCTTAAGAGGGTACCGTCCATATCAATGGCGATTAATTTCATTGATTCTTGTCTCCTTCACACTTGATTAAGGGAGGCGATTGCCTGCACTCTTGTAGATGTCATACCATTCTTGGCGAGTCATTTGCACACGTTCAGCCTGGGCTATCGCTTCAATCCGTTTTGGGCTCATGGTCCCCACAATCGGTTGGAAGCCTGCCGGATGGCGCAAGAGCCAGGCAATGACCATGGCTTCGAAGGCCACACCATGTTGCTTAGCGCCCTGACTTAAGGTCTCGGTCAAGAGCTGATAGTCAGGATGGGTCATGAAGACTCCTTGATGCAAGTCTACCTGGAAGGGCGACCATGGTTGGATGGTCATGCCCTTGAGGCGACAATAATCCAGAATGCCCCCATCCCGGTTAATGCCTGCGACTTCTCGCATATTAACGTTGAGGCCGGCATCAATCATGGGAGTGTGGGCAGGCCCCAACTGCAGTTGATTAATAATAAGGGGCTGGCTTACACTGGCCTGTAGCAACTCCATTTGATAGGGATTCTGGTTGCTGACGCCGAAATAACGCACCTTACCGGCTACATGCAAGCGATCGAAGGCGGCTGCCACCTGGTCCGGCTCCATAAGGGCATCAGGCCGATGTAGGAGCAAGACATCCAGATAGTCGGTCTTGAGGCGTTTGAGAATGCCGTCTACCGAATCCAAAATATGCTGGCTGGAAAAGTCAAAATATCCTTCCGGCAGGCGAATCCCACATTTGGACTGGATCAGCAGTTGATCACGCGGAATACCTAGTTCCTTGACAGCTTGAGCAAAGCGGACTTCCGACTCGCCCCGGCCATAGATATCGGCATGATCGAAGAAATTAATGCCAACCTGGCGGGCAGTCTCCAGAACCTGGCTAGCTTCTTGTAGCGAATGGGAGACCATGCGCATGCAACCTAGGGCGATGCGACTGGCTCCGGCTAAGTGACGACCAAGACATAAGGTTTCCATGATAGCGACTCCTTTATTGGCTAGCGTAGGAATAGGACAACAAGGTCTTACTTCTTGAACATACCGGTAATCCCGCGGGATACCACACGGCCTACTTCACGACCCACTTGGCCGACTACGTTCTTCATGAAACGATCCAAGAGATTGTCTGTCTTGCGACCACCAGTGCTAGTTGATTTCTTGCTAGTTTTTGCCACGTCTTCATCCTCCTCTTCTTCTGCTTCTGCTGCCTCTTCGGCTTGAGCGGCTGCTAGGAGGGCCGCTTCCTGTTCTTGGGTTTGTTTGAGAATGACTTCATGGGCACTCTCACGGTCAATAGCTTCACCATACTTGTCATCCAATGGTGAGCTATTCATTAGGCTAGCCTTAACGGTTGGGTCGATGGTCCCTAAGAGACTTTGCGGCGGGTAAATGAGTACCCGGTCAGCCAGGCTAGGGCTCCCATCTTCCGTCAGGGTAGACACCACGGCTTCCCCTACCTTGAGTTCTTGAATGACCTTGGCTAGGTCTTGGTTGGCTTCTTGACGGAAGGTGTCCGCTACCGTTTTAACGGTTTTGAGTTCCTTAGGCGTAAAGGCCCGCAAACCATGCTGGATGCGGTTAGCCAATTGGCTGGCTACCTTGTCTGGAATATCGGTTGGGTTTTGGGTAATGAAGTAAACCCCGACCCCTTTGGACCGAACTAAGCGGACAATGAGCTCAATCTTCTCTAATAAGACTGCCGGCGCATCCTTGAAAAGGGCGTGGGCTTCATCGAAGAAGAAGACCAACTTAGGTTTATCCAAGTCCCCGACTTCCGGAAGGTTCTCATAGAGCTCGGCCAAGAGGGCCAAGAGCACAGTCGCGTACAAGGTTGGTTGGTTGAAGAGCTGTTCCGCATTGAGGATGTTGACAATCCCACGGCCATCGCTGTCTTGGCGCATGAGGTCGGCAATCTCTAAGCTTGGCTCGCCAAAGAACTTGGCAGCCCCTTGTTGCTCTAAAATAACCAGAGAGCGTAAAATCGCCCCAACTGAACGTGCTGGAATGTTACCGTAGTGTTGGCTTAATTCGCCAGCATGAGCGGCCACATAGTTAAGCATAGCCCGCAAGTCCATGAGGTCTATCAGCAAGAGACCTTGCTTATCGGCCACATCGAAGACCACGTTGAGAATGGATTCTTGGGTTTCATTGAGGCCCAAGAGACGGGTTAGCATGACAGGCCCCATATCGGAGACGGTCAAACGCAAAGGCGTCCCGTTCTCGCCTTTGACATCCCAAAGTTGTACAGGATAAGAACTTGGTTCATAGTTCTCACGACCTGTCTGAGCCAGGCGCTCACTGACATCGGTATTGTTGGCTTGAGCCAAGGACATAAGGTCCCCCTTGATATCAGAGAGGACGACTGGAATACCTTCTTGGCTTAACAATTCGGCCAAGACCTTAAGGGTCACGGTCTTACCGGTCCCTGTCGCACCGGCGATAATGCCGTGACGGTTTAATTTATCAAGGCGAAGTTGCGCTGGATGCGCCCCTTGCCCGAAGGTGATGACTGAAGTCATGCTCTTTCCCCCTTTTTTCTTGATGACACTGGACAGTCTTCGTCCAGTTGCCCATTCTACTCTTATTTTAACATATCCATGGCCCGTAAGCGACCACAAAAAAGCCGTCCACAGGTAAATCCTGTCGACGGCCGTCCATCTTAAAATTGTGCGAAGAATTCCAAGGCATCTCCCGCTTGCAAGAGTTCCCCGTGTTCCTTCAAGATGGCTTCCTTGACGGTGGCTTCTTCCCCAAATTCCAGCATGAAGAGGAATTGTTGGTAGAGACCGTCTGGTTCATAATCACCAATCACATCGCTCAAGACCAGATAGTAGGCGCCATTATAGCGATAGAGGCTATTTTCAACTGGGAAGTCCCGTAGTTGACGTGCCAACTTGAGGAAATCATCCAAGCGATCGAAGCAGACAATCTCGGGCCCTACAGGTTCTTCTTGATCCTGGGCCTGTTCAATCTCGGCTTCAATCTCCTTGGTCAAGCCTTCTAGGACTTCTAGCTTCTCATTGACGCTGAGGTCTTCTTGATCTTGGGCTTGTTGCTTATCTTTTAGGGCGGATTTACGACGGTCCAAGAGACGTTTGAGGACTTCGTTCTCCAGCAAATCTTCTAGGCCATTACCACTGCTACGGCTAATGTAGAGTTCGAGGCCTCGATCGGATGGGATGACATGGAAAGTAACGGAATCAGATTCCGCGAATTGGTTCTCCACGTCCACCTCTTCCAGGATGGAGTAGAAGAATTGCTCAATGCGGGCATGGTTGCTAATCAGTTCTAGGAAGTTAATCCCTCGTTCTTCCAGATCTTCTGGCATAATCAAGACTTTGATGGTATCCTCATTGATACGTTCCATTTCCATAGTAACACCTCCTCTATTTCTTCATTATACTAAACTTTAGGCCAAGACGCTATCCTAATGTATTGTCCTAAGGGAAAAGAAAGGCGAGGCAGAAACAAGGTTCCGGCCTCACCTAGACTCTATTCATTACTCATTGACTAAGGCTTGCACCTTACGCAATTCCAAGGCACGCACTTCGCGTGGCAAGAAACGACGAATTTCATCTTCATTGAAGCCGATTTGCAGGCGTTTCTCGTCAATCATGATTGGACGACGCAAGAGACCTGGTTGCTCTTGCACAATGCGATAAAAGTCATTCAAGGATATTTCGCTAATTTCAATATTTAAGTCTGAATATGCTTTGGAACGGGTTGAGACGATATCTTCTGTCCCTTCTTCTGTCATACGTAAAATATCTTTAATTTCTTGTAGAGACAGTGGTTCCGAAAAGATATTACGTTCTGTGTAGGGAATTTGATGTTCTTCCAACCAGGCGCGGGCCTTACGGCATGAAGTACAACTTGGGGTCGTATATAACGTTACCAAACTAATCACTCCTTTTTTCAATAACCACTACGATTACTACTCTGCTATTATACTACCCCTAGCCCCTGATTACTATACTTTTTTTGAAATTTAACAATAAATCATACTTAAGACCGAGATTAGTTCATAGCTGTAAACAAAACTTCACAAAAAATTCATATACTCTTAGGGAATTCTTTAAAAGTCCTTGTTCAACCTCTCCTTGGCCGTCTTTTGCTAGGCGGGCGCCACATTGCTTTTGTCAATTAAGTGAAACTGCGTTATAATAATAGTAGCGAAACTAAGAGAGAATGAGGCTCGATTTGATGAAAGCAAAAATTTTTTCTGGCGTTCAACCTACCTCAGTTCCAACCATCGGGAACTACGTTGGGGCTATGCGCCAATTTGTTGAATTGCAAGACGACTATGACGCTACCTACTGTATCGTCAACCAGCACGCCATTACCGTGCCCCAAGACCCAGCCAAGCTCCACCAAACAACCCGTGAGTTGGCTGCCCTCTATCTGGCCCTAGGGATTGACCCTAAGAAGGCAACCATTTTCGTTCAGTCTGATGTCCCAGCCCACACGCAAGCAGCTTGGATAATTCTCTGTACGACCGGCTTGGGCGAATTGGAACGCATGACCCAATTTAAAGATAAATCCACCAAGCAAGAAAGTGTCAACGCCGGCTTGCTCTGCTACCCTGCCTTAATGGTGGCAGACATTATTCTCTATGATGCAGCCTATGTGCCAGTGGGCGAAGACCAGAAGCAACATTTGGAGTTAACCCGTAACTATGTGGACCGCTTCAACCAACGCTACGGCAAGGGCAAGGAGCTCCTAGTCAAACCTGAAATCATCACCCCTAAATCCGGTGGCCGGGTCATGAGTCTGCAGGACCCATTCAGCAAGATGAGCAAGTCCGATACCAATGCCAAGGCGACCATCTCCCTCCTAGATGATCCTAAGACCATCCTGAAGAAGATGAAGAGTGCCGTCACTGACTCGGTTGGCCAAGTCAATTACGACCGTGAAAATCAACCGGCTGTCAGCAACTTACTAGATATTTTCTCTGCTTTTTCTGGCCGTTCAATTGACTCTCTGGTGGCCGAATATCATGAGGCTGGCTACGGGACCTTTAAGCAGGCTATTGCCGACAGTATTATCGCGACCCTAGAGCCAATCCAAGCGGAATATCATCGTCTCTTGACTTCTAGCACCCTAGACGACATCTTGGCCGACGGAGCTAAGAAGGCCAACCAACAGGCTAACAAGGTCCTAGCGCGGATGGAGAAGGCAATTGGCTTGACTTATCGCTAAAATTTGTGCTATAATGTTATATGTAGTAGATTGTTTTAATTATCAATAAATAAAAGGAGGTGACCCAAAATGGAATATGTAACTGATGTCGCTAAAGAACTCGAACAAGTTGTTGCCCAACTTAAGAACAAGCACATTCGGATGACGCCACAACGTCGCGCCATTCTGTCCTATATGATTCAGACACACAATCACCCTACCGTGGAAGAAATCTACCATGATCTCTTACCTGACTGGCCAAGCCTTAGTCTTGCGACCATCTATAATAACCTGTCTTTCCTAGTCAAAGAAGGTTATGTCAATGAGATGAAATTCTCTGATGTCACCAGTCGTTATGACTACATGGGCCTAAATGGCTACAACCATCAGCACATTATCTGTGAACGCTGTGGGAAAATTGCGGACTTCGCTATGACTAAGTTCCCAGATCCAACCGAAGACGTCCATAAACAAACCGGCTATACAACCAACCGGACTAAAGTCGAAGTTTACGGTGTCTGCCCAGACTGCCAAGGTCGCATCCGCGCCTGGTAATCACAGACGAAATCAAATGACGAGGACTAAGTCCTCGTCATTTTTGTATTCATAAAGCCAAAGGCAAGGGGCATTCCCTTGCCTTTTTTGTCTGATGCTACCAGGTCATACGGGACCGCGACATAGTCCGTAGGGCGCGGTTATAGTTGACGGCTGGTTTGAAGCCACTTTGATCAGTTGGCAGTGGATTGAGTCGTGCTTCCTCCAACTCTGGCAGACTGTCAACACGGCCTGACAGATAATCCTTCAAGCGCGAAATGACCGCCTGCGTCCGGGTCATCAGCCCGCCAATCCGATATTCTAAGATTTCCAAGCCAAATGGGTTGGCTTCTTGTAACCAGACTTGACGACGACTTTGTAAGACGCGGTCATAGTCCGCAATCAGTTGTGGCAAGCGACCGTGAACGAGTTCCGCTAGCGTCTGACGGTCGTGGGCATGATAGGCTTGCCAGATTAAGTAAGGCAGGTTCCATTTGTTAGCCAAGCAGAGGGCATAGTCGCTATAGAACTGGTTGACAGCTGGATTGCCACCCTCCATAGCGTCGAAGTCAACGGCTAATTTGGCCATACGAGCCCCATAGTCCACATCCATGGACTCAATTTGTGGCATAAACATCGGCAGTAGCAAATCTTGATAGAAGAAGTATTTAGAAGGCGTTACATCAATGCCTGCTAATTGATCCCATTCTGGCAACAAGTCTAATTCCCCTTGCTTGAGCCAGTCGGATAGGGATAAGCCGGTGAAAAAGCTTAACCATTGGCTAAACTCCTCTTCTACATAGTCAGCATGGCTGTCTAGGTAGGAATAGAGAACCAGGCCGAATACGGCCACTTCAAATGGTGACTCGGAACTGTCATCGCCCCAGGCTGTTGCCATGACTTCCCGGATGCCAGTTTGGCGGGCGGCTTCTAAGCCGGCCAGGCTGGCCACCAAGGTCTTACGGTGGTGCGGTGTGTAACCCGTCCAACGCCAAGCCCCGCCAGCAAAGCTGACTTGAGCCCCTAAACTACGACGTTGGGCGATTTTATCCAAGTAAGCTTGGGTGGTATGTTGGTAGTAATCCCAGTACATGAGGCTGATGCCCTCAGGAATGGCGATTTTCTCGTCTTCTTCCACTTGGTTATACCAAGAGAAGAACATGTCATCCCAAATGATTGGTTCCAGGTCATAGCGATCACAGAGGGTCTTCATACGGGCTAGGTGGTCCAACATAATGTCAGTCTTAGCTCGCAAGCCCACTTGATCCAGATAATGACCTCGCCCTAGGTCATAGGCTTCATCCATGCCTAAGTGAATGCGCTTGGTTGTGAAGCAAGAAGAGAGAGCGGCCAACATTTGGTCGATTAAGGTATAGGTCTCTTCCCGCCCTACGTGGAGGACGTCCGCCAAGTCTGCATATTGACTGTTAATATGCTCCCATTGGAAGAACTGGTTGAGATGGGCCAAGGTCTGCACACAAGGCACCAATTCAATACCCAAGTCCTGGGCGTAAGCATCCAATTCACGCAAATCGGCCTGGCTATAACGGCCTCGGAAGGCCCCAAAATAAGGTTGCTCCGGAATTTCATAGACATCTTCCATATAGAGCATATACCAACTGTGGCCTAAGACGGCCAAGCGTCTTAAGAGGGACTTAACATAGTCCACCTTGGCAACGGCATTGCGGGAGTTGTCCAGCATGAGGCCATTGCGGCTGAAGCTAATGGGCTGACTAAAGCTGCTAGTCTGGCCGGCTTGTTGCCGCATATTCCAGAGGGCCAAGCCATGGAAGAAATGTGGTAGGTCAGGCGCCACAATGAGGACGCCCTCTCCTTGGTCGGATACTTCTAACTTGCCCGCCGGGCCCGCTTGATAGTCAACCAGGCGGCCATCAGGCGCTAGGGATAGGTCTAATTCTGCTGCTAGACGCTGAACCTTGTCGCGCAAGGCCGCATCTTCAATCCAAATCTTAGTCATACTACTTACCCTTTCTTAAGGCGATAGGTCTTGATTTCATAAGGCGCAATCAGCGTAGAGGTCTCCTCTAGGTCCTCTTCTAAGAGGTTGACCGATTGCAGCTTGCTAGGCAAATAAGGTGCCAGGTCGAGCGTCTCTGAGGCATGGCTGACCAGGCGGAGAATCCAGTCTTGGCTATCGTTAGCTTGCTTGAAGGCTGTCACTTCAATGCCTCTTGGCAGGTCATTGACCTTGACAGGGCTAGCTTGCCAGTCAGCCAAATCTTGGCCTAGGCTAGCTTGCTTGACCAAGAGTGGGATGAAGATGGAAGCCCCGGTCGCAAAGCTTTGGCTTAACTGATCTTGGCCTTGCCAGAATTGGAGGTAGGCACTAGCTTCGTAATCGCCCAGACATTGGGCTTCTGGTGTTGGGAAGTAACCCCAGTCCCCTAATTCGCCGGTGCAACGCAAGCAGGTCAGATAGAGATAGGTTGCCTGGTCGTCGACGGTCACTTCATATTCAGGTAGCCCCTGTACGCTCACGGTCAAACCTTGACTCTCCCCAATGGCCACATTGCGGTGCAAGGCTTGCGGGTTGCTTGGGTTACGCCATTCAGGCGCCACATGGTTAGAGCGCCAGAGCCATTCATAGGCAGAGTCGACAAAGTGGCGGTCTGTCCGCTCAGGCAGCTTGAAGCCCAGACGTACCCGGTGATCCAAGACCTCATTGTGCCCTTCTAGGCGGATGGCCAGGCCCCGTGATTGAGGGGTGAGGCTGTAGGTCACGAAGATTTCAACCGGTACTGTCTCGTCGGCCCGACCAATTTGGCGTTCGACCACATCAATGACTTGTTTTTGTGCCTCTAGTAGGGCATAGTCAGCCGAAATTGGCACTTGAAGTTGATAGCCTAGGACCAGATGATCCGCCAAGCCATCATGGATGACCCGGGTGCTAATAAGAGCGTCGGCTTGGGTCAGGCGTTGACCTAAGGATTCGCGGAAAATATACTCATTGCCCACATCCCCAGTCTCTTCTAAGAGCCCTTGATCTTCATAGACCTGGCCGGTCACCTTATCAGTGATGGTAACGGAGCCGTTGCCTGCTAGGGCCACTTTGAGGTAGTCATTCTCGATGACCTCCTTGTCTTGGGCCCCACCTTCTAGTTCCAATTCTTCTGTCTTAGGCACCAAATAGTACTCAGCCAAGGACATAGCCGGCACGGTGGCTAGCCATTCCACTTCTAATTCGCGTGCGAAGTAGGCCCGGCGGAAGCGGTCATCTGGTAGGTCATAGTCGAAGTTAGCCCCTAGGTCCACAATGGTGGCAGGCACGACTTGGCCTTGGCCATCCACTAATTGATAGTCTTCAATGGCTAACTCTGCCATGCGTTTGTAGGCTTCCTTAACCGGATATTGACTGAAGAAGGCCCGGTCTAAGACGACTTTGCTGACTAGGCGACCTTCCTTGAGGCAATTGCTTGGGTTCCAGACCTGCAAGACATAAGGCTGGTCTGCCAAGCGATTTGGCGCCTTGACCTGCTGAGCCAAGAAGTCTAGGATGCCCCGCACTAGGGTCTGGCTAGCCGCTTCTACAGCTTCAAAACGTGACACCATGCCCCGGTGAACTTCGTCGATACTACAGCCACAAATACTGTCATGAGGATAGTTCTGCAGGAGGGTCTTCCAGATAAAGTCAATTTTATCGCTTGGATAGACGTAGCCGTAGCGGGTAGCTAAGGTAGCTAAAGGCTCTAGGACTTGCTCCAAGTAGTCAGACAGACGGGCTGAATACTGCTTGAGGTAGAGACGGGAAGAAGCGGTATTGGCTAAAGTATACCAGCCATCCGTTGCTTGCGAACGTAATTCCCCTTCCACCACACTTAATTGTGGTTGATTGCTTGCTAGGCTCGATTCTAGGGCTTCTTGATAGAGGGTAAAGTTGGAGTGGATGAATTCATAGTCTGGATAGAGCTGGTTGGCCAAGGCAATGGCTTTGGACAGATCCGCTTGGGCAGGTTGGTGGTCGCAACCGTTGAGCATGAGCAACTGGTCAGAGACCGCATAGCGCTCTGCATCGGCTAATTTCTTGTCCCAGAAGATTTTGGCTTGCTCAGGCTCAGCAGGGATTTCATTGCCGTTACTATACCAGTTAGCGAAGAGAATCCCCAGGACATCCGAGCCATCCGGACTCTTCCAGGTCAGCTCTGAGAAGGCCGACTGGAAGCTGCCTTCTTCAAAGGTCTGGTTGTCAAAGCCTGTTGGTTTGACCCCGCGACCAAAGGCCGCCACAGACATGCCCATGCCACGCGTGATTTGTGGGGTTTGGCCGGTGAGACCGAAGGTATCCGGGTAGTAACCTAATTGTTCGCCCTTAACCCCCCAGCGTTTGAGATCCTGATAACCAATCAGACCGTTACGAACGGTTGCCTCACCACTAATCAGGAAGGCATCCTGCAAGATATAGAAGGGCCCAATCCGTAATTTACCGGACTGAACGGCCGCCTTAAGGCGCGCTTCTTGGTGGGGACGAATTTGGAGGTAGTCGTCCAAGGTGATGGTCTGGCCATCCAGGTGGAAGTAACGGTAGTCTGGATCTGTGTCAAATAGGTCTAGGACTTGATCAATCAAGTCGACTAAACGTAGGTGGTGTTCTTCAAAGGGAAGATACCATTCCCGATCCCAGTGGGAGTGGGAAATGATATGAACGGTTTTCTTGCTCATTTTATTGCCTCATGTCTTTCTAGCGTTTAACGCGAATATCGAAGTAGTCTAAGAGGAGTTCGCAGAACATCATATTAGACCAGGAGAACCACTCCCGGGTGTAACGACTGTCATCGTCCACGTGGAAGGATTCGTGCATTTGGTTGGTGCCGGCATCCGTATTGACCAGCAAGTCTAAAATCCGAGCCTTCTCTGCCTTATGGCTGGTGGTTAAGCCTTCCATAGAGAGGGAAATCGGCCAGATATATTGATCCCAGGTATGAGAGGAGCCCAAGCCACTAGCTAATTTGCCACTGTAGTAGTAAGGGTTCTCTGGCGACAGAACGGTCTGGCGTGTGGCCACATAGATCGGATCGTCTTCTGAACAGAAGCCTAGGTAAGGTAGAGAAAGTAAGTTTGGCACATTGCCATCATCCATGATGCTGGCATTGCCTAAACCATCCACTTCGTAAGCATAGACTGCTTGCCCTTGGGCGTTTTGAATGATCCCATAACGCTCAATGCCGGCCTGGATTTGATCCTTAAGGGTAGCCGCTAGCTGGATTTCTTCTTGGCTCAAGCCCAGGAATGGCGCCAATTCTGCCACATAGCCCAAGACCACACTGGCAAATTGGTTGGAAGGCACCAGGTAGTGGTAGGTGCAACGGTCATCACTTGGACGGAAGCCAGACCAGGTCATACCGGTGTAGCCAACGGGCGAGCCCTTGCCATCAAAAGGCAGGGTGTCTTCTTGGCGGTCGGTGTCACGCACAAAACGATAAGGACTAGACCCTGCATGGTCTTGCTCTGTACGCCAGAGGTCTAGAATGGTCACCAAGCCCTTGCGCACGGTCTCTGTTAAGTGGTCGGTCCGGCCGCTGTTGACATAGAGTAGGTAAGCTAATTGAATGGCATAGGCCAAGCTATCGATTTCGTATTTGCGCTCCCAAATCCAGTCATTCATTTGCGTGTGGTCGGTCGCCCCGTGGCCTTGGCCATTTGGTTCCTTGTTGAAGGCATTGGTGTAAGGGTCAATTAAGATATAGCCAAATTGACGCTCGACCAAGCCGGCAATCATATCGTAGATGTCCTCATGCTCCTTAGCTAAGACCAGGTAAGGCCGTACTTGTGCAGTCGAGTCGCGTAGCCACATAGCCGGGATATCCCCGGTCACCACGAAGGTGGTGCCATCTTCTAGGCGTTCAATAGTCGTCTCTATGGTATTTAGGAAACACTCATGAAAGACCTCAGCCCAACGGGGATTGACCGCCCGCGCTTGATCACAAATCTTTTCCATATATTTTTTTAATTCAGTTGATACTGGCATTGCCATTTTTCTTCCTCCTCATCACGAATCGAGTCTCCTCTATCCTCTATTATTGCTAAGCGCTTACCTTAAATCAAGTCTTGTCACAGACTTCTCTATTTTTTGCTAAAACAACTATAATTTGTTAATATATGCCCTTCAGAAAAACAGTAAAAAACCCCGCGAAAGCCTTTACTTTATGCTATACTAACATTAGCACTTAATAAGGAGGTTCCCATGGCTGATTCCATTCTTCCATCTTTCCTGCGGCCCAACAAGAAGTCTAGTCTCTTAGTGCTGGCCCTCTATACCTTTATATTTAGCTTCTTGATGCCAGACGCCGGAAGCCTCTGGTCTGATTACGGCCAAATTTTAAGTAAACAAACCCACCTAATGACTGATTTTACGGCCATGGGGATGGCGGCCACCTTCTTCAATGTGGCCTGCCATTTCGTTATTGCCTACATCCTGGTCTACACCAACACGCGGTCACGTCTCAACGGTCTGCAAGTGGCAGCTGCCGGTATCTTTGCTGGCCACGCCCTCTTCGGTACCCATATCTTGAATATTCTGCCGATTTTTTATGGGGTCTACCTCTACAGTCGCTGGACCGGCCAATCCTTCGGTTCCTTGACCACGGTCAGCCTCTTCGCCACTTCGGCGGCGCCCTTTATCTCCTTCTGGGCCATCGCACCTGGCTTGTCCTGGTGGTCGCTGATTCTAGCAGCCCTAATCGGGACCGGCGTCGGCTTCATCTCAGCGCCTTTGGCTGAGCAATACCTCAAGTTCCACCAAGGCTTTAACCTCTATAACTTTGGCTTCGCCATGGGTATCATCGCCATGTTCGGGACCATTAGCTTCCGCTACTTCAAACTAGAGGCGCCTAGCCTCAGCATCCTCAACCAGGAGCATCATGGCCTCTTGGTCCTCTATTTGCTGGGCATCTTGCTAGGGCTATTTGGCCTAGCCGTCTACAAACGAACAGAAGTCAAAGCCAACTATGGCAAACTCTTGCGCCGGGCCGGCCGGACACCGGATGACTTCCTGGCTCACTTTGGCTTCGGGACGGCGGCCTTCAATATGGCCCTTAACGGCAGCCTCTACTTGCTACTGGCCCTGGCCTTGGGCGTCCAATTGAATGGGCCTATCCTGGGCGGTATCCTAGGGGTCATGGGCTTCTCCGCCTTCGGTAAGCATCCGCGTAACTGCCTACCTATCTCTGCCGGCATTCTACTAGCTGCCTTATTACTAGGCCAAGATCCCGCCCAATCCACCGTTTGGGTACCAATCTTATTCGGGACCACCCTAGCGCCAATTGCTGGACATTATGGCATCATTTATGGTGCAGTCGCAGGCTTTTTGCATTATAATATAGTGAGTATGGTCTTTAGTTTACACGCAGGCATGAGCCTCTATAACAATGGCTTTGCGGGTGGCTTTGTCGCCGCCTTCCTGGTACCAATCTATGATACCCTGCGCAGCAACCATCACGCCTATGATGATTAGAAGGAGCCCTTATGAATATCGAAAAACACAAAGCAACGCGTATTATGAAGGAGATTGTCTCCTATTTCTTAGACAATGGCCTTAATGATTTTAACCTAGACTTTAAGGCTAGCAACCAAGTCATTGAAATGACCGTCCAAGCGCCTTGCCAGGCCGAACCCGCTAGCTTCCAAGAGCTACTCAAGGATCTGCAAAGTCCACGTGAGATCGAAGTGGACGAATACTTCAACGCCCTCTTAGGTAGTCACTGCTCCGGCCATGACTACAGCTTCCTGGGCAAGGCTATTGACGAAGCTGAGGGTGGCTTCCAAGATGGGGTCTTGACCCTTACCATCAGACGTTACAAAATCAAATAATTTAGTCACTAGTAGAAAGGATTGTTTCCCCCATGGATTTTCTCCGCATGCCAGCTTATCAACTCTTCTTACATCCGATTACGGGTGGTGCCATCTGGGGCTATGTGCTCGCCATGATTTATCTGCGCTATGTCCGTCGCTTCCCACAATACAAACCGCACTTCTATGCTGCCTTGGCTGTCTTAATTTATGTAGTCCCTCTCTTCTTAACCCAGCACATCACCTTCACTCATGGTGTGTCCTGCGGATTGGCCTATGTCCTGACCCGTCTCTATGACTATGACCGGGCACAAGTTGCTAGCTAAGTAGACACGAGCTCCTCTTGAGGAGCGCTTTTTTTGTGGCTAGCTTGATAAGATTTGAGGCAAAAATATTTTGGGGCATTTTAGCTTTTGCTTAATATTTTTGGGATGACTCTTGGTAGAACAGCCATAATAGGATTCACTATAAACTTCTTGGTTTTCAGTTTTTTGATGCGAGTTGTGGTTAACCACAACTCTATGCTGAATGTTGATTAGCAAGATTCTTTTATTTTAGGCTTTGTGCCTATTAGTTTTGAGCATCTTTAGTCTTCGAACCTAAAGTAGCTATCTGGCAACGCCAGTCTTCCGCCTGGCTAGGCTATTTTCAACAAAAATTATTCTGGTCATTTTAGATTTCTGACCATATTATTCTGATGAACATTGATAGAACAGCAATAACAGGACTCTCCATCGTTTTCTTGCTTTTCAGTATTTTGATGCGAGTTCGGGTTAACCCGAACTCGACGTAATATGTTGAAAAGCAAGATAATTAAATTCCGGGTGTTTGTGGCGAGAACCTGCGATTGCCTTTCGGCATTAACACCTAAAGTGGGCATTTGGAGCTGGACCGGCTCTAGCCTGGCCAGGCCAGTCTTACAACGGATTTATCGCCTTCCACCCCTCTTTTGTCCCAAACATAAGCCTTGTCTCTACTAAAAAATACTTGGGCCACTTTAAGTTTCTCCTTGTTTTCTACGTTCTCCTCCTGCTATAAAGGCAATAAGGTATTTCCCTATGACTTTCTTGCTTTTCAAGATTGTCTACCCAGTTCGGGTTAACCCGAACTGGGCCTAAAATATTGAAGACCAAGATAACGACAAACCACCCTCCAATCTCCTGGAGGTCGCCTCTTTTCTTTCCTTGAAGGTCCTGAATCTTCACGGTATAATGATAGAGACACTGATAGAAAGGAATCGCCCGCTATGATTCTACTACAAGCCAATGACCTGGCTCGGCGCTTTGCCGATGACACCCTCTATGAAGGGGTCTCCTTCAATATCCAAACTCAAGACCGTATTGCCCTGGTGGGCCGTAACGGGGCCGGTAAGTCCACCTTGATTAAGCAAATCATGGGCGAAGAGCCAATATCGGACGGCTCCATCACCAAGGCCAAAGGGCTCAAAATCGGCTACCTGGCCCAACATGTTCGGACCGACTGGAACGACAGCCTGTCCATCTGGGATACCATGCTGGCAGTCTTCCAGGAGACGCTAGCCATACGTCAGACGGCTGAAGAAGCCGCCATGCGACTAGCCGAGTTGTCAGACGACACTCAGGCGCCAGCCTACCAGGCTGCCTTGGAGCGCTACGACCAACTCCAGGAAGCCCTAACCCAGCGCAATGCCTATGCCATTGAGTCCGATATCCGGACGGTCCTGCACGGTTTTCGTTTTTACGAAGCTGACTATGCTACGCCGGTCAGCCAATTATCCGGGGGGCAACGAACCCGCTTAGCCCTGGCTCGCATCCTGCTCATGGACTATGACCTGCTGATTCTGGACGAGCCGACCAACCACTTAGACATGACCACCCTGGCCTGGTTAGAAACTTACCTGGCTGGCTACAAGGGCGCCCTCCTCCTGGTTTCCCACGACCGTTATTTCCTGGATAAGGTGGTTAACCAGGTCCTAGAACTGCGCCATCATCGGCTCCACACCTACAAGGGCAATTACAGCTACTATGTGGAAGAGAAGGCCCTGCGCCTGGCGGCAGAAGAGAAGGCCTATGCTGCTCAACAAGCCACCATTCAAAAACTAGAAGACTTCGTCCAACGTAACCTGGTGCGTGCTTCAACGACCAAACGGGCCCAAAGCCGCCGCAAGCAGCTGGAGAAAATGGACCGCCTAGAAAAGCCTAAGCAGGACAAGCAGGCGCCCCGTATCCAGTTCCTAGCGGCCAAGGACTCCGGTGAAGATGTCCTAGCCGTCGATCATTTGGCGGTGGGCTATGAGGCTACGCCTGTCGCCCAGGATCTCAACCTCCAGGTCCGTCGCCAAGAAGCCATCGCCCTAGTGGGACCTAATGGGGTCGGCAAGACGACCTTGCTCAAGACCCTAATTGGCCAACTGCCTGCCCTGGCAGGAACCTATCGCTTTGGGACGGGCGTCCAAATCGGCTACTACGACCAGAATCTGGTCTTACCTGACGAGAGCTTAACCGTCTTAGAAACCCTCTGGCAGGCCCATGACACCACCGACGAGAAGGTCATTCGGACCATTCTTGGCAGCTTCCTCTTCTCCGGCGATGACGTCCTCAAGAAGGTCTCCATGTTGAGCGGTGGTGAAAAGGCCCGGCTCAGTCTGGCCCTGCTAGCCACCGAGCACGACAACACCCTGATTCTGGACGAACCAACCAACCACTTGGATATCGACAGCAAGGAAGTTCTGGAAGATGCCCTGATTGCCTTCGATGGCACCCTACTCTTCGTCTCCCACGACCGCTATTTCATCAACCGACTGGCGACGCAAGTAGTTGAAATCACCCCACAAGGCGTCAAAACCTACCTAGGCGACTACGACTACTATCAGGAGAAGAAGGCCGAAGAAGCCTTGATTGCCCAGAGCCAAGCTAGCCAGGCAAGCACTGAGCCTAAGACATCCAATTCAGCTAATCCGGCCCAGCAAGACTATCAAGCTATGAAAGAAGCCAAGCGTCAACGCCGCCGCCTGGAAGAAGCCGTGGATCAGGCAGACGCCAGCCACGCACAATGGGAGGCTCGCATCGCCCAACTTCACGCCCAGATGGAGACGGCTGCCCTGGCCAATGACCAAAGCCAACTAGCCCAGCTCCACCAAGACCTGCAAGAGGCTGAAGCCGCCCAACTAGAGGCCTTAGAAGCCTGGGAAAGCGCCAGCCTGGCCTTGGAAGACTTCCTGGCCTAAGTTTAAAATTTCCCGATATATCATATATGATATAATGGGAAGCTAAAAAGGCACTGAGACTTAAATCTCAGTGCCTTTTTTCATTGGCTTAAATCGATTTAGTGACCCTTAGTGCGCAAACTTTGGCCCCCAAGAAGAAAAAATAGCCTAGCTTATAGGAATAAGCCAGGCTTAGCATTGAGGGTCAGGGGACTAAATGTTTTTTGTAAATAAAGCGGATAGGCAGCTGCCCCAATCATGGCTGCATTGTCCCCACAGAGGGATAGGGGCGGAATCAAGACCTGCACATCAGGATAGCGACTAGCCAATTCTTGTTCCATACGTTGGCGGAGCCCACTGTTGGCGGCCACGCCCCCGGCCAGAATAAATTGCTTAACTGGATATTGGTCCAAGGCCTTAAGGGTCTTGCCCACCAAGACATCGACGACGGCCTGCTGGAAGCTAGTGGCTAAATCAGCCGTCACCAGCTCTTGGCCCCTTTGCTTGGCATTATGAACCAGGTTCATGACCGCACTTTTCATGCCACTAAAGCTGAAGTCCAAGTTATCTTCCTGGAGCATGGCCCGCGGCACTGGATAGGTATCCTGGCCTTGATGGGCCAAGGCATCCACATGCT
The DNA here is from genome assembly GCF_000160075.2 of Abiotrophia defectiva ATCC 49176. Lineage (GTDB taxonomy): Bacteria > Bacillota > Bacilli > Lactobacillales > Aerococcaceae > Abiotrophia > Abiotrophia defectiva. The sequence goes on from NZ_KI535341.1 coordinate 137,793, forward strand.
TACCGGCCGGATAAGGCAGGCCCAGCAAGCGTCCGACCTTATCATAGGCTTCGCCAACCGCGTCATCCTGGGTCTCTCCCACGACTTGATAGCTTGCATGCTCAGGCATGTAAACCAACTCGGTATGGCCGCCCGAAGCAATCAGGGCCAGCAGAGGAAAGGCTAGTGGCTGCCCGATTTGACTGGCATAGATGTGGCCGGCCAAATGATTGACCGCAATCAAAGGCTTGTCGTGGACTAAGGCCAAGGTCTTGGCGGCCGTAATCCCGACTAGGAGGGCGCCGACTAGGCCCGGCCCCTGGGTGACTGCAATGGCATCAATGTCCTGCCATGTGACCCCGGCTTGTTCTAAGGCCAAACGGGTCACCTGACTGATCTGTTCCACATGGTGGCGGCTGGCTACCTCTGGCACCACCCCGCCAAAGCGGATATGGCTTTGGACCTGGGAAGCCACCACATTGGCTAAGATGGTCTGGCCGTCCTCGACGATGGCCACACTGGTCTCATCGCAAGATGATTCAAAGGCCATAATCCGAACTTTTTGACTCATGAAGGCTCCCCCTCCTTTTCTGATCGACTTAGTAATTTTTGCATAATGACCGCGTCATCCACCGGATTTTGATAGTAACGTGGCCGGACGATTAAGGTTTCAAAGCCGGCCTGCTGGTAGAGCCCCAGGGCTGCTACATTAGCCTGGCGCACTTCCAAGAAGACATGGCGGATGCCCCGATGGGCTAGTTGATTTAAGACGAAATCCAGGAGCTGGCGCCCCAGTCCCTGACCTCGCAAGTCAGCTTGGATATAGACTAGGTTGAGGGTGGCTTCATCCAAGACATGGTGGAGGCCGACATAGCCCCGCACCTGATCATGGTCTAGCAGCAGATAATACTCGGCCTGGTCCAGTTGGAAGTCGCCCCGACTCTGAGCTTCATTCCAGTGCAAGGCCTGATTGCCTTCAATAATGACCTGACGGAAGGCCTCGGGTAGCTGGGCGCCGGTAAAGGGCACCACCTGATAATGTTTGCTGTCCATGCCGACACCTCCTATTGCTGACAGTCGTAGACCATGAAGAGGGCGTCCTCCTGCATGGTGTGGTAGTAGTTGGGCACTAGGCGCTCGATTTCAAAGCCTAGCCCCTGGTAAAGGCTTTGAGCGGCCTGGTTGGTCGCCCTAACCTCTAAGGTCACCCGCCGGCTGCCGATTTGGCTGACGCAACGACACCAGCGTTGCACCAGGCGACGGGCATAGCCCTGGCGCCGAAAGCGCGGGTGGATGAAGAGATGGCTGATGTGGGCGGTCTTTTGCTGGCAACGGCCAGAAATCAGGCCCTGAATATGGCCATCAATTTCCAGCACCCAGTAGATGGCATAGAGATTATAACGGAAGTCGGTCCGGAAATCCTTGAGGGTCCAGGCCAAAAAGCCGTCGTAGCAGAGTTCTTCCAGGGCCACTAGCTCAGGCAAATCTTCTTCGACTAATGGCCGTAGATAGGCCCCCGCTCCCAAGGGCTGGGGCGGGAACTGGCTGATGTCAAGGGCTGCATGACGCTTGGGTGGCGTTTGACTCGCTTCCTCAGGCCTACGGCCTAGCACCCGCTCCTGCCAGAACTCACGAATAATAGTGGATAAGTGCTGCATGGTCGACACTGGCGCCTCCTTCTTTGGCTAGCCATTCCTGTTCCGCCAGGGTCAAATGGCCATAGACAGGCTCCAAGAGGGCCGGCTCTACCACCCGCTCATGGGCGACTTGCTGGAACTTGTCGGTATGAGGATAGGCGGTCCAACCTTCCACCGTCTTAAGGCTGACATCTGGCAAGGCTTGGCTAAAGGCCTCAGCGAAAGGTGCCAGATGCTGGCCAATCATCACGACTTGGGCTCCGGCCTGCAAATGCTGGCTAGCCTCCGAGCTCAGCCAAGTCTGCCAGTCGGCATGGCAATCCGCCGTCACCGCCACCAGCCCCTGGTCTGTCTGCTGATAGAGGGCCGTGTAGGCTGACAAGCGGCGGGCATCCATGAGGGGAATAATGTAATCTCCTACAGGAACGCTGGCTTGAGCTGCTAGCAGGGCCAGGGAAGACATCTGATAGAGGGCTAGACCCAGACTGTCCGCCCAGGTTTTAGCCAGGGTCACCCCAATCCGCACGCCGGTATAAGAGCCAGGCCCTACCCCCACATAGAGGCTATCCACGGCTTGGCAGTCCACATTGCAATCCTCCAGCAACTGGGCCACAACCGGCACCAAACGCTCCCCATGCTGTTTGCCAGCCGCTAAGCTGGTATGTCCTAGCACCCGGTCCGCATCATCTATGACTGTCACTGACAGTGCCTCCGTCGCCGTATCTAATGCAAGCTTGGCCATGCCGCTCGCCTCCTTCTCTGAATTTATCACCTATCTATTTTAACACAATGTGACCAGCAACTGAAGAGGCCAGAAGCTAGAAAACCAGCCTTTTGCCCTCTCTCGTCAAGCCACAAGAAAAAGCGTTGGAGCCCTCAGGTTACCAACGCTTTTTTTATCTACTCTATCAATAGACTGGCTTATTTTACTTGTGCTGCTAAGGCATCGTGAACAAATTGTACTTCGGTCCCGATAATGACTTGCACGTTCTTTTTGTTGAGGACACGCGTTGCAACAGCACCGGTAGATTTGATCTTAGCTTCGTCAACCTTGCTAGTGTCAGCTAAGGTTAAGCGTAAGCGAGTAGCACAGTGGTCAGTTGCTTCAATGTTGTCCTTGCCACCTAAACCTTCAATTAATAAAGGAATGTTGAAGTCGCTAGCTTTAACGGTCATGTTAGCATCGCCTTCAGTAGACTCATCTTCTTCACGACCTGGAGTGGTGAAGTTGAATTTCTTGATTAAGAAGTCGAAGACCAAGAAGTAAACTGCGAACATTACCACACCTAAGACAATCAAGAGCCAAGGATTGTTAGCCATTGGCAAGCGGCTAGTTAAGACAAAGTCAATCAAACCAGCACTGAAGTTGAAGCCTGCAGTAGCATGTAACAAGGCTGCAATTGTCAAGGATACCCCTGTTAAGACAGCGTGCACCAAGTAAAGAACAGGTGCTAGGAACATGAAGGAGAATTCAAGTGGCTCGGTAATCCCGGTTAAGAAGGAAGCCAAGACAGCTGCTACTAAGAGGGCTGAGACAGCTTTTTTCTTGCTGTCTTTGGCGTTGCGGTACATTGCCAAAGCAGCCCCTGGTAAACCAAACATCATGACTGGGAAGAAACCAGCTTGGTACATACCAGTTTGACCTAGAACCCCAGTGTTACCCCAGAAGTTCCCGATATCGTTAATCCCAGCTACGTCGAACCAGAATACAGCGTTGAGGGCATGGTGTAAACCAACTGGAATCAAGAGACGGTTGAAGAAACCATAGATACCAGCACCGATTGCGCCCAAGCCAACAAATGACTTACCAAAGGCAACTAAAGCACTGAAGACTGCTGGCCATACGAAGAGCAAGACAAGGGCAGCAAGTGATGCTACAAGACCTGCCATGATTGGCGCAGAACGACGACCGCTGAAGAAACCTAGAGCGGTTGGTAATTTAACATCTTTGAAACGGTTATACATTTCCCCACCGATGATCCCTGATAAGATCCCGATGAAGGCGTTAGTGCTCTTAGAGAAAGCCAAAGCCACTTCTTCTGGTTTTACCCCTTGTAATTGAGCCACAACATCCTTAGATAGGATAGTCGTGATAATTAAGAAGGCTACCAAACCACTGAGACCGGCTGCCCCGTTCTTGTCTTTGGCTAAACCAACAGCCAAACCAACGGCGAATAAGAGTGGAATTTTGTCGATTAAGACTAAACCTGCTTGAATCAAGAAGACTGCTACTGGGTTGGTCCCGGTTTGGCCTGGAACACCTAAACCAGCAGGGCTAATCCAGTAACCAATCCCCATTAAAATGGAAGCCACTGGTAAAATGGCAACAGGTAGCATCAAAGAGCGACCCATTTTTTGTAAATATGACATCATTGTTTTTTCCTACTTTCTATTTATCTTAATACTGATTGTCCCATACGGAAATAAGTATGTCGCTTCCCTCTAATTGCTAGCGACAAGGCCAGAATATTCTCTGGATCTGGCATGCGTCCGTAGGAACCATCGCCAATGTGATGAATATCTGTACCCACGCGTTTGTTGGCTAGCGCAAATTCGCGAATGGTCCCACTATCGGCACTTTCCTGACTGGTGCCAATGGTTGAGATAACTAAACCGCCCAAGTCCTTGACCTGCTCGGCAATCCGCGCCACCTGGTCTTCTCTGACTCCTGGCACGGTCCCCACACTTGGAATCAAGACGCCATCCGCACCTGCTGCCATATAGGCTAACAAATGCGCTTCAGAGACCACCTTCTCGCCGGTCCCGGCACTGTGCATCTTACCTGCAAAGACCAGTCCCTTGAAATGCTGCTTAGCTAGCCGCACCGTGGCTTCAATGGCCTGATGACTAACCCCTGTCGAAGGGTTACCCGTCAAGACCAAGAAATCAAATCCCTCTCGGTTAGCGGCTTGGAAGTTCTCTACCGTGGCACGTCGGCCCTCAGGTAGGTCAATCCAATCTTCTAGCGCTTCAGCACTTGGATCAACAGGTTCTAAGTTCAACCCCATAGGTCTACCGGTTAATTCCTTGAGATAGGCAATGGGCGCGTCCATTGCAGGCAAACTATGGATAAATTTAGTGGATAGATCATATTCATTCAATAATAGCATATCCGCACTAAATGCCCGCATCATCTCCGCATTGCTCACCCCTTCAATTAGCGGCGCCTTAGTAACCACTGTCTCCGCCAAGATAATACGGCCTTCACTGGCCTTAATGGCTTGTTTTAGTTCCGCGGCTGTCAAAGTTTTGACCTCGCTGGCTGTGCAAGACAACAAACGTTTATGAGCCATGCTTCTCCTCCTTTCCAGATATTTTTGAAACGTATTCTAGGATACGTCTTGCCTTCATTATAGTCCTGAAACCCCTTAATGTAAAGCCTTTCTCCCCTAAATTCAGCACATCACTAATTGAGATAAATTTCAGCTTAATTTTGACTCGACTTCCTAAAGGCAACACTTGGGCGATAAAACTATAAGCTATCTAATCCGCACTATTGTGACACTTTTTTGTCTAGTCCAATTACAAAAATAAGGTTAGGACAAAATCCTAACCTTATGGGCTTATTGATTAAATTGGCTTTGATAGAGCTCGTAGTAGAAGCCCTTGGCTGCCAAGAGGCTGTCGTGATTGCCTTGTTCTACAATCTGGCCGTCACGTAAGACCAAAATCTTATCGGCTTCCTGAATGGTCGACAGACGATGGGCAATAACGAAGCTGGTCCGCCCCTCCATCAAGCGGCTCATGGCCTTCTGAATGAGGAGCTCCAGACGGGTATCCACTGACGAGGTGGCCTCGTCCAGAATCAGAATCTTAGGATCTGCCAGCAAGGCCCGGGCGATTGTCAGCAGTTGCTTCTGACCCAAGGAGATATTGCTGGATTCCTGGTTCATCTTCATATTGTAACCACCCGGCAAGGTCCGAATAAAGTGATCCACGTTAGCGGCCTTGGCTGCTTCCACGATTTGTTCATCAGTAGCGTTTAAGTTACCGAAACGCAGATTGTCCTTAATGGTCCCTTCATAGAGCCAGGCATCCTGGAGCACCATGCCAAACTGCTGGCGTAATTCCTGACGTGGCAAGTCCCGGATATCCAAGCCATCCACCAGGATAGCCCCCTGGGTCACATCATAGAAGCGCATGAGCAAGTTAATCAGGGTTGTCTTACCGGCGCCCGTTGGCCCGACAATGGCAATCATTTGACCGGGTTCAACTTCTAGGTTGAAGTTACGAATCAGAGGCTTATCTTCCTGGTAGTGGAAGGCCACATCCTGGAAGCTGACCCGCCCTGTTAGCGGTCCTGCCAAATGAGCCTTAGCACTCACCACTTCTTCGGGCGCATCCATCAATTCTAGAATCCGGTCCAGGGAAGACTTAGCTGACTGCAAGGCACCTGTCAGCTGGGTGATCGTCTGAATAGGTTGGTTGACCTGCCAGACATACTGGACGAAGGCTTGCAGGTTCCCGATAGTCAGCACCCCTTGCAAGACGGCCAAGCCTCCCAGCAGCGCTAGGAGCAAGTAGGTCATGTGGGAGATGAAGCCTACCAGCGGCATGACCATCGAAGACACCATGGTCGCCTTAAAGCCTACTTGTTGTAAATTTTGGGTAATGTCATAAAATTCCTGGGCGGATTGTTCTTCCCGGCCATAAAGCTTGATGACATTAAAACCCGTTAGGTTCTCCTGGACAAAGCCATAGAGGCGACCTAAGGCGTCGGCCTGGCCCTTGAAATAAGGCTGAGATAGAACCAGGACCTTCTTAGCCACCCAATAAGACAGTGGCATAGAGATAATGACCACTAAGGCCAAGCTTGCGTTAAGCCAAATCATCATGGCTATCACCAAACCAAGGGTGAAGACGGCATTGACAATTTGGAGCAGGCTCTGCTGCAAGGCATTGGAAACGGACTCCACATCACCGGTCATACGACCCAAGAGGTCACCAAACTGATGTTGGTCCACATAGGAGACCGGCAGGCGATTGAGTTTCTGGTTCATGGCCTGACGTAGATCCCGAATCGTCCCTTGGACGGCATTGGTGATGGCCACATTAGCTAGATAGGCTGACACTTGATAAGTCAAACCACGGAAGAAGTAGATAACTAGAATCCAGCCAATATAGGCGTAGTTGAGGCTAGCGCCCGGTAGCTTTTGCAGGATGGCCACACTCCCCCGCGAGATTTCCGTCAGGGCCAAACCCCAAATGAAGGGTTCCAAGACGGAGGCAATGTCGCTAACAATGGTCAAGAGGATTGCCCAGAAATAAGACAAGCCATAAGGCTTCATATAAGGCAGGAGGCGTTTGATACTAGATACTTTTTTATTCATCTTACATGGCCTCCTCATCTAGACTGGCTTGCTTAAGCTGAGAATTGGCGATATCACGGTAAATCTCATTGCTAGCCATTAATTCTTGGTGAGTCCCACGACCCACGATTTCGCCCTTGTTGAGGACGATGATTTGGTCAGCATTCATAATGGTCCCCACGCGTTGAGCCACAATCAAGACGGCGGCCTCTTGGGTCACTTCCTTGAGCCGCTTACGCAGTTGGGCGTCAGTCTTATAGTCCAGGGCCGAGAAGGAATCGTCGAAGATATAGATATCAGGACGCTTCACTACAGCACGCGCAATAGACAAGCGTTGCTTCTGACCCCCTGACAGGTTGCTGCCGCCCTCTTCTAGGAAGGCTTCATAGCGTTCAGACCGGCTATGAATAAATTCCCGCGCCTGGGAGATATCGCTGGCCTTCTCCAACTCGCCTTCGCTGGCATTCCATTTGCCATAGCGCAAGTTATCGCCGATGGTCCCGGTAAAGAGCAGGGACTTCTGCGGGATAAAACCAATCTTCTGGCGCAAGGCCTGGAGGTTATAGTCGCGGACATCGACGCCATCCACCAGGATTTTCCCCAGAGTCACATCATAGAAGCGCGGAATGAGCTGCACCAGAGAGGACTTACCGCTCCCGGTCGACCCGATAAAGGCGATGGTCTGGCCAGGCTTAACTTCAAAGCTAATATTATGAAGCACCGGACTCTCCGTCTCACCTGGATAGGCAAAGGTCACATTCTCGAAGCTTAGATAGCCCTTAGTTTCCGTCTCAGTCACCCCGTTGGGATTTGGATCAATGGAAATAGGTAGATCCATGACTTCCTGCAGCCGGGCTGCTGATACGGCGGTCCGCGGATACATCATGAAGAGGTTGGCGAAGAGCATAAAGGAGAAGAGAGCATGGAAGGCATACTCTACAAAGGCTACCAGATTCCCTACTTGGAGCGAACCCTGAGCGATTGGCTCCAAGGCAAACCAAACAATGGCTACAATCATCCAAATCAAGATATGGACGAAGAGTGGGTTGGCCCAACCCATTAACTTGAAGAGACGGGACGAGGTCTCGGTATAGGATTGGTTTTGCTCATCGAAGCGTTGCTCTTGGAAATCCTCGCGCGCAAAGGCCCGGATAACCCGCAAACCAGATAGGTTCTCGCGGGCATACTGGTTAATCTTATCTAGTGTCTTCTGTTGTTGCTTAGACAGGGGCGTCGACTTTCTGGCCAAAAACCAGATGGAAATGGCTAGCGGTGGCACCGCCAATAAAATCAACCAGGCCAGGGACGGGCTGGTTACCAGAATCATGACCATGGAAGATGCTATCATAAAGGGGGTAATCATCCCCAGACGCAGACTTTGGTCGGCAAATTGCATGAGGGCGAAGGCATCCGAAGTTATCCGGGTTACCAAACTAGAAATCCCAATCTGCTCATATTCATGGTGGGAGAACTGCTGAATTTTGTCATAGAGATCATTACGCATCTCCCGAATCATCTCGGTAGTCAGCTTGCTGGCGGTGTAGGAGAGCAGAATGCGCCCCGCTACACCGGCCAGAATCACTAGGAACATGATGACAGACCAGTAATAGAGTCGGCTAACATCGTGAGGTAGGATGGCTTCGTCTACCATCCGGGCCAGGATGGTCGGCAGGCCCAAGTTAACTAAGACAAAGAAAAAAGCCCCTAAGAAATCTAGAAACAAGAGCTTGGGATGCTTGCGTAAATAACGCCAAATGTACTGCATATAGAACCTCCTTTTTGTTATTGATTGGTTAAAATTCAAAAAATAGAGGCATCGACCGACCGGTCCTGCCTCCATTTATCTGCTTAATCCGCTTCTTATAAAGCCTTCTTAGCTTGTTCTACTAAAGCAGTGAATGCTGCTGCATCGTGAACTGCTAAGTCAGCCAACATTTTACGGTTAACTTCAACGCCAGCTTTCTTCAAGCCGTTCATTAAGACGCTGTAGCTGATCCCGTTCATACGAGCTGCCGCGTTGATACGGGTAATCCATAAACGACGGAAGTCACGTTTTTTCTGACGACGGTCACGGTAAGCATACATGTAAGATTTCATTACTTGTTGCTTAGCGGTCTTGAATAAGAGATGTTTGGCACCGTAGTAACCTTTAGCTAATTTTAATGTACGTTTACGACGTTGACGGGTAACGTATCCACCTTTAACACGTGGCATAGTAAATTCCTCCTTGGTTCTTCTCTAGTATTATAATTGCGAAATTTGTTGTTTAATACGTTTGTAGTCTGAATTAGATACTAAGTCAGCTTGACGTAATTGACGACGTTGTTTCTTAGTTTTACCATGGAAACGGTGGCTAGTGAAAGCGTGTGAACGTTTCAATTTACCTGAACCAGTCTTCTTAACGCGTTTTGCTAAACCGCGGTGTGTTTTTTGTTTTGGCATGGGAATTCCTCCTATAAAAAGATTAGTCTTGTTGCGCCGCTTGGGCTAATGGGGCTAGCACGATGAACATGCTGCGACCTTCCATTTTTGGACGAGCTTCAACGGTTGACACATGGCTTGTGTCATCAATGAAGTCTTCCAATACGTCTTGACCCAATTCCTTGTGGGTGATGGCCCGCCCGCGGAAACGAATGCTGGCTTTGACCTTGTCACCATGTTCGAGGAACTTGATGGCCTGGCGTAATTTGGTTTGGTAATCATGGTCTTCGATACCAGGAGAAAGACGAACTTCTTTGACGGTTACGATCTTCTGATTCTTCCGTTGTTCCTTTTCCTTCTTCTGCATCTCATAACGGTATTTACCGTAGTCCATAATCCGAGCAACAGGTGGCTTGGCATTTGGTGAGACAAGTACTAGGTCAAGTCCGAAAGATTCTGCAATAGTGAGCGCATCATTAAGTGATTTGACTCCGATTTGTTCACCATTGTCTCCAATCACACGTAATTCACGTGCGCGGATATCTTCGTTAATGATCATTTCTTTAACGATGGTAGTCCACCTCCAGTTAGATTTCGAGTCCGACAAGAAAAAAACTAGCTTGTGTACACAAACTAGCCGCTACCTATTCCCCCACCACTAGGCAAAGGGAAATCACTATCGGCCAAGCACCTAAGGGGATTGGCGAGAAACGGCTGGTTTCTACTTGTTTTACTCAACTACGATAGTATAGCACAGCTTAGACCGGGATGCAAGGGGAAATTTTTTGTTATTGCCGGTTGCTTAGTCAGCTAGTGGGGATTGGGGCGTGACTTTTGGGAGCTTTGGGCCAGGTTGCTGCCTTTTCTGGGGAGCCAGTGGTCCACTCGACGGAGTAGACCACTGGCTCATGACTTTTCCTAGCTTTTGTCCCAGTTTCCGCACTTTTCCGGGCAGCTAGTGGTCCACTCGACGGAGTGGACCACTGGCTCGCAGCTTTTCCGGACTTTTGAGTCAAGTCCAAAATCCTGTGTAAAAATATGTAGGCTGTCCTATAGCTTATTTGCGTTTGGTGAAGTTGACCAGGAAGGGGCGTGCGTTAGCCTGCCAAGCATCGTTTAAATCAATGAGGATGGCGCCAATCAGTCGCTCAGCAGAAGCGACATTAGGGTAGACGCCAATGACCTTATCCCGCCGTCTGATTTCACGGTTCAAACGTTCGACAGAGTTAGTAGTCCGCAAGTTGGGATGGTAAATCTCAGGCTCCATCATAAACTGAACGGCATCTTCAAAGCCCTCATCTAAAACCTTTAAGGCCTTCTGATAGCGAGGATTGTCCGCGACAGAGGCCTCAAAAGCTTCCTTGAGCCGCCTTGCATGTTCGGCGGTGGGCGCCTGGAAAATGGCCTTCAACTTAGCGCGCGCCTCTAGACTCCCTTTTCTGGGAATAGTCTCGACAATGTTGGATAAGAAATGAAAGACGCAACGTTGCCAAGGCACCCCAACAAAACAGTGCTGGATAGCGGCTCTAAGCCCGGAGTGAGCGTCTGAAATAATCAGGGTGGGCTGGCTCAAACCACGGGCTCGCAGGGACTGAAGGAAGGTCAGCCAAGCCTCTTTGCTTTCTTCTTCTGACACCCAAAAGCCGATGATTTCGCGCTTGTTGGCCTCGTTGACCCCTTGAGCTAGGTAGACCGCCTTGGACACCACACGACCCTCTTCACGCACCTTAATGTAAAGGGCATCGAGGTAGAGGTAGCGGAAGTGACTGTGGGTCAGGGTCCGGTTTTTGAAGGCTTCAATCTCAGGATCCAGTCGCTTCATGACATCTGACACAAAGGACTTGGAAACCGTCTCGCCACACAATTCTTGCACGATTTTGGTGACTTTGCGTGTAGAGACCCCATTGACTACCATTTCCATCATAGAGAGCAGGAAGGCCTGTTCGTTGCGCTGGTAACGTTCAAAGAGCTCAGTTTTAAACTCACCAGAACGCGTGCGTGGGACTTGTAATTTAAGGGTGCCGATGGAGAGCGTCCATTGGCGTTCATAGTAACCGTTGCGATAGTCTTGGCGCTGGTCGGAGCGTTCATGGGGAGCGGCTTGGATGAACTGGTGGCGTTCTTCTTCCATGTAGGCATTAAAGACGGTAATGGCCAGCGACTTCATGAGCGTGTTCATGTCACTGTTTAAAACTGCCTCTGTTAATTCTTCAAGTTTTAGGTTAATATTAAGGTAAGTCATGGTAATCTCCTCTTTCAATGTTTTCCGACAACTACATTGTACCAGAGATTACCTGGCTTTTTCTTTTTACACAATTATAGGGACTTAATCGACTTTTGACCCAGTTTCGGCTCTTTCCCGGGGAGCTAGTGGTCCACTCGACAGAGTGGACCACTGGCTCGTACCTTTGCCTAGCTTTTGTCCCGGTTTCGGCACTTTCCCGGGGAGCCAGTGGTCCACTCGACAGAGTGGACCACTAGCTCGTACCTTTTCCTGGCTTCTGACCCAGTTTCCGCACTTTCCCGGGGAGCTAGTGGTCCACTCGACGGAGTGGACCACTAGCTCGCACTACACTACATCTTGCGAAACTTTGGCCTAGTTTTGGCGGTCAAAGTTGGCTTGTCTAGACCGGGCATTGGCACAGTTTAGGCTAGCTGTTTTGGCTATGGAGCAGGCGCCAACCAAGTTATTGCCCAACACCTCAACGGCCAGGTAACAACACTACATATAGTTGTGGAACAAGTTTATAAACACTATATATAGTGTAAAGTCTATTGACTTTACACTAAGACTGGGGTAGCATAGGCTTTGAGGTGATAAGTATGAATCCACAAATTAGAGCGGCCCAAGATATTCAAGCTGCAGTTGATCGCCTGCACCAACAGGAGTCAAGTATTGTTAACGAGAATGCCAATAAGGACAGCCAAGTCTACAACACCCAACGAGACTTGACTGCCAGGCATCGTTGCTAAAGCCATCGGCATTGGCATGTTGCCGGAAGCAGTCGCCCTAGCCCATTTGAATGGCGACTTGCACTATCATGATTTAGACTACCATCCCTACCAGCCTATGACCAACTGCTGCCTAATCGACTTTAAGACCATGTTCAAGCTAGGCTTCAAGATTGGCAATGCAGAAGTCGATTCGCCCAAATCCATTCAGACCGCCACCGCCCAAATGGCGCAGATTATTGCCAATGTGGCGTCTAGTCAGTACGGGGGCTGTAGCGCCGACCGCATTGACGAGGTTCTGGCGCCTTACGCCCAACTCAACTACGAGAAACATCTCAAGCTGGCGGAAGATTGGATCCCCGACACCACCCAACACCATGACTTTGCTACGGCTCGGACTAAGAAAGACATCTACGACGCCATGCAGAGTCTGGAGTACGAGATCAACACCCTCTACACTTCCCAAGGCCAGACGCCCTTTACCACCTTGGGCTTTGGCCTGGGGACTTCCTGGATTGAACGCGAAATTCAGCGCGCCATCCTTAAGGTTCGTCTGGGCGGTATCGGCAAAGAGCAAAGAACGGCTATCTTTCCTAAGCTAGTCTTCTCCCTTAAGCGCGGCGTCAACCTGGCTCCCAAAGACCCCAACTACGACATCAAGGAGCTAGCCGTCCGTTGCGCCACCAAGCGCATGTATCCCGACGTCCTCATGTATGACAAGCTAGTCGAGCTGACCGGCAGCTTCAAGGCGCCTATGGGCTGTCGCTCCTTCCTGCAAGGTTGGTGGGACGAGCACGGCCAGGAAATCAATGCCGGCCGTATGAACCTGGGCGTGGTGACCCTTAACCTGCCCCGGATTGCCCTCGAGAGCCAAACTCTGAATGAGTTCTGGCAGCAGCTAGAAGGCAAATTAGAGATAGCCCGTCAGGCCCTCTGCTACCGTATCGAGCGCGTCAAGGAAGCTAAGCCTTTCAATGCCCCTATCCTCTATCAACATGGGGCTTTCGGTCGCAAGTTGAGTCGTGACGGCAAGGTCGACGACCTCTTCCGCGACAAACGGGCTACTATCTCCCTGGGCTACATCGGCCTCTATGAAGTGGCTACCCGCTTCTTCGGTCCCGACTGGGAGACCGATCAAGAGTCCAAAGCCTTTACTATCGACATTGTCAAAAAGCTCTACCAACACACCCAAGACTGGGGCAACCAATACGGCTACCACTTCTCTGTCTACGCGACACCGAGTGAGAGTCTAACCGACCGCTTCTGTCGTCTGGATCTAGAGCGCTTTGGCTCGGTGCCTGACATTACCGACAAGGGCTACTATATGAATAGCTTCCACTACGATGTCCGCAAGAAGCCAACGCCATTTGATAAGATTGATTTTGAAGCGGCCTATCCACCTTATTCTTCAGGCGGCTTCATCCACTACTGCGAATACCCTAATATGGTTCAGAATCCTAAGGCTCTGGAAGCCGTCTGGGACTTTGCCTATGACCGGGTCGGCTATCTGGGCACTAATACACCGATTGATAAATGTTTTGAGTGTGGCTACGAAGGGGACTTTAACCCGACCGAACGGGGCTTCGAGTGTCCATATTGCAAGAACCGTAATCCCGAGACCTGCGACGTGGTCAAGCGGACCTGTGGTTACCTAGGCAACCCTCAGGCTAGACCCATGGTGGCTGGGCGTCACAAGGAAATTGTGGCCCGGCAGAAACACCTGACCATCCGCATTAAGTCCTCCGACAAAGGCCCGGACCCAGCTGACGACAAGGAGGTCTAGCCATGGCCATTCCTGAGACGACTACCAAGGTGGCCGACTACAAGCCCTATAACTTCGTGGACGGAGAAGGCGTTCGTTGCAGCCTCTATGTCAGCGGCTGCCACTTCGCCTGCCCGGGTTGCTACAACAAGGTGGCCCAGAACTTCAACTACGGCACTCCCTACACGGAGGAACTCAAGGAAAGAATCCTGTCCGACCTAGGCGCCAGCTACTGTCAAGGTCTGACCCTATTGGGTGGCGAGCCCTTTCTCCATACGGCGGTCCTGATTGACCTCTGCCAGGAAGTCAGACGGCGCTATGGCCACAGCAAGGATATCTGGGCCTGGACGGGCTACGACTGGGAGGAACTCATGCAGGAGACGCCAGACAAGTTGGAACTCCTGTCCTATGTCGATATTCTGGTCGACGGTCGTTTCATTCAAGAACAGTTAGACCTGACCCTGCAATTCCGGGGTAGCCGCAACCAGCGCATCATCGACGTCCCTAAGTCCCTGGCGACCGGTCAGATCGTCATCTGGGACAAGTTAATCCGCTAGTAGCTAGCGGACTTGTCGGTCTTAGGGGCCCCTATGGCAGGGACTAGCGCAGACACACCCACACAAAGCGCGAGGGCGCTAGCACAAATAGGGGCCACACTCAAGCGATAGATCCACTAGCCAGGAAGCGTTTTGTCAAGTAGCTTTTATATTTATGGACGCTTTTTCTGTAAGATATTTTAACCTTTGGACAAAGAAAAACAGTAAACCTTTTTTGGTTTACTGTTTTTATTTAATTGATATTACTAAAAATAGGAAGTTTACATGCTTGAGTAGATATTATATTTTAAGTCAATGCTTCATTCTTCATAACACAATTAAATATCTAATATCTCAACAATTTCTCCATTGTGCTGTTTCAATTCAATCTTCCGAATTATTTCTTCTCCCAAATATTTAATAAAATCGCTTAATTCTGATGAAACTTCAAATATAATGTTGTGTTTACTATCATTCTCCGGATTAAATGTTGAATTATAATTTCTTTCGCTCGACCAATAATTCCAATTTACATCTGTCCTTTCGTAATAAACATAATTCTGTTTTTTTGTAACATATATTCTTTTGTTAATCAATACCTTTTCATCTTCAGATTTAAAAATATCAGAATATAATTTTAAGCCCTCAAATTGCTTATATTCTTTAATTTTATCATTTGAAACATTAAGCTTTATTTCTTTATAATCCATAATCTCTCTCCTTAAACTCGTTGCCTATATTGTTCATCTTATAATCTCCTGGTAATTTTATACTGTGCGATTTAAGTTGGACGTCTTGCCATTACATTTTTCTCACCTCTACAAATTCCAATCTATTTCAGTTAATAATGCAACCCAGAGAGCATTTATCAAGTAGCTTTTTATGTCTATGGACGATTTTTTGAAAATTGAGCAAGAAAAAACAGTAAACCTATTTTTGAACTGCACCCCATAAGTTGGACAATAAAAATCCAACTTATGGGATGCTTTTCATTTGATTGACTGTTTCTCAAGTCCTTATCTTCAATTATAGAAACTGGTATTTTTTAACCCTTAATATTATAGTTTAACGCAGAGTGTCGCTATATAGTCATTTCCATAACGTGATAATCGATTTCTTTTATCACAAGATTCATAAAAATCGATCATAGCGAGACCATTTTTAAGTTGTCCTCTAATCTGACTTTCTAAGGTATGGCTAAATTCATAGCCATATGCTGGATCTATGGTTATTTTGCCTTCCGCTTCAAGCTCTTTTGAATTAAAAGGTAGTGCAAACTTCAAAAGTAATTCCTCATCGGGTTTGTCCCATACAATGTCCGCATCATACATGTAGATCCAAGGATTCATAAATCCGACCATTAAGAGTCCACCCTTTTTCAATACTCGAGCGGCTTCTTTATACATGTTTTCTAAATCTTCTATATAGACATTTGAAACCGGGTTAAAAATAATATCAAAAGTTTCATCTTCAAACGGAAATGGTTTGGTCATATCGCCTTGAATCGTCTTGATTTTTAAGCCTTCTCTTTTAGCGACCATCTCGTCTCTTTCTAATTGTGATTTAGAAAAATCCATGATGGTAACATCATAACCTTTTACAGCAAAAACTGGACCCTGCTGGCCACCACCACAAGCTAAACCTAATATCTTTTTTCCCTTGGCTTTTTCAAACCATTCTGTCGGAACTTTTTTCCCCACAGTTAAGGCAACAGAAATTGGATGCTTTCTAGCTTCTTCTAATTCTTCATGTGTCAAGGGCTCAGTATAGGCATTTTTTACATTATTCCATCGATCTTCATTTAATTTTATATAATTGTTCATCTTATGATCTCCTCGTCTTTTATCCTATTTCGATTTAAGCATTAGATCCTTTTCCCCTGTCTATAGGTCACTCCAGTTCAGTTCATATTATACAACCCAGGCTAGCAGTCCACCGCTTTTTATTTATCTTATCGGTGTTGGGCGTTGAGCCAGTGGAAGACATCCTGATAGGTCTGGCCAGCCACTTGGACCTGGGCCTTGCCACCCCCGTTGGCATTATCCGGCTCAAAGCCACTCAAGCCTGGACTTTGGCGAATGGCTTCCGGGTCTTGCACGCCCTGGACCTGCTGATTGAAGAAGGGAATCCAGGAGAAATGGCCGGAATAGCGCATCTTAGGCAGGTCTTGGCCTTGCACCGATTGGAAGAGGGACAGCCAGACATTCTGACCGCCCGCATCGACTAGGTCCTTGTAAATCGGCAAGACATAAGCATTGGCTGGTACAGTCGGGTCATCTAGGCTATGAACAAACCATATGGCCTGATTCTTGAGGGCAGCTACCTTGTCCTGGTCAAACCAGACTCGCTGAGTCGGCGCATAGGCTTGAATACTCCCCCGTTTCTTAGGGTCTTTGATCAGATAGTGGCCGTTGTCCAGACGCTGGAATTCATAGTAGGAATAGGCCGTAGCCTGGGGCACCAAGCCGGCAAAGTAGTCCGGATAGTGTAGGGCCATGTTGAGGGTCATATAGCCCCCGTTGGAGCAGCCCATGAGATGCACCCGATGCGGGTCAATCTGGGGATGGCTGGCCACGTAGTCGCTAATGACCTGCATGAGGGACTCGGTATAGCGGGAATGGCCTGCCCCCGGCCCATTCAGCCCATCGCCCTCGTCCATCCAGTAGGTCGGCGTCTGCACCGCCAGGACATAGGCCCCCTTAAGCTCGGGTTGGTCGGTGGCCGTAAAAATCTCTTGAACTTGTGGCCGACTGAGGGCGGTCACCTCATTGCCTAGCAGGGTAATGCGAGGATCCTCGCCCCCTTCGGCTTGGCCATGCAACCAAATCAAAAGCGGGAACTTGGCCTGGACCTGATCCTTAGCAGCCGCCGGCTCAAAGGCTCCATAGTGTAAGGTCTGGCTCTCTTCTTGGCCGGTCAAGGGATTGGTCACCCCGTCTACATGGACTTGCTCAAATTGATAGCCGGCCAAGTCTTGCAGCTCCAGATAAGGCAGGGCATCATAGTCCGCCAAGCGAACCTGGGCCGGCTTACCCTCTTGGGTCGTCACCTGCACTGGCCCCACCGCAATGAGATACTTGTCCTGCCACTGACTAATCAACCGTTCCTGGTTGTAGCCAAAAAGACTGCCTAAATCCCAGGAATCCACCACCAAGTCCAAGGCCAACCATTGACTGGCTTGGCCCTCTGGCAAGGCCTGACCCTGCTCATCTGCTAGATAGAGGGCGCTCACTTGGCGTGCTTTACCCTGAGTGGTGACCTCTAGCTGGGCATCAGGATCCACTGCCGTCACGGCTTGACTGACTTGAAGGACGATTTTATTAACGGCCGGCCCAAACTCATAGCCCTGGGCCTGAATCTTGGCTTGGACCACCTGGACCTGGTCCGACTCTGCCTGGGCCCGCGCCGCTTGGCTGGCTCCCCAGCCTCTGAGGACTAATAAGGCGCCCAGGCAACCCGCTAGCAGGGACCACCAGTATTTGGCTTTCTTCATGACGACAACCTCCCTTTTGTCTCCTATTCTAGCAGAAAAGCCCGACCCACGCAAAAGCCCCCTTACCATCAAGTAAGGGGGAGCTTGATTTAGTCTACTTTGGCTGCCAATTGCAAGGCCAGTCCGATGACATGGTGCATGTCATAGTAGCGGTAGTGGCCCAAACGTCCGGCGAAGGTCACCTGTGGCAGGGACTTAGCCAAGTCCGTATAGGCTTGATAGAGCTTGGTGTTGCGCTCATCATTGATTGGGTAGTAAGGCTCATCCCCTCGTGACCAGTTAGCTGGATATTCACGCGTTACCACGGTTTGTGGCTGAGTGCCATACTCGAAGTGTTTGTGCTCAATAATCCGGGTATAAGGCGTCTCGCGGTCGGTATAGTTAACCACCGCATTACCCTGATAGTTGGCTTGGTCCAAGACCTCGGTCTCGAAGCGCAAGCTACGGTATTCCAATTCACCCAACTCATAGTCGAAGAACTGGTCGATCATACCGGTATAGAAAACTTTAGGAAAGGCCGCCAAGTAGTGGTCCTTATCTGCAAAGAAGTCTGTCTCCAGGCGCACTTCGATGTTAGGATGATCCAACATCTTCTCCACAATCTGGGTGTAGCCCCCGATTGGGATGCCTTGATAGCGGTCATTGAAGTAGTTGTTGTCATAGGTCATACGGACTGGCAAGCGACGAATAATGAAGGCTGGCAATTCAGTGGCTGCCTTACCCCATTGCTTCTCGGTATAGCCCTTAATCAGTTTCTCGTAGATATCGCGACCTACTAGGGACAGGGCTTGTTCTTCCAAGTTGTTTGGCGTCTTGCCTGCCACTTCAGCCCGCTGTTCTTCAATTTTGGCGGCCGCTTCTTCCGGCGTCACCACACCCCAGAGCTTGTTGAAGGTGTTCATATTGAAGGGCAGGTTGTAGATTTCCCCGTGATAATTGGCGATCGGCGTATTGATATATTGGTTGAATTCCGCAAATTGGTTGACGTAATCCCAAACCGCCTTGTCGTTAGTATGGAAAATGTGGGCGCCAAATTTGTGGACTTGAATGCCCGCGATTTCTTCCGTATAGATATTGCCCGCCACATGGTCGCGCTTCTCAATGACCAGGACGCGCTTGCCTTTCTTGGCAATTTCGTGGGCAAAGGTAGCGCCAAAAAGGCCGGCACCTACCACTAGATAATCGTATGTTTGTGTCATAAGTTTCTCCTTTTATCCTTGAAAGCGGGCCTATTGGCCGAGTACTTGCTTGATTTGGGCTTGACGCTCAGCCAAGCTAGCCTCATCTACTTGCATCATATAGAGTTCAGCGCCCGGCATAGCGTAAGATGGCAGGCCAGTTGACCCGTGGCCGGTTAGGGCGACTGAAGTCACCGTATAAGCTTGACCGCTCTCCAGTTGCTCGTTGACCAGTTCCATGGCCTTAGTCAATGGCAGGTTGGTTTGCACCGACTGGCTCATGCGGTCCATGACTTCTTGGGCTTGGAGCAGGGTCTGGCGACTGCCTAATTTCTTAATCAGCGCGGTAATGACCTTCTCATGGTTCTTGCCGCGGTCATTATCCCCACCTGACAGGGAGTAACGCTCACGCACGAAGCCTAGGGCTTGGTCGGCATTGAGGTGAAGTTCCCCGACAGGGAAATCGTATTTGCCGTAGAGGGAGGTGAAGGCTTGGTCGTTGTAGACATCAATGCCCCCTACCGTATCGATGATATTGAGGAAGGAGGTGAAGTTGAGGCGGACATAATAGTCGATTGGCGTGTCATAGAGACGGGCCAAGGTATGCATGGAAGCCTCCACGCCATAGATCCCCGCGTGAGTCAATTTGTCCTTCTGATCCGCCCCGCCATCCGCGATTGGCACATAGGCGTCACGCGGTGTGGTGGTCAGAAGAATCTGGTGAGTCTTAGGGTTGATAGTGGCGATAACGTTGACGTCTGACCGGGAGACGGAGCTGACTGGCCCGAAGGTATCAATCCCTGAAATGTAGAGGTTGAAAGGCTGGTTCTCAGCTGGCGTCTGGCTGGTCTGCTGATTGGATGGTTCTGGCTTAGCTGGTTGATCGGCTACTTCGGTCACATGATTGTACTGGTAGAGCTTTTTAATCTTGCTGCTGAAGTCGTTAGCCATGCCTTCTAAGAGGGACTCATAACCTGAGTTGAGGACCATGGCTTGAGCCTTGCCGTCCAGGAGTTGTTGGTAGGCTGCAAGATAGGACGGCACTTCCTGAACGGTCACCGTTACCTGGCGTTTGGCCTTGAGGTCGTCGACCAAGGCTTGGACATTGTCGCGATCTTGGCCTAGCGGCGCTAGGACCACTTTGCCGTCTAAGGCCGCCACATCTGCCACGCCTCCTTCTGCTAGGGTAGCCAGGCTCATGGTCAGTTCCTGCTTCTGGGTATTGGTATTGAGTTTGTTGAAGAAATTGACGGTGGCATTCATTTGGTAGGCGCCGTAGCTAGCCCCCAAAATGACGATCGTGGCTAGGACCAGGGTGGTCTTGCCCAGGCGCTTGAGGCCATTAAGCAGAATCAGAAGCAGTAAGACCGCGCCCAATCCGCCCAAGACCCAGAACTGGTAGCCGCGCCCAGCCAGAATCTTGTAGGTTAGGAGGAAATAGGCAACCAAGCCACTGGCTACCATTGCCAAAATAATAAAGAGCCAGTTAATCCGCCAGAGCACTGACTTAGTCCGTCCATGGCCATGGCGGGAGTGACCGTGACGCCGGCCCTTTGAGTGATGTGATGCTGTCATTGTTAAGTTCCTTCCATTAATAGGATATCATTCCATCGTTACTTTTTGCACTAAAAGTTATTATAGCAAAGATTCCGCCCCGGCAAAAGCCCCTTTGGGGCTTTTTTCTAGCTAGTAGCCCAGGTTTTTGGCCTTTTTTAGGCTTCCCGCTCCAGCCAGTGGTCCACTCGATGGAGTGGACCACTGGCTCGCGGCTTTTGCCACGGTTTCAGCCTTTTCAAAGCTTTCCAGCCCAGCTAGTGGTCCACTCTTCAAAGTGGACCACTAGCTCATGACTTTTTCCCCAGTTTCCGCCCTTTTCCATGCTTACCGCCCCAGCTAGTGGTCCACTCGACAAAGTGGACCACTGGCTCACGACTTTTTCCCCAGTTTCCGCCCTTTTCCAAGCCTTCCAGCCTAGCTAGTGGTCCACTCGGCAAAGTGGACCACTGGCTCATGACTTTCTCCCCGGTTCTGCCTTTTCCAGGCCCTTCCTCCCCAGCTAGTGGTCCACTCGACGGAGTGGACCACTAGCTCGCGGCTCGGGCCTCGGGTTTCCGCCTTTTTCCAGCCCCCTACATAGCCAATGGCCCACTCCTCTGAGTGGGCCATTGGCGCAAAACTATATTAGCGATGAATATCGGTATCTTCCTGGGTCCACTGGGTTTCTAGGTGGCTGACATAACGGAAGTCCTTGGTATAGAGCTGCATGCGCTGGCGAATAATCTCGTACCAGTCGGCGCCCTCGCTGACCGCGTAGCGATTATAGTCGGCCATAGGCACCGTTTCGTAGAACTCGGCATTCTCGGCGCCCGTAATATAGATTGGCATGAACTTCGGATCAGTGACGGTTACTTGGCCGTCTTCGCCGCGTTTGAACGTCACCTCGGTGATGCCCCCTTGCTTATTAGCCGGGTAAATTTGGCCTGACATGAAGCTAGCCTGGGAGTAGATGGCAAAGGTCTGCTTGCCGTTAAACCACTGCATAGGTTGCAAGACATGCGGGTGGCCGCCCAAAATCAATTTGACGCCAGCATCGCTCAGGGCTTGGAAGACTTGCTCCTGAGTTGGGTCTGGAGTAGTGTCATATTCCTGACCTAGCTGCAAAGTCACCACCACAGCATCGACCTTGTCTTTGAGGGCCTTGACATCTTCTACCATCTGAGGCAGGTCTACTAGGTTAATCAAATAGGGCTGGTCTTCTGGCACGGGGACGCCGTTGGTACCGTAGGAATAGGTCAAAATCCCTATCTTAATACCATTCTTCTCGATAATGCGCGGGGTATCGTGATCTTCCTGGCTCTCAAAGCTTCCCACATAAGGCATCTGCGCCTCTTTGAGGTTAGCAATAGAGGCTAAGGCCCCACGCGCCGAATAGTCCAAGGTATGGTTGGTCCCGTTGGTCACCATGTCCACACCGATAGCCTGAAGGGCCTTGAGAATTTGCTTAGGCGCATTGAAGGAAGGGTAGCCAGTCACCGGATACTGAGGGTTGGCCACAATGACTTCCATATTAGCCAAAGTCACGTCGGCATAGGACATGTAAGGGGCAATCTGCGCCAACATTGGATAGAAATCATAGGCGCCCCCTGGGTTCTCCCAGCTGATGCCATCCTTGTGGAGCCGGTCAACCGCTGATTTGTAGAAAGGATTCTTGACGCTGGCCATCTCGCTGACAAATTCATGCAACAAGACATCGCCAACTGAGCGCAACTTGAGTTCTCCCTCTTTGCCTTCAAAAGGCGTCTCCTGGTCCTTAGCCTTGAGACCTACCAGAGGTTCTGCCAAGACCAGGGGCTTGGGCTCACTGCTAGAGCTCTCACTCACCACCGACTCAGACTCATGCGTCTGCAAATGATCGTGAGGCTGGCTTGCTAGGAGGCCAATCATGGCGAATCCAGCCACTAGAAAGAGAACAAAGGCAAGCGCAATAAGATGCGGACGATACTTACTGAAAAACTCTGATTTCATAAACAAGACCCCTTTGTAGGAAGATAAGTACTATAATTACAGAAATAAGACATTTATATTACATATTTTACATCCGCCCGGTCAACCCCGTCAAGCCATTCCCCTAAAAATATTAGAAAATTTACTTGAATTTTCGTCCTTCGCCCGCAAAAGCAAAATAACGGCAGAAGCCTTAGCTTCTACCGTTATCATCTATTCTTAAGCCTTACCGAAGTAAGCCTGAATACCTTGAACCAGACCCTTAATGAGCTTTTCCTGATAGGCAGCTTGATTGAGCTTCTGGAACTCCTCAGCATTATCCATAAAGCCTAGCTCCACCAAGGCCGCTAAACCAGGTTTCTTCATTTGGTGATTCCTCCTAAAAAAATACACTCCTTATGGCTTGTAAATCCTCGTCTATCATACAAGTAAGCCATTTAAAAAGCAATAAATTTCTGCTGGATTGGCACCAAGAAACCAAACTTTCATCTTCTAGTTAAGCCAGTGTTACTGAATGTCATCACATGGTGATAGACGTCATAGCTCTGGCCTATTCAAAAGAATCCCTCGTGACTATGGCTAATCACGAGGGATTTTTAAAATTTGTTTATATTAGAGCACGTAATTTGGCTGATTTCTACCCTATCTATTAGTGTAGACACTAATAGATAGGAGCACTTAATTAAGCCTTGCGTCTTTTTAAGAAGCCTAGGGCCAGCTGACCTAGATAGCTGACGAACTGCTCACGACTAAACCAGAGAATAGCCAAGTAGATCAGGCCGAAGACAGAGGCCGATAGCGCCAAGGTCCAGAATGGCGAGATCCAGTGTCTGAATAAGAAGGTGCTCAGCGTCGCCAGGACTGTCGCCAAGCCAATCTTGCCTAGGTCGGCCAGAACGACCATTTCTCTGAGTTGGTCGCGCAAGTACCAGGCCTGATAAAGGGTGACAAGTAATTCTGCCAAGAGCGTGGAGAAGGCCGCCCCGGCTACCCCCCAGCTTGGAATCAAGACCAGGTTAAGGGCGAAGTTTAAGACTGCACCCCAACAGACAGAGGACAAGACCACCCGCTCCTTGCCTAGCGGTAGAAGAATTTGAATCCCCAATAAGTTCGACAGACCTATCAAGACAATAGTCGGCATGACTAGCTGCATAGGGAAGACCGAAGGCAAGAACTGTTCCTTAGATAGGAAGAGAATGGCCGGTTCCGCCATGACGATAAAATAGGTCGAGAGCGGAATACTAGCGAAGCAGACGAAGGCGAAGGCCTTGCGAGTCACCCGCTTAAAGGCCTCATGTTGCTCGGTCTGAATATAGTGTGACAGACGCGGCAGGAGCACCCCACCCAGGGCTGTCACCAGACTAATCAAGATGTTCTTAATCTTGATAGCCGCATCATAATAGCCTACGGCTTCCTTACCAATCATCATACCCAGCATGACTGAGTCCAGACTGGTATAGATAGTGGTGGCGACAGCCATAAGGAAGAACTGCAGGGCCGGGAAGAAGTGACGCCAGATTTCCAAGTTAGGCTCTAGTCTGAAGCTGATATAGTGGCGGGCGTGAATGAAGTTGAGGACATTGGCCCCCACTGTCGCAAAGACCAGAATCCCCCCATAAATCAAATAGTCCGAAGTCGAATGAACCAGGAGAAACATGAGCACCAGGGACAAGCATTTGAAGGCAATGGAACGAACCGTAATATAACGATACTGCTCCAAACCCCGATAGAGCCACTCCATACCGAAGAGGTTGAAGACAATCCCTACCCCGTTAATCAGGAAGAGGGTCTTATCTTCCGCAAACCTTGGCACCAAGGCAATACTGACCAGATAGAGGGCCAATGCCCCTAGAGTGGTAATAGCATTGAAGAAGAAAATCTCCTGAACCGTCTTGTTGAGCTCCCGCTGCTGGTTACGCACCCGCGCGACCGCCCGAATCCCATAGGTCGGAATCCCCACCATGCCTAACATGGTGGCATAGCTAGCCACCGAAGTGGCGAAGGCAATCCGCCCCGTCCCTAGCGGCAGCAAGGTCCGCGAGATATAGGGAAAGGTAATAATAGGAAAGATAAAGGACGACACCGTTAAGATGAAGTTCATGATAAAGTTGATTTTAATGGATGCTTGTTTGTGTTGGGTCATGAGCGAGCTCCTTATCAGTAAATCATCTAACGAACCCAGCTTGCACGGTTTGGCCACAGTCTAACGAAGAGCCGGGTTAAGTAATAAGCGGCTAGCCCTGTTATAACTAAACGCAAAATCATCATGAGGACTAAGCCACCTAGGGACAGCATGCCAGCTGGTCCCAGCAAGGCTTGGCCCAGTCGTAATAAGACATAGTTCAAAGGATCAGAGAAGATATAAATCCCTAGCCCATTTAGCAAGACTGCCTTAACAAAGCTAGACTCCAAGAAGCCCTTCTTCTGAGCCAGTGACTCAGCCAAGAGATAGGTCAGCCCCATCCCCGCGACAGCTGCCAAGTCATTGACTAGGCGTTGCAAAGCTGGAATGCCAAAACGCCCTACATAGAGCGATAGCAATGAGCACACGATAAAGGCTGTCAGCCAGATGGTTAAGAAGACCGCTCGCTTAGTCCGGAAATAAGAAGTCAAAGTCTCGCGATAGGTCTCGAACATGGCTCCTAGCATATACCAAAGGAGAAACTCCATCGGTAGGCTAATTAAAGATAGCCCAACATAGGCACTCACTAGATGGATCCCCCAAAGTGGCAGGAGATACCAAACCTGCATACGCGGCACCAAGAAGTAAGCTATTAAGGCCACAACGAATAAGGTATAGAGATACCACAAGTGCGAGTTACCTAAAAGCGTTAATTGGCTGCCTTCCGCCATTAAGAAATTAGCCTGCCCAAAATAGCCACTCAAATACTTAAGAGGCACTAGATAGAGCAAGGTAAAGACTAGATAAGGAATCATGAGACGTTGCCATTTAGCCTCAGCAAAGGTACCAAAGCCTGTCCAACGCCCCTTCTTAATCTGCAGCGCGAACAAGGCGCCCGAGATAGCCATAAACAGAGGCATATGGAAGAGGTAGATGACATAGCGAAATTTATCTATAAGATAATACCACTTGAATGACGTTCCACTGGGGGCAAGCGCTAGTATATTTACACCACCAAATGCATTTCCTACCTTATAATATGAGATATGACTAACTAAAACTAGGAGAATAGCAAATACACGTAATACCGTGTATTCATTAATTCGTTTAGACTGTTGCATCGAATCTCTCCTTCTTCATAATTTAGTGATTTGGGGTAATATTATTGATAATCGTCGCATACGCTATCGCGGCAATCACATTAAAAAGCATCGTATTGTAAAAAATAGTTGTTAACATCAAGATGAAGTACAAGGTAATAGCACACTTAGTTCGATTAGTAGAGGCGCCTGGCGCAAACAGTGCCATAAAAGGTGCAAACTGAACAATACCTTGTATGATGCCACCTTGCGCTAGAACTACAAAAAAGCTATTGCTATATCCATAGTTTGGCCGAATTGCACCATTCATATAGTATTCAATACTTCCAAGACCACTAAAGCCCCATCCAGTAATGATCCGATCACGCCAAGCATTAAACCCTGCTACATAATCATCCATCCGAATAGCGGCCGAGTTACTAGCAGCCTTATCTTCAATTACTCGAGTTAAAGCATATACAAGTGCTGGAGTCGCCAATAAAGATAGAAAGCGAAAGCGGCTTTTCCGCACCAACAGCACGTGAGCTAAGAAACCTATCCCAATAACATATACCCCTGTTGTAGAGAAAATAGTTGCTGCTGTTAGTAAAATAACCGCTAACCTCCATTTGCTCAATTCCTCTAATAAGAACAACTCGATGATAAAGGCCAAAGAAATAATCAAATTCCACATTGGACCTTCTGTGAAGAAAGCACTATTACGAATAAAGGTAAAGCCCATAATGCCAATACGTTGAGTTTCATAATATAAATGGTAATAGCTATTTACTATATTACCACCACTCCAAGCATTCACAACTGTGCCACTTGGCTTTAATATCCCTAGGAGGCTCCCGAAGAACCAGAAAAAGAGAGATAGCACTGCAAAAACTACCACAATTCTATTAAAAGCTAGCAAGAAGTCCTTTAACTCTTTACGAAAAATCATCAGAGTAAGTGTCACAATAAATACCGGTAAGCCAATCAAATTCAACAAGATGAAGTCTCGGCTTAAATTTTCTGATAGATTTCTTAGCAACAAGATACCTTCTATTCCATAATAAGCACCCAGTACTAGCATAGTGTTCTGGAATAATCTCGATGGGATTCTTGTTTCATATATTAGAAATGCACACTGTCCAATTGAATAGACAAGCAGAGTCACAAACCATAAGAGACGGTTTTGATGAACAGCATACATGGTCTGGCATTGCAATATTAGTAAACAGGCCCATATATAATAACTAAGGGTCGCAATTCTTACTTTCATTCTTTCACCCAACTTCTTTTGGTTCTTCTGTACATACTAAGAATACTGCCATTATCTTAGACTTTTAGCATTCTGATAGGATGCAATCTTCTTGTTAATTAACGGTTTGATTAACCAACTTAGTACGCCCTTTGTCTGATAGTTAATGTAGGCAAGCCCACTTGTCTTATTGCCTAGATTTAACTTAAATTTGAAACCCTTTTGCTCCATATAAGCAAATAGCTCTTGGTTCAGTTGATCTCCATTATCTGACATTAAGTTAATCAATACTTGGTCATTAATTAAACGAGTTAATAGAGTATCTAGGACTTCAATGATGGCTGGCTTTTGCGTGCGCGCATAGAAATCAATCACTGATCTTACAACTCGATCATGATGATCCCTTTTCTGCTTCATTACGTTAAGATTCATACTTTGATCTTCTCGACCAATAAAGTACTGATAAACATCCGCCTTAATGTACTTATAGCTCGCAACATATTCAAGCGGAAACAAAGTATATTGCACATCCACATAGAACGTTTTCTCACTCAATCGAATATTGTGGTCCACCAAGATAGAGCGTTTGTACGTTAAGGTATGCATCCGAATCCATTCTTTAGGAATCCCGGTGTATAACTTTCCCTCTTCAAATTCATCAGAATACGACTTCAGAATCGACGTGTTGTTATAGACATGTTGTTCGGTATAATCCGTGATGACCATATCCGCCTGCTTATCTTTCAAAGCATCTAATAGTTTTTGGAATTCTTGCGGAATTACCCAATCATCACCATCAACTACTTTGAAATAATAGCCTACCGCCTCATGCATGCCTTGGTTAATGGTCGAGCCGTGCCCGCCATTTTCTTTGTTAATCAGTCGTAAATCATATTTTGCTTGTGTCATGTAGTCTTTTACTATTTCTGGAGTCTCATCATGACTACCATCATTGACTACCAATACTTCAAACAAATCAAAGTACTCTTCTGACACTTGGTTAAAGTGTTCCAAGCAATTGAGAATATAATCTTTAATGTTATACGCAGGTACAACAATTGAAATAAGTTTTTCCATTAAAATACTGAACTCCTATTCTTTTCGCCTAGTAGAAGCTTGATTTACGGACAGAGCTTATGAATTAAATGATTCCATTGATTCATAATGGTGTCCTTTTGAAACTTTTCTGTATCAAGCATAGATTGGCATGAGAAATCCCAACGTTTTGATTCTTGTTCAATTAAGAGGCTAATCTTATCACTCATGTCATCTATGTCATATGGCGCAACTAAATAGCCATTGACGTTATCAATCACTATATCAGCAGGCCCTGTTGGGCAGTTAAAGCTAACTACTGGTAAACCATATTGCTTAGCCTCTAATAAGACTAACCCAAATCCTTCAAACCTTGACGGAAGAACATAGATGCTGTGTCCAGGGTAAATATTCTCAGTCCCAAGGATCACTCCTTTTAAATTTACTTGCTGTTCCACTCCCGCCTCAGCTAATTCATTTTGTAGCGCACTCTTAATTGCTGAACTTCCTGCTCCATAAATATCCCACTGCCAATCAGGATATTTTGGTAAGACTTGTTTAGCTACTTGTGCCAGTAAATCATAGCCTTTTTCAGGCGCAAATCGACCAACAGTTATCAGTCGTTTACTAGATAAATCATAGGTGGCTTCACTAGCAAGTGAATCCATCCAGTTAGGAATACATATTACTTTGTCATCAGGCAAGTGATACTTTTGAATATATTGGCGGCGTTCTTCTTGCGTAAGTGTCACTACACAATCGGCAAACTTAGCCCCTAGCAATCGTCTAGCAGCACTTGGCTTGTAGTCATTATCCATCTGAATGCTTGTGTGTTCAGAAACCACTAACTTAGCTTTAGTTCCCAAAGCTCCAGCTAAAGCAATAATGTTAGTAGTAATTCCAACCGCTAAAACCAAATCGATATCATGAGCTTTAATATATTTCCTAAGCTTTCTTACTGCTGTCAAAAAAAAGCGGTAGATTTTTGGCCGTGGCTTCTGATAAATAAAATTGGTATAGATTACCTTATCAGACACTTCAAAAAAAGGTGCTTCGATTTCAGAAGTAATTCCTATTAAATGAACCTCATACTCATCTTTCTCAGCCAGTTCATTAGCCAAAGAGATAGCCACTTTCTCTCCGCCGCCCGATGCATCAATCACCCATTTTAGGATACAAATCTTCTTTTTCATTTTATTCTCCTAAAGTGATAATTTGATATTGATGTGGGACTTGTTTATCTGCAGGTGGTAATTCCATATAGTTGCCCCCATAAATAGCAACTAAATATTCATGATATTTAGCAGGTACACGAATCGAGATATCTTCAAATGGCAACTCGGCCGCCTGACCAAAATAGTCACTAGGTACTAATTCTCGTAATTTGTATGCACCAGTATAGTTGCCACCCGCTCCAGCACTTAAATCGTATTTCTTGATAGCCTTAATGTATTTTGCTTGTGCCTTATCGAAAGAAATCCAACGCTCTACATGTAGTTTGTTTGCCAGACCAATAATCGCTCGCTCAATAAAAGGTCGATTTGCCTTCTTCTGGTTAACTAGATGACTAAATTGAGATAACTGCACCTTCATGCGACGATATAGGTAGCGCTTTTCCTGAACGAAGCGTGCCCACCCTCCTATTGGCGCCCCATCGAGGGGAAAAATATCAATCCATAAACTTTCTTCTTGGGCCACTTGACTATAGGTCATGAGGATTTTAGTTGAGCTATCACGGATAACCGAAAAAGCCTTATTATAACCCGGGCTATCTTCAGATAGAAAGACATAAGGAGCCTTCAAGCACTTAGCAGCAATTAACTTAAAGCGTTCATAGTCTGCCCTTGGCATGCCAATATCAATGTCATCATCCCAAGGAATAAAACCTTGATGTCTCACAGCACCTAGAAGTGTCCCTCCCAAAGCATAATAGGCTAGGCCTTCTTGCTCACAAATCTCGATAAACTGCTTCAGTATTTCTAAGACCTTCTGTTGAACGACTGCTACATCACTCATAATCTCTCACTCGCTTCTCTCATAATAGCTTACTTTAGAAACTCTTGTCGTACTTCTTACCTAGAAACTTAGCGGCTAAAAATCCTTTGATCTTAGCGACAAAATCAACCTTGTCCATATAGACAAAAGGTACTTCTTGCACACGTAAGTTCTGCTTTAACACCCATACATTCAATAACAATTCACTAACTCGACCAAAAAGTCTTGCTTCGAAAGGCGTCAATCGACTAGTATCTACTTGTTCACGCAAATGATCCAACACCCCGAAGAGCCACTCGCAATAGGCATCTGACTTAGACTTGTCCATAATATACATATTAAACATATAGCCACTTCGTTGCTTCATTACCTGATCAAAAGACTCTAGATATTCAGGATAATGGCTTGCAATAATCTCTCGAGTTATATCTAGATGTGTTCCATCTAGCGTATTAGCATAATGCGAATATAGCGTCTCTATATAGTACTTGCGCTTTTTGGGCAACAAGATATCTTTGTCCTTAAGAAGGCCCAGTACCTGATCTTGAGTCAGTATTACCTCATCAACACTTATGCCTTCTCGATAGGCTTGAGCTTTGGGAGCAAAATATCGGCGATAGTGAACTAAACCAAGATAATCTACATCCATATTTTTCCAGGCCCAATAAAGTCCTGTCAACTCAGAATAATAGGGGTTTAAATCAGAAATATTATCGCCCTCGTCATCGCGTAGATAGCCAAAATCCTCTTGGCCTCCTGCCCCTACTCGGATTGGCCGATACATAGATTCGGTTGGTGTCTCACAAGCCTTATGAGTGGCCACGAGTACGGCTACTGATGGCTGTAACTCACTTCCCATTTTGCTTCCTCATTTCTTATTTTCTACGTTAGTTCAAAAAACGAGAGTTGAATAAATCAACCCTCTGCATGCTTATTCATTTAGATAACTTCTTACTCTGCCTTCTGACCATAATTCCCATAGTTCCCGTAAGAACCATAGGCACCGTAGGCACCATAGTGGCTTGCCTTGACGTCCACCTTGTTGAGGACGACGCCCAAGAATTTAGCTCCGGTTTGTTCCAGGCGTTCTTTGATTTTCTTAACGGCACGACGCTTGATGGCGCCGGCTTCGATAACTAAGATGCTAGCGTCACATTGGTGGGCAATAATCGACGCATCGGTTACCAAGCCCAATGGCGGCGTATCAACAATCACATAGTCATAGTGATGACGGCAGACATCGATTAACTCTTGGAAGGCTTCACCCTGCAAGAGGGCCGTTGGGTTAGGTGGCACTGGGCCAGATAGAATCATGTGTAGGTTAGGTTCTGTGGTCCCGAAGACAATCTCCTTAACGGTAGCTTCCCCAGCCAAGTAGTGGGTCAAGCCAACTACCTTGGAGCGGATCTTCATGCGGCCGACGAAGACAGAATTACGGGTATCCGCATCAATCAAGAGGGTGCGTTTGCCTAGGGCAGCCAGGGAAGCTGCAATGTTCATGGCAACCGTGGACTTACCTTCATTGTCCTTGGTAGAAGTCACCGCAATGACCTTGAAGTCCTTACCAGAGAAGAGGATGTTAGTCCGAATGGCGTTGTAATATTCTTCAGTCTCTGGGGAAATGAGTTTTTTGTTTAATTTTGGTTCAACTTGTTCCATAGGATACACGCCTTTCTACTTGTGGTTGGCTTGAGGAACAATCCCCAAGAGCACGAGGCCTAAGCCGTCTTCCACGTCTTCCGCATAACGCACGCGGTCGTCTAAGAGTTCTCGCACAAGAATATAACCTGCTGATAAGAGGAAGCCTAAGGCTGCCGCCAAGAGGGTGTTACGGCGAGTTTTTGGTGAAGATTTGATATTGGTTGGTTTGGCTTCTTCCAAGGTAGTCACATCGTTCACCTTGGTGACGCGTTTAATTTGTTCAGAAGCTACTTCGCGGACACGGTTAGCCAGGTTGCTGGCCTTTTGTGGGTCACGGTCAGAGACAGAGATGGACAGGATCCGCGTATCGCGAGGAGAATCTACCTTAACCACACGTTTGAGTTGGTTAGGGGTCATACTGAGGTTCTCAGAGTTGATGACTTCCGACATAACGGTGTCAGACAGGATGATTTCCTTATAGTCCTTAACCAGGAAGTTCCCTAATTGCAAGTCCTGGGTGGTGACGGCCTTGTCTTCGGTCTGGTTGACCACATAGACGCGCGTAGTCGATTCGAAGGTTGGTCGAATGACTACTAGGTTAACGAGTAAGGTTGCAACTGCTAGCACAACCGTAACAAAGACAATAATAAACTTAGCCGCCCAGAGCTTGCGCAAGAGGGCCATTGGATCAATTTCAACAAATTCTTGGTTCTTAGTTTCCATGGGGGTGTGAACTTCCTTTTCCTATTATTTTTTCAGGGTTGGTGACAAAGAGTCGATGAGCATAGTCCAGGCCATACTTCTTGGCAACGACCGCATAAGCCTCCGCCATATGATAGGGCCGGCGGTCTATGCTATGGGCATCGCTGGCGATAATATCAATCAGACCAGCATCCAAGAGCTGACGCGCCCGCTTCTTAAGCACCTTGTGGCGGTCGAAGAGGCCAATTGGCAAGAGGCTGGCTGCATTAACTTGGATGTAGCAACCTAATTTCTTCATTTCCCGCACGCGTTCAGGGTGCTTATGGAAGGCATCATAGCGCTCGATATGGGCGATGACTACATCGTAGGCTAGTAGCTGGATGGCCCGAATGGCCCGCACGATTTCCCGATAAGCCAGACCGTAGTCGAACTCCACCAAGACATAGTCACTGCCGGCTAAAGTCAAGATTTGCCCCTGCTCCAACCGGTCCAGCATACTATTAGAATAGAAGACTTCTGTCCCTAGATGCAGGGTCAGATCTGGTCCAATCTCTTGGGCTAAGGCCTGGATGGCCTCAAAATGCCTTTCGATTGTCGCCCGACTGGCTTCGAAACGCCCCTTGCGTTGATGGGGCGTCGCAATAATGGTCTTAATTCCCTGCTCATAGGCCTGACTTAGGAGTGCGCGCGTGTCATCCAGGGTTTGGGCCCCGTCATCCACGCCGTAGAGGACATGACAATGTATATCAATCATCTTATTTCCACCCTACCCTCTCACTCACTGCCACAGGCACACTGCTAGTGCGCAATATATCGAACCTATTGTAACATAGCCGCCATCAAAAGTATATAGAACTGTAAAAGTAAATCGTTTTTTTGAACAGATTTTTTTAGTCGCTGGAAAATGGTCTAAAAATATAGGCTCACTATGCGCCTATACCGTAGTCTATCGGTGATTCAAAAGCCATTATTCTATTGGTTTAGGCCCTAGTAGACTAAATCACCCTTCCCTACTAACATAATAGAAAAGTTAACCACAAATATAAGCAAGTTAACAGTTAAATATGAAGCATTTAATCTTTAAGTACATGTCCAAGAAAAGCCCATAACCCAGCCAAAAGATAGAGGCAGAGAAAACCTCTGCCTCTCATAGTTTGTTCTATTGTGCCTCGCGTTCTTTCTTCAAGCCTAGGCCGACCATGAGGCTTCCTAGACCGGCCATGACCGCTGCCCAGAGACTGAGTGGGGCTTGGCTCTCACCGGTTGCAGGCAGTTGGCCTGCTGGCGCTTGGGCGACATCGCCACCAAAGCCACCAAAACCAGCGCGCGCCACAGACAGAGGATCAATTCGGTCTGGCGCTTGGTTTCCTTGATCAGGCTCAGGCTGAGGCGCTTGATCTGGCTTGGCCTTAATCCGCAAGATCGTCGCCGTTAAGGGTTGCAAGGTGACCGATTCCGCATCATAGGCTACCCCTACTAGATCCGTCAAGGCTTGGGTCCCGGCGCGAGCCCCGTCCACCAAGGCTTCTGCCTTATCCAAACCAGGGAAACGGTCAGCATTGAAACGTAGCTTGCGAACCTTATTATCCGCGTTGACTACCACCACATAGCGGTCGCCATTAGAGTCTACCGCCTGATAGGCAATGACATTGTCGCTATCCGCAATGTCTGGCGACGTCATCATGGTCACTTGATCGGCGATTTCCTTAGCCGTTCCTTTGCGGAAAGCATCGGTAGACTTACGTAAGGCAATCAGGCCACGAGTGTAGGCCAGCGTCGCTTGGTTGTGAGGATATTGGCCATCCCCCGCTACCTTACTCCAGTCAAAGCGGTTAATGCTATCGGAAGAATCATAGGAGTCGTGAACGAAGTATGGATAGTCGAATGGCTTGCCCTGTTCATCGACTAAGAGATGGGTCTTATAAGGCGCCTTGTCGTCAT
The DNA here is from genome assembly GCF_000160075.2 of Abiotrophia defectiva ATCC 49176. Taxonomy (GTDB): domain Bacteria; phylum Bacillota; class Bacilli; order Lactobacillales; family Aerococcaceae; genus Abiotrophia; species Abiotrophia defectiva. Next base: position 172,328 of record NZ_KI535341.1, read on the forward strand.
CCACCTTATGCTTGTAGGCTGGGTCCAACAATTGCTTGGTCCGCCCCATTTCCTGACCAGAATGGATAAATGGTGTCCCTTGGGAAGTCAGAATCATGAGGTTACCCAAACGAATGCGTTGATGAATTTCAGCCGCATGAGTCTTAGGATCTTTCTTAATGGATTGGGCGATAATATCGTGCAGGGTCAAGTTGTCGTGGGCTGCAATGTATTGAATCACATCACCCGGTGAATCTGCAATAAAGTTACTTGGGTTGGCAATAATATTATTGAAGATTTGGTAGACATTGCGTGGTCCGCCTGTCAGGAAGCGCGGTTGCCCTTCAGATGGGTAGCCGGACTTGAGCTCGTTACGAATCTCATCGGAGAAGACCGCCACACCGTCGGTTGAGCGCATCCAGTCTTGGTCGGCCGCTTGAACAGGCTCCCCTTCGTCCCCGACAAAGGTCCGCCAACCTTCCCCAAGCATGAAGACCTTAGGATTGAGGGCGCTGGCTGCCCGGTAAGCTTGGGCAATGGCTTCAGCATCATGGTCCCCCATCATGTCGAAGCGGAAGCCGTCCACCTTGAAGGTATCGGTCCAGTATTTAATGGAATCCACTAGGACCCGACGCGCCATCTTATGAGTAGTCCCTAGACGACCGCCACCAAAGTTCTCACGCGGGCTACCATCAGCATTCATGAAGTGGTAGTAACCTGGCTCAATGTCTTCAAAGATATGGGTCTTAGCCGTGTGGTTGTAGACCACGTCCATGATAACCCCCATGCCTTGGTCATGAATGGCCTTGATTAATTGCTTGAATTCTTCAATGCGGGCTTGCGGCTTGCTTGGGTCGCTAGCATACATACCGCTGAGACTGAAGTAGGACTGTGGGTCATAGCCCCAGTTGTAGTTATTGTTTTGGGTGCTTGGTTGGAGCTCACGCTGAGCACGAGCACTCTCGTTAGCAAAGTAGTAACTCATGACTGGCAAGAGCTGGATATGGGTCACACCCAATTGCTTGAGGTAGCCGAGACGTTCCGCAAAGGCAGAGAAAGTCCCAAATGGTGACTTGAGCTGACCTTCTAACTTAGGATCAGAAGTGAAGTCGCGGACATGGGCTTCATAGATGACCGCATCTTCACGTTTCTTGAAGCCTGGAATATTAGCATAAGATAATTTTGGCCCAATCTTATTTGGATCCACGATGGCAGCCTTGGCTACTTTTTCCTTGGCAGTGGCTTGGTCCCATTTGGCTAAGGACTTAGCATAAGGGTCTAAGACCAGAACCGACTGACCGCCACGGTCCACTTGGTAGTGGTAGAAGTAACCATCCAAATTCTTGGCTGGCGTGTTTCGGCCATCTAAGGTCACCGTCCAAAGTCCAGTGCTAGCATCCTTAGTCAAAGGCACGCGCGCCACCACTTGGTCCGGATTATCCTTGTCATAGAGGACTGCCGTCACGGCGTCCGCGCTTGGCGCCCAGAGACGCATCAAAGCGGAGCCGTCTGCTTGTAGGGTGGAGCCTAACTCGCCCTGATAATTATAGAGAGAGTCCGTTAGCTTCCAACCAGTCTGGCTATTGACGGTCTCGTCATGATAGGTCAGCTTAAGCGGCGTCCGGCTGACATCCTCTTGGGTCGTCAGAACCAGGCGCTTGTTAGCTGCGTCGACTTCAATCTTAGTGACTTTGACTGTTTGACCAGTGTTAGTCGTAACGGCTAGGTCTTGCTGAACTTTGGCTAGGTCCAATTGATCCACTGCCGTAAAATTGGCTAAGACTTGGTGCGGCGCCGTCACTTCGGCGCGGGTAATACGTTCAGATAGGGTCTTAAATGGCGTCGTGTAGACCGTGTCTTCCTCATCATGCAGGTAGACTTGCTCATGGTTGGCGCGGTCGCTGAAGCTCATGTCTTTGGTTTGTTTTGAAGTTGCTTTGTTCACGAGTAAGAAATGAATGTCCTTTCCAAGTTCTGTAATAGGTAAATCTAAGTAGCGACCAAAAGGCCCGCTCTGATTGAATTCTAGGGCGCCCTTAGGCCAGTCGCTAGATGGGTGCTCCACATCCTTACCCCAGACCCAGAGACCCCAGTTGTCATACTGACCGTCAGCCCGGTGATAGTGGACGCGCAGGCGGTTCTTATTGGCTGGAATTGGCTCCTCCACACTGGCCTGGTAGTTTTCGTCCAACCAGGCTTGTTTCATTTGCGGATTGGTGATGGCCAGGCTGAGGTCCTCGGTAAACTTCTTGCTGCCATCGTTGACGTTGTTGAGCAAGTAGTTGATGGCGGTCGCCTGCGGTGTCACCGGCACATCCAGGTAGTAGCCATAGGCCGTCTTCTTGTCTTCCGAGAAGCGCATGGCCCCAGTCGGCCAGTTGTCAGACGGCGCTTGAACCCCACTGCCCCAGACCCAGGCGCCAATCTCGCTAATATTATCGCTCGGCAGCTTAGCAAAGTGCATACGGAAATGCCCCGCCGGAATCTCCGGCGCTTGGTCGGCTGGCGCCACCTGCGCTGTCACTGCCGGGGTAGCCGTAGGACTGGCGCCTGCCTCGGGGTTGGCTGGTTTGGCGGTATCTGCTGGGCTGGTGCTGTCAGTTGGCTTGGTGCTGTTGGCCGGGTTAGTGCCGTCAGTTGGCTTGGTGCTGTCCGCTGGGTTAGTGCCGTCAGTTGGCTTGTCGCCATCAGCTGGGCTGGCAGCGTTCGCTGGGTTAGTGCCATCACTTGCTTGGGCGCCGTCCGCCGCTTGACTGGCATCAGCAGGTTTTTTGCCGTCAGCTTGGCCGGCCGAAGTGTCTTGGTCAGCTGGCTTGCCGCTATCAGCCTGCCCAGCGTCTGCTTGGCCCGCTGGCGCTGGTGTCGCCTGGTTGCCGGCCCCGGCGCTTGGAGCAAGCGCTAACTGGCTGCTAGATGCCTCTTCGTTAGCCTGACTAGCCGCTAAGACTTGGGCACTGCCCGGCAGGAAGTAAAGAGTAGTTGCTACTAGGACAGAAGCCACTCCCACACTGAGTTTCTTAATGCCATAACGCTCCTGGCGTCGGGCTTGAGTTGGTTGCATATCTTTCATAGTTCAGATACCCCTTCTATATTATAATGCGCTTTCATGATTTTATTATAGCATGCTCTACCCTTCTTGGCTCCTAGCCTAGACCATTTTGTTAACGCTAACAAACTTTCTTTCAGCCAAAGAGGACTCCGCCAGTCCATCGTTCCCCCTATCAATGGACTGGCCACACAAGAATCACCGCGAAACACCCTTTTTGACTGCAAAAGCCCTCAGCTAGTCCACTGTTCCTCCTATCAATGGACTGGCTCCCCTTTTTGTCAGATTTCTAACCTAGCTAGTAGTCCATTAGCTCATGCCTTTCGCCTCTTTTCTGCCCCTTTTTCCCGGTTTCCCGCCCAGCCAGTGGTCCACTCTCCAGAGTAGACCACTAGCTCGCGACTTTCGCCTCGTTTCGGGCACTTTTTAGATTAAGTCCCTATAATTGTGTAAAAAGAAAAAGCCAGGTAATCTCTGGTACAATGTAGTTGTCGGAAAACATTGAAAGAGGAGATTACCATGACTTACCTTAATATTAACCTAAAACTTGAAGAATTAACAGAGGCAGTTTTAAACAGTGACATGAACACGCTCATGAAGTCGCTGGCCATTACCGTCTTTAATGCCTACATGGAAGAAGAACGCCACCAGTTCATCCAAGCCGCACCCCATGAACGCTCCGACCAGCGCCAAGATTATCGCAACGGCTACTATGAACGCCAATGGACGCTATCCATCGGCACCCTTAAATTACAAGTCCCACGCACGCGTTCTGGCGAGTTCAAAACCGAACTCTTTGAACGTTACCAGCGCAACGAACAGGCCTTCCTGCTTTCCATGATGGAAATGGTGGTCAATGGGGTCTCAACACGCAAAGTCACTAAAATCGTGCAAGAACTGTGTGGCGAGACGGTTTCCAAGTCCTTTGTGTCAGACGTTATGAAGCGGCTAGATCCTGAGATTGAAGCTTTCAAAAATCGGACCCTGACCCACAGCCACTTTCGCTATCTCTACCTCGATGCCCTTTACATTAAGGTGCGTGAAGAGGGTCGTGTGGTATCCAAGGCGGTCTACCTAGCTCAAGGCGTCAACGAGGCCAACAAGCGCGAAATCATCGGCTTTTGGGTGTCAGAAGAAGAAAGCAAAGAGGCTTGGCTGACCTTCCTTCAGTCCCTGCGAGCCCGTGGTTTGAGCCAGCCCACCCTGATTATTTCAGACGCTCACTCCGGGCTTAGAGCCGCTATCCAGCACTGTTTTGTTGGGGTGCCTTGGCAACGTTGCGTCTTTCATTTCTTATCCAACATTGTCGAGACTATTCCCAGAAAAGGGAGTCTAGAGGCGCGCGCTAAGTTGAAGGCCATTTTCCAGGCGCCCACCGCCGAACATGCAAGGCGGCTCAAGGAAGCTTTTGAGGCCTCTGTCGCGGACAATCCTCGCTATCAGAAGGCCTTAAAGGTTTTAGATGAGGGCTTTGAAGATGCCGTTCAGTTTATGATGGAGCCTGAGATTTACCATCCCAACTTGCGGACTACTAACTCTGTCGAACGTTTGAACCGTGAAATCAGACGGCGGGATAAGGTCATTGGCGTCTACCCTAATGTCGCTTCTGCTGAGCGACTGATTGGCGCCATCCTCATTGATTTAAACGATGCTTGGCAGGCTAACGCACGCCCCTTCCTGGTCAACTTCACCAAACGCAAATAAGCTATAGGACAGCCTACATATTTTTACACAGGATTTTGGACTTGACTCTTTTCCTAGGTTTCTGACCGAGCTAGTGGTCCACTCGACGGAGTGGGCCACTGGCTCCTAGCTTTTGCCCTGTTTTGGGCCTCTTTCCCAGCTTTCCGGCCGAGCTAGTGGTCCACTCGGCGGAGTGGACCACTAGCTCCTGGCGCTTGCCCTGTTTTGGGCTCTTTTCCCTAGTTTCCTGAGCTAGCTCCTAGCAGTCTCCTCGGTTTTTGCGTCTTTTTCCCAGATTCCTAGGCCAGCTCCCGACGCTCACCTAGTCTGGGCGGCGGTAACCTAGTTTCTCCCCTCTTCCCACTAAAGGTTTTACTTCACAATTCACTTGAAGTATACTAGGTAAAAGTCCATTTCCTCTCCCACATCAGTTAGGAGGCTAGATCATGAAGTATCTCCACCCCACCTTGCTCTGTGTTTTATTAGCGGCGGTAACCTGGGCCATTCTGGCTCACAGCGACTGCCTGCTCTGGCTCGTGGCAGCCACCCTACTTGAGGGAATTGCCTGTCTCTATTACTATGAACGGCGCAAATCCTAGCCTGCATCATTTTTTTCTTTAAATTTGCCTATAAGGTATGCTATAATAACGAAGGTATCGAGGCTTTGGCTTCAAATTCAACTGACAAAAGGAGCAGTAAGATGATTAGTGTAAGTGATTTAAAAGCAGGGATGACTTTCATCCTAGACGGTAAATTGTGGCGTGTATTGGAAATTTCCCACCACAAACCAGGGAAAGGTAACACCATCATGCGGATGAAAATCCGCGACGTCCGTAACAACTCTACTGTGGACACCACCATGCGTCCAGATGAGAAGGTAGAACGTGCGCATATCGACACCAAGGACGTACAATACCTCTACAGCCAAGACAGCACTGCTTTCTTCATGGACTTAGAAACTTATGACCAATACGAAATCGCAGAAGACGCCATCGAACGCGAATTGAAGTTCTTATTGGAAAATGCGGAAGCTAAGATCCAATTCTACGGCAGCGAAGTAATCGGGGTTCAACTCCCATCAACCGTTGTTCTCCAAGTAACCGAAACCCAACCTTCTATCAAAGGTGCAACCGTTTCTGGTTCTGGGAAACCTGCAACTATGGAAACTGGCTTAGTAGTCAACGTGCCAGACTTCATCGAAGCCGGCGAATACTTAGTTGTCAACACCGCTGAAGGTACTTACAGCGGCCGCGCTAATAAGTAAGCATAAAGAAGCCACTACCCTGAGGTAGTGGCGTTTTTTTGTTGTGGCATCATAAAAAGAAACCCTCCTCCTCACCACATAAGGCCAGGAAGCTAGTCCTCTTTCCCCACTCCCCCAGTGACTGCCTGGCCTCATGGCCAAAAGCGGGCCTGGTGCTGGCCAGGATGGCTGGCGCATGAGCGGGGCTTGGAGCCCTAGCGACTTAGCCCCGCCATAGCCAGGCAAGGCGGAAGACAGCCGCAGGCTGGCTGGAGCCGGTCCCTGCACTTAGCCCCGCCTTTTGTCTTAATGAGGCCTGGCAGTCGCGCCTCGGCAGGCAGACACACAAAAACCAGCCACCTCACCCCCTCAGGGCCAGGCAGCTGGTCTTTTTTCATTGTATCCAATCTATTGCCGTCAGGCGGGCAGAAACCAAGTAACTCCCCCTACTTCTCCTTCTCCTTATCCTCCAGGATCTCAAACCCATAACCACGGATATTGGCCCGTAGGAGGTCCAGGTATTGGCGGGTAATAGGGCTTGGCTCTACCTGTTGGGGCATGAGGTAGCCCAGGGTCATCATGTCGTCCACTTCCAGGGGAATGGCGATGATCTTGTCGTCGTTGAGCTCGCTGGAGATAATCCCTGAGGAAATGGTATAGCCGTTGAGGCCCACCATGAGGTTGAAGATGGTGGCCCGGTCGCTGACCTTGATGTGCATCTTGCGGTTGAGGGTACTCAAAATTTCTTCCGCAAAATAGAAGGAGTTCTCCTGGCCTTGCTCATAAGATAAGTAAGGGTAGTCCTCTAGGTCCCTTAACTTAACCGATGACTTCTGGGCCAAAGGATTGTCCCGGCAGACAAAGACGTGGGGCTTAGCCTTGAACAAAGGCGTAAACTTGAGCTTCTTCTCCTTGAAGAGCTTGGTCAGGACCTGGCGGTTGAACTTATTAAGGTAGAGAATACCCAGGGAACTCTTGAAGGACATGACGTCTTCCAGGATG
>NZ_KI535341.1:179380-284983 GCF_000160075.2 Abiotrophia defectiva ATCC 49176
CCCTTAGGTGTGACTAGCCATTACGCTAGCCGGGTTCCCCCATTCGGATATCTCTGGATCTTAGCTCACTTACAGCTCCCCAAAGCATTTCGTCGTTCGTCACGTCCTTCTTCGGCTCCTAGTGCCAAGGCATTCACCGTGCGCCCTTTGTTTCTTAACCACGATCATACTTGATGCATGATACTTTCGCGCTATTTTTTTCTTACTCTGTAATTTCTTACAGACTCGGTCAATTCTCGGTTCATTATTTTAGAAATAATGTGTTTTACCATCCATCCTGTCGGATGATAAAACGGTTTGTTTGGTTATTCAGTTTTCAATGTGCAAGTTCGCTTACCATGAATGATAAGCTATGGAGAATAGCGGGATCGAACCGCTGACCTCCTGCGTGCAAAGCAGGCGCTCTCCCAGCTGAGCTAATCCCCCGTAGCTGGATATTTAATTGTATCCAATGGGCCTAAATGGACTCGAACCATCGACCTCACCCTTATCAGGGGTGCGCTCTAACCAGCTGAGCTATAGGCCCGGATTATTTAAACCCTTATGAGTTTGCTATAGTAGCACACTCAAAACTAAACAAAGATGCAAGCTCTGTGAGGTTCCGTTACTCCTTAGAAAGGAGGTGATCCAGCCGCACCTTCCGATACGGCTACCTTGTTACGACTTCACCCCAATCATCTATCCCACCTTCGACGGCTCCCTCCTAAAAGGTTAGGCCACCGGCTTCGGGTGTTACAAACTCTCGTGGTGTGACGGGCGGTGTGTACAAGACCCGGGAACGTATTCACCGCGGCGTGCTGATCCGCGATTACTAGCGATTCCGGCTTCATGTAGTCGAGTTGCAGACTACAATCCGAACTGAGAATGGCTTTTAGAGATTCGCTTACCCTCGCGAGTTCGCTGCTCGTTGTACCATCCATTGTAGCACGTGTGTAGCCCAGGTCATAAGGGGCATGATGATTTGACGTCATCCCCACCTTCCTCCGGTTTGTCACCGGCAGTCTAACTAGAGTCCCCATCTCAATGCTGGCAACTAGTTATAGGGGTTGCGCTCGTTGCGGGACTTAACCCAACATCTCACGACACGAGCTGACGACAACCATGCACCACCTGTCACCGACGTTCCGAAGAAAAACTCTATCTCTAGAGCGGTCGTCGGGATGTCAAGACCTGGTAAGGTTCTTCGCGTTGCTTCGAATTAAACCACATGCTCCACCGCTTGTGCGGGTCCCCGTCAATTCCTTTGAGTTTCAGCCTTGCGGCCGTACTCCCCAGGCGGAGTGCTTATTGCGTTAACTCCAGCACTGAAGGGTGGAACCCCTCCAACACTTAGCACTCATCGTTTACGGCGTGGACTACCAGGGTATCTAATCCTGTTTGCTCCCCACGCTTTCGAGCCTCAGCGTCAGTTACAGACCAGAGAGCCGCCTTCGCCACTGGTGTTCCTCCATATATCTACGCATTTCACCGCTACACATGGAATTCCGCTCTCCTCTTCTGCACTCAAGTCTCCCAGTTTCCAATGACCCTCCACGGTTGAGCCGTGGGCTTTCACATCAGACTTAAAAGACCGCCTACACTCCCTTTACGCCCAATAAATCCGGACAACGCTCGCCACCTACGTATTACCGCGGCTGCTGGCACGTAGTTAGCCGTGGCTTTCTGGTTAGATACCGTCACACGCATAGCAGTTACTCTATGCGCTGTTCTTCTCTAACAACAGAGCTTTACGATCCGAAGACCTTCTTCACTCACGCGGCGTTGCTCCGTCAGACTTGCGTCCATTGCGGAAGATTCCCTACTGCTGCCTCCCGTAGGAGTTTGGGCCGTGTCTCAGTCCCAATGTGGCCGATCACCCTCTCAGGTCGGCTATGCATCATCGCCTTGGTAGGCCCTTACCCTACCAACTAGCTAATGCACCGCGGGTCCATCTCTTAGCGATAGCTTGCGCCACCTTTCCTCACAGAATCATGTGATCCCATGTCCTATGCGGTATTAGCAGTCGTTTCCGACTGTTATCCCCCACTATGAGGTAGGTTACCCACGTGTTACTCACCCGTTCGCCACTCACCTTGACCAAGTGCAAGCACTCAGTCGCGGTTCGTTCGACTTGCATGTATTAGGCACGCCGCCAGCGTTCGTCCTGAGCCAGGATCAAACTCTCATGAAAAATTTCATAAGTCTACTTGACTCATTTCTTTACTAGCTTGTTTTTTACCCAGCTTGTCTGCTGCCGAATTGTTGGTTGTTCATCAAGTTTCCTCGATGACCCTCACATTCTTGGTGTGTCTTTGTTTAGTTTTCAATGTGCTCCTTGCCACTACGTGACAACTTTTATATCTTACCATCCTCTATTTGAGAAGTCAACACTTTTTTTCGACTTTCTCAAATATTTTTTTGGATAGTTGGTCTGTCTTTTTCAGACGAACATTAATATATCACGCCACTTAGTCAGCGTCAAGTCCAAATAGTAAGAAATTTTCATAAGTTACAAAATCAAAAAAAGACCGGGACAAAGTCCCAGTCTTTGATCTATTAGAATCCACTTGCGCCGCCGCCACCACCGGAACCACCGGAGGAGCCACCACTGAAGCCACCACCGAAACCACCGGAGTTACTACCGGAGTAAGAGTGGTCTTGGCTATAAGCGGAAGCCGAGCTCACGTTAGATGAGATGGATTGGCTGAGCACATGGCTGTAGAGGCCTGTATTATAGTACATTGGATAGTAGGTCATACCTTCTACCAATTCTGCTTGAGTGAATTGAACCTTGAGGGCATCCAAGACCTTATCCGCTATCCCAAAGGCAATGGCATAAACTAGGTATTCTTCCCAAAGAGCTAGGGAAGCAATGTCTCGCATATTCATTTGCCCCACATCTTCTAGCATCTTGGCAAAGCCATGCCACTCTTGATAGAGTTGGTCTTCCTCTGCCGTCCGGAGTGGTCGGACAGAGACAGTAATCATAAAGATCACATTAAGGACGATTTCCAAGAGGGCTAGGCCCAGTGCAATCCAACCTACTTGTTGTAGGAAGGGATGATTGGTGGCCATAAAGCCTGCAAAGAGGGCTGCCCCACCTAAGATGACATTAAGGATAATGGCCCCAATAGCTTGGAAACGTAGGCTATTATTCTTGTCTCGTGCCGATTCCACTAATTGTGATCCGGCGATGCTAGCACGGCTTTGGAAGTTTTCGTAGGCTGCCAAGCGCTTCTTGGCAAAATGCCGGTTCTTCTTCATGCGTTTTTCCAAGTCTTCTAGGGTGACACTGGTTTCATCATCTGGGAAGAGGAAGGTCAAGACTGCCCGTTCATGACCTTGAAGCGGATAGTCGGCTACCTCGTCTGTCAGCTTGGTGACACGCGCGGTCATGGAACTATTGCTGAAGATACCACGATTTTCACGGCGTTCTTCCTCTAACTCCAAGTACCCCTTACGGGCTAAGTCCGCAACCGTTGCAGAGAAGTCATCGGGATTAGGTTCCCCACTAGACCGGAAAACAGCAGAAGTGACAACTGCTGGTGCCGTATGTGAGGGCAAGTTGTAGTTGTGAATTGGCAATTGAACCGGATTCGGATTCAACTCGCGACGTAACTTAAAGTATTTACGCCAGAGGTGAAAGGGAAGCAAGGACATGAGAATCATAGCGCCCCACTGGACTGCGCTAGTGGTATACTTCTGGCTTTCATAGGCCTTGCGGTCTGCCTCAGCTTGGGCAGCTTCCTTAGATTCAATTTCTGCCTTCATATTCTGATTGACGACATTGGTGTTATGTGGCGTCAAGGACGTTGGGAAAATGGTATGCACTTCGACAAAGCGATTGGCTGGTGTTCCATTAGACTTAAGAATCACGACAGAGCGCCCATTTTCTTGGCCCAGTTCTACTGTCCCGCTTCCGGTCCCACCATGGGCCCAGGCTTTAAAACTATCCTTATCGGTAATTTGGCCTGGTGGCAAAATAACTTTGGCGGTGACATCGGTTTTGAAGTCAATGCCTTCCCCAATTAACTTGCGGTTGAATTCCGCCGTATCGGCATAGTTGGTTACGATGTGGTTGAGGGTATACTCGGCCACAAAGGTGACCTTCTTATTGCTGACCGGGTAATAAGCCTTGAAGGTTTTGACATCACGGTTGGATTGGATGTGGAAGGTCTTAGGCCGCTTAGAGTCCAACTTATCCTCAGTGAACTCTTCTAGTTTGTCGCCATTTTCAACACCGACCTTGTAGGCACCTAATTCGAAGCCACCTGTATCCACCTTGAGGAGGGCACCATTCATGAAACTGGCATCAAAGACCCATTTCTGGGTAAATTTGACATTCCCTTCAGCCGTAATTTCGGCAGTGACATCTTGATTGGTAATCTTATAAGATACTTCGGCAGCACGTATCTGGCTAATGGGTCCCGCAAGCGAGAGCACTAGGGCCATCAATGCTAACCAAAAGAATGAGCGTCGCTTCATCTTATTTTCCTCCTTTATGGGCTTGTGACGTTGGTATTGGGCTTGGTCACGACTTGATGTTCCACCGCGTCGACCAAGACAGTACGGCTACTTGCTTCATCTTGACTATAGGTAATCTCCCAAACAGGCGTATAGACATCAAAGTCCTGCAAATTAACCGTACGATAGTAACCTAGGCTAATTTGTTGGATGGTCGAGCCATCCGGAATGTAGGTATCAACCCGGGTCTCCAGAAGTTTGAGGGCATCCTTGACACTAATCAGCGCAATGGGTTGGTCCAAGACCTTAAAATCACTCTGATAGGTCTGGGTGTATTCCCGCAATTGGAAATCCGCATTAAAGCTCAGTCGCAACTCAGAACTCCCATCCAAGACAGGGTAGCCATCATAAGCCACCATGTAGAAGGTTAGAGTCCGAGATTCTGGACTGAAGGACCAGACCGTATATTCTGCCCCCCGAACAAAATATTCGGGCCGGTCCAGGAAATTACGGCGAATGTCTTCTACCTGCTCCTGGGTCAAGGTCTTGCTATCGCGATCAAGTCCGAGACCCAAATCCAGTGGCTGATCAAAGGTCGATTGTAAGACCCCATTATTATAACGGGCGGTCTGACCTTGGAGGGTGCCACGCTCCTTGTCGAGGACTTGGCTAGTTTCCGTCTTAACAACGGGTAGTTGATAGCTTTCGTTAGATAGGGTCTGGTTGATTTTGATGTTACGGTTTTTGAGCTGGGTCTCAATGCTGACATTGGTGACTTGCGCACTATTGGTCTGTCTGACCTGCTGCTTGGTAATCAGGGTAAAGGCCAGATAGGCATCGAAGAAGATGAAGAAGATTAATAGCAAAATCTGGGTTCGTTTAAAATCCATTATTCTTGGCCCCCTTCATCTAGGGTATCTACACCTTGTGGGCTGGTCCCCTCGCTACTTGCTGCATCTGAACTTGAGGCATCCTGGTTATGTCGCAACTCACCACGGTTAAGGCGTTCCAAGGAGATATAGCGTCCCTTGTATTCGACATAGTACTTAGGAATAAAGGTCACCAATTGGAAGTTCTCCATATTGGCCTGCCATTCATAGGCCACAAAAATCTGGTCTAAATCAGTCGTCACCATACCTTGTTCATGTAGCTGGGAGACCAAGCCACTTGCTGAATCTAGGTCGGTTGCTTTACTCTTGTCGTCAATATGCGAGCGCAGGCTCAGGAAGGAGCCGGAAAAGCGTGTCACCTTGGGCGACAAATTAAATTGCAGGCCTAAGTAATAAGGTGAGGCATCCGACATGAGCGGATAGCCGTCTAGATAGCGCTGGTAATAGAGCGTGTTGGTACTATTATTGGTGGTCAAACGCAGGCCTTGGGTCCAGACTCCGTATTTCTTCATTTCGGTAAATGAATCCATGATAATCTGGTCGCGATGGACCGAACTGCGGTTCTGAACGGCTTCGCTCCGCGCAGTGTAGACATGACTATCAGAGTTGACATCGAGTTCTAAGTCCAAGGTCTTGTATTTTTTCTCCCCACTCTCCCCACTATCCGTAATGGAGTAGTTGTCCGAACCGAAGAAGAGACCAATCAGATTGGCTTCTGATTCTTTCTTGAGGGTATAGACCTGACTTGGCAGACTAAAGGCTTCCGTCCGAATCAGGGCCTTGCCCTTGGCTAAAGGCACTTGGGACATGGCCGTCCAAGTACTCAAGTCTTGGATCAGGCTCTGATAGAGGCTAGCAAAGTCCCAGCCATTGAGGGGCACCCGGACATAGGTCTCATCTACCTGATTAACTAAGTAGAGAGCTTGGGGCTCCTCTTTCAAGAGCCAGATTTGGTCAGCTTCAAAATCGAGTGGCGGGCCGTCCTTAGACTTGAACCATTGTCCCCACAAGGAGACTGGCAAGCGGTCAGCAAAACGCAGAATCAAACGAGGACTGGTCGACATGTTAGCAAAAGTCGTTGAAGACTCTACCACATCAAAGTCGCCCCCTAGTTCACTCGGTGTCTGAGCTAAGGCTGCCGTCACCTGGTCCAGATGACTGGCACTAGCCTCCCAGTAACCGCCTGCTTCATAGGCATCTAGGGCTACAGGGGCTAGCACATCGGTTAACTTCATGCCGGCTACTTGCCGATTGAGACTATCCACTTGCTCATTACGAACGGTTTGTTGTGGCGTTTGCGAATTAGCACCATAGAGAAAATCAGGGTTGGTTAGAAGCAACCAAGAAAGGACCCCGCTGGTTAGGACAGCCAGAATTAAAGTAATAGGAATAAAGAGACGGCGAATCATCAATCATCCCACCCTTCATCGTCAAAGTCCATTTGCAGATAAGGGAGATCAAAGCCAAAGGTCGAACCCTTGCCTTCCACACTGGTCGCCCAGATTTTCCCACCATGCAGTTCAATGATTTCCTTGGAAATAGCCAGGCCAAGCCCAGTCCCCCCCTGCTCACGTGACCGTGCCTTATCAACACGGTAGAAGCGTTGGAAGAGATGTGGGATATCCTTCTGCGGAATCCCTAGCCCCTGGTCCTTAATGGACAAGTGGACATGGGAATGGGAGTCTTCAATCTTGACGACGATGACACCCCCATCAGGAGAATACTTGATGGCGTTGTTTAAGATATTATCAATCACTTGGGTCACGCGGTCCTGGTCAATTTCCAGGTAAATTTCCCGTGAGGTGAAATCCCGCTTAAGCTTGAATTTCTTCTGGTCAGGATTCTGTTCCAACATAAATTCAAAGCGGTCCAGAATATGACTGACCATGCGTTTAAAGTCGATGTATTCTAGGTTGAGTTTATATTGACCTTCATGAATCTTGGATAGATCCAGCAGATTACCAATCATCCGCATCATACGGTCGGTCTCCAACTGAATAACGTTGAGGAACTGAGGCGCAATGACCTCGTCCTGCCATGCCCCTTCGCGCAGGGCTTCGGTATAGGACTTAATGGAAGTCAAAGGCGTCCGCAATTCGTGGGAGACGTTGGACACAAAGTCCCGTCGCTCTTGCTCGGTCTTCTCTTGTTCGGTGACGTCTGTTAAGACACAGACAACCCCGGTAACGAAGCCGGTCTCACGGCGAATAACAGAGAATTCCCCCTTGAGGATGGAATACTCCCCGTGGTCTACCCAATCCATAAGGATTTCCCGGTCATCACCTAGCAAATCGGTCAAGGTATATTGATCCTTGAGCCGCAAGAGGCGAATAATGGAAATCCCGATGGCGGATTGTTGGTCGATACCCAAGAGTTGTAGGGCGCGCTCATTGACCAGCAGGACATTACCGCGCCGGTCGGTCGCAATCACCCCGTCGGTCATATAACGAAGAATCCCGTCCAAACGTTGACGTTCGGATTCAATCAATTCTTGGGAGTCCTTAACCTTAACCGATAATTCATTAAGGGTCTTGGCCAGTTCGCCCAACTCGTCATTCCCAAAAATCTTGGCCGGGTAGTTATAAATCCCCTCCGAAATCCGCAGGGCTTGTTGACGCATGTTTTCAATGGGCATGGTTAAGCCTTGAGAGAGCACCAAGGCTAAGATAAAGCTCCCCACAATGGCAATGACAGCCGACTGGATGAAGACACTCATGACACTCTGGGTCTGCTCATAGACCCGGTTCATATTGGCCGTTACTCGGACCGCCCCTACCACCGTATTATTCGACTGACTCAAAATCGGCTTAATCGTGGTGTAGGTATGACGCTTGTTATTGACATCATACTCTGAAAACTTAGAAGAGCGTTGGCTAACCAACGCTTCCCTCACATTATTATCATTGGTCTTGGCCAGTGCTTCTGACTGGTCCAAGGCGTTATTTGACGCGATAATCCCATCCTTGGTATTGATGATTTGGATACGGGTCAAATTACTATTTGAGAAGGTATCAATGACCTGAGTCAGACGGGCGCGTTCATCCGTCTCACTCAAGCGTTCTTCTAAGATCGGCGTCACATTGTTAACCAAGAACTCTACCTGGGTATCAATCTGATCCTGGTAGTTCTTGAGCGTACGACTCTCGTATTGGTTAACGAAGTAGACCCCCACGAATTGGAAAGCAATCAGCAGAATAATAATGATTTGAATCGGAATTTTAAAATGGATCGATTGAAATAATCGTCTGATTCGCTTCATATGCTAGAACTTCCTATTCTTGATCTGGATTCTTCAAGAGGTAGCCGACCCCACGACGAGTCACAATATAAGTTGGGTGGCTTGGAATATCTTCAATTTTCTCCCGCAGACGACGGATGGTCACGTCGACCGTCCGCACATCCCCGAAGTAATCATAGTCCCAAACAGTCTCAAGGAGATGTTCCCGGGTCATGACTTGGCCAATATGTCGGGCTAGGTAGTGGAGTAATTCGAACTCCCGGTGGGTCAGTTCAATTTCTTCCCCATGCTTGGAGATAATGTAGGCATCTTGGTGAATAACCAAATCCCCTACTACAATCTCGTTCTTGTTGACTTCTTGTGGCTCAGGTTCCTTGACTAGATTGCGGCGTAAGTTGGCCTTAACGCGGGCAATGAGTTCACGGTTAGAGAATGGCTTGGTGACATAGTCATCTGCCCCTAACTCTAAACCTAAGACCTTGTCAATCTCTGAATCTTTGGCGGTTAACATGATAACTGGCACAGCGGATTGTTTGCGAATTTCACGACAAACTTCCAAACCGTCCATCTTTGGTAACATGAGGTCTAAAATCACTAAGTCTGGTTGACTCTTCTCGAATACCTTTAATGCTTGTTCACCATCATAAGCTTTTTCAATGGCATAGCCTTCGTTTTCTAAGTTAAAAGAAATAATATCAGAGATTGGCTTTTCATCATCTACGACTAGAATCTTCTTCATATGGTTCATCCTTTCTCATGACGTTCTAGGTTCAAATGGGTGAGCCTTCCCCTTAAGGTCTCACTCCTTTATTATAGCGGGTTTTGCGGGAATATTAAAGCCCTTACGCTCAAGTTTTCTACTTATGTCAAAGCTTGCTCGGACTTGTAATCTAATAGACAAGTATTTGAAAAGAAACCTTAAACAAAAGGTAGGGCCTTTTGTTTAAGGTTTCCAAATTAAAGGCGTTCAATCATTAGAAGATAATAACTGGCATCCCGACTTCCACTAATTGGTAAACTTCTGCCATGGTACCTGGTGGCGTGTTGATACAGCCTAAAGAACCATTAGACAGGTAGGCTTCGCCCCCGAAGGAAGCTTGCCAGTTGGCATCGTGAATCCCTTGGCCAGTGTCATCAAATGGAATCCAGTAATCAACCGGTTGTTGATATTCCTTCTGAGTATGTGGGTTGTAACCCTTGAGGGTTGAAGGAGACTCCTTATTCCAAGAAGCGTAGGCCCCGGGGATAGTGGTCGTCCCAGGGCGACCGGTTACGACTGGTGTTTCCAGTACCTTCTTACCATCCTTGTAAATAAACATCATTTGGTGGGCAATGTCGACTTCGACATAGCTTGGACCGATATCATTTTCCTTGTCGGCATAACCCGTCCCAACAACCGTTGGTTCACGCTTGATGGTGCCACCCTTGTTAAGGTCTGCTACAATCTTCTCTGCCTCTGCCTCAGAGTCAATGGACCAACCTAGGGTCCCTGGTTGCACATCGACCACCCCAGATAAGGTTGAAGCAAATTTACGCGTTTTATTGATGGTCGCGTATTTGGTGTTGAGTTCCTTGACATAGTCTTGGACCTTGCTTTGGTCTACTACCAAGTTATTAGACTCATCGAATTGAATCCAGTCATTAATTTTATCTTTAGGAACGACTTCTTCCTTGCCTGAGATAGTCAAGGTAATTTTGGTATCAGCGACCTTGTTAATTTGATCCATGACTTGGGTAATCTTAGGATCATCACTCTTGATTTTTGGCTCTTGGTAGGCCGAATTGATTTCAACCGAGGTGTTACCTGATTGCACTTGAGAAACAATCAGTTCCTTAACCTTGGCTACATCTAATTGGTTCCCGTCCTTTTCAGGCGTGACATGGTAACCTTGACCGTTAGAATACTCGATCTTAGCATCTTCAGCCGCTGTCCGGTTTTGGTTGTTCAAGCCAAAGCCATCCAAGGTCTTGCTAAGGTTTTCGTCGTTAAAGGCCACGTGATTGAGCAAGACATTCTTATATTCGGTCGTATTGAAGAAGCTACCTACCCAACCAGTTGGGTCTTGTGAATTATAGGCTGATTCCAAAGCCTTGTTGGCATCTACTTGGACACCTGCTTGTTCTAAGGTAAAGCGACCTACTTCCTTACCATTTTCCAGAATGGTCACTTCCTTCTGGTTAAGGTCTTTACCAATCTTATCCTCTGCTTCCGCTAAGGTTAAGTTGGAAATATCCAAGGAGCCAAATTTAGTATTGGCCTGGAATTTCTGGGCGTAGAAGCCTACACCGGCACTGTAGCCCAAACCAGCTAATAATAAAACTGTTGTCGAGCCAATGATCAATCCCTTTTTCATGATTTCTCGTCCTCACTTTTTCTCTTATTCAAATACAGATTTTAGCATCGAATTGTGAATTTTCTTTGACCCTTCCATTAATTATTCTATATGATTTTGTTTCTTTTGTAATATGAGGGTCTCAATGGCATGTGAAACACCGTCTTCTTCATTGGTTAAAGTCACAAAGTCAGCCTTGGCTTTGAGGTCTTCCGAAGCATTACCCATGGCTACGGCGCAACCAGCAAAATCTAACATCTCGGCATCATTGGCCGCATCGCCTAGAGCCATGACTTGCTCAGGACGCAGACCTAAGTGGCGGGTCAGCTGATCTAATCCACTGGCCTTAGAAACACCAACCGGTAGAAATTCTAGGATGACTTTCTGGCTCCGCACCATAGACAAGGCCTGCCAGTCGGTCGCCTCAATAGTCGGAATCCAAGCATCCAAGACTGCTTCCGGCGCCAGAATCATGGCCTTATTGAGCTGGCTATTGGCTAGGAAGTCTGCTTGGGAGATTGGCGTCACGTCTGTTTTAAGAAACTCGGCGTCGCGGGCTACCAAGGCATTAGGTGTGGGATCCCCTACTAGGTAGAGATGGTCGCGGTCAAAGGCCACTAGCTGGGCCCCCTGGTCCTTGAGGGGCGCCACTAGTTCCAGCGCCCGTTGCCGCGCCGCTTGGGTCAAGAAGCGTTGGAAGACCGATTGGAAAGGCGCTTGGGCCGACAAGGTTTGCGCCCCATTTTGCAGAATCATAAAGTCCGACGCAGTTAAGAAAGGCAGCTCTGGCACATAGAAATCCACCCCTGGTAGGGTCCGGCCGGTACAAATGACAATCTTAATGCCGGCCTGGTGCGCTCGAGCCAGAGTGGCGACGTTGGTGGCACTAATGGTCTTTTGGTTGGTCAGGAGGGTGCCATCTAGGTCAATGGCGATTAAGCCAATATCCTGAGCTAGTTCTTGGCCAGATTCCTTGCTGTCTTCTATTTGTTCGGCGGCCATTTGTTGGAACTCGTTAAGGGCAGGCGCCGCCGCTTGGCGTTTGGTCTCGGCTTTTGCTGCTACTTGTTGGCACCAGGTCTTATCCCATTGGGTGGCTAGGAAGTCTTCTACCTCTATTTCCTTTTCCTTGCGGACCATGAGCAGTCCATCGCCTAAAGGCAGGAGGCAGGCCCGTTGGTCTTGATCGGTCAAGACGGCTTGGAAGAGTTCATTGAGCTTGCGATGAATCTTGCGCACCCGCTTAGGCCGAGTGTCTAAGGCATCCATGATGGTGCCCGCTTGCAGGACATCATCAATGAGCAGGACGCCCCCCATCTTAAGCAGACGCATGCAGTAAGGATAGAACTCCAGGTACTTGGCCTTGGCGCTATCCATAAAAATCAAATCATAGTGATTAGCCGGTAAGGTAGGCAGAATATCGGCCGCATCCCCTTCTAGGACCGTCACCTTATCCGCCAGACCAGCCTGTTCAAAGTTAGACTTAGCCCGTTCAAACATGAGGGCGTAGCGGTCAATCGTGGTTAAGTGGCCGTCAGATGCTAGGTGCTGGGCCATGAGACTAGCCGAAAAGCCAATGGCGGTCCCGATTTCCAGGATTTGTTGAGGCTGGGTCGTGGCACAGAAAAAGTCCAAGAACTTGGCAGTCTCGTGAGGCACCACCGGAATCCCATTGGCATTAGCAAAGGCCTCCAACTGACCTACGATTCCTTCAAAAGGAACTTGCCCCTCCCGCATCAAGTCGATTACTTTCTGCATGACCACTGGCCGGTGCATCATCTCATTCAACATAGTCCTGTCTCCTTCTCCTGACTTATTCACTGTCTATTATAATGGAAAAGACTTAAAAGCAAAAGACCCAGCCTTCTCATCAAACTTTTAGGTCTGGATTTGGTGCGAGGAGGAGCCTTTTAGGGTATTTATATAAGAAGGAGGAAGTGCCATGTATCATCAAGAGGCAAGATTTTATCAGCTGGTCAAGCAAAGAGGCCACTTATCCCAGGAGGACGAATCAGACTACCTGCGTCTCCTAACTGGCCTAGAGGGCGAGGCGAGGCTTGCCCAAGTGATTCAAGACCTGGGGCTGTCTACTTTTTATCTGACTGATTTGTGGATCCCCCTGGGAAAGGGCGCACAAATCGACGGGCTTTTGCTGGTGCCCCAGGGACTCTATCTAGTAGAAATCAAGCATTATGGTGGGCATTTTCTCTACCAGGGATTTGCCTCCAGACTCAATGGGCGGCCTTATCAACATGACTTGCTAGGACAAGTGGCCCGAGCCCAGAGCTTGTTGCAGCAATTTCTAAGGACCAGCAATTAGATTGCCAGCTAGTGCCCAAGCTGATTTTCAGTCAGGACCATTTGCAGGTTGAGGGCTTAGATGCGGGGCAATATCTACTGTGGCCGCAGGCGCTAGCCTGGCTTCAGGGGCTGGCCGACCAGATGGCAGGTCAGACTTGCAGTCTACGCCAGCAGCTAGTCTTGGATTTACTGAGACCACTCCAGCATGCCAGCCCCTATCGGCCGCGCCAACTGACTTCCATCGAGCGCCAAACTCTGCTAAGTGGTATTGGCTGCCCCCGTTGTTTGCGGCTGGGCATGACCTGCAGTCGTTATAAGGTCTCCTGCCCGCATTGTGGGTTTGGGGAAGATAAGGCAGCCGCCTGTTTGCGTAGCGCCTGTGAGTGGGCCTTGTTAAATCATGACCTGCCACTGAGTCGCTCGGCAATTTCCCACTATATGGGAAGCAAGCAATTGGACCGCACCCTGCAACGCCAACTAGCTAAATACTTCCACCCACTCCATAAAGGTCACCACGCCTGCTACCAAAATGATTATGCCACCGTTTATCAGTGCCTGTCACAGTATGATGGAGTCTAGCGTGTGGGAGCCATGTCGCGTTGGAGGTCCAACGCGACATGGCGGGGGCCCAATGCGACGTGGCGCGCTCTTTTTGCTCCTTTTTGGGGAGTTTTGGACCCTTTGAGCTAGAGCCACGTCGCGTTGGAGGTTCAACACGACATGGCGGGGACCCAATGCGACGTGGTGCGCTCTTTCGGCTCACTTTTGGGCTGTTTTGCCACCTTGGAGGCGGAGCCACGTCGTGTTGGAGGTCCAACGTGACATGGCGCACTCCCAATGCGACGTGGCGCGCTCGTTTTGCTCCCTTTTTGAGTGATTTGGTGCCTTTGGGGTGGAGCCACGTCGTGTTGGAGCCCCAACGCGACATGGTGCACTCCCAATGCGACGTGACGCGCCTTTTTCTGGGTACTTCAACACATAAAAAGCCACCTCTGAGCTAAGTCAGAGGTGGCAGGCCTAATGCTTATTTGCTTTCTTGTTTGCTTAACTTGTCAGCTAGGCCACTAGCGCGTAGGCCCCACTTAATGAGTTCAACTAGCACGATGATGCTGAAGGATACAGCGAGTACCAAGCCCCATTGTGGCAAGGTAGGCGCGGTCACGTCGAAGAAGTCGTTGATGCCTGGAACAACGATAAC
Source organism: Abiotrophia defectiva ATCC 49176 (assembly GCF_000160075.2). Lineage (GTDB taxonomy): Bacteria > Bacillota > Bacilli > Lactobacillales > Aerococcaceae > Abiotrophia > Abiotrophia defectiva. The sequence continues at coordinate 193,784 of NZ_KI535341.1, forward strand.
GCCTAGTAACATGACAGCCGACAAGAGGGCTGCGCCGTTAAGGAATTTGTTATCGAAGGCTTTCCCTGTGAAGAGAGAAGTGAAGACATACTTGACGTTGAAAGCGTGGAAGAGTTGAATCAAACCTAAGGTCGCAAAGGCCATGGTTTCGGCCAAGTTTTCTTGGTGGTACCATTGACCGGCTAACCAGTAGATGAAGAGGGTCAAAGCACTTTCCAAGACCCCTTGATAGAGGATACTTGGCAAGATGCCGTTAGATAGGAAGCTAGACTCCTTGGTACGTGGCGGACGATTCATCACATCTGGCTCGGCTTTTTCCATCCCCAAAGCGATGGCTGGGAAGACGTCAGTCACTAAGTTTATCCATAAAATATGAACAGGTTGCAAGATAGTCCAACCTAATAAGGTGGCTACGAAGAGGGTAATGACCTCACCCAAGTTAGCTGACAAGAGATATTGGACAGCCTTCTGGATGTTGGCGAAGACCTTACGCCCTTCTTCTACTGCCACGACGATGGTTTCGAAGTTATCGTCAGCTAGGACCATATCAGAGGCACCCTTGGACACTTCGGTCCCGGTAATCCCCATGCCGACCCCGATATCTGCTTGCTTGAGGGAAGGCGCATCGTTGACCCCGTCCCCAGTCATGGACACGGTCTTACCTTTAGACTGCCAAGCCTTGATAATGCGCACCTTGTGCTCAGGCGATACGCGGGCGTAGACTGACAAGTCTTGAACACGCGCTTCTAATTCGTGATCAGAAATAGCATCGAGTTCTGCCCCAGTCATAACGTGATGGTGGTTGTCTTCGTTTGGATTCAAGATGCCCAGACGTTCCGCAATGGCTTGCGCGGTTTCGGCGTGGTCACCGGTAATCATGACGGTCCGCATGCCGGCCCCTTTGGCTACAGCAATAGCATCCGCGGCTTCTTGACGCTCAGGGTCAATCATACCGACTAAACCAGCAAAGATTAAGTCATGTTCTAATTCCTCAGATTCGAACTTGCTAGGCAATTGATCAATAATCTTATAAGCCCCTGCCAAGACACGTAAGGCTTGACGCGCCATGCCTGTATTTTCGGTCAAGATGGCTTGGCGATCAACATCGGTCAAGTCGGTCACTTGGCCACCAAAGTCCTTATGAAGGCAGCGTTTGAGCAATTGGTCTGGCGCCCCTTTGGTGGCTACCAGGTAGCGACCATCCGCTAGCGGGTGGACTGTCGTCATCAATTTACGGGTAGAGTCAAATGGAATCTCGCCCACCCGTGGGAAGCTAGCCAAGCGTTCAGCCAAAGGATAGCCCTTGTCTAAGGCAAACTTAACCATGGCAGTTTCGGTTGGATCCCCAATCAAATTACCTTCGGCGTCCACTTCCGTGTCGTTAGCCAAAACAATGGAACGTAAGAGCGGTAAATCTAAATCTAAGTCTTCAGAGGCATTGTGGAGAACCCCATCATAGTAGGCTTTTTCAATGGTCATCTTGTTAAGGGTCAAGGTCCCCGTCTTATCGGAACAGATAATTTGGGTCCCACCCAAGGTCTCAACGGCAGGCAAGGTCCGAACCAAGGCCTTACGGTCTGCCATAGTTTGAGTCCCGATAGAGAGGATAATGGTTGAAATGGCTGGCAAGCCTTCAGGGATGGCAGCCACGGCCAAGGAGATAGACACTAAGAGCATGTCGGGAATCTGACGGCCACGCAACAAACCAACGATGAAGGTCACAGCCGCAATGACTAAGATCATAATAGTCAAGGTCTTACCCAAACGGTCTTGGTCGCGTTGCAATGGGGTCTTGGTTTTCTCAGCACTGGCTAACATGCTAGCGATATGGCCGACTTCGGTATTCATCCCGGTTGCCGTTACAATGGCTAAGGCACGACCGTAAGTCACATTGGTGCTAGAGAAGACCATGTTATGGCGGTCCCCAATCCCGGCACCTTCTTCTGCAATCACGCTGATGTCCTTATCAACTGGCACCGATTCCCCAGTCAAGGCTGCTTCTTCAACCTTGAGTGAGTTGGCTTCAATCAAACGCATATCCGCTGGTACAATATCTCCAGCTTCCAATAAGACGATGTCGCCTGGCACCAAGTCATGAGACTTAACGGTCATGACATTGCCATCACGGCGGACACGGGCGTCAGGTGAGGCCATTTCCTTGAGGGCGTCAATGGCTTCTTCAGCCTTGGCTTCTTGGACTACCCCCATAATGGCGTTAAGCACCACCACTAGGAGAATGATGACCGCGTCGTGCCACTCGTGGCTGGCCACGAAGGAGACAGCCGCCGCAATCAAGAGGATGATAATCATGAAGTCCTTGAATTGCTCAATAAACTTCTGCAAGAGGGTTGAATGAGCTTCGGCCTTGAGTTCATTAGGGCCGAACTCTTCCAAGCGTTGCGCAGCCACTGCAGCTGTCAAGCCCGTCTCAACATGGCTTTCTAAGCTGTCAATGACGGCTTGCGCCTCTTGGTTATAGGCTGATAATTTTGTTGACATAGTAACCTCCTATTTGATCCATTTCCTCATACTGGCTAGCCCAGCTTGTAAAAAAAGACCTATGCCGCCACCCAACGAGTGAATCAGCATAAGTCTCACTATTTCAGTCAGTACCAGCAGCAGATGCTACATATTTGTTGATACCAACGAGCTAGGCTCTAGTTACTCCCTTATGAAGTCAATGGTTATATTACTCTTACTATTATAGAGATAAGCTGCAAAAAAAGCAAGAAAAAAACACTTGCTTTTTTGGCTCTGACAAGTGCAGCGATCTTGACGATTGAGGTCGGACGCGCTAGGATAGGAGTGAAGAAACGAGGAGGGATTGACATGACAAAGACAGGCAAAATCATTCGTGTAGTAGGTGCCGCCATTATCCAGGATGGCCAGGTCCTCTGCCTACAGCGTGGCCAAGAAATGAGCCTAGCCGGACTCTGGGAATTTCCCGGTGGTAAGTTAGAAGTTGGCGAGATAGAAGCCCAAGCTCTGGCGCGGGAAATTAAGGAAGAACTGACCCTCGAAATTGAAGTGGGTGACTGGGTAACGACAGCAGAGTACGCCTATGAATTCGCCACAATCCAGCTGGCGGTCTACAAGGCTAAGATCCTATCTGGCAGTCTGACCCTGCTCGAGCACCAGGCTAGCCGTTGGGTCCAGCCCCAAGACCTCATGAGCCTAGACTGGGCACCCGTCGATATTCCGGCGGCTCAGCTCTTGGCCCAAGAAGGATCCTCCCTATAAAGATAGACAAGACAAAGGCGACCAGGAACCAGTCCTAGTCGCCTTTATTTTAATGTCTGCGGAAATCAACAAAGTCATCATGCTGATGCATGTTGCTGTCGATGAAATAAATCAAGGTTTGCAGCTCATTGGTTAAGTCCACGTGTTGCATACGAACATGACTTGGCACATCGAAACGCAATGGCGTGAAGTTGAGAATCCCTTTGATGCCTGCTGCTACTAAACGTTCCACCGCAATTGGTGCCTCTTCTTGTGGCACCGTTAAGAGGGCAATTTCAATGCCTTGGGCTTCTAATTGCTCTTCCAACTCATCAATGGAATAAACTGGCACACCTGATTGAATGGTCCCAATCAATTTAGGGTCTACTTCGAAGGCTGCCCCAATCCGCACATTATTGTTCTTGCGGAAGTTATAATGCAGGAGCGCATTCCCTAGATTCCCTACCCCGATTAGGGCCACAGAAGTCAGACGGTCTTGGTTCAGGGTCTTGGTGAAGAAGTCTAATAAGTAATCAACATCATAGCCATAGCCCCGTTTACCCAAGGCGCCAAAGTATGAGAAGTCACGACGAATAGTCGCGCTATCCACTTTCACCGCATCACTGAGTTCAGTAGACGAAATCCGCTTTTTGCCGGCATTCTGTAAGAATCGTAAGTAACGATGGTAAATTGGAAGCCGGTTCACAGTTGCTTTTGGTATTTCTCTACGCATTTGATCACTTCTTTCACATAAAAATATTTCGCTTATTCTCCGGTCGATATCTTTAGTATACCACCTTACTAGGTCAGACTCCATTATTTAGGGGTGAACTTAATACAATTATTATAGTTCAGTAACAATTGTCGTACTCCTGCCTTACCACGCTTTCATTTACGTGATAGCACGAACTTCTCTAGGTGGTTTTTATGTGACGAAGGGAACGATGAGAGTCTTTCTCATAGAGCAAACCTTTTCACTTTGGCATTTTTCCTTAAATATTCAACCCCCATTATGGCCTTATGCTAGCCACAATGGGGGTTGTTTTATTCGCTCAGTGACAAACGAAAGCGAGACCAGTCGCCCCGAATATAGTCCAGGAGGCCTAAATCTGAGCTAGCCACCTGACCGACAATGGCTTGACGATCATCCACTGGCAAGTCTGTCAGGCAAATTTCCAGTTCATTGGCATAGCTGCCATAGTTGGCCCGGCCCAGGACTAGGTCCCCTCGCTGGCGAGGGCCAGGCTGCCCCACCACTTCTTGCCCGCGCAAGGCTTGGCGGGTTTCCGAGGCCCGAATGACCCAATCACTGGCATCCGGACGATTGGACCAGACCTGATCTAGCAAGGCTTGCGGCGCATGGGCCCGCAGGTCCACCAAGCCAACATTGAGGCTGGCCAGACGTCTTAGTTGATCTTGGCTGACATCACAATCCCCTATGTAGACCCGGTCAACCTGGCATTGTGACAGGAGATAAAGAGCTGCCTGCTGACTTGGCCAATGGCGGGTCTGCTCGACTGTACAGAGGCCATCAAAGTAAGGCCCCCTAGCCACCTGGCCACTGATAAAGGCCAGGCAGGGAATGCCTAAGGCATGCAGTCTTTGATTTTGAGCCAGGACATAGGACTGGCTGAGGCCACTATAGATCTTGGGATAATAGTTATGGGCGGCCCAAACCCGGCCCAAATCGACCCCTGATTGAGCTAATTCTTCTAGTAAGGGCTCCGTAAGGGTCGAAGCATTAAGGACCAAGTGACTGGCCTGGCTGAGGACGGCCATTTGCTGGGGACTTAGTCCAGCATCCACCCGTAAGGAGCCGAAGCCCCAGACTTGCAGGCGGTCCAGGCCATAGCGATCCAGACTGGCTTCATTAATGTCCGCCATGACCTGGATTCCTTTTTCATGGCAGTCCGCCATAATTAGGTCAAGCTCAACCGGCTTATACTGTGGGGCCAGGTTAAGACTGGTAAAGGCATGGCCAAAGCCCTGCTGACTAAAACGGTCAATCCGCGCCAGATTATCGTCTAGGGACTGATTACTATAGAAGGAAAAGCCGACTACTTGTCCTTTCATTGACTATCGCCACCATAGACTTGAGCAATCCGAGCTTCATCCACCCCGAAGAACCAGGTTAAGACAAAGCCACCTAGATAAGCGCCTAACATGGCGATGACATAGGAGATTTGTGTACCCGGCACCATAATCAGCAAGCCGAAGAGGCCGGATACCCCTTGGGAGACAGCCCCTAGATGGAAGAGGACTGCCAGGACACCCCCCAGACCTGAACCCAAGCAGGCCGTAATAAAAGGTTTGCCTAGTGGCAGGGTCACGGCGTACATCATGGGTTCGCCGATTCCGAGAATGCCGACTGGCAAGGAGTCGCGAGTCAATTGTCTCAGACGTTTGTTGCGTGATTTGAGGTAGAGGGCCAGACCCGCGCCAACCTGACCACCCCCTGCCATCATCAGAATTGGCAAGAGATAGTTGACCCCGGCCGTTGGTCCTTCCGGATTATTCAACATGGTATGAATTGGCGTTAAGGCTTGGTGGAGGCCCACAGAAACCAGTGGCAAGAAGCCAACAGACAGGATGAAACCACCGAGGGCACCCAATTGGGTATAGAAATAATCTAGGCTAGTATAAATCCCGTCCGTAACCAGAGCTGCCAGCGGTTGAATGACAATAACCGATACTAGCACCCCGACTACGACGGTCAGGAGTGGCGTGAAGAAGGTGTCTAGCAGATCGGGCATGATACGACGAATGGCCCGCTCTAGGTAGGCGAAGAAAATCCCCATAAAGAGAGCTGCTAGGAGCCCTCCAGCCCCTGGTGAGAAGGCCTTATTGGTTATTGGAAGAAGAATTGGTGCATCTGCCACCTTAGCCAAGAGGGGCATGCTTGGAACTACCACGGACAAGGCACCGGCCATGCCACCCAGCACCGCACTACCCTTGAATTCTTTGGCTGCATTCATCCCCACATAAATTGGCAAGAAGGCAAAGAGGGCCCAGCCCATGGTCCGAATGGCTTGGAACCACCATTCGCCGGCCCAGGCATTCTGGTTGGAGACATTGATCACATTAGCAATCCCGTTGATCATACCAGCGGCAATAATCCCCGGTAATAAAGGAATGAAGATATTGGCGATCCGTTGCAAGAAACGTTGCAGGGGCTTGTCATACTTAGCCTTTTGTTGGGCCTTATTAGCCTTAGCCACTTGGTCGGCCGCCAGCTCTTCATAGCCCAGACTGAGACCTGTTAGTTGGGCAAAGGCTGAACCGACCTGGTTGACCTTGCCCGGTCCTAAGATAACTTGCACTTGGTCTTGGACAACTAGGCCCATAACTCCTTCCACTTGCCTGAGGGCCTCTTGGTCCACTAAGGACAGGTCGCGCAGGGTCAGACGTAGACGTGTCATACAGGTTGCATTAGCAAGGACATTGTCCTTGCCTCCCACTAGGGATAGAATTCGACTTGCTAATTCATTCATGGTAATACCTCCTTAAGTTAATCTTGCTTATTTACTGATTGCTGGCTGGCTTGAATGGCTTGGGCAATGTGGTCTTGATTGTCAGCCAAGAGGGCTAGGGCGCCCGCCAAATCACAACCCGTTAGGGCCATCAGAATAGCGCATTTGACCTGACCCTGGGCTGCTTGATAATAAGTCGCTGCCTGCCCCAAGGATAGGTCCGCGGTGGCAGCAATAATACGATGGGCACGGTCAATCAACTTCTGGTTGGTGGCCTGGACATCGACCATGTAACCTTGGTAGACCTTGCCTAATTGAATCATAGCAGTGGTAGAAATCATGTTGAGCACCAACTTTTGCGCCGTCCCCGCCTTAAGTCGGCTAGAGCCGGTAATAATTTCTGGCCCCACTAGGACTTCAATGGGATAGTCGGCCCACTGGCTAATTTCAGCCGCCTCCACACAGGCTAGGCTGGCCGTCAAGGCTCCCTGCTCCTGGGCATAACGTAAACCGGCCACGACATAGGGAGTGCGACCAGAGGCGGCGATACCGACTAAGGCATCTTTGTCAGACAGCTTAAGGGCGGCTAGGTCCTGGACGGCTGCCCCTTGATCGTCTTCGGCTCCTTCAATAGCCTGGGATATAGCTTCAAGGCCACCCGCTATCAGGCCTTGGACACGATCCGAACTGACGCCAAAGGTTGGGGGACATTCCGAGGCATCCAAGAGACCTAGCCGGCCTGAAGTCCCGGCCCCCATATAAAAGAGACGACCGCCTTGGGCCATGACTGGCACCAAAGCTTCTATGAAGGCATTAATCTCTGGCAAGGCTTGCCTAACGGCTAGGGGGACACCCTGGTCTTCCTGATTCATGCGCTGAGTAATTTCGGCTACTGACAGGGTCTCAATAGCCTGCGACAGGGGATTGGCTTGTTCAGTTGCTAACTTACCAAGTTCCATCTTCCTCCCTCCTTCCTACAAGCTCATTATACTCCTTATGTAAGCGCATTACAATATGCTTTGGATATTTTTGGTACGACATTTCTTGTGCTATAACAATTGTCTTCCTGTTCTATATTTGGAAAACAAAAAAGCCACAAGACCCCCTTCAACTTAGAGGTCTTGTGGCAGCTTATTTGATAGAGCGGAAACCAATATGGCTGGCCGTCACCAAGGCGTCAGCCCCATTGCGGGCGCCTAGGCGATAGCGTTGGCAGTAGGAAGCGTGACAGAGGAAGGAACCGCCGCGAATGGCGTACTCCCCTTTCAAGTCAGCTAGGCTTGGAAGAGGCTGAGCCTGCTTAAAGTCCTGCAAAAGTTGATAGCGGGGATTGGCGCACCATTCCCAGACATTGCCGATGACCTGATAGAGACCCCAGTCATTAGGGGCGTAGGTCTTGACCGGCGCCGTGCCTAGGTAGCCATCCGCCTGGCTATTCAAGCGAGGAAAGTCCCCCTGCCAGGTATTGGCGTGATAGATTCCATCGGCTTCTAGTTCCTGACCCCACGGAAAGGTCGTGGTCCGGCCAGCCCGAGCCGCATACTCCCACTGGGCTTCAGTAGGCAAACTCACTCCCGCCCACTGACAGTAGGCTAAGGCATCGGCCAAGGAGACATGGACCACCGGGTGGTCAGCCAAGGCGTCTGTGGCAAGGGGGCCCTCAGGCCCAAAGGGATGCAGCCAGTCGGCGCCCGCCACTACCCGCCACCAAGGCGTGCCCGGCACTCGCGGGGCCTTGGCTTGTAAGTCTTCAGACAGGAGGGCCTCAAAAACCAAGGAGCCTCCCGTCCGACTAGCAATGGTCTCATAGCCCGTCGCCGCCACAAATTCAGCAAACTCTTGGTTGGTAACAGGCGTAGTAGCCGCAGAGAAGGCCGCTACCTGCATGGAGACGGCAGGTGCCTCATAGTCTTCTACAAAACCTTGTCCTAGGGGCGCCCCCATTTGGAAGTGCCCTTTTGGTAAATCAACCCATTCCATAATTAGACCTCCTGCCGTGGATAACCCATGACATCCCCACGTCGGGCGGCTGACAAGGTGGTCACTAGGGCTGACAAGGGCCGCGCCACTAGGCGCCCATCCTCAACAAAGCCCTCTTCACGATTGGCTAAGTATGCCACTAGCTTCTGAGTCAATTCCAAGACGACGGGCGCATAGTCGGCCTGGTCATAGAGATTGACCTGCTCATGAGGATCGGCCACATAGTCGAAGAGCTGATAACGATTCTGAACTGGATACCAGATTAACTTATAGCGCTCATTGAGGACAAATTGACTGGAATCTTGGCCTAGAACATGTTCCCCATGGATATCGGTCCGCCAGCCGTCAATTTGACCTAGCAAGAGCTGGCGTACGCTGCGCCCGTCTGTGGCCACTTGCTGGCCCAAGACCAGGTCCACCAAGGATGGGAAGATGTCTTGAATCTTAACCAGCTGCGGAATGGTGTGATGGTGGGCCGCAAGCAGATGGCCAGGGTCATAGATAAAGGAAGGAATTTGGATGCTGCCCTGATAAGGATAGCCTTTGCGGAGGAGGTCATGCTCCCCTAGTTGGTCGCCATGGTCGGAGACAAACCAGAAGAGAGTGTCCTGGGCATGGCCGAACTCTTCCAAGGCCGTCAGGAAACGACTAATTTGATGGTCCAGATGGGTCACCAAACCATAGTAACCCGCCAGCAAGCGCCGTTGATCGTCGGGCTTGAGGCGCCCTTTCTTACTATCAATGCTAGGCACGGCATCCACCAGCTGCTCCCAGTCGCCTAAGTGGCGGTCCCAGTCTTGACCCAGAAGTTGATAGTACATATCAAAGTAGTACTGAGGCGGATTAAAAGGTGAATGTGGCTTCTCAAAGGACAACTTGAGGAAGAAAGGCACGGTTGGATCCTTGGTCTTGAGGAATTCAATGGCTTCGGTCACCAGCCAGTTGCTTGGATGGAGAGCCTCTGCATAAGGCCAAGGCCGGGCCATCCAGGAATTACAATTGAGGCCGTCGTCCATGAGATCGGCTTGAGGACCCAACTGGGCCTTAAGGAATTTGAGGTAGTCACTGGATTGCTCAAAAGAAGCCCCATAAGCCCCATCATAGTGGCGATCCACGTGCAGATAGCCGTCATGCAGGGTCACATGATCAAAGCCCAGACGCTTGCGAGCTGGGTAGACGTGCATCTTGCCGATACATTGGGTTTGGTAGCCGGCATCCCGGAAGGTTTGGGGCAGGGTCTGGGTGAAATTCCAAGGCATTTGGTCTTCGTAGCCCACCCGTCCTGAATTGGCCTGGTCCAAGCCAGTGAGAAGCGCCGCTCGTGCGGGCACGCAGGACGGCACCGGCGAATAGGCATTGACGAAATTGTAGCCTTGGCTGGCCATCATATCTAAGGTTGGGGTCGAGAGAAAATCAGGCCCCTGGTTAATGCCTAAGGCGTCGGCCCGCATCTGGTCGACGACAATAAGCACCACATTGGGGCGTTGCTTGCTGTTGGTCATGGTAGTGGAGTCCCTCCTCGTTCGGTCGCATGATCAACGACCTGTCTTCGCTTTCATTATACACCCTATGGCATCAAATTGCCTATCTTCTACTAAAAAAGATGAGAATATTAACAAAAATTATAAAGCAGGGCCAAACTTGAACCCGTCTTGACCCTAAGAATTAAACCAAGCAAAAAGCCTGACTCTGGATCAGGCTCTCATCTTAAGATTTTGCTTTTTTTAACTTAGCTTGCATATAGGCTTCCAAATCACTGAGAGGAGCTAGGGGCTGGTCCTTGGTCAAGCGGAAAGAGCGGCTTTCAAAGACTAAGATTAAGTCCACGCTGACCAACTTACCCCGATTGGTGGTTCGATCCAAACGCACCTTGCGCAGGCTAGACCAGGGCAAGAGATAGTGACGGCTGCCCAGCTCAATCCGAACCTTATCTCCCAAATCTTCTATGGTGACGGTTCGTGTCCAGAGAAAATTATAGAAGGCATTGGCCAGGAAAAATAGTAGGAGCAGTAACACAACGAACAATAAGGGTCCATATTGATTATCGCGCGGGTAGAGGTCCAAGTCCAACAAGAAATTGACAAGGTCCTTGATGCCTAGTTGTGCTAGACCTAGTAAGACCAGAATAGAGAGCAGGCGTTGGCCGACAAAGCGACTGACCCTTAGCTTGACTTTATTCAGTAGATACTTGTTTTTACTTGTCATTTTGGCCTAGGCCTCCTTTTTGGGCTCGCTTCAGACCCTTTTCTAAATATTGTATCAGCCACTCTAGCTTAGCTACCTGGTCATCTGAGGTCAGGTAGAAGCTGCGGCCATGAAATTTGAGGACTGCCGTCTTGCTGAAGATTCCACCATGACGTTTGGGTGCGATGAAAGTCTTGACACGACGCAGGCTAGTCCAATCATAGCGATAGAGCTTGTGGTTAATCAGGATTTCCAGGCTTTGGCCCCGATCGTAGATGGTGACTGAGCGTTTCCATAGGCTATTGTAGAGCAACCAGCCCAAAATGACTGCCCCTAGGAAGACCAAAAGAGCTAGCCAACTCCTAGGGTTCAAGTTGAGTCTCTTGGCCAAGTCTAGACTCACAGGCGTCAAGATAGAGTAGACGAGAAGGAAGGATAGGGCCTTAGCGCCCCAAAAATAAGACACCCGACAATCCAAGGTCATGACCAGGTCTTCTTGGCCTGGTGCCAAGGGCTTGCTTTTAGCAATAATCATACAAGTTAGTCCCCTCTCTGATCTAAATAAACCTGTAACTCTTGCCCCAGCTCACTTAGAGCGCCCATGGTCTTATCGGATGAAGACAAGCGGTAGGTGCGTTCCTCAAAGACCAAGACTAGGCTAACCACGACTAGGCGACGTGATTTATTGCGAAGCTGGGAGGGCTTGACGCGGCGGAGCTCCCGCCAGTCATAGCAATCCACTCGGCTACCTACTTGCACCAAGACTTGAGTCCCCAAGTCCACAATACGCACCGTCCGCTTCCAGATCCAATCATAGAGCCAGAAACCTAAGCCCAAGCTCAGAAGTGCTGTCACTAGCACATAGGCAAGGCTCCATTTCTGCAAATCCCGATTCAATAGTCCCCAAGTAACTAGCCAATGTATGCCATAGGCAAATAAGAAGGCCATGAGGATGGCGATGACAACACCGCTATAGAAGCGTAGGCCAAATAAATGGCTGACCCGAAGCTTTCCCTCAAAGAGTAGCTTTTCCTCTCTATTCGAATTTCGATATTGCATCTTATCACCCTTCCTTACCTTCTCATTATAACTTAGCTAACGCCGCTTGAGAAGCCTAGCCCTACTTGGAAAGAATCCCATAAGAAAAGGCCAGGCACAAGGCCTGACCTGCTACTTCTAATGGCTTATCCCTGCTTTAGATAGGCCTGGAGGGCTTGACCTAGCTCGCTCAGGGCCACCATACTCTTATCCGATGAAGAGAAACGGTAGGTGCGACCCTCAAAGACCAAGACTAGGTTATAGGTGCTGACCTGTCCACGTCTAGAGTAGAAGCGATAGGCTCTGACCTTACGGAGGGTCTGCCACTTATAGTAGGCCTGGTCACGGCCGACTTGTAAGCAGACTTGGTCGCCTAGGTCCAAGATACGAACTGATCGCTCCCACAACTTATTGTGGAGCCAGTCACCCAGCATCCAAATCAAGATACCCGAGATGATGAAGGAAGCCACGCTCCAACCTTTCAGGTCCTCCTGCCACAAGCCCACTGCTTGCAAGAAATGTAGGCTGAGGATAAAACCACCGAACATGACCAAGGCCATGAGGAGGCCGCCTAAGAAGCGCACCCCAAAGATATGGCTGACCCGCACCTTGCCTTCAAATAGTAAGTGATTGGCTTCGTCATTCTGTCTAACTTGCATGCTTTCACCCTTTCTAGTCCTTTCATTATAACTTAGCAAGGAGCCCTTGAAAAGCCTGGTTCTATTTACCTAGCCGTCAAGGCGCTCAAATTTAATAAATAGTTAGCGACAAGTTAAGAAAGACTTAATAGTTGTTTCAAAAAGTCTTCAGTTTCACCCTCTATAGTAAGGTCATCAAATAAATCCAAGGAGTGATTTCCATGTCAACCAAACACACACTAACCAAACTCAGCCTTGTTGCCTTACTAAGCCTAGGGCTCGGGGCCGGCAGCTTATCCCAAGTGGTCTTAGCTGAGGAAAGCAGCGCAAGCTCTAGCCAAATGCCAGAAGATAAGCAAAAAGACGAAATGAATCAAGCCCTTGTCGGCCAATTAATGGGTCAAGGAAAACACAAGGTCATGGGTATGGCCAAGGTTACCGCTAAGGAAGTCGTGCTGACTGGTTTTTCAAGTGATGAAGCCCCTGACCTCAATGCCTACCTAACCAAGGATGGCGATGTAGAACATGGCCTCAAATTAGGCAAGGTCGATGCCAAGGGTGCCATCCAAGGCTACAAACTGGACAAAGTCGACCTCAGTCAATACAACACCCTCACCATCCACTGCGACAAAGTCAATGAAACCTTCGGTTCTGCCATGTTGACTAAGTTTTCTGACGGGGCTATGGACCAAGCCATGAAACGTATGGGCGACCTCATGGGCGCCAATGGCAAGATGGTCATGGGTTCTGTTAGCATCGAGAAGAACCAACTCAAACTCAGCAACTTCAAGAGCGACAAGGCACCTGACCTCCACGTCCTCCTTAGCAAAGACGGCAAATTAGAGACAGCCGTTGAAGTCGGTGCGGTAGACAGTGACATGATGGAACAAAGCTACGACCTGAATGGTTTGAAGGCAGACGGCTACAACAAGGTCTTAATCTACTGTGTTGAAGCGCATGAAGTCTTCGGTCAAGCTGACCTTAAATAAGCTTTCGAGCATCCCAACCACCTGAAGTCCTTTCAGGTGGTTGAAGTGCTTTGGGCTCAAGGTCTGCAAGCGTCACTGACCCCTTCCCCTCTCAAGCTATGCTATAATGGCATTGCCCCTGCCTCTATCAGGTAGGTTTTGATTTCAGTCATTAATCGAAAGGAGGGTCCTTATGACCCACATCCTCCTAGTTGACGACGAGCCAGCCATCCTGGATATCGTCACCCGCTACTTAAGTAAGGAAGGCTATCAAGTCACGACCGCTACGAATGGTCAGGAAGCCTTAGACCACTACCGGGCTCAAGCCGTTGATCTGATTATCACGGACATTATGATGCCCCAAATGGATGGTTATGACTTCATTGATGCCGTCTTGCAATTACGCGAAGACCAGCCTTTTATCTTCATCACGGCCAAGGATCAGGCGGTCGATCGCATCTATTCCCTGACCCTAGGAGCCGACGACTACCTAACCAAACCCTTTAGCCCTCGGGAGCTCACCTTGCGGGTCAAGAATCTCTTGCGTCGCATCCAGCCCAAGAAAGCGGGACAGTCGGTCTTAAGCTATGCGCCCTTTGCCATCGATGAAGGCCAGCATCGCGTCACACTCTACGACCAACCCTTGCAACTCTCACTCAAGGAATTCCAGCTCCTGGCCCTCTTCCTTAAAAATCCCGGCCGGGTCTTTGCTAAATCAGAACTCTTCCTTAAGATTTGGGAGACCGATTATATGGAAGATGCCAATACCCTTAATGTCCATATCCACTCCTTGCGCGATAAATTAGCTAAGCTGGCGGGGCAGCGTCCCTATCCTAAGATTGAGACAGTCTGGGGATTGGGCTACCGCTTAGGAGGTGGTGACTCATGAAACTCCGTTCGCTAGTCTTCCTGGCCTTTCTTACTTCCACACTCTGCGCCCTCCTGCTAGTCTGGTGGGGCCTGCAACAAATGTTAGTCTCCCCGAACGTGGCCTATATCATTATCTGGATGACCTTAGGGGCTAATTTGCTAGGGGCCTTAGTGGGCTTCTGCCTACTTCAGCCCAGCGTCAAATCCCTCCAGCAACTGAGCCGAGATGTGAGACGGGTGGCCGACCAGGATTTCCAGCCCGTTCAGACCATCCCATCACCGGCTGAACTGGCCTCGCTGACGGCTAACATCAACCTCATGATTCAAGACCTCAACCAAAGTTTCCAGGCTCTCAGCCAGAGTGAGCAGGACAAGACCCAGCTCATGGCTAGCCTAGGTCACGATATTAAGACGCCCCTAACCGCTCTCCAGCATCAAGTTGAAGCGCTAGAAGATCAGATGGTGTCAGAAGATGAAATGCAAGCCCTTTGGCAGGCCATGGCCCATCAAATCGACCGACTCAAGACCCTGACCCAGCAACTTATGGAAGTTGGCCTCATGGAGAAGCAAGCCAATCAGCAAACTAGTCAAATCCAGGTTCAGACCCTCCAACTGGATGATTTTCTCATTCATCTGCTAACTAGCATCCAACCCCATTGCCAGCAAAAGAAACAAGAACTTGAGCTTAAGCTAGCGCCAGAGCTGGAGACCATCCAGACAGATGGTGACAAACTATCTCGTATCCTCCTCAATCTCTTGGAGAACGCCAGCAAGTACTCGCCAGAGCAGAGTCATATTCAACTCCATATCCAAAAAGAAGGCCAAGGAATCGGCTTCCATATCATTGATCAAGGCATGGGCATTCCCGCCCAGGACCTGCCTCATATCTTTGACCGTCTCTACCGTGTCGAACAGTCCCGTAATCGGGAGACAGGTGGCGCTGGCCTGGGACTCTATATCAGCCAAACTCTGGCCCAACAATTGGGGGGCCAGATTGAGGTCTCCAGTCAAGTCAAGCAAGGCAGCCACTTCAGCTTATGGCTCCCTCTCAAAGCATAGTAAAAAGACCAGGCTTAGCCTGGTCTTTTTCTTATGGTCTAAATAGTTGATGAGCCCGCCAGGTCAAGTGGCTAGAGAGGCGACTGACCGGCTCCCAAGTCAGCCATTTGAGTGAGACTAGCTCATAGACGCCATCTTGGGCATAAGCAAGAAGTGAGCTCCAAGCCTTGTGATCATGGTCATGGTAGACAGCACCAGGCGGCAGGGGTCGGTTTTCTCCAGAAGACTCGGACTCCCGCTGCTGACGGGATTCGGTCTCGTCAGAGGAAGACGGGTCTTGCTGGCTAGAGCCAGATAGTTCACTATCTAGCTCAGCGCCCTCAGGCAAGCGGAAATCTGCAGACTCTAATTGATTATAGCCAAAGAATTCAAATTGGCCCTGCACCTCACCGGACGGATCCAGGCAACGATAATTGAGACTGGTCATTTGGAAGTCGTCCTTGCTGAAGCGAACTTCCATATAGTTATAGATATCTTCTACTGGGGTGTCTTCAGGTACTAAGGTGATTCCCAAAGTCTTAGACGTAAAGTCTGACAAGTCAAAGTTACGTTCTAGGACCTTAAGACGATAATCGTGGGGCCCTTCTTCAAACTGGAAGTCGGCCTCATGGTCCAGAATCCAGTCTAGCATGAGACGGTAGTTAGGTCGCAAGCGAAAATCCTCGGGCATCTGGATGGCAGACCATTTGTTGGTCCGCTCTGAATAGAGATGATACTTGTGGTTGGTATCTCCTAGATAGTAGACCTCCATATGGTTAATCCCCTGACTATAATCCAAATAACCCTGGAGGACCTTGCCAGTCTTGGCTTCATAACGATAGGCTGCTTGATAGCTTGACTGGCTTCTTCGATCGCCAGAGACTCCCTTGAGGGCTACCGAGGTCAAAAGGTCCCGGCTTTTACGTACTTGATTGAGGACATCCTTGCGGTCTAACTGTGCACAATCATGATTCTGCCATTCTTCAGAGGTCTCTTCATGCCCTGATTCCTGGCTACTAGCAGATTCCAGACTGACAGTCGCCTGCCCTTGGAAGCCTGGCCAGCTTAAGGCCAAGGCATTAGCAGTCAGAGCCGAGACCAGCAGGTATTTGAGACTTTTCTTCACGTCACTTCCTCCTTCATCCGAATCTAATCGACTTACTTCTTGTCCCTTCTATTATAACAAAGCGGTCAAGACGACACAAACCCCTGGGGTCAGTCACTCGCTGATTCCAGGGGTTGCTTAATACTTAGTTGGCGTCTAGGGCTACAATTTCTTGCACCCATTGGATGAAGTTAGCCGACGCATGGCCGGTCCGTTCAGCTGTGGTATTACCTTGCCCCCAAACCGTGGCAAAGTCCACTGATTTGACAGTCCCATTAGCTTGATTCTCTAGGGCTAGGGCCAGGTTGGTTTCCACCGTTAAGGCCGTGTCTCCTTGGCTAAGGCCGGAACGAATCCGCCAGTGAGGTGCTGGTTTAGAGGTTTGGTAGCCAGAATAAGCGGACGTCAGATAGAACATTGGATTGTAGAGGTCCTGACGTTCTGCAATGGTCTTACCCAGACTATCGGTCTTAGCCAAGTCAGACTCAAAATCCGTCACATACTGGCTGTTCCAGTCGGTCAAACTCTCATACTTGGCCTGATTGTTCTTGAGCAGGCGAGCCACTAGCTGGTCAAAGTGAAGCTCATTGGCATCCGCTACCCCGAAGACCGCATTCTCCGCTAGACTACGGTCCAAGGCATCGAAGGCAGGCACAGACTTGCTGGCCGTCTTAACATACTTGGCGAAATCCGCCAGGCTGGAAATCTTGGCGGTATTAGTGGCCGCATCATAAGTCACCCATTGGGTCTCAGCATTCAAGCTATCAATATAGGCTTGAGCCGTCTCATAGGTGACAGATTCTGTCGATCCACCCGGACCAGCACCATCGCTGGTATAAGGGAAGCTGGTATCGGCTAGGAAGTTATTGAGGGATTGATTGACGACCCCTTCTAGATAAGTGGCATAGGAGCCTTGGGTATAAATCCCCTCACTAGATTCTGTCAGGGTCAAGGCTTGGCCTTCATGTTTGAGGCCTAGCTGATTGATATAGTTGGCATATTCCTTAGCCAAGTCTTGGGATAAGGCCTGAGTAAAGGTACCCTCTGCCCGCGTATTGCTGTCAGCGAACTGACCCAGGTTCCATTCATAGGCAGCATCCGCATAATCCAAGCTGGTAATGGGACTCCAAGTCATAGTCCCATAAGGTGCATCGGAAATTGGGTTGCCTTCCTTGTCCTTCATGGCTGCCCCTAAGGCTTCCAAGTAAGGATTGTAGAGGGTCGAATCCCCACTAGCCCCTAGGACAGCAGACTGAGCCCCACCGCCACTATGGCCAAAACTCACAATCTTGTCGGTGTCACCTGGCAGAACATCCTTGTTATAACGAACATAACGGATAGCGGCCTTAAGGTCGGTGACACCCCATGGTGCACCGCCCACTACTTCTTGGCCCTGGCTATCGGTGGTGTTGTCGCGGCCACGAATACCAGGTTGCAGATAAATCATCCCGGCCTGGGTATAGTTGGCAATGCCGTCAGCAAGCCAGGTTGGTGCCTGAGAGGCATTAAAACCCGGCGTGTTAACCGGTAGGACATAAGGAGCAGTCGCAGCGGTAAATTGGCCCACTTGGGCGTCAGACTTGACGCTGGCAGTATAGGTCCCATCGCCATTGGCAGTTGCCTCTAAATAGGCACCCGGCACATAAATACCCAGGGTCTCATAGTCCAAGGAAGCAGGGTTGGCGACATAGACCACGCCGACTTGCCAGTAGATATCATTAGCCTCATCGTATTGCCAAGCCGCATTGTCAAAGGCCAAGCTGTATTGGCCGACAGTAGCCCTTTCTTGGCTAGATGAGGCTTGGTCATTGGCCTCTTGGGCTAGCACAGGCGCTTGGCTAGCCAGCAGATTGGCACAAAGTAAGGTCAGGGCGCTTAGTTTCATTTTTCTCGATAGGGTCATATCATTCAGTCCTTTCACTTATTAAGGGCTGGAGAAAATTCATGGGGGGATTTACTTGTCACCCAGCCAGCAAATGACTTCCTGGCGCGGCTTACGTCTACGGGGGTGTTTAGGATCCTTGAGACGGTAACCTAGGGACAACATGCTAGCCACCCCTTCGCGCTCCGGATCCAACCAACCTTTGGCAGCTAGCAAGGCATTGACCGCCTCATAATCGAAGCCTTCGATTGGGCAGGAATCAATGCCCAGCAAGCTAGCACTCAACATCATATTGGCTAGGGCGATATAGGTCTGCTTACCCGTCCAATCAAAGAGGGCCCGCGGACTATCTAGACGCATGTGTTGGGTTTGGAAGGTTTCATAGAGGGGCAAACGACTATTAAGATCCTGGTCAGAAGTCAGGCCGCGACGAATAAGGCTGGCCCGCATAGAAGGACCGTCATAACGGGCGTTCTTCTCCGCTAGGAGGATAACAAAGTGGCTGGCGGTATCCAATTGCGGTTGGGCACCCCAGGCTAGGGGTTGGAGGTCAGGCCGGATGGCTTGAATTTGGTCCCGGTCCAATACCAAAAAGCGCCAACCTTCCAGGCCAACTGAAGAAGGGCTGAGCCAGGCAGCGTCTAGAATGACGTCCATATCCTGGCGGGAAATATCGCGATTTTCATCATAAACCCGCACGGCTACCCGATGGTCCAGGGCTTGACGAATCTGTTCTTGAATGGCTTCTTGTGTCATGGCATTCATCCTCTCTAGGCTTTTGTTTTAGTATAGTCCACTGGTCCCCTTAAGTCTAGACAAACGCTTTCTTCTAGCCCTGACCCAACTAGCGCGCGGGGCG
The DNA here is from genome assembly GCF_000160075.2 of Abiotrophia defectiva ATCC 49176. Lineage (GTDB taxonomy): Bacteria > Bacillota > Bacilli > Lactobacillales > Aerococcaceae > Abiotrophia > Abiotrophia defectiva. The sequence continues at coordinate 213,035 of NZ_KI535341.1, forward strand.
GGACTATGTTATACTAGAGGATGACAAAGGAGCGATATCAACCATGACATTTTCTAAGTTTTCTGACAGCAACTGGGCCTGCTGGGCCAAGATTCTGATTATCACTGCCCTGGCCTATGCCATTGAAAGCCTGGTGCCAGCCCTGGGGGCTTCCATACTGGCCATTCTGCTGGGCATGGCCCTGTCCGCCTGGCGACCCCCTGCCTCGACCAAACCAGCCAAGCAAATTAGCGGCCAACTGCTCAAAATCGGCATTGTCTTTTTAGGCTTTGGCTTGTCCTTTGCTAAACTGCAAGCAGTGGGCCTCAAGGTCTACTTGGTCTTGATTCCCGTCGTGGCGGTGGCCCTTTTGAGCGCCCGCTACCTAGGCCGCTGGATGGGCATTGGGTCGCGCTCAGCCCTCTTAGTGGGTATGGGGACGGCCATTTGTGGTGGCTCGGCCATTGCCGCTGCTGCGCCTATTGTGGAAGCTGAGGACTCAGAGATTGCCTTCGCCATCACCACCATCTTCCTCTATAACACCCTGGCCCTTTTCCTCTTCCCTCTCTTAGGGGCTTGGTTGGGCTATGGCGACCAAAGCTTCGGCCTCTTCGCCGGGGCCGCCATTAACGATACCTCTTCGGTCGTGGCCGCTGGCTTCGCCTTTAGTGAGGCCGCCGGCACCACCGCCACTATCGTCAAGATGGCCCGGACCCTACTCATTGTGCCGGTCTGCCTAGGCCTGGTTGGCGCCCGCTATAAGCAGACAAGCGCGCAATTGGCTGACGGCCAAGGGGCTCAAGTCAGCTTGTGGACACAAGCCCGCCGCCTCTTTCCTAGTTTCATCGCCTACTTCCTCTTGGCGGTCCTGGCTAGCTCCCTCCTGCCCCTTCCAACTTGGCTGCTAGACAGCTTCAAGTTGCTGGCCCGCCTGACCATGATTGCGGCCCTAGCTGGGGTGGGCTTGGCCGTTGATCTCAGACAGTTGCGCCGGGCCGGTAGCCAGTCCATTATCTTGGGTGGCCTCTCTTGGGCCCTGGTCATTGTCACTGCTAGCCTAGCCATTCATTTCTTCTATTCTTAAGACAAGCAGCGAAAGGAAGAGGACCTTGAAGCATCGCGATAAAGTCGACATCTTCTTAACCCTACTAGCCGGCCTGCCCCTCCTGGCCAGTGGCCTTTTCGGCCTTACTTATATCACCAGCCTCATGCTAAGTGACTATCAGCATGCCCTCTGGATTGCCCAGGCCATGTCAGTCCTACTCATTTGGATTGGGGGCTACTTCTGCTATTATGCTTGGCGCAAAAGACGACGCATCTTGAGCGACTATGATATCCTCTACCGCCACTATCCCGAACTGGCCGACGACTGGAGCCGCTTAGGCCAAGAGGCCCAAGCCGGGAATTCCGATCTAGGCCTCTATTGCTACAAGGACCACCTGGTCATCACCGCCCAAGGCCTCTACATTTGCCCCCTCAAGCAAATCGCCGCCGTGGGCTACCAGGTGCAAAAGGTCCCCGTCAGCCGCCACCTCAAGGAAGCCCATCTCCTAGTCTACTGCCGCGACCTGGCTAGTCACAAGGAAATGCGGGACCTAGGCCGACAGACAGGCGACCGCGAACGTGCCTTAGCTAGCTTCTTAACCGACCTTAAGGCGCTTGCGCCCCAGGTCCAAGATGTCAGTCACAAAAAATAAGTTCACACAAGAAAGAGCCCAGCTGAGCTGGACTCTTTTTTCATATTATTTGTCTGCCAAGGCTGGCAGAACCGACACCACTTGGTGCTGACAGTCCACCGAAGCTTCAAGCGCCGCTAGAATGTCGGCCACTCGCTCCTGAGGACAGAGGGTCAAAATGCTAGGACCCGCTCCCGAAATGACGGTGGCATAGGCGCCCTTTTCAAGAGCCGTGGCCTTAACCGCCGGGAACTCTGCAATTAGAGACTGACGGTAAGGTTCATGGAACTTGTCTTGCATCATGAGTTGACCCATGGTCGGGTAATCGCCCTGCATCATGGCCATTAACATGACACTGGTCAGGGCATTCTGGGCAATGGAATCCGGCTTGGAGTAGACCTCAGGCAAGACACTGCGGGCTGCCGCCGTCGACAACTCATAGGCTGGGGTGGAAATAATGACCCCGACCCCTTCCAAGTTGCCTACTTGATAGAAGAGTTGATCCGTCTCCGGCTCATAGTAGCCCACGAAGAGACCACCGGTGATGCAAGCCCCCACATTGTCGGGATGGCCTTCCTTGGCACTGGCCAGGCGCACCTTATCGAAGGTCGACAGACCCAGGTCAGCAAAATCATTGGCTAGCTCAATGCCGGCCACAATGGCTGAAGCCGAGCTACCCATGCCATGGGTCAGGGGAATCTGACTCTTCATGGTCAGATGCAGGGGCGCTAAGGTCTTGCCATAGCGGGCTGCTGTTTCCAGGGCCACTGCCACTACTAGGTTAGTCTCATCCTGGGGCAGGCCAGCCATAAAGTCGGTCTCAAAATCCACCTGCCAGCGCTCAGCCGGACGAGCCATCACCGTTAGATAGCGGTCAACCGCAATCCCAATGGAGTCAAAGCCCGGTCCCAAGTTGGCACTAGAGGCAGGAAAATCCTTTTGCCATACCATGAATTCCGCCTCCTAGACCATGAGGTAGCGGGCTACCACAGTGGCATTGGCTTCTAACTTAGTCAAGACTGCTGGGCTGATGGCTTCGGTCTTAATGGTCAAGCCTGGCGCTTCAGCCAAGGTTAAGTAGCCAATTTCTAAGGTTTGGAGGACAGCGCGAACATGGCTAGCTGGCGCGTCAAAACGCAGGTAGTAGCAAGCCGGCGCTTCCTGGCTGACAATGGCTAATTCTTGACTTGGCAAGACAGCCGGAATGAAGCCACGGTCGGCAATTTGCAAGATGTCAGATACTACGGCAGAAGCTGTCTCCAGACTACCGGCACCTGGCCCCCAGAACATGGTTTGGCCTACCGCATTGCCTTCTACATAGACGGCGTTGAAGGCTTCAGAAACACCAGATAAAGGATGGGCGTTTGGCAAGAGGACAGGCTCAACCCCGACTTGAATGCCGGCCGCTGTCTTGGTGCTCTTACCCAAGAGCTTCATGGTGTAGCCGGCTTGGGCCGCAATGGCGATGTCGCTGGCATCTACTGTGTCAATCCCCTTGACGCTGACTTGATGGAAGTCCACACGGGTGTCATAAGCTAAACGAGACAAGAGGGTAATCTTACGTGCCGCATCAAAACCGCCCACATCATTGGTTGGGTCGGCTTCGGCATAGCCCTTTTCTTGAGCAACAGACAGGGCATGGTCATAGGTCCAGCCGTCTTGAGTCATGTGGCTAAGCATGTAGTTAGTGGTCCCATTGAGAATCCCCATGACGCCAGAAATTTGGTTGGCTGCTAGGCCTACTTGGACCCCGTTAATAATGGGAATCCCACCGGCTACACTAGCTTCATAGAGCAGGCTGACGCCCTTTTCATTGGCTAAGGCTTGCAGCTCATCAATGTGGAGGGCTAGCAGATCCTTGTTGGCCGTGACCACGTGACGGCCTTGGCTCAGGGACTGACGGATAACTTGATAGGCGAAGTCCACGCCCCCCATGACTTCCACCACTAGGTCGATGTCCGCTTCATAAATATCTTCCACTCGGTCAGTGAAGACGGCTGATTCTAAGCCCAGACGGTCCACCTTGTCAGGATCCCGGGTTAGAACATGGGTGATGACTAGGTCTTCTTTGTATTTTGCTTGGAATTGGGCTTGGTTCTCAGCTAAGACCTTGACGACCCCGCCACCTACCGTACCAATACCACATAATGCGATTTTCATTCCTGCTCGCCTCCATTTCAATTCTACTCCTCTAAGTTTAGTGGGAATGGCCTGTTTTTTCAAGTAAATTTCATAAGAAAGTATATCGTTTGGGCAAAATATAGTGTATCATAGTAACTGTTAGGCTCTAGCGCCAATCTGATAGAAGGATGGATAGATATGATGATAGTAGCAAAATTCGGAGGCTCCTCCCTGGCCAACGCCGGCCAGATTAAGAAGGTAGCCGCCATCATCCAAGGCAAACCAGAAATTAAAGCCGTCGTCGTCAGCGCCCCAGGCAAGCGTTTCGCGGAGGACATTAAGGTCACCGACCTGCTCATCGCCCTCTTCGACGCGGTGCAGGCAGTAGGTGGACAAGTAGGACAAGTAGGCCACCAGACTGAGGCCCTATTGCAGGCTGAACCAGTGGCTGAAGCCCGTCAAAAGGTGCTGGACCGCTATGCCAGCATCCTAATTGAGTTAGGCCTGTCGACAGAGCTTTTGGCTTACTTTGAAGATACCCTAAATGGCTACATAGCCGATATCCAGGAGCCTGAGCGCCTACTCGATGCCCTCAAGGCTTGCGGCGAGGACTTCAACGCCCAAGTAGTCAGCCACTACCTAGTCAGCCTGGGCCTTGACGCCCACTATGTGTCGCCTAAGGAAGCCGGCATTTTAGTGACGGACGAGCCGTCTAATGCCCGCCTCTTTGACGAGTCTTACGCCCAAATCGCCAAACTGCGTGACCGGGCTGGCGTCCTCATTATTCCAGGCTTCTTCGGCTACTCCAAGGGTGGCGACATCGTGACCTTCTCCCGTGGGGGCTCAGATATTTCCGGGGCCATCATCGCCAACGGCCTAGGCGCCGACCTCTACGAGAACTACACCGACGAGTCCTTTATCTACTCCATGCATCCGGGCAAAATCGCGCGGCCGCACCCAATTAAGGAGATTACCTATAGCGAAATGCGGGAGCTGTCCTATGCCGGCTTCGGGATTTTCCATGAAGAAGCCCTGGAACCAGTCTACCGCAATGACATCCCCGTCATGATTCGTAACACCAACCAGCCTGAGATTAAGGGCACCAAGATCGTCTCCAAGAAGGAGCTAGATCCTCGCTATCCAGTGACCGGAGTCAGCTCGGCGACCGGCTTTACCGCCATCTCCATCAGCAAGTACCTGCTCAACCGGGAAATGGGCTTCATGCGCCGCGCCATCCGCTTCTTCGAGGAAGCCGGCGTGCCAGTTGAGCACGTGCCTTCAGGTATCGACAGCATTTCCTTGGTAATTCGCTCGGCAAATATCCAATCGCCCGAGCATTTGGCCGGCATCCTAGCCACCATTCAGGACAAGCTCAATCCTGACTCCATCCAAGTGGAAGACGACCTCTGCATCTTCGCCATCGTCGGGGAAGCCATGCGGGAAAATGTCGGGGTGGCGGCCGCAGCCAGCCGGACTTTTGCTGATAACCACATTAACATCCGCATGATCAGCCAAGGCGCATCCGAAATCAGCATGCTCTTCATGATCAAGGCCGAGGACGAAGACATCGCCCTCCAAGGCCTCTACCAAGCCTACTTCCCACGCGAAGCCCTAGCCACCCTAGCCGCTGCCGCCCAAGGAGAATAAGTCAGATAAATGAGAAAAGTGCAGTTCAGGACCTGAGCTGCACTTTTTGTCTGCCGGTTTGTGTTGAGGTTGGCGGCTCGCACACAATTGCGGCCTAATCACCTTTTTTCTGGCCTATGGGCTCGAGCTAGTGGTCCACTCGACGGAGTGGGCCACTGGCTCATCTAATTTCGGCGCAAACCCGCACTTTTCTGGCCTATACACCCGAGCTAGTGGTCCACTGGCTCTTCCATTTTCGGCGCAAACTACCCTTTTCCGGCCTAAAAGCCCGAGCTAGTGGTTCACTCGGCAAAGTGGACCATTGGCTCATCTAATTTCGGCGCAAACCACCCTTTTCTGGCCTAAAAGCCCGAGCTAGTGGTCCACTCGACGGAGTGGACCACTAGCTCGGGGCGAGGGCTAAGGCTCCGTCACCAGCAACTCAATAACGGGCGCCACAAGCTCCGGCTCTAGGCCTAGACCTTGGAGTTCCAGCATCTTATAGGCCAGCGGCAGGTCCTTCTTAACCAGGGCCCAGATTTGGTCCTTGGCCTGGTTTTCCATTTGGGCTTGCTCGATATAAGAGAAAATAACATCTAGACGGACTTGCTGCGAGTCACGTGGCGTCTGCTTGAAGGAGAGGGTCACGGGCCCGTCGGCTTCAAGGCGCACCAGGCTGTCGCCCTGGTCATTGTGACTAACTTCAACTAGGCGACCCTGGCCGGCTAGCTCTAGGTCCGACAAACAAGCCCCTACAAAGGTCAGCTCATAGGTCCGAAGCCCCGTCCCTTGAGGCGCCAACTGGAATGCTTTGCCATCGACAAAGGTCATTCCGGTCGTAAGGAAGGCCGTGCCGTCAGCTACAGTATCACCTTCAGCCTCTTCCACCAAATCAAAGTGGCCATCGGCGCCACTATAAATTCTCAGCTCCAGAACGCTTGGGTTGGCTAGCGAATTATTAGTTGCATCATCACCCGACAGGGGCAGGATGGCGCCCACCTTGGCGAAGAGGCCCATGCGCTCTAGCGGCCGATAAATGGACAAGCGCCGGCCCCCACTATAGGCCAAGCCAGTCTGGATATCATACCAGGTTCCTTCCGGCAGCCAGCCATCGAAACGGGAACAGAGACTGCCCTTATGACGCGGCTGAGTTAGGGGCATGACCATGATTTGACTACCAAAATAATATTGATTAGCAATCTCATAGGCCGCCTCCTCTTCCGGATGCTGATAATAGAGGGGCTCAATCAGGGGCTGAGCCTGATGGGCCGCCCGATAGTTCATAGTACAGAGATAAGGCAGGAGCCGGTGGCGCAGGCGCAAGTAGTCCTTCATGCTGCTGGCATATGGCTCCGGATAGCGCCAGGGTTCTTTGCCTAGGAATTCTGAAGACGAACTATGCAGGCGCATAATAGGAGAAAAGACTCCCAGCTGGTACCAGCGCAAGGCCAGCTCATTGTCGCGGTAGCCGAAGATGTGGCCGCCGATATCATGACTCCACCAACCGTAGCCGATATTGCTGGCTGTCGCCGTGAAATAAGGCTGGAAGTCCAGCGATTCCCAGGTCATATGGCTGTCGCCCGAGAAGCCCACTGGATAGCGGTGACTACCCGGTCCGGCATACCGCGAGAAGGTGATGCCTTGAGGGCCACGGGCCTGGATATCGTGGTAGTGATAGTGGTTGAGCACCCAGAGTGGGTCCACGCCCTTGACGGTCTGGCCTTGTTGCCAGTCAATCCACCAGAAGTCTACCCCCTGCTCTTCTTTGGGATGGTGCAGGTGTTTGAAATAAGCTTCTAGGAAGCGAGGTGAGGTCGGGTCGAAGACCACATATTCGCCGCCCTCCCAGTCTAGGCCCAGCTCTTGGGCCATTTGCTGGTACATAGACTCAAAAGGCCGCACCCCATCGGCCGGATGGACATTAAGGGTAATGCGCAGCCCATGCTGGTGGAGCCAGGCCATAAAGCCCGCAGGATCTGGGAAGAGCTCCTCATTCCAAGTGTAGCCGGTCCAGCCACTGCCATATTGAGGCGGAACGGAAACCACATGCCAATCCATATCGATGACCGCCACGGTGAAAGGCAGACCCTCGGCTTCAAAACGCTCAATCAGCTGGCGATAGGTCGCCTCGCTATAGCGATAGAAGCGACTCCACCAGTTGCCCAAGGCATACTTAGGCAGGAGGGGCTGGGGCCCGGTCAAACGATAGAAGTCGGCCAAGCAAGCCCGGTAGTCATGGCCATAGCCAAAGTAATAGAAGTCTAGGCTGTCGCCCTGCTTAACCTGATACCAACCATCCTGGGTCAGCTGCAGACTCTGGCTGTCATCTAAGACGCTGAAGCCAAAGCGGGACATGAGCCCCCGCTCCAGCGGCACCGCCCCATTGGCGTGGTCCAAGGTTTGAGCCGTCCCGCCCAAGTCTTGGATAGGGTCGCCGTAATGCCAATCACTGTGGTAGATACTGAAGTAACCCCGCAGCTTGAAGACCAAGCCCTCTCTAGAGAAGGCCTGCTTGTCATATTGAATGAGCACATGGTCGGTGATGATTTCCAGGAGGTCCTCCCGCTCCCGAATCTCATAGTGAGGCACAGGAAAGTCCCGGTTCAAGACCATCTGGGTTTGACCGTCATAGAAGGTCCCCGTCGGACTATACTCGGCCCGAATCAAGCGGGAAGTCAGAATAGTGAAGCGGTAATGGGGCCCCTGAATAATGGCCCCCGGCGCCGCCAAGGGCTGATAGTCTCCATAGACAGCTTTAATCATGGCTAGTACTCCCTTCTAAGGATAAATTCTTGTTGATGAGGTTGGCGGGGATGTATTGCTGGCGCTGGTCGTGAGCGGTCTGACCTGACTGTAAGACGCGGCTCAAGCTAGCCATGGCCTCTTCCCCCTTGTGGACTTGATTGAGGTCAATGGTGTTGACCTCGGTCGCCAAATACTGAAGATAAGGAATGTTATCAAAACTCATGAGGCGCCGATTTGGGTCCCACTGGCCTAGCTGGCTTTGGCTGACCTTGACTAATTCCATAGCCAAGACATCGGCGGTCACCATCAGGCCCCGATAGTTGGACAGGTCCTTAATCAAGTCATCCAATTTAGTGTTGAGGTAGATGGGCAAATCCCCCTGGCCGCCAGCCGCCTGATAGGCCGCATTGGCCCCCGCATAACGGGCCTGAATAACCCCCACTTGGTCGGGCTCAAATTGATAGCTTAAGAAGGCTAGGTCCAAGCCCTGGCTGCGGGCTAGCAATTCTACTCCGGCATAGGCTAGGTCATAGTCCTTGGAGTTGAGTAGCTGCACATGGTCAGAAGACTCTACTAGGGCCTGGCCTTGCGCCGTCAAATAGGTATCGATGAAGACCAAGGGCTCGCTGACACTTTCTATCATAGCCGCTGCCATATGAGCATCACAGCCTACCACGATATGACCTGCAAAGGCCCACTGACGTCTGACTTGGTGGACGGCCTCTAGGCTCTCTATATTATGAAGCAGGATGTAGTAGTTCTCTTGCCTGGCAATGCGCTCAATGCCCTCTAGGAGCGAAGCCACAAAAGGGTCGGAATAATTAAAATCCCGTCCACCACTATAGAACAAGACACTGACCAAGCGCGAAGCCTTAGTCACTAGGGCTTTGGCATTGAGGTTGGGCATATATTGCAGTTCCTGGGCCAGGGCTTGAATCTGGGCTACCGTCTCCTGGGAGACCTTGTGGTGGCGGTCATTCAAGACATTGGATACGGTCGCGATACTGACATTGGCGGCTTGGGCTATGTCTTTTAGGGTTGCTTTTTTCATTGGGGTCGCCTCAAATCTGACGATTATTTGCTGGAACCTGTCGCAATCCCGGCAATAAATCGTTTTTGGAAAATAATATAGACAATGACAATCGGAATGATTGAAATGGTCGTGGCAGCGAAGAGGCCGCCGTAGTCGGTGCCATACTGGCCATTGAATTGACGTAACCCAACAGCTAAGAGTTGCTTGGACTTGGTGTTAATCATCAAGTAAGGCCAGAGGAAATCTTCCCAACTCCATAGGAATTGGAAAATGGCTAAACTGGAAATGGTGTTGCGTGACATAGGCAAGATCAGACGATGGAAGATGTAGAAATCCGAACCCCCATCGACCCGCGCCGCTTCAATCAGCTCATTGGAGATACCTGAGATACTTTGTTTGAACATGAAGATCCCGAAGCCGCTGACCATACTTGGGATAATCAGAGACTTATAGGAATCCAGCCAACCGAACTTAACCATCATCTCATATTTAGGAATAATGGTGACGGCCCATGGCAACATCATAGTACTCATGACCACCGCGAACAGCAAGGATTTGCCTTTGAAAGTGAACTTGGCGAAGATAAAGCCAAAGAGCGCGGAGGTATAGATAATAATGGCCGTAATGGTCACCGAAATCATCAAGCTATTCCAGAACATGCCCATGAAATTGAATTTTTCCTGAATATTGGTGTAGTTGTTGAAGGTGGACATGCCTGGGAAGAGACCCCCACCTAACTTGACAATCTCACTATTGGGCGCAAAGGAAGACACCAGCATCCAGATAAAGGGAATAATGGTGATAATGGCCAAAGCCGCCAAAATCAGATTCAAAATCAGGCTTAAGATGCCTTTAGATTTCATTGTTGGTCACCTCCCATATCCATATAGCGGAACATTAAGAGCGTTAGCACGGCAATGACGACGAAGAGAATGACCGCAATGGCCGAAGCCGTCCCAAAGTTATAGTTGACGAAGGCTTCGTCAAAAATTAAGTAGGAGATAACAAAAGTTGAAGTCCCCGGTCCCCCTTCCGTCATAATCAGAACTTGAATATAGGTTTGGAAGTAGGAAATGAGGGAGGTAATGGTAACGAAGAGAGTCACTGGCTTGAGCAAGGGCAGGGTAATATTCTTGAAGGTCTGCCAGCCATTGGCCCCATCAATGCGACTAGCTTCATAGACCTCTTCCGGCAGGCCCATGAGCCCCGCTAGGAAGAGGACCGTCGCATAACCAAAATCTTTCCAGACGGTCATGATGATAATGGCAATCATGGCCCAGTTAGAGTTCTTGAGCCAGTTAATGTCCAGATGGAAGAAGCGATTAATAAGCCCAAACTGAGGATTAAACATCCACATCCAGACGAAGGAGACAGCCACCATTGGGGTGACAGTCGGCATATAGAAGAGGCCTTGGAAGAAGGTCCGCATCTTGGTCATGCGCGAGAAGAGCATGAGGGCCAAGGCCAAGCCCACTGCCAACCGCAAGACGGTCGAGATAGCGGTGAAGAACAAGGTATTAGTCAGCGACTTCCAAAAGAGCTTATCCCCTAATACGAAGCGATAGTTCTCCCAACCAATATAGTTGTACTTCTGGGTCAGCGGATTCCAGTCATGCAGACTCCCGGCAAAGGCCTTATAGATGGGATAGAAGAGGAAAACGGCAAAATAAACTATCAGGAAGAGGACCGACACATTACGAAAGTTGAGTTGTTTTTTCAGGATATTCATCATTTTAACTCCTTTTAACAACGAGAGTGAGTGAGTAGCTGACTACCCCCTCACTCTCAGATTGAGATGCTGCCTCATGCCGAGTGGCCTAGGGCAGATCTGCTATTCTTATTGATAAGCTGATTCCAGCGACTTGAAGGACTCATTGCGCATGTCGCGTTCCATTTGACGCTGCGCATTTTCTAAGGCTGAATCCAAATCCACGCCATTATAGAGCACTTCTTCGGCTGCCTTCTTGGCACTGGTTTCCATGGTAGCAGGGAATGGGCCAGGCCAAATCAACTTCTTAATACGTGGCGCAATGACTGATAAGACAGGGTCTGACTTGAGTGATTGATCTTCTTGGACGCTGTTCTTGGTTGGATAAGAAGCATAGGCTTTGGCTGCTTCTAATGAGTATTGGTCGTTAGCCAAGAGATACTTGAGGAAGTCTTGGGCCACTTTTCTTTGTTCTTCTGATTGGTTCTTGTTAATACCTGGGGTGCTTTCGCCGTTGTAGCGGTCATAAGCAAAAGGCTGATCCGTGCTGAAGGTTGGAGTCGCGAAGACACCATATTCAACATCTGGATACTTGGTCTTAAGCTCGTTAGCGAACCAGCCCCATTTGTAAACCATAGCAGATTGTTGGTTACCGAAACTTTGGGTATCGTCGGTCCCGAAGTCCTTAGAACCCACGCCATCCACTTCATAGAGGTCTACGAGGAACTTGAGGTTTTCTTTGGTGGTCTCGTTATTGTAATTAGGGGTGGTGCCATCTTCTTTGAAGAGCAAGGTCCCCTTTTGGTAGTTGAGGCCTTGATAGAGACCCGCATAGGAGCCATTCCAGTTGAAACCGGCTTGAACTAGGTTGTCGCCTTCCTTGATGGTTAATTTCTTAGCCACTTGGCGGAACTCATCCCAGGTCTTAGGAATATCCTTGTCCGTTAAACCGGCTGCTTGCCACATCTTCTTGTTATAGTAGATGTTACCCGTATTCATGACGATATCGAGATAGTTGACTTTACCGTCCACGACATGAGGCTCTACCCCAGTGAAGTCTGCCTTGAGATCTTCGGTTGGAATATCATAGGCTTCTAGGTAGCTTGACAGCAACTTGTCTTGGGAGTTATGAATATTGAAAATGGCTGGACCATCCGAACCTTGTAAAGCCAATGGCAACTTGGTCCAGTAATCATCCCAAGGATGGTTAACCACTTCAATTTTGACATTAGGGTGTAACTTTTGGTAGGACTCCGCTAACTTGATAGCTGGGTCGCCGTCATTCCAGGTCCAATACTGAATGCTGATATCCTTGCCATCATTAACAGGCGCCTTGGTATCATATTGGACTTTCTGGCCGAGCGTGTCGTTAGCCTGAGCAGAGCTGAGGGGCACCACACTGGTAGCTAACAAAGCAGAAAAGGCCACAAGCAGTGACTTCATCAACGGTTTTTTCATAGGGAACAGTCCTTTCTCGTGTTTAGGTTAAACGTTTAACCTTTACTTGAGTGTAGCACTAGGATTGGAGTTTGTCAAGCGCTTTCTTTTTTGTTTTAGAGGAAATTCCTGATTTGTGTCTAAAGCAGAGGAGCCTTCCCCCCTTTTTCCGGCAAAATCAAAGGAGCTAGTGGTCCACTCCGGAAAGTGGGCCACTAGCTCATACCAAATCGGCGATTTCTCCTGGTTTCCGGCTAAATCTAAGGAGCCAGTGGTCCACTCTGGAGAGTGGACCACTAGCTCATACGAAATCGGGCCTTTTACCCGGCTTCCCGGCCAAATCAACGGAGCCAGTGGTCCACTCTGGAAAGTGGACCACTAGCTCTCACAAAATCGGCGCTTTTCCCCAGTTTCCGGCCAAATCAGAGGAGCTAGTGGTCCACTCTGGAAAGTGGACCACTAGCTCATGCGAAATCGGCGCTTTCCCCGGGTTTCCGGCCAAATCAGAGGAGCCAGTGGTCCACTCCGGAAAGTGGGCCACTAGCTCATGCGAAATCGGGGTATTTTCCAGGTTTCCGGCAAAATCAAAGGAGCCAGTGGTCCACTCTGGAGAGTGGACCACTAGCTGGCACGAAATCGAGGCTTTTCCCTGGTTTCTGGCAAAATCTAAGGAGCCAGTGGTCCACTCCGGAAAGTGGACCACTGGCTCATGCGAAATCGGTGATTTCTCCTATTTTCCGGCAAAATCAGAGTGGACCACTAACGCAAGAGCATACAGCTATTTTTCCAACACTAGTGAGCTGACCGGCGGCAGCACCAAAGCTTTTTTCTCACAAATCTCTCTAGACAATTATTCTTAGCGTGCTATACTTAAGTTGAACAATAAAAGAAAGGAGGACACACCACAAATGGGCGCAGGAGACGTCTTTCAGTCTTATTAAGGTGGGGTCTAGCCAGGAAGCAAGTATCAAGGAATGCTAGCTAGCACATGCCCCACTCTTATCTTGGCTATTTTTGGTACCGCATTCATTATGACGGAACCAGCATTCCGAAGCCCCACTGAAAGGCCACCCACCCTAGCGCTCATCCGCCTCAAGTCCAGCCACTGGTGTCGTCAAGTCAGTCTGGCTCAGGACTTGGCCCTTATCAAACCCAAAAGCTATTTAGGAGGAAAGATCATGGAAAACTCAAAATTCGTTGATAAATTTGCCGCCTTTGCCGGCAAGCTCGGTAACCAGATTCACCTCAAGACCCTGCGGGACGCCTTCGCCACCGTCATGCCCCTCTATATTCTGGCTGGACTAGTCGTTCTGCTCAACAACACCGTCTTCAAATGGCTCTTCACCGGCGATACCCTGACTAATTTCCAATACTGGGGCATCACCATCGCCAACGGGACCCTCAATATCTCTAGCTTAATTATCGCCGTCATGATTGGTTACTATCTGGCCCAAAACCGCAATTACAGTAACCCGCTAGCAACCGCCATGCTGTCACTAGTGGCCCTGGTTGTCATGATGCCTAACACCGTCCAAGTAGCCGTCGACGGCAGTGAGGTCAAGTCGGCAGTCTCCGGCATCCTGCCCTTTGAAAATATCGGGACAGGCGCCATGTTCGCGGGGATTATTGTAGCTCTGGTCGCGACCGAGCTCTTCATTCGCCTGACCAAAGTCAAAGCCCTGACCATCAACCTGGGCGACAATGTCCCACCTGCTGTCGGTAAATCCTTCGCCGTCTTACTACCTGTCATCCTAGTGATCTCCTTCTTCGGGCTAGTCTCTGCCCTACTCTTCAAGATGACGGGCATGAACCTAATCAACCTGATTACCACCTTCATTCAAGAACCAATTCGGCATATCGGGACTGGCCTCTGGGGTGCTATTATTATCTACTCACTGGGCAACATGCTCTGGCTCTTCGGGATTCACCAAGCCGTCATCTACAGCTCCATTCTTGAACCCCTCTTGCTAATTAACATTACGGAAAATATCGCGGCCTACAACAGTGGCCAAGCCATCCCTCACATTATCAACCTGTCTCAAGTCCAATCCTTTGCCCTCATGGGTGGGAGTGGCTCCACCATCTGCTTGCTGGTTGCGACCTTCCTAGTAAGTAAGTCCGCCGTCAGCAAAAATGTGGCCAAACTAGCCTTGGGGCCTGGTATCTTCAACATTAACGAGCCCGTTCTCTTCGGCTACCCAATCGTCTATAACGTCTCCCTGGCCATTCCATTTATTGGCGTGCCGGCCCTAGGTATTCTGATCAGCTATCTGGCAACTTCCCTAGGCCTCATGGGACCATGTGTCATCCAAGTGCCTTGGACTACTCCAGTCTTCTTCAATGCCTTCCTAGCAACCGGCGGTGACTGGCGTGCGGTTGTCGTGCAGGCGGTCATTCTAGCTATCGGCGTCCTCTGCTACATCCCATTCATCAAGGTCAACGACCGCGTGTCGCTAGAAGCCTAAGATAAGGAGTGTTTGATTATGAAGAAAATTCTACTGATTTGTAATGCCGGCATGTCGACCAGCATGCTAGTTAAGAAAATGCAAGAGAGCGCCCAGGAACAGGGCTTGGACCTGGAAGTTGAGGCCCAATCCCTGACCGAAGCTAAGAAACATTTGCAGGACTACCAGGTCATCTTGCTTGGCCCTCAAATCCGCTATGAACTAGCCAATGTGACGGCCGCCGCTAATGGCCTGCCGGTGGCTGCCATCGATATGCGCGACTACGGCATGATGAACGGCCCTAAAGTCCTGGCCCAAGCCCTGGAATTGCTAGGTGATTAAGATGACGGAAGAAATGGAAATGATCTGCTTCCAGCTCATCGCCAACAGCGGCGCGGCTAAGTCTGCCTACCTAGAAGCCCTGGAACTGGCTAAGACAGGTCAGAAGCAAGCAGCCCAAGCCAAGCTTGACGAGGCAGAAGAATGCTTCGTCCTAGCCCACCAGGTCCATAGCGAGCTTATTCAGAAAGAAGCCAGCGGCCAGCAAACCCCGGTCTCCCTGCTCCTCATGCACGCCGAAGACCAAATGGCCAGCGTGGAAGTCGTCCAACTCCTAGTCAGAGAACTCATGGCCGTCCACCAAGCTAAATAATGTTTTTATGGCTGATTCCGGTAAATCATGACTTCACCGCAACCGTAGGAATATTTGCCGTAAATATCATTGTAGGCGGACTGATTGGCTGCATCGTGATTATATGGCAGCTTCTTGTTGCCGCATGGTATATTCCCCTTACAATATACAGGCTTGTAAAAGAATAAAGTGCAGAAAGAAGTGTTTACATGGAAAAAAGAGAGAAAATTATCCGAAGCTGGTTTGATATGTGGCTCTACAAAGAAAATACGAATATTCAAGATTTGTTTGAAGAAAATGCCGTATACATAGAAAGCTGGGGACCGGAATATCACGGAACAGAAAAAATCAAGCATTGGTTCTATGAATGGAATACTCGCGGAGATGTTCTTAAATGGGAGATTCAAAAGTTCTTTCATAATACGGATCAAACGATTGTCTTTTGGTTTTTTGAATGTGAAATGAAAGACGGTATAAAACAGGGCTTTGACGGAATATCGGCTATAACATGGAGTATGAATGAAAAAATAGTAAAGCTTCAGGAATATGGCTGCAATACGGAAAGATATGATCCTTATGCAAATAGTGAAAATCCCGTATTCAGAGATGAATAATCGTTATGGTTCTAAAAAAATAGCGGACACGGCAACCGGAAATTCATGGCTGCCGTGTCCGTTTTTCTTTGGATAATTTTTTTATGTTACGCAGTAAAACCTCATTTTTAAGGGTATAGGTATCAATCCCTGTCTTAAGCTGAAAAGCTCTTAAAAAAACAAGATTCTACAAAGCATTTATACCCTCTATTTCGTAACAAGGCTACGCTTTTTCCTCATACGCTCCGCCGCCTGCTTTCTTGTGATTTTCTTTCTGCAATCAGGACAATATTTCGCATGATTGGATTTTGAAGCAAAAGGGGCACCGCATACTGTACAGCGGCGTTTTTCCTCCCTTTTCCGGCAAAAAGCACTAGGCAGCCTCTTCCGCATCACGGTAGTCCTGGGACTTGCGATAGGAGCGCCACCACAGCCAAGAGATAGTAAGCGACAGCAGACCTAGGCCCAGTAGGGTGGCTGGAAAAAGGACTTTGAAATAAAACATGAGGCTCTTGGTATTCTGTAACTTTACATAAACAAAGTTCATCCAACTAAACACAAAATGAACAAAAAGGTGTAAGGCGTAGAGGGCATCTGATACGACAACGCCCACCAATATCGCGGCTGACTTACGTCCAAAGTGCTCTGATAACAAAACTAACTGCGCAGTGAAGACTAGTGCGAAAAGCACCAAGGGCATCGCTTTAAATTCTTTGATTTCCGCGAGAGCTTGTAGGGCACTTAAGACTATCAGACCAAGGAGAAGCAGATATTTTGTCAGCATATAGAAGGATTTATAGACTAAGCGCTGATTGCGTCGCTTGTCTTCTAGATTAGGCGACACTTCCAATCCTTGAATCAGAAGATAGAGAGAAGCACTTGGGCTATCTTCTATTGCGGACCGTTCCGACTCCCAGACTTCCAATGCAGTGCGACGAACTTTATTAAGGGACGTGACTAGCAGTAGCAAAGATAAAGTAGCTAAACAAGCGCCTATAATTAATCCAAGTATCATGAGTAAGCCATAGATAATCAGCTCAAAACCTAATCCACCCTCACCATAACCATGTCGACCATCCCTATTAAATATCATAGCATAAATCAAAGCAATATTGACTAAATCCCAGACCATGAGAACAACATAGGCACTAGACTGGTAGCGGAAGCGTCCGAAGAGAGACATACCTAAGCCAATTAAAGCCGGTAGCACCACCCAAAGCCATATTCCATATCCCGGTCTATACATCAAAAGTAAGTCGGTTATCCGCCAGAAAAAAACGTAGATAATCAGCATAGTCAGACGAAAGATAAGCGAGACATGGTGAGTGAATTTAAAGCCTCTTATGGCTTGCCAGAAATCCTCGCGATTCTTTCTATCTTTGTCAGAAAGTTGTCTTGTCATCGGAACACTCCTTTATTCAAGTGGCTGGGTTGGCCCCTCTATCTCTAGCTTCCCTAGCCCCACAATGGAAAATCATTAACCTAATTATAGCAAATCTTAGTATAGAAGGTAAACGGATTATTTTAGGAGTTTTAATGGAGGGTGGCGGTTGGCTAGGGCTGGATGCTTTTTCTGCCTGAGCTAGTCTATTGATCTGACTATCTATGGACTGGCTCAGAAATAGATGCTGCGACCCCATTAAATAGAGAAGCCCAGTGCAATTGACTTGCGCTGGGCTTGTTTTTTTGAACTAGTAAAAATTAGTTAATACTAGAGATAGTTCTCATGTAAGTCTCGTATTTGGCGGAAGATTGCTTCTAAGACTTGAACCACAATACTATTTCCAGCCATCTTAACTAGCTTGGTAACGGTTAGAATGGTCCTATCTCTACCAACAGTAATATTCTCTTGAGTTAGGCGATCAAATTGCTCCTCAGAAAAACCCATTAATAAGAAGCACTCTCTTGGGGTCAAGTTACGATATTTAGGATTCTTCTCCGTCAGAGTCGCTGAACCATACGCGATAACCCCTGAATTAGGATTCCTATCTTGCTTAGTTGTGACTGTACGGGCACTTAAATTTTCAAAGACTTGATTACCTTCTGCTAAAATGAGGTTCTCAGCAAAGATCTTTTCTCGTGAAGGTGTTAATTCTGGCGTGCTCTCTATCGCTTCCGCACGATAAACGTCGTTACTATAATCTACCTTTAGGTAAGCCGCCAAAGACTTTCTTTGCGTCTCTGGGCAAGTAATGTGTTCTAGTGAGTTGACTACAAAGTAGTCTTCTATCTCTCTTCGCTTTTCAGCATCCGTTGCAAGAACACTAATCATGTAGGTTCTAATCCGAGATTGTGGCACTCCAAAATTTCTTGCATCTAAAGTGTAGACTTGATTGATATAACCTAAGGAGCTTAGGAAGGCTTGCCATTCTAAGAAGTTGTCGATGTGGCGTGGTGACAATATATTACTTACATTCTCCATTAATAAAAATGGCGGTAAATCTCGTTCACATGCTACATATTCTTTAAGAATACGCTCTACCTGCCATAACAAAGTAGATTTATTATTGGCATCACGGTCAATCCCTCCGGAATCTCTATTATGCCAATAGCCACTTATTGATAAATCCTGACAGGGAAATGAATAAGTTAATATATCAGCTTCAGGCAAGTCTTGCGCATGAATCTTAGTAATATCAACTAAGTTGTTATTGTTGCGAATTGAGCACAAAATAGCCTTAAGATGTAAGATTGATAAGGAGGAAATCGCTCGCTCGCTCATCGGATTCTTACCATCCATGGATAATGTATATTCTTTGAGTTCGTCAATTAGATCTTGCTTCGTATAGTGTCGGAACGCGGACAAATCTTGCTTGCCGTTGTGTAGAATATCGTAGGCATACATAGCATTAACGTCCCACTCAGAGATTGCTACTACCTTGTGGTCGAGGCCAATATTTTTTAGGGCTTGTGTTTGGCTCCCAATCCCACTAAATGTCTCAATCATTCTGAGCATGTCCTTCACTCCTTCCAAACATGAGATATTCTATCATACTTCTAAAAGAGTTTAAAGATATAAAATTCGGTCTCGTTAAATCTCTCAATTTTTAAATGTCTCTTATCTATGTTGCGCAGGTTTCCAACAGTAACCTTATCTAAATTGGCCAATCTCCGATCTAAATATCCTAACAATTCTAGCAAAGCCCTCTCGGGAATACATAGTTTTTTACCGAATTGTCCCGCTAACCTTGCTTCTGTTACATCAGGATTGTTGATATCACCAAAATATAGTCTGAATGATTTTTCTTCTGGAAATTTATAAAGCTGGTTAAACCTAGGTGGAAAGATAATTTCTCCGCTTATATGTGTACTATCTAAGTCACTCAATAGATACAATGGGACCTCAAATTCATTATAATACCTATCTATCCTATTCCGCGGATTGTAGCCCACGTGTCTAGTAATTATAACTTTTGGACTGTCCCCATCATTAGCTATACTATCTTCTTTATCCAAAACTATATCTAGTGGGAGTTCTTCGGAATTCGACTCAACGATGGAATCTACTTCTCTCCCTACAATAGGGACATTAGCTAGAACTCCTATATCATTCGCGAGCATTGACAGACTTGCTTGCTCCAAAAATAGCTCATTTACATTTTCAACAGACTTTATCATCAGCTCTCTCTGAGCAAGGTAGCCGGCCTCGGAAAAATTAGCCGAACCAATAAATACATGGCTACCCTCAGAATGACTAGCTATAAATTCGATTAACTTAATATGTGTACAAGGTTCCTTCACTTGGTAAAAAATTTTTATATTGGGGTAAGTGGACATTAAGGCTAAATAGCCTACATGATCTTCTTTGGGAATCCCGCGAGTCGCCATGCCTATATAAACTTCTAAGTTACGTCCACCAAGGATATTAGCTACACGTTCAATGAATTTCGCGGAACTATAGCCAGTGATGACTCGTATAGTTTCTGCTTTTTCTATGTAACCTTCAATAATATTTTCGTAAATCTCGTCACTAATTAACATCTAGGACCCCTTGATTGAATCAAAAAGATACTGAACATATCCTTCGATGCCACCTTCAGCTAATTCTGGATAAGTGACAGGAAGTAATGCTGTATTTAACTTCAGGATTGAACGAAAGCCGTTCCGGCTGGAGTCCTCTATCAAGGCATATTGCTTCATGATCTCTCTGTATAATTCAACATAATAACCTAGCCCTGGACGTTCCACTAGGTTCATAATGGTATCTGTTGTATTAGAAGCTAGCCTTTCCCTTGTTGCCTCTACACTTCCAGCCCAAGACAAATGGATATACCACCATATTTGCTTAAGCCAGATCCGTCTATTCATCCGGAAAATACGATCCTCATTAGCATTGCCTTGCCAACGCACACGAACAATATCAGGAACTACTCTTACTGATAAATACCGCCATACATCATCATTGGTGGCTATACGGTTATTAAAACCCGTTCTTGGGTTTAATACCTCATACAAAGCAAGGCCAAAATTTAAATCATATAGGTAAGTTGGAATACGATAGAACTGATCAAAACCTTCTCGCTCATACATCTCGTCTCTTTTTGCAAGCAACCGCTCCCTTAATGAAACAAATTCTGGACCAGGCGAGATAGATAGACTTCCATCTTTATTGATGAACAAGCGCTCATAATCTATTGCTGCACTTGATACATCGTAGTTTAATTGTTCCCAATTAATCATCTTTGTTTCCTCCAGTCAAGTTCATTTGCGAAATTGACGCCCGTAGACTATTTAAGACTGAAATGACATCAGAGCGATCAACTGAAAATGTATCGAGCCAATATTGTACAGCTGCAAGCACCGATCCTGGTGCAGCTTCGTCAAGATGTTCATAGTCGATATCCCCTGAAAATAATACCTTATTGATGATCATAGCCATAGCCTCCACCATCACTTCCTGCATTAAACATTGACTGACTTTTTGCTTTTCCTCTTTGACTTTTAAGAATACTGGATGTTTGGTATTAAATAGTACTCGAACATTGTCGTAGTTGAAGATATCAGTATCCGGTTCTGTAAAATATGTCTCTAATCTCCAAAGCGGGCCACCTATCTCTTCATACTCGCCAATTGGAAAACTAGATCCCTCACCATCAACCGAAATAACAAACTCAGCCAGATTGTTTTCTGTGAGTATCATACCCGCTAATTCTGCTTGATCAGGTGACTTTTTCACCGCTTTTTCCAAGTACATAAACAGATGGAAATGTACCTTCCCTCTTAGTGAGCCTTGTGGAAATTCTTTAATTAAAGTCCATTTCTTCTGATCAGAATCCAACTTAATAGAACCTACATTTTCTGAATATTGGAATTTAGCCTCATTTGAAAACACATGAACGCCGAAGCCAATAGTATTCATAAAATTGGTGATCCCGAATGGACCAAATAAGTCGCTAGGTTTATCAATCTTCACCTCTAGCTTTACTTTCAAGTTATTGGAGTCCGGAGCCCACGAAGAGTCTATATCACTAATAACAATTTCTCCATAATTGGTGGTGTCGATAGCAATTTCTTTTCCTTCATAGTCATAACTTAAGAAAGGGCCCTTCACGTCTAAACCAATCTTCTTATAATCTTTAGTCCCTATCTTCTTATATAGGTTGATTATGTTAGCCATTAAAGATCCCCCTACTTACTCTCTATAATAATGTTTGGCATAAATTTATTAGATGTCTTACGCATTGCTAGTACCATATGATATGTCTGTGGTTTATTAGCAGCAAGGAAGTGAACAGCCGTCTGATTCATAGCAAAATTATAGGCTACATTTCGACCATCCTGGAACCGAAGCTTAGTGAATTTAAATGGAAATGGCACATCAGTAATTTCTTTTTGCCAAGACGCATAGTCAAGGTTGCCTGCTTGACTCACTACCGCAATCTTCAAGCGACATTCCTTGTTGATTGGGATCGCAACTTCTACTTCAATTTCAACTTGGTCTTCCCCTACTAACTTGCTTCCAAGAATGCTTACCGTAGCCTTATGTTTTGGCCCGTTTCTTCTATCACCAGATGGTCTTGAAGGGCGATCCTTGCTAGCGCTAGATCCCTTGCCAAAGCCAGTTGGTGGCATAAGTAAGGTACCATACTTTTTAGCCAATCGGCTAGTTGCAGAAAAACTGTTGTTAGATGTTTCCGTCTCAAAATATTCTTGAATCGCCTTACGAGAGTTACGTATGATTCGCTTCACTAAAGTAAACTTATCACCGTCAACCCAATCTGCGTGGTCTGCATTCTCTGAAGCTCTTAAATACTCCTCTAAACTATCATGCTCATAATATAGAGGGGACAATTTTACAGCTGACCTTGGAACAAACATACCTAATAGCATATGTTTTTCACTTTGAATAGGACCTGTTGGAACCCACGATTCGTCTATCGCATATCGCACAACCATACCTGGCATTCGAGAAAAGGCAAGTACCCTAGAGTTATGCGATTCAATTTTATCCTTGGAGTAATTTCCAAAATATGCCAATGGTGATTGATAATAATCTGGTGGCCCCATCTTCAGTTCTTCACGACTCGCTTCTATAAATGCTACATATCCAATCTCTTCAGCAGTATTAGCTAAGTCTTTGCGATGAATAGCAACTGGTTTGACTATTATCTTTTCAGATACACTGTTTCCTATTAATGCAGAATTATAGAGATCTTGCATCAAACGGAAAACAGGGAGCATGGTGCTTTTTAGAATCGGACGATCATTTACCCTACACAATAATTGAGCTCTCTTAAAGTGAGTACTGTAGGATTTGTTATTTATACGCGGATAGTACCATCTTTGAACAGCAACTTCTATCTCACTTGAAAGTTTGTTTAGCCAACCACACTTTTCTTTTATTGGATCATTGCTGGTCTCATGATTAATAAACTCTTTCTTAAGATAAGGAATTATAATACTAGTACCTGTTTCATCCCCACTATAGCGTCGCAGATTGAAAATCGAGAGAAATTCCTGTATAGTTTCGGGATCTACGATAGGATATATTCGATTACCATTTTCGCTTTCTACACCCCACCAGGCGATCCCTCTATTACTCTTCGTCAATAAGCGATATGGTTGCTTATTATCTTCTATCAATGAAGCAATAAGACGTTCTTGATAGCCACTTTTTCGCTTAATGCGTGTGTAGTAAATAACTAGTCCTACTCCAACACGAAAATAGCTAGTCTTACCTAGACCCCAACTACCACCCGCACCTTCAACGTCCTGATTCTTTCCTATACCAAAGACTAACTTATGGAAGTTAGACTCATTTAATACTTCAGGCACTTCAGATGTGAAGCTCCCAGTCAAACCTGTAGTTCCACTATCTTCAATGGATAAATAATGTTGAGTTCTAGGAAATCGTCTAGTAAGTTCTGGACCGACTTCTTCAAACCATCTACTTAGTTCTTGAGATTCAAACTGTCCAACATGATAATCCACATAGGTGAATCCATTAGCACTTCTGTCAATCGAAGCATCTAAACTATTCTGTATAGACTCACGAACAAGTAAATCAACCATAGGTAAGCTTCTATTCTGTAAAGACCTAAGAATGGAAGACCCGTCTTGCGCCATACTTTGAGGATCTTCAGGCGCCAATTTAATCCTTAACATCATTTTTCTCCTCATCATCACTAAAATTACTTACATTCGGACTCACATACTCTACTGTAGAAGTATTTTCACTAGAGCCCGGAATCCAAATACTAATACCGATCGCATCATGGTCTAACCCAAGAGATTCCCGATTATCTCCCATATTCGGTGTTACGCCATCTTTTGCAATTCGATAAATGAGCAACTGTGGCACATTATCAAAATGATGCTTTCTACGAATTGCTCGTATTGCAACTGTCTCACTTTTCTTATTTTCTATAGATTCACAATTCGGTATATCTGCCAACAAATCATTAGGACTTCTTAGCGTCCCGATAGAATAGATCTTGTCTGTGCTTCTAGCTTTGTGCTTGGTACGGATCACACTATGCGGATCATAGCCATATATATTCCAATCACTATTACTATCTGCTGGCTCAACTTGACCTTTAGAGGAGAATACAACCGACCAATTTTCTAATTTGTGTTGATTCTTTTCACACCATTCCACCAATGAAGATAGCATATCAAACGTGTTATTTTCTCGCACCACATAATACTTACTTAAGTACTTAGCAACATCAACAAAACTAACATCTCGCCAAACCATGTATTTTCCTGTTACTTCTGGAACGCTTAATGAATTTAAGAACTCTTCAGTCAGTCTGAAGTTTTCTTGAAGTTTCTCGACGTTATTATCATAGTAGATTACTTGCGGACGGAATCCATTAAAATTAAATTCTGTACTTATGGCTTGCTGCATGCGATTAGATGCTGTTAAGCGAATCAGACTTAAATTAGGCGACTGCTTCAATCTCACACCATAATCAGTTGGCTTTAGGTTATTTTTCGCTAATACTTCTATTTCCTCGCGTAATTCTTCATTCATTTGAGATAGAAACTGATATTTTATGTGGGTATCCGTATCTAGCCATATCCGAGGAAATAGCTCATACCCTTTACGGTAGCCAAACCACCGTGCCATTTGCATTAAAGTATCAGCTGTTTTACTTTGCCGTAAGAAATATGTTGATACTAAGCCTTGGATCGTAAGGCCACGCGCTAGTGTATTACCTCCCACCACTATAAAGGCAGGTGCTTGAGGCATTGCTTTATCTGGATACACTAAACGAATATGTTCATCGCTATGTCTGTTGGCATTGCCTCGACTATTATCTATCGCTAAATGAAAGCCCTTATGGTAGGATAAAGCCCCATTATCATCAATCCTAATATGGCTAATATACTCTTGGTCATCATACCGTAAAATACGTTGGACCCATCCCTTTATATTCTCCCAACGCGGATAGACCGGGATGTTCTCAGGGTGTGGATAATCAGGGAATCCATCTAGAAACATTTCTTTATTAAAGTCTAAGGTCTCATTTTCATATTGAATTTTCAGCTCTTTAATTACGCTACTACTGTTATTTTTTAAGCTCTTCATATATCCTTCGATAGCTTCTGCTATGATCTTATGATCATCAACTTTAAAGCTAGTGTGCACCAACATGCTAATTGGCTTACGGTAGTTTAGACTACGCAAAGCTGCTACGCTAATTATGAACCAATTGACTGCTTCCCTCAGTGACTTTGGAAACGGGACTTCTTCACCAGAGCATAGGCGAATTATATTATTTCTATCTTCAGATGAGATTTGTCTCACAATATCAACACTAGGATTTTGCTCAGGCTCTGATGTCCCGAAAATCTCACTAGGCCCGATATATTCAGGTGATTTTGGTAAGACAATGATATAGTCTTTGGGGTATAAAGATTTTTCCCCTACTTCATTGAGGATATTCGCATAAGGAGTAGCTGTATAAGCAACATAATTCATTGACTTAATACCCTCTTGATGTACTAAGCTCTTTATGATCCGATTAATCACAGTTGGTGACTCATCAGATGCAACATCATTTGTATTAATACTTGCTTGATCAGCCTCATCATCTATAATTAGGATCTTCATTTGCTTCATCTTTTTACTATCGGCATATAGCCATCTTTTCAGAGACTCTAAACGCGCTTTATTTTTCAAACATACCATCATATAGCGCTCACGAGAACCATCTTCTAAAGAAAAACGGCTCATGTCATAAGCCGGGTTGGAAGAACGAGGAGAAGGCTTGTCTATATGATTCCATACCAAAGCCCCCCCAGGTACATGTAAGTCATGAAAAAGGCGAGAAGATGTTTGTTGTCTTAAAGATTCAATGGTACCGCTTAAAACAATAAATATATTAAAACCCTGATCTGCAGCCATTGCCATTACACCAGCCATATTAGCTGTCTTCCCAGACTGAACATTACCCACTACTAACCCTTTAGTTGGCCCATCTTCTTGTGAGTCTAATGTCATATTCTGTAATATAGATACCGCCGATTCCTCTAGTTGTTTAACAGTCTCATACGACCATCCTTGTCTCAACAACCCTTTAGAATATTTTTGCCATGAGGAGGACTCATTCTGAGATATTTCTACATTCATGCGCTTATTATTCGTAAAGCATTGAACTTCTTGTCCATTTTCTGAGGAATAGATCCTTTTGACTAGATCATCAAAAATTTTTTCATCTATATTATTATTAAGCATTTTTATAAATGACTTATCCATACCCGCGTTAGTGAAATAGGAACCATCTATTAAATGTTGCATTTCTACTTGTTCGTTCATCTTTGCCTTTATCCATTCAATAACAAATGAATAGCTAAAATCATCATAATTTTCCATATGTGCTCCCCCAATCTTGTTTCGTAATTAAAATCACATAACCGCTAATATTATATCATTATTCACATAGATTTGCCTTATTATTTTGTATGTTCTAAAATAAAATTTCGATTAGAATATTTGAACAAATCCAATAAAAAGTGGACATGGATGTTAGTCACATCCATGTCCACTTCTACCATATTCTATCTTCACTCTACTCCGTCAACATCCTGTGGGATATCCTGCATAAACCTTTCGAAAGCTCCTACAGGTGCAAAATCAATGTAGATTGTAGAGTAATCATCCTTCTTACGCCACAAGCGTACAGAATCAGTTCCTCGCTTCATTAGCCATTCTTTTGTAACTAGTTTTCGCTCACTTAGGCCTAATACATCAACTAATAGCCACTGACCTAAAGCACTTTGCCCATATAGAACTCCATTTTCGTCGCGCTCTGTCCGACTACCTGATTGGAAGGCCTTCATTCCTTGCTGAGTTATTAGCCCAGGAATTACCTTACCATTTGGCAACACGATATGAAATCTCAAGATCGGTTTTTCGTCTTTTGAATATTTTGCTTGATCAGCTTCAAAGCTAAAAATATCTTTAACAAAGAAGTCAGGGCACTTTCTATGAAATTCTTTAGGAATAGGAATATAAACTTCATTTAGCGGTCTCAAACGGTCAGAGCCCTTATTTTTTGACGCTGCATTCCACATATTCAAACCTGATTTCTCAGGAACCTCCTTATCCCGATAGGAATAAAGAGGCAAGTATGCTTCCACATATTCTTCTTGAGATGTCTGGTATACACTTTGCGTTTCTTCAACAAGGCTTAAATAAGCATTTAGCAAGAATTCGAACGGATCATCTATAATATTCACATCAAACTGATTCACTACTAAAGAATCAGGAGTGTCTGAATCAAAGTATTGGAAGATCTGCGAATCCCCATAAGTGTACTTATATTTTTTCAACCCATCTGACCACTGGAAAGAGGTACTAGTTCGACTGAAGTCTTGTAAGTTATTTAAATCCACTAGTGGGTATGAGCACTCTTGTATTCGGAATCTTCCAGCGTCTCGTGTGATATAGTGATAGATATTGCTGTCTTCTTTAAGACCCAAGCGCATATAATCTTGTTGCATACGTCGATTCTTAATGGCTGATATCTTATATGCAATAGCCTCAAGATCTTTTCCATATAACACTTGATCAATTTCTGCCTTATAACTCTTCAGTTGCATTACTTTTTGGAAAGATGGCGAAGACTTCATCCACGTTTTAAGGCCTATCCCTATTCGTTCTTGGCCAAAGACCGATAGAATATCATGCGGGGTATTCCCAATATCAACATTCTCGCTTTTAAATACTCGGGCATAGATAGTCTCTTGAAACTTTGAATCTAGATAGGGAATTTCATCCCCATGTTTCTGGCGAAAAAGGTTGGATAAGGCACCATATACTTTCAAAAACTTAATATACTGTTCGCGTTCTTCCTTCGAATATCTTTCCCACACAGACATCATAATCACCACACATTATTCTTGTACAATACTATAAAATTCTAGACTTGCTCGTTTCTTGATTAGTGCTAAGTACTCCTCATCTGATAGGAGTGGTATATTTTCGCGTAACTGATGTGCCTTTTCTTCAGCCTCTTGATAGGTACTTGCTAAATCAACGACATAGCTCTCACCTTCGAATTTACCATGTAAAACCGTATAGGTGACTGCATAAGGTCCGTCCATCATATCTTGATTCCTTTGGCTATCCCCGGCTATGTCTAGGGCTAGGGCAATGTTTTCCGCAATCCGCTTTATAACAGGAACCACTACACTGTTTCCTGCTTGTTTATAGAGATGACTGTCTGTTATTTCAGGTAATTTAAAATCTTTAGGGAAGCCCTGAACATTAAAAGTCTCTCTTGGTGTTAACTTTCGAATCCCGGTATCTGATAAAATCAGCGGTACATTGTGCCCGCCCATCCCCATATTAGCAGTCAAGGTCGGAACAACACCAGACTTATTCTCTCTTACATATTGGCGACGCCATTGATAGACTGTTTCCTGGCTTGTGATAGTGTCAGCTAGCTCACGGTAGAAGCGTTGCTTATCAGATGTGTAATAGTACTTAGCATTTTCAGCTATGTGGAAGTCAATAACATCATCTAACTTAGTAGTTAGATCTACTGATTCTGGAAATTGAAACGCATCGAAGGCCTGTTTGTCTCGGAATCCTACAATATAGATACGTTCTCGGTTCTGAGGGATATTACCGTGATCCTTACCATTAAGAACTTTCCACTTAATATAGTAACCATTGATCGTTAGTGCCTCACGAATTACCTTGAAGGTATTACCATGATCATGAATCACCATGTTCTTAACATTCTCAACAAAGACAGCCTTTGGCCGTCTTGCAATCACCATACGTAGTAGTTCAAAAAATAAGTCGCCTCGTTCATCTTCAAAACCTTTACGGTAACCTGCGATACTAAAGGCCTGACACGGAAACCCACCCACAACAAGATCCACTTGCTCGCCTATCTCGTCTGGGCTTACTTCGTGAATGTCACGCGGGTCCAGAAATGTATCAGGATAATTCAAAGCATAGGTAGTACGTGCATTGGCGTCAAACTCATTCGCATACACTGTATGGAATTTTCCAGTTTGCTCGAAGCCAAGCTCAATGCCACCGACACCACTGAAGAAGGCTGCGATATTATATTTTGCTGTTTTCTTTGTTTGTTTCTTAGGCATAAACTTACTTCCTGTCTGAGATCATTTGATTTCGAAAAAGGCTACGACCTATTTGTCGGTCATAGCCTACGAGATAATATTTGCTAGGCAAACTTCTGTTCTATTTTAGCATAATTAACACCCTTTGTATAGAATTACGAGCCACTCTCAGGCTAAGAATTCACAGCATAAAATAAGCTCGTACGAGAAGAAAAAGCGCCCTGGCGGCGCTCTTTTCTAACCTCTAACTTGCCAACTTCTCATTCACCAATTCCTGCACAACTTGAGCATCATAACCCGCATCAGTCAAGCGTTCCACTCGTTCCTGTCCATTGCCCCAATCACCTCGGATAACTGATAAGGCTATGTCATCTAGGTTGCTAGCTGCATCGACACATCCATTAGGATGATTAGCTCCCCCAGCTTCACTGCCAGTGGCTAGACTCCCAGCCCTCGCATCATAGCGAGGCCGGGCATAGCCTAGGATGCGCCAGTCGTCACTAGCATAATGGCGGCGAACAACCTGTTTGAGCCAGTTGCCCTCAATGGTATTGATGGTCTCGCTGTCGCCGTCCACACTTTCTACAATGCCGATGTGGGAGGCAGGGCCACCACCAAAATCGAAGAAAATCAGATCGCCGGCTTGAGGCCAGACATGCCCTAGCCAAATGCCCTGCTCTTGGCACCAGGCCAGATGGCGGGGCACGCCACATTCACGACCAATCAGGTGTGCGATACCGGCCTGGTCGCCCATGACGGTGACGAAGACATCGCACCAGTCATCGGCGTAGGTCACGGCGTAGCCGACCGGCAGAGGGTCAACAGCGTTATAGGCATCAATGAGGGCCTGATGGGCGGGGCTACCGCCTTGGACACCTAGGTAGGCTTGGGCCTTGGATAGAAGTGCTTGTATTTGTGGCTTCATGGGTGGGTTCCTCCTTTGAATGAGATGAGATGGGTTTCGAGCGTGGGATGGGTGGCTTGGGGCGTGATCGGTGGGCCTAAGCGGACTTTTCCTTGGTCTTAGTCTTGCGCCGGCCATAATGCCAGCCTTGAATCAGAGCTCCTAGGAAGACGCCGACTAGGTTGAGGGTGCCAACCAGGCGACGAGCCCAGGGCTCGGGCCAGGCATAGAGTTCGGCTAGGCCTTGAACTAGGACGGCTAGCGCCGGAATCAGGATGAGTGCCATCCATTGAATCGTCGTATAAGCCTTGCGACTAGTGGGAAGATGCATAATAAGTGCCTCACTTTCTTTGCTTAGAGATAGAAGTACGCGGGTGCGTCAAGCCAGACTGTGGGCCCGCTTGTCCTCCAGCCGCCCCAGACGTTGGCGGACGCGGGACAGGTCCTGAGCGACTGTTGTGACCTGGGTCTGGGTCGCGCCTAGGTCGGTCTGAGTGACTTGGAGCTGGGCTTGGGTCGTGACTAAGTCATTTTGCGTGGTATGCAAGCTATCCTGAGTTGTCGCCAGACTGGCTTGCGCGCCTTGCAGGTTACTCTGCGTGCTCGCCAAGTCCGTCTGCATGCGCTCAATTCGAAGAATTAGCGTCTGGATCGCCGCAATCAGGCGCACCAACTTACCCAGGAGGGTCGCGCCCGCGACTAGGCCGGACGCCAGCGTCGTAAGCTGTAGCCATGTCATGATGTAAGCTCCTTTCTGAATAATGATGGGGTGGCTGAGTTGCTGAGTGGCTAGCGCCAGTCCATTGTTCCCCCTATCTATGGACTGGCTCGTAAGATACTAGGTGTCTCTGGCTGAGCCATGGCGTGTTGGAGGCCCAATGCGACGTGGCGCCTCCCCAATGAGACGTGGCGGGCGCTTTTTCGCCCTTTTCCAGGCTAAAAGAGGGAGTTCTGCCTCAGCCATGGCGCGTTGGACTCCCAATACGACGTGGCGCTCCTCCAACACGACGTGGCGAGGGATTTTTGCCCTTCATATGGGGAGGGCTTCTTTACTTTTTAGGGGAACTACCAATAATGCTAGTGCTTTCCCTAATACAAAAACAGAGCAATCCTCCTATCCCAGAAGATTGCTCTATTCTGTCTACATTGTATGATTGTACTAGTAATTGATAATGTTGAATATCTCTGCTTACTCTAAAATTGTAAATCCTAAGCTAGAACTATCTCTTAAGAACATTTGAACTGTTTCCAGGGAGTATTCAGTCAAGTCCTTGTCCTTCAATTCTAACTTCTTAATCAAGTCTGAAGTACAGGTGATGATGTCTACTCCTAAGGAATCCGCTTGATAGATGTTGAATGTCTCGCGCGGACTAGCCCATAATAGTTCAACGCCTTCTTTTTGGCGGCAAATAGCAAGAGCCTCTCGCATGATTGGCATTGGATCAACACCCGTATCCGCAATACGTCCTGCAAATACGGACACCACTGCTAGGGTTCCGCTCTTGAGTGCATCCACTACTTCTCGAACTTGTTCAACCGTAAAAATAGCAGTTACATTGACTTTGATTCCTTCTGCAGTCAATCTATCAATTAATGGAGCGGTAGACTCACCCTTAGAGTTGGTGACCGGAATTTTAACGTAGACATTATCGCCTAAGGCCGCAATTCTACGCGCTTCTTGCTCCATTCCTTCTAAATCATCTGCAAACACTTCGAATGATACAGGATAATCCGTAATCTCTTTTAAGACATCTTTAGCAAAACCAATGTAGCTAGTAATTCCTGCTTTTTTCATTAAACTAGGATTGGTTGTAAAACCTGTCACTAAGCCTGAATTTAAATCATGCAGCATCGTTTCCAAGACAGCGCCGTCCGAAAATACTTTAATTGATAATGCTTTGCTCATTTGCCTATTCCTCCTCCGTTACATTATTCAATGCTTCCTTAGACTTGGTTAGGATAGATGGCAGAATCAACACGATCGCCAATACGGCAGCGACAACATAGATACCGACTGAACCGACAGACTCTCCTACGCGTCCTAATAAAATCCCAAAGATCCCAAAGTCAAAATCTCCGAAGGTGGTATTAGCGAAACCTAGTTGGCCTAAGACTGGTAATAGAGTAGCAGGCAGGAAGGCAAGGAATAAACCATTAACAAATGAGCCAATAACCGCACCTTTGCGCCCACCAGTTGCATTACCATAAATACCTGCCGTTGCTCCACAGAAGAAGTGCGGCACCATACCAGGAATAATTAAGACGCCACCGATTGCACCCAGAATGAACATGCCGATCAGGCCTCCGAGGAAGCTGAAGGCGAAGCCGATAATAACGGCCGTTGGGGCATATGGGAAGAATACCGCACAGTCTACCGCCGGAACTGCATTCGGAATGATCTTGGTTGCGATACCTTGGAAGGCTGGAATTAAGTCTGCCAGAATCATACGTACACCTGAGTAGACAATGGACACACCCACTGCAAATGTTAGACCACTAATAACTGCAAAGATAAATGGATTCTTACCTCCAGCTAATTCTTGTACTGCCTGTGGGTTACGAACTAAACATGCTACTACTCCGACTAGATAGAAGGCAACCATTACAATCCCCGTAGAAATTGTGGTGTTTCTGAGGAAGCTCCATTTTTCGGAGATTTCTAATTCCTCAGTACTTCTGCTGTCTTTACCTACTTTCTCGCCAATCCAAGCTGATAAATAGTAGCCAAGGCTTCCAAAATGCCCCATGGCAATTTCATCACCGTCTGTCACCTTGAGCGTGTATCGTTGTCCGATAGCTGGTGAAATTGCAGACCAAGCACCTAGGAAGAAGCCACCGACAAAGACAAGTGTTACACCTTTAAATCCGATGGCCCCTAACACTGCCGATAACAAGCAAGCCATGAAGAAGCTATGATGACCGGTTAAAAAGATATACTTAAAGCGCGTGAATCTTGCAAATAAGAGGTTTAAGACAAGGCCCACAATTAAGATAGACATGGTTTCTACACCTAAAATTTGTTGCGCAACACTGGTAACAGCCTCGTTATTAGGCACCACCCCAGTGATGCCAAAACCTTCTTCAATTAATCTTGCTAAAGGTCCTAAGTTAGCTTGAATAACGCCAGCACCTGCCGCTAACATCAAATAACCTAAAACAGGTCCTAAGGTACCAGTTAAGACCTTATGTCCAGGCGTTTTTAATGCTACCAAGCCAATAAAAGCAATTAAACCCATTAAGAAAGCCGGTTCACTTAAGATGTTTTGTAAAAATGTCAAAATGCCATTCATTGTACTTCCTCCTTCTTTTAATGCTAGTTATATTATTGATTCGCCATCTCTTTTAAGATTGGAACAAGTTCCGTTTCAATTTTCTTGCGATTGGTATAACTTGGCACGAGGCAAACTTTCGTACCTTCTGGGAATATATCTTTAAATTCCTTTACGGTTACATACAAATCTGCATTCTTACCAACTGCTGCATTGGAATCGCATGATTCCACATCTACGTCAATCCCTAAATCCTTAGCAATTGTTTCTACCTTGAAACGTAGTAATAAGCTACTACCAATACCATTACCACAAACAGTGACTACCTTAATCAAGTTACTCTCCTCCTTCCTCTATGATTTTCTCAATAATAGCCAATATTTCCCTAGGGTCAGAAGCTGCAATTAAGGAATCAATTGCCTCTTCATCATCTAAAATTAAGGCCAACTCTTGTAAGGCTCTTAAGTGCGCAGTTGAATCTACTGCAGCTAAGACAAAGATTAATTGAACCTTCTTGTCATCATCATCATCTTCAGAGAAATCGACAGGTTCTTTTACTTGCAATAAACTAATGCCTAGTTGATGCACGCCTGCATCAGGTGATGCATGAGGTACAGCTACTTTGGGCGCCAAGACAATATATGGCCCTGTTTCATTAATGGACGCTATC
Organism: Abiotrophia defectiva ATCC 49176; assembly: GCF_000160075.2. Lineage (GTDB taxonomy): Bacteria > Bacillota > Bacilli > Lactobacillales > Aerococcaceae > Abiotrophia > Abiotrophia defectiva. The sequence continues at coordinate 246,915 of NZ_KI535341.1, forward strand.
ATGGCCTGAATATAAGATTCTTCAATATAGCCATGGGCAAGCAGTGGCTGAGCCGCCAGACCAACGGCATCTTGCCAGGTACTCATGCTGTCTACTTGCTGAATCAATTCTTCTTTTAATAGATCAGTCAAAGAATCACCTCCTAATAATTGTTGATTGTTTTGAGCAAAAAGATAATGGATTAACTCATTTTTTAAGCCTTCTTCATTCTTGATAGTGGTATATTTGGCCACAATCCCCATCAATTCGTCTATCGATACCACATCCTCTTTTTCCAGGTGCAAGTATTCATACACCCTTCTTTTTAAGAGAATTTTTTCAATAGAAGTCATTAAGGGTTTAACTAGGAAGACCTTGTCTTGACTTTCTAAATGAGTGGTTGAAAAAATAACTTGAACATCATCCCTCTCCATATTATCTACAGTCTTAAAATGACTCCTTGAGATTGCCTGGAATTCCATCCTTGGAAAGATTTTCTCCAATTCAGATTGCAGTATCAATGATGTACTGACCCCGTTGGGACAGACGATCATTGCCCTTAAATCCTTCGCTTCTCTACGCTTGACTTTGGCTTGTAAATACCCACCAAAATGTATAGTGAAGTAGGCAATTTCGTCGCTAGATAATGGTTTGCCCGTCATCTCTTCTAGAGGTTTTAAACTGCGTCTAATTAATTCGTATAGCGAACGGTATTCTCTCTTGATCTGATGGGTTAAGGGATTATGCAAAGAAATATTGAACAAAAGACGATAATAAGACGGATACAAGTGGGCAAATAAATTCTTCCTGAAGTGAATTCCCATCGGGAACTCAAGACCCGTATTGGCTTTTACTTGCTTGATAATTTCGTCCATGATTTGCACTACAGTCGGATCAGGGTTTAAATCCAAGTTGCCTTGTAGGCATCCTGCAAGTCTCGATAGAATATAATCTCTTTCTTTAGTCAGCTTCGGGTATTCTTCTTCAAGTTCCTCCACTAGCTTCAATAGGGCTGTTGCCTTAATATTACGGTAGTCCTCTTGCTTTACTTGATAGTCGCCTTCAATCTCGATTTCATTCAGAATAGCCATCACGAGCGAAACTATTTTCACGTTTTCGAAAATAAAGGTAAGCTGATATTTTTCACTCAGCGTTCGGATATGAGAGAAGATGGCTGCGTCCTTAGTTGCTATGCGACATTCCTTGAGCACATAATCTAAGATAAATCGTCCACTCTCTAGACGCATTAACTTCTCAATCGTGCGTTCTAGTAATTGCCTTAGCTGACTTCCTGTGCCTTCCAAATAATAGCCCTCACTACGCGTGTATTGTAATGAGATTGATTGATTTTTTAGAAATTCCCGAATATCTTTCAAATCAGCTACCACTGAGTTTTTGCTCATTCGTAACAAGTCTTGCAAATGATAGTTGGATATGTAGTCTGGATACAATACCAAATAGAGCACAATCATATCCAGCCGTTCATGTTGAAAAGTATAGGATCTGCTTATATCTACATGACCTAGTAGCTCTTTGCTTGAAATGGCAGGTACTCTGATTAGGTCATTCTCAATTCTTATGGTTGGAAGTAATAAGTGACTCAGCGCTTCATTGATTTTCAGAATATCTGAAAGGATGGTTCTCCTACTACTATTGGACAAATTCTCTAACTCCCCAATTGAAGAATTAGTGTAATTCAGGAAAAATTGGTATTTCTTTATGAGCTCATTTGTAAACACGTTTTCCCTCCTATTTCTATTATACTTAGGCTTTCTCTTGCCTTAAACAGCCTTTGAGCACAATCTCATGCCTAATACAGAACAGCAAATTGTGCTCAGTGTATCCCCTTTCATTTAGGGGTGTGTCTTGGCTTATTTTTAAGCCAAAAAGGCCCTGTATGTGTGTAAACAGAAAAAGCCAGATAATCCCTAGCACAATGTAATGGTCCGAAAACATTGAAAGTGGAGATTAATCTGACTTATCTCAATTTTAACCTAAAAGTTGAATAATTAACAGTGGAAGATTGAGTTAGCAACATAAATATGTTAATAGTGTATTAAAATAAGCCCTGCATCACCATTCATATCTTCTTAATGCCGCTACCATCCTCCTGAAAGAAATTTGACTTCTCCCAAACCTGTACAGTATAATAAACATAGAAGGAGTCGAGTTAGCCCTCGACTCCCATGCAGAGCCGTATAAGACGGTGATGCGGTTTTGACTAGAAATAGCCGTCCCGCGTGTCAAAGTGGGGACGGCTATTTTTTGTATTTATTGAAGAGTTTGTGGCAGAGCGAATCTTAACTTATGTTCACAAAATAAACTCCCCCAACATGGACAAACAATCTAAATTTTGCGAGTAGTTTATTTACTATCGATAAAACATCTAAAGACGAAGTCTCAAATAGTATCCTCTTCTTCCATTACTTGCTCTTCGTCGACTTGCTTACGTACTTCCTCCGTTTTACTCTTTATATGGGAAAATAAGTCCTTACTACATTCAACAATAATTCGATTCCCTATAGAAACAATGTTTTCTGAGCTACTACATAGTTTACTTATGACCTCTTTCCGGACATTCTCTACCTGGCTATCATGCCTTCTTCGAAGTGTTTGATAGCTAAAAACAATCGCGATTGAGTTTTTATATTCTAAAAGTCTCTTTTCAATCGCCTCCCACCAAACTTTGTCCGTCTCACCGAAAGACATCCCATATATTATGATTATATCAGCCATGGAGATTCGTTCTAGAGCATCCTCATATTGACTATCTTGTCCATACTCTGTTTTTCTGGGTTTAATCAGATATTTAGCAGTCTCTTCCTCCAAAACACTTTCACCTTCTTTATAACCTAATAACTGAGTCTCATCATTCACTCCAATTGTAGTACTAATTTTAGCATTCCCATGCGGATGTAGAGGAGAGTATATATTGAAGCTTATTCCAAGTCCTAATTCATCAACGTTTGTTGTTTGAAGTAGAGAAAAGAAAAAATCCGTATAATTAAAACTTATAGTATGAAAATATAAGTATTCTCCATCTGTATTCTGATGTTTTTTTAAAACAACTTGATCTTTATCAATCACTGGAGAAAAAAAGCGTTTAATCCCTTCACCCATATCTCTTTTTATTTCGTCATCAATCTGAATTCTATCGAATATCTGTTTTTCTTGTTCGAGATGCTCCATTAAGTCATCAATAAGATTTTCCCTTGATTCATTGATTAAAAACTGTAATTCCTCTCCGTTTATAATAGAATCAGAGCTTTTAAAAATCCCTTCCCATGTAGATTTCTTGAATATTTCCCCTAGTTTTTTCTCTAAATCACTCCAATTGTTCTTCGTATGCTCTTCGAGAGCTTTATAAAGCAGATTTTTAGACATTTCACTCCCATACTTAACCTTTATGAAGTTTCGAAAATCCGTATATGATGTTCTGAGACCCAGAGCTAAATCAAATCCATTACCTATAAGACAAACTACTTCTTTTCCCATTATCATTCCCCTAATTTTGAAATTTGAAATCCTTGAATTGCATATAAATCTATATCTCTAACTCATTAATTAGTGCTGAAAACTCCTCCACTGTTCCATCTGCTTTAACTTTAAGCACATAGTTCTTCAAATTCCCTACACCTTCTACATTTGTCCACTTCTCAAGCTCCTGGTTAGATTTTATCTCTACAAGTACCAATTGAATCTTCTCCTCTGGATATTTACCTAGAAAGAAATCTTCTTTTGACATATCTTTACGCGTACTACTGAAGTCTTCAATAATCTGAAAATCTTCAATTGGCTTATCTCCTAGATAGACAAGATAGGTGCCAAAGTACTTGCCATCCATCTGTTTTTGAGGTGGACGCGCTATGTCAACCACTTTCCCTTTGATTGTTACATCACGTCCAATGATATCGAAGTCATCTTTCAATTGCGTTCCTTTTTTGTGCCCAAATAAGATTACTTCCTTGAGCTTCTCGTCTTCAAGCTTAATTAAGTCTTGCGTAAATTCTGAGAGTGTTCGATCCTTTAGATGCTCATCTATCCACTGTTTACTTCGTTCCTCTATGGTCACTGATGATGGTGCTGCAGCAATAAAAGACGTGCCCCCAATTACTAGGCTAGCGCTAATCAGGAAAGGTAAAAGGCAGCCAACTGTCGTTTTACGATAGATTTTGTTATACAGTGCTTTCCGAGGGTTGGTAAGCCACCCTCTCCCCCTACGCCCATAGCCGGGAATCAAAGCTCTTTTAATTTTTCGCTTCATCGCGCCACTTGTTCGGGCCGAGAGGCGTTTTTTTAAACTTGGTGTTCGTAAACCAAACTTCATACTTAAACTCCTAACATTCTCTTGGTATTTTGGGGTTGCATAAGTTACCGCCAACCTGTGCATTAATCCACTAACTCCATTATACTCTTGCCTTCGGTCTTCTCCAATAATGGCACAGTATTATTTTTAAACAATAGTTTATCTATTTTAGTGATTTGCCTCCTTCTTGCACCTATATGCGCCAAAAAGCACGCTATTCGCGACTTTGGGGTTTCTTCCTCACCTTTTTCAGCTTAAACCCAGCTTACATTCTGAGCCACGCCGTGTTGGACCTCCAACGCGACATCGCTACCTCCCAATACGACGTGGCTCTCGCTTTTTCGCTCTTTTTGACTCAAATCCCCCACTTTTTTGCCGTGCCACGTCCTGTTGGACCTCCAACGCGACATCACTACCTTCCAATACGACGTGGCTCTCGCCTTTCTTCTCTTTTTACCACAAAATGTCCGCTTCCTTGTCTAGCCACGTCGCATTGGACCCCCAACGCGACATCGCTACCTCCCAATACGACGTGGCTCTCGCTTTTCCTCTCTCTTTGCCTCAAATTACTTGCTTCCTAGTTAAGCCACGTCGTGTTGGACTCCCAACGCGACATCGCTACCTCCCAATACGACGTGGCTCACGCTTTTTCGCCCTTTTTGACTCAAAATACTCGCTTCCTAGCCGAGCCACGTCGCATTGGACTCCCAACGCGACATGGCTGCCTTCCAACACGACGTGGCGCCCCTTTTTACACCAAAAAACCACCCGCGCTATACGGGTGGTTGCCTATCTTCTTTATCTTAACTCAAAAGTCCAATCTAGTTTAAAGCTTGATTCATCAAAGCGGTGTTCTGGCAAGAGGCGCGGACCACATGAGTTGGAGCCGATGCCTGCCTGTCTATAATCTAAATGGAGGTAATAGACGTCCTCTTCCACTAGTTCGTCTCGATGGCGCGCCTGACTTAGTTGGCGTGTTGAATATGGCGAGAGGTTGAAGGATAGGGAATGAGACGAAGCCACACTCAGTTCTAACGATCCTTGTTGGACTTCTAGCTTGGTCACTTGGTGGGCGCCATTCTCTTGCGGAGTGACATAAGGCTCGTATAAGTCTTGAGCAGACTGCTCGAAGTAGCCCCAATAGCTACTGTGATGCTTGTCCACATAATTCTCATAAGGTCCATAACCAATATAGGAAACCCGGTCTGCCTCCACCATCGGTAGGACTAAGCCAAAGCGTGGCAATTCCACCATTTCCTTAGGTCGCTGCCCTTCCAGGCTCAACTTCAGGCGACCATCTTGATCTAAGCACCAATGCCCTTGGAAACTAAGGGCTGGCTGACGACCAACTCCGGCAATAACGGCTTCAAAGTGCAGGCAGACTTGATGATGGAGGGTCTCAGCTCTTAGGCTATGCACCCGAACCTGGCTGTGGTCATAGTTGGCCTGGCGCCATTCTGCCACAATCACGCGGTCATTATCCGTTGGCGCCCGCCAGATGGTCCAGTCACCCGGGCCCGCCAAGATTTCTTCTTGGCCAGCCTGCCATGAGCTTGGGGCGGCATTGCCCTTACTGAAGGTCACTGCCTGATTCCGCCAATGCATGGTGAAATCCGTAAGGGTCTCGGTCAGCCAAGGTGTCTCAGGCTCGTGACCAAGCGACTTAGCCTGTGGCCATTCAATATCCCGCACCCGCACTTGGTCTTGGCCCAAGCAGACGTCGTCTCCTTGGCGCAAATAACGTAGGCGAATGTGGGACACTTGGGTCAAGTCCCAGTCCTTAGGCAGGAAGACAGTCGCTTCTTGGCCTGGCTCAGCCTGCCAGTCAGTGACCCTCACCCCTACTAGGGGTTGCCCGGCTACATCATAAGGGGTCATCTCCAAGCAGACCTGATCTTCTAGCTTGGTGAAGTGGTAGTGATGGCAGAAGGTCAGACACCCTCTCTCTAGATCACTATCTACCAAACGAACTGGCCGATGGATTTGAGCGTATTCCAGGGCCCCGGTATGTGGCCGACGATCCGGATACATTAGGCCATCCATACAGAAGTTACCCGCATGAGGGTACTCACCGTGATCCCCACCATAACGGTAAACTGGTAGACCTTGGTTCCAAGCATCTTGATTAGTCACGCCTTGGAGTTCGATGGCGTGGTCCGCCCACTCCCAGACAAAGGCCCCAATAAATTCAGGATGGCGCATCATACAGTCATAGTAATGAGCCAAATCGCCTGGCCCATTCCCCATGGCATGCGCATATTCACAGAGGATAAAAGGCCGGTCCAGTGGCGCATAGGCGCCCCCTTCATGGAAATAGGTGGCCTCTATTTCTTCGACGCTAGGATACATACGGCTCCAAACATCCAGATACTGGGTGTCATAGGTGACATCAGGCTTGTGATACCAGTAGGCTTCATAGTGGAGCGGCCGGCTTGGATCTTCCTGTCTGGCAGCCTTCAACATGGCTTCAATGTTAGGGCCATAGCCGGACTCATTCCCGGCCGACCACATAATAATGGAGCTGAAGTTCTTAAGGGCTCGAACATTGGCTATCATGCGCGCGAGACAGGCCTGCTTGAAGCGTTCATCGTAGGCTAGTAGGTTATAGTTGTCGTTCCCGCCCATGCCATAGAGATCCACGACCCCATGACACTCTAAGTCCGTCTCGCTAATGACATAGAAACCAAGCTGGTCACAGAGCTCATAGAATTCTGGTGACTTAGGATAGTGTGCTGTCCGCACAGCATTAAAGTTCAGGCTCTTCATAAGAAGCAAGTCTTGACGTTGACGTTCCAGGGTCACAGTTGCCCCTGTATCCGGCCAAGAGTCATGATGGTTGACACCCAAGAGCTTAACTGGCTGATGATTGATATAGAGACAATTGTCTTGGATAGCTAGCTGACGAATCCCTACCTGGTGGCAGTAGTACTCCTCCCCGACCTGCCAGTAAAGGCTGTAGAGATGTGGTGCCTCTGAGGACCAGATCTGAGGGTTTGGAATTTCGATTTGCCAGTCTTGCTGTCCTAGGGGCAGACTCCCCTCACCCACTAAGCCTCCATCAGGGGCATAGAGCTCATAGTGACCTTGCGCCAAGCCCGCTGTGGCCGCGACAGACAAGCCTAAGTAGCCAGTCTGACTATCAGGGGATAGCTGAGTCGTGAGGCTGAAATCTAGCATACGGGCCTGATGCCGCTTAAGTAGGTAGACATCGCGGAAAATCCCACTATTACGGAACTTATCCTGGTCTTCTAGATAGGTCCCGTCAGACCACTTAAGCACTAAGACGCTTAGTCGATTGCTGCCGGCTACCAGATAGTCGCTGATATCGAAGATAGAAGTCGAATGGGATATTTGATCATAGCCCGCAAAATGGCCATTGACCCAGACATAGAAAGCCGAGTCTACCCCTTCAAAGACTAGTTCATAAGTAGTCGCTTGAGTCCAATCTGCTAAGTCTAGCTGACGTTGATAGAGCCCCGCCGGATTGTCATAAGGCACATAGGGTGGATCATAGGGAATCGGGAATTCTGTGTTGGAGTATTGAATCTGATCGTAGCCCTGCATTTGCCAACAGCTGGGCACCGGAATTTGGTCCCAGTCCAGGCCTTGAGCTTGCTCCCAATAAGGGGCCTCAATCGTCCGCACATTAGGGAAATACTTAAAGTTCCAGATGCCATTCAGGTCAAGATAAGAGGTAGACTCCCGTCGATTGCTGGCCTGCTTAGCCTGGTCCAAACTAGCATAAGGAATGGTATAAGCCCGTTGGTCTAGGGCTCCCACACTGACTAATTGAGGGTCTTCAAAATATGGATGGATTAACATGCTTGAGCTCCTTTCCCTTATTTGACAGAACCTAACATACCTGCAACGAAGTGACGTTGTAGGATGAAGAAAATCGCAATGGTTGGCAGGGTCGCAATACTAATCGCCGTCATCATGAGACCGAAATCTGGCGAATAAGAGGACCCTAAGTTGGAAATTAAGAGGGGCACGGTCTGTTTGTCAGGCGTCTGCAAGACAATCAAGGGCCAGAGATAGTTGTTCCAGCTAGACATGAAGACAATAATCCCAGCCGCGGCGTAGGTGTTCTTCATGGTCGGCATGAAGATTCGGACGAAGCAGCCTAGCTCAGATAAGCCGTCAATCCGCCCTGCTTCTAGCAATTCCTTGGAGAACATCTTGGTATTCTGTCTGAAGTAGAAGATGAGGAAGGCAGTCGCCACAAAAGGCAGATAAACGGAGGCATAGGAGTTAATCCCAATGGCCGAACTAACCGAAGACAGTTGGCTGAAGAAGCGGAAGAGCGGGATAATGATGGCCGCAAATGGCAGCATCATGGAGATCAAGAGGATGTTAAAGACAATGTCCTTAGCCCGTGAGCGATAGACTTCAAAGCCATAGCCCGCTACTGACCCTACTAAGAGGGCTAGGACTGTCTGCCAGAGGGCCACAATAGCAGAGTTAATTAAGGCGCCCCGCATCTGGGTCTGGCTGAATAAATTAGTCAGATTCTGCCACAAGGCATTACCCGGCAGGAGCCGACCGTTAGTAACATCTAAACTGGTATTGGTCGCACTGACCAAGAGGAAGTAGAAGGGGAAAGCAAAGATGATGGAGGCTAGCCCCAAGAAGAGGTAAGACCCAAGATGTTTAGTTCTTTTCATGTTGATTCCCCACCTTTAGCTGAATAATTGAGAAGATAACCACCAGAAAGACAATGGCATAGGAGACAGCGGCCGCATAACCGAAGTCGGGTGTGAACTTGAAGCTAATATTGTAGATATACTGGGAGATGGTCAGGGTGGCATTCCCTGGCCCACCCTTGGTCAAGTTCATAGGTTCGTCGAAGAGTTGCAGGGTCCCGATGGTGGAGGTAATCGAAGTGAAGAGAATGACCGGTCTTAAGAGGGGAACGGTCACGCTGAAGAAGGTCCGCCATTTGGAGGCCCCATCAACATCCGCTGCTTCATAAATTTGCGGGTCGATATTTTGCAGGGCAGCCAGGAAGAAGATCATATTATAGCCAGTCCAACGCCAAGTAATGGCAATAATGACCAGGACCTTGGCCCAGACCGGATGAGATAGCCACATAATGGGTTCACTGACAATATGTAAATTCACCAGGAGCTGATTGACAATACCCTCATTCCCGAACAAATACTTGAAGATCAGGGAATAGGCAACCAGGGAGGTGACACAGGGCAAGAAGACGAGGGTCCGGAAAACGCCCCGCCATTTGAGTGTTTTCTGATTGAGCAAGACCGAGAAGAAGATGGCCAGAATGACCATGAGTGGCACTTGGAAAACCAGAAAAATCAGTGTGTTACCGAGGGCCGTCAAGAAGACCGGGTCACTGAGTAAGCGTTGATAGTTGGCTAAACCGACGAATTTGAGTTGGTTCCCCTTCCCTGCCGATAGGGACAAGAGGAAGGTCTGTACCATAGGATAGAAGTAAAAGAGGCCAATCAAGAGGGTGGGTACTACGATAAAGCACCAACCCAGAATCTTGGTTCGGGCGAAGTGATTGAGTTTGAACATCCTACCTACCTCCTTAAATAGAAGAGGCAACAAGTCTGTAGGGATGCCTTGTTGCCTCTGGATGTCATTATTGAATTTGATTCTCTGCTTGTTGTTGGGCTTCAGTCAGCACTTGGTCTAGGTCTGCACCATTGAGGTATTGGTTGAAGGCATCAACAACAATACTTTCCATAGCGTAAGTATGTTCCCCGTAGTTAACGGCAGGAATCTTAGTAGACCATTCAGCGAAGTCCTTATAAATCTTCTGATTACCGAAGTATGGTACCGCTTGGTCGTAGGCATCCGTCTTAAGGAGTGGTTGATAGGTCCCTAGGGCACCGACTTCCTTCATAATACGGCGGTAGAATTCTTCGCTAGAGCCGAAGGTCTTGCCTAGGAAATCAGCAGCTGCTTCCTTGCCCTTGACATTGAGGACATAGAAAGAAGAACCACCTAAGTTAGAGGCATTGACTGAGCCCGACACATTTTGGCGAGGCCAAGGCACTACCACCCATTGGCCAGATTGGCTAGCTTCAGCTGTCACAGATGGTGTAATCCAGTTACCTTGTGGCACAGTCGCAACGGTTCCTTTGTTGAAGGCTTGCAGCATTTGGCTCCAGTCATTGTGGACATTAAGTAAGCCCGCATCATTCATGGATTTGAGGGTACGGAAGGCTTCCTTAAGGGCTTCATTGTCCTTGAGGTTAGGTGCCTTGCCATCTTCCGTCGTATACCAGCTACCACTAGCATTAATCATGGCCCGGACTAGGCCTAGGTCTTTGAAGTCAACGGAAAGGAGTTTGGTCCCTGTCTTATCGTAGATATCTTGACCAATCTTTTGGAGTTGGTCCCAAGTGATGTTTTGCAGTTCTTCCACCTTGTGGCCAGACTGTTCTAAGAGGTCCTTGCGGACATAGAGGCCAGTCACCCCAGTATCAAAAGGCACCGCATAGTGGGTATCCCCAATAGAAGTAGCTGCCACCTTATATGGTGCGAAGTCTTCTGCCTTGAAGAAATCAGAGAGCGGGAAGAAGCTATCTGGGTAAGCAGCTAGGAAGCTCTTAGCCCGGTAGTCTTCAATCAGGACGATTTGTGGTAAGCCATCGGTCACCCCAGAGCTGAGGGCTGTATTCAACTTCTGCACAATATCGTCTTGTGCATTCTCAACGATATTGAGCTTGAAATCTGGGTGGTCTTTCTGATAGAGTTCTTGGGCGATTTCTAGGGCCTTAATGTTGAACTTAGGGTCCCAGGCCCAGACCGATACCTCATCCGAAGCATGTGCGGTATGGCGTGGAGCGACTAGAAACGTGGTAAAAGTTGTCAAAAGCACCGTCAAGGTCATCATGATACGTGTAAACTTCTTCATCTTTCGTTAATCCTCCTCAATAATTGGGCGCCTTAGCCGACACACCTCGAGTCTGGTCAACCAGGCACCTGAAATGGTAACGCTTTATATTTACAGTGTATAGTCTTTTGGGTTTACAAGATATAGTGAAAGCGTTAAACTCTATGTCATTTTGTTGCAACATGTCTCTGCTATACTAGAAGTAAGGAGGCGATACCTATGCGACAATTATGGCAACATTTCGACTATGGACTGACGGATCTGCAGTTTGACGAGTGTGGCATCCAACAGTTCGAACCCTATCAGGTCTACCAATACACCGTCTATCAACCCTACATTATTCACTGGATTGCCTCAGGTAAAGGCAGCCTAGAAGTCGACAACCACTGTTACCCTCTGACTGCCAATCAGGGATTCATTCTCAGACGCGGTCAGCAAGTCAAATACTATGCCGATGGCAAGGAACCCTGGCGCAACTACTGGATTGGCTTTAGTGGCCAACGTTTGGAAGAATTCCTGCAATTTACCCAGTTGGCTGATGCCCACTGTATTCAGTTCCAGGATGAGGGGCAGTGCCAGGCCATCATTCAAGATATCTGCCACTTTAACCTGTCCCAGACTCAGGATGCTAATACCTTCTATTGGCAAATGATGAAGATCTTCGACTTCCTCTACCACGCCCACCTAGAGCTAGTCAGCCTGTCAGCCCCCCGCCAGCAAAGTAACTCTTCGCCCGCAGAGGTAGCCGCCGCCTACATCTACGCCAACTATGCTCGCCCCATAACAGTTGAGTCTATTGCCCAGTATATCGGTATGAGTCGCAGCGCCCTCTTCCGTCTCTTTCGACAACACTATCGCCAGTCACCTAAGCAATTCCTGATGGAGACTCGCCTGCGTCAAGCTAGGCAACTCCTAGTTGAAAGCCAAGACTCTATTAAGACCATTGCCGCTAGCGTAGGCTACTCTGATCAGCTAGTCTTCTCCAAAATCTTCAAAAAAACCTTCGGCCTCAGCCCCAGCGACTACCGCGACTGCGCCGGCGAACCAGATTATATGGGGAAAGGATGAAGGTTGGGCTAGTTTGGTGATTTGTCGGTGGCTTCTGGCTGAGCTAGTGGTCCACTTTCGAGAGTGGACCACTAGCTAACTAAGTTTTGGCCTTTTTATTGCCTTTTTCCGGGCTCCTGGCCGAGCCAGTGGTCTACTTCCAAGAGTGGACCACTGGCTAACTGAGTTTTGGCCTTTTTGGGGCTTTTTCCAGGGTCCCGGCCGAGCCAGTGGTCCACTTTAAAGAGTGGACCACTGGCTCAGAAAATACCGTCCCCTTAAAAATGCGTAAAAAAAAGCCAGGTAATCTCTAGTACAATGTAGTTGTCCGACAACATTGAAAGAGGAGATTACCATGACTTACCTTAAGTTTAACCTAAATCTAGGAGAATTAACAGAGGGAATTTTAAGCCCTAACCAAAAGCTTTCTTTCCCGAGAAAGAGATTTGACTTCTTCCAAACCTGTACAGTATAATAAACATAGAAGGAGTCGAGTTCGCCCTCGACTCCCATGCAGAGCCGTATAAGACGGTGATGCGGTTTTGACTAAGAAATAGCCGTCCCGCGGGTCAAAGTGGGGACGGCTATTTTTTGTCGTGTTTATTGAAGAGTTTGTGGCAGAGCCCAATCAAGGCAATGACAAAAGTGCCAAATTCCAAGATAAGCCTTACCACAGCTTCAGCTGACAAATTCAGTGTCCTCCTTCCCTCTAGATTTTGATGGATGCACATAGGGCACCACCTCCTCCTGAGTGGGAGTCACCACCGTCTTCACTTCTCTACAATGTTTATTATACGCCTATTGCAAGGAATATGGAAGAGCAAACACGAACTATAGTTCGTACTTTCGTTATGAATAGAGCCCACCATTTTTGTGGGCTCATCTAGAAATATACTCATTATACCACAAGTTCGAAATATGCTTATCTACTTTCCTTAATTAGATCTAGTTCATATCTTTTATTTTATCTTCTATAAAAGCTATTTCCTTCTCATCTAACCTATACTTCTTATACAATTGCTCATCTATGTCCGCCAAAGATTGAGACCAATCAATATCAGTATTCTCCCTAAAATCTTGTAGAGGGATAAATTTATAAGTATTTCGTGTAGCATCGTGGCTAGATTTAGCCACTCCATGTAGTAATCTAGCAAACTTTGTTCTTAAATATCTTGATAAGTTATTCGCAGACAACTCATTTAGACTTAAATCTGCACCAATCACAAGATACGTTTCAGTACAGATAGAACCTGGCTTCCCAATGATTGTATTGAAATTGTCATCATTCAGTTCGGTTCCTATATTATTAGCCCTTGCCGTAAAGACTTTCCATCTATCGATCCATTCAGTTTTGATTTGAACATCGGACCGTTCAACATAACCTAATACGCCTTTTCCGTAACAAAGAATTGGGTTATCCAAACCACTTGCTTCTGCATGGAATCTCTTGTCTTTGGTAAAGAAACCTCTAAATCCATGCGGCCTAAGTGGTGATACAAACTCAGATATTCTCCCCTCACTAAGCGGTGTTAGCATATTTACTTTTTCAAGTATCTTTATAGAAGTGTAGTCTCTAATGAATATTTCGGAGTCTCCATATCTCATAGGACGGTATATATCCTCATTAATTTCTCCGTTTTCATATGTTACTACTCGAGTTAAATCTCTCTTTGAATCCCAATTTTTATCCCAGTTCACCACACAAACCCCACCTCGGATATTTGTATTTGGAAAAACATCTTCGGGATTCTGAAAATCGTATAGCTCTCTGATATTAAAGTCATTTAACATCTCGTCTCTAAATCTATCCAGGCCTTTTCCTCCACTATACCAACGACTTGGCATTATGAGAGATATATAATTAGGATTCAAGGATTTCGATAGCCCAACAAAATATTGGTAAGTGGGACTTGCACTCGCATTAGCCCCTCCATCCGTTTCTTGATACGGCGGATTCCCCACCACAACATCAAATTTCACGTGACCAAACGCCTCCTCTACTTTTTCTTTCCCCTTGTCTATATCCTGCTTTAGGACGTCCGTTAGCCCCGGAATATAAACCACATTCGTCTTATAAGCTCTGTATCCTGCTAGGGTCCGCTCCGTAATGGTTTTGGCCATTGGAGTTTGGGCAATGACATAGATATTTTTCATTAGGATCGACTGATAAACTTGTCTATCAATAAATCGTTTGTCTTCATTGGCTAACATGGCCTGATAGTATAAGCTCATCGCAGCATGCAAGGGATATAGGCCTGTCTTGGAGTTAATATCAATAATCTTAGTTTCTGGGTGATAGATTTCCTTAGTCACTTCACGCTCTACCCAATGTAGGTTAGGCCTTCCGCCATCCGTCATCGCATGGAAATCATCATCGTAGAAGTTCAAGCCACCTATTCCCTTGGCAATTTGCATGTTAACAACACGCCACGGGGTGAGGACGGTTTCCTTATCGGGGTTCTTGAAACTGCCAAATAATTCAGCAATCCGCTCTGCACGTTCAATAAAGTCCAGCTCGTCTAGCTCTTTGGCACGGTGTCGAATAATTCGACCTGCTTCTACAAAGACTTCCGCATCATAGAATTGTGCGATGTCATGGAACAGCTCCTTAGTAAAGCCCTTAGGCATAAACTCCTTCCAAGACTTATCATCCACCTGCTTGACGAATTCCTCAATCGAGATATCCTCTTGAATATCGACATCCATCCCATAGATCATGAGAGGGATCTTAGTTGATACCCCTCGCAGGATTGAAATCATGGTCTTACGCTGTTGCTTAGCCTTCTTAATTTTATCAATTGCTTCTTGCTCTTCAGGGGTGCGATCTCGTTTTTTCTTTTTCTTGCTCTTCTCACCCTTCTCGTATTCTTCATCGGTCAAACCATTGTCATTCACCGTAATCGTTTTAGGTGTTTTCTGTTTGCTCGTTTTACCTACAATCGCATTCAAGTCTTGGAACAACTTAGCATCGCCCTCTGTTAGGGTTAGAAGCTTATCATTGTAGAGACTATCGTCTTCAAATCCAGATCGTACAGCTTTTTCTGCATATACCTTCTTCAATTGAGTTAACATGCGATCAACATCATAAGTTTTCATGCCATTGTCTGCTTGACCAAGAATTGGCAAGAAATTCAAGAGGTGAGACATGGCTTTCTTCTGCTGATGTGTATTTTTCTTACCCACACCAGAATTGATCTGCGCACTCTCAGCCATCACGGTCAGAGCTCGATCTGGCGCAAAATCAAAGATATAACAATGTTTCTTCATCCCTAATTTTTCATGAGCAAACGGTGTTTGAGCTCGAAAAGCGGCCTGTAGATAGTTCATAGCAGAGTTAGTATTGGATAAAAATATAACGGCCGTCCATTCAGGAATATTGACACCAGTTGTTAACTTACGAACCGTTAGGGTAATGGTTTTTGTCTGCGAAGGGTCATCTGTTATCGCCTTACGCACTTTTTCCAGGTCCGCCTCATTGGCAACGCCATCGTCACTATCCCGCTCGCTTCCTCGAACTACATTAACAATTTGGTACTCCTTACCAAAAATTGGATGCTGCTTCATAAGGTCTTCTAAGGCGTTGGCTTCTTTAACTCCTGGTAATAACCAAAGTGTGTGTCGCAATTCTTCTCGGTAGGCCTTGGTCGAGAAAGGATAGTTTGTTCGGCTATCAGGATTGGTAATATTATCAAGAAAGGCTCGAACCTCTTGCTTATGGACTAGGCAACCTGAGTCATCTGTACGGAAGAACTCCCTGAAATTAAAAGATTTCCGTTCGTCTAAAAATTTCTTATTCTTCATCTCGAAGGTATACATAGATACCTTCGGCAACTTCTCATAGGGGTTTGGTTCATTTGGTTTCTCGAGCGCCCACTTAAGCTTAGCCGTCTGTTCCATGGTATAGTCCCAGGTATAAACTTGATCTTCTTCAAATTTATCCAAAAGGTTAAAGGGGGTCCCAGAAAGCTCCAAAACTTTGGTTTTGTCTTTGACTAGCTGTTCCATTACAAGCTCACTTAGCTGAGTCTGGGTACCTTCATGGGCTTCATCAATCAGAATGAGATCCCAGTCTACCTCAGCAAACTGGCTCAAATTCGTTTGCGCATTATTATGACGTAAGAGTTGAATGGAAGCAAAATAAACAAAAGGCTTGTTTCCCTTTTTGAGTGATTCAAGTGAGGCGCCTTGGGTCACTGAACCATATTCATAACCTTCTTGGTTCATCATCATTTTTTTAAAGTCCTGGAACCAAGAATCTGATACAACGGGACGATGCGTCATAATCAGCACTTTTTGGAAGCCCTCTTCTTTGACCAACTGAAGAGCCGTTAACGTCTTACCAAAGCGCATTTTAGCATTCCAGAGCATTGTATTCTTAGTCTTGAAGGCCTGACGCGTCTTCGCTACTGCTTCTTCTTGTTCTGGACGTAAAACGACAGCCGTCTTCTCTTCTACCGACTCATTGATATATTCACGACCATCTTTTACAGCTTGAATAGCTGATTTAGCTGTCTCCAAATCCGTATCAAACCACTCATTGCCTTCTAGCAATTCCGCATGCTTAATTCCAGAACGTCTTAATACATTATGGACATCATAATCATGAAACCAGGTCTTGTCTGATTTGCGATAGGCTAGTTCAACCCATCCCAACATAAAAGGCAGACCTGAGGTCTTCATGTATTGTTTAATTCTTTTAGGAGCTAACTTCCGTAAGAAACTGCTATTCGGACTCCAGTCTCCCTCGACTTCGTCTTCTGGAACGGTTCCTTCGCCAACTTTGTAAGTACCATCAAAAGCAGGAAATTGGCCACTCGCATTGTCAACAGTCTGAACATAGATAAATTTCCTTTCAGCTGTTTTGTAGAGGGCTTGAGCTTTAGGTTCTAAAAATTCATCGAATAAATTAGCTTGAATTTCATCGTCAACATAGTTAATAACGAACCAGACTAAGATATAGAACATATGCTCTAAGGCTCTAAGCGCATTCTCTTGCGTTGCGTCAGAGGGGTTCAGAACGTGGGCAGAATTATTGCCCTTCCCTTTGATCTCGTAAAAATAATCCACAACATGTTTATCATTAATCGAGTACTTAATTTTTCGAAGAATCTCATTGAAAGTATCCCGCTCCCCCAATTCAATGTAGGCACGATCAGCAAATAACTTAGCTGTATTTTCCGCGACTTTACGGACTTTGGTCAAGGTCCCTTCATAGTCTTTCTGAGCGTAGTTTTCTTCCGCCATATTGATAGTCGCATACAATTCCGCTGTGTCTAAATCGACACTTAGAAAATCAAAATTTGAAACCACACTCATCCTTAATCCCCCAATAAGTATACTTTTTGTATTTCAATTTCTGTTATGACTCTTTCAACCTCTGGCTCGCTAGCAACCTCATCCTCCCATTCAAAGAGGCTAAGTTGTTCCATTACAAGTTTTTTCTCCTCTTCCACTTCTTCACCGAATAATTCAGCAAAGGCAAAAGGAACAGCTCGAACTTTGCTCGGATATCCCGGAACTTTCTGCCATTCAATCATTCGAATTGGCTCTTCAGTTATGGGGTGACGTTTGGTTAAGGTATTCCCTCTTACAATATTCTTGTGGATGATATAATTCGCCGATTTGTAGATATTGGTCTGACTATTGAGTCGCTCACCAAAAGCCTCTTCATACCAATCGAGATAGTAATTAAACATCCTCGAGCGTGCTACATCAAGATTGTCTGCAAGATACTCGATGCCATAAATTGAGGCTAGAGCTACTAGTGCCTTGGTCTTCCAATTACGTTTATCATACTGTTCTCTTACAGCCTTCAGCTTCCGTTCTAGAATTGCTAAGAGGAAGTTGCCATCTCCTGCTGCCGGCTCTAGAAAAGTAGCATAAATATTTTCGCAGGCTTCTTTTATGCCTGGAGTATCTAGCATCTTCTTCACCATCCAAGCAGGAGTAAAGACTTCCCCATGCTGCTGGACGCGTTTCTTACTTTTTATTAATCCCTCTGACATGCACTCACCCAGCTCCCATTCCCAGTCCACAAACCCGAGGTTTTTCGGACTCTTTTTTTATCATTTAATGAAGGCGGTTTTAGGCGCCTTCTCACAAGACTTATTATACCATTTTTTGGACTTTCTGCTAGAGGTTAAGATTGCCTTTTTTTAGTTGGTTTAGGTAGTAGTAAAACTTGGATTTTTTAACCTGGGTCAGTTGAAGAATTTCTTGGATTGACAATTGATTTTGCGGCCGATTTAGATATAGCTCTAGTGCCCTTTCAATTCGGTCATAGTGTTCTCGTGGTCGGCCTAACTTAATACCATTCAGTCTTGCTTTCTCAATTCCTGCCCCTGTACGTTCGATAATCAAGTCACGTTCGAACTGAGCAAATGCCCCTAATATGTTGAACATCAGCAAGCTTAAGGGACTTGGTTTTTCGTGAGCTTCGAAGATCAAATTGTCTTGTAAAAACCTCACTTGAACACCTTTACTGTTGAGAGTAGTCACTATTTGATTAAGGTCGATAATGCTACGTGCTAGTCGGTCAATTTTGGTAACAACCACCTCATCTCCGCGCTGTGCTATCTCCAAAAGATTCTGCAAAGCTTCCCGATTCTCAGTTGTAGTGCCACTTGTCTTGTCGACGAATATTTGGCAGACGCCGTAGTGCCGCAGTTCTTCATATTGGATATCCGTTTTCTGCTGAGCAGTCGATACCCGTACATAGCCATATTTCTTTGTCATTTTCATACTCCTTTTTGCACTCATCTAGTTAGTAGTGCTGGCTTCACCATAGCATAGGTCACCTCTAGTCCGAAAAACCTCGGTTTCTCGGACCCATAGCTCAGACAAGGCGGTGGCCTAATGGCGGATTTTATACTTGAAGAAGTACGATTTGACAAGGACTCGATTGGACAAATTACAGAAGAGTTACTTACAAACTACCCCATTATCTATATTCTACATAATACGGACAAGCGTCGCCCTGATGCCTATATTGGTGAAACAGACCAGATGCCTAAGCGCATGAAAGCGCACCTAAAAGATCTGCGTCGCTGCAAGATGACCCAGACACTTCTAATTGGGAACCAGGACTTCCATAAGTCCGCTACCTATGACTTCGAAACCAAACTCATTAACTATTTCCTAGCGGATGAGAAATATAAGTTGCAGAACCGGAGTCAGACCAAGCAGAAGAAGACAGCTAATTATGCTAACAAGGCCTACTTCCAGCAAGAGCTCTTTCCCCGACTATGGGAAACTTTACGAGCCAAGAACCTTGTCAACCACACCATAGATGAAATAGAAAATAAGGACATCTTTAAGTTGTCGCCATTCAAAACACTGTCTACTGCCCAACAAGCCATTAAAGATGAAGTGCTCAACTTCTCCCAACAAGCACTCTCCGACAACCAGCATCATCTCTTCCTAATCGAAGGCGAGGCTGGAACTGGCAAGAGCGTTGTCCTCTCAGCCATTATGCATCGGCTGGCAGATTTGGCTGCGGATAAGAGTTCTCCTTTCCATGGGGTGAAGAGCCGGCTCCTAGTCAACCATAGCGAGATGCTGAAGACCTATAAGGCTATCGCTGCCGGCTTGCCCAATCTCAAGAAGAATTCCTTCGACAAGCCCACCCCCTTCATTAACAAGGGTCAGGAAGTCGATATTGTCCTGATTGATGAGGCTCATTTGCTCTTGTCTCAGTCTGATGCCTACAATAATTTCAGGCAGGACAACCACCTAAGCGAGATTCTCAAGTTAGCCAAAATAGTGGTCTGTATCTTTGACTCTAAGCAAGTTCTCAAGGTGAAAAGCCACTGGGACAAAGAACGCCTCTCTGCCGTTATAGGGAGCGAGCTCAAGCTCCATCATTTCCATCTGACCGACCAGTTCCGTATGCAGGGGGCTGGCGCTGTCATTGATTGGATTGATGACTTAGTGGACCAGCGCCGTCTGTCGCCTTGGCCAGAGAGGGATGGCTTTGACTTCCAGGTAGTAGCGGATCCAAGTCGTTTCAAGGATATGATTTGGGAGAAGGACCAAATTCTAGGGCTGTCTCGCATCATTGGTACTTTCGACTATGAGCATAAGAAGGATGGCAATAGTTATCTAGTTGATCCAGGTGGGATTAACCTGCCTTGGAACTCAACTGTAGATAACAAAACTTGGGCCGAGCGTCCTGAAACCATCCGTGAAGTAGGCTCTATCTACACCATTCAAGGCTTCGACCTCAACTATGCTGGCGTGGTGATTGGTCCTTCGGTCGACTATGATCCTGAGATGGACCGGATTGTCGTGGACCCTAACCGTTACATGGACCGTGGCGCCAAGGTCCGGCGGGCTGATATGGACGATGACACCTATGCCCAGGCCTTGGAACAGATGATTCTCAATTCCTTGAATGTCCTGCTCAAGCGCGGTGTCAAAGGTCTCTACCTTTATGCTGTTAATCCACGACTACGAGACAAATTACTGGCTCTACAAGCCGCAACAAAATCCACAGAGGAGTGATATCAATGACCATTATGGACGAAATCAACGCCTTCCGTGATGCACGCAACTGGCGTCCCTTTCATAATGAAAAAGACCTAGCCATGTCGGTTGCTATTGAAGCAGCTGAGCTTATGGAAATTTATCAGTGGCGGGCGCCCGAGGACGTCAACGGCCCTGAGTTGGAACATATCAAAGAGGAGTTAGCGGACGTCCTCATTTACACCTATATGTTAGCCGATAACCTAGGCCTCGATATTAATCAGATTATCCGGGAAAAGTTAGTTAAGAACGCTGTTAAGTATCCGGCACCGAATGAATAAAAGAAGCAGCTAGCTGTCAGGGCTAGCTGCTTCTTACTTTGTTTATAAAACTCGCAAAGGAGCTAGTGGTCCACTCAACAAAGTGGACCACTAGCTCCCTTCTTTTCTACCTTTTTAGTGGCTTTTTGGCGCTTCCTGGCCTAGCCAGTGGACCACTCGACGGAGTGGACCACTAGCTCCCTAGTTTTCTGCCTTTTTAGTAGCTTTTTGGCACTTCTTGGCCTAGCCAGTGGTCCACTCGGCCGAGTGGACCACTGGCGCCAAACATGTCACTTGCTCCTAACTCCGATAGGTCACGCTAGGTGTCAGGCAGTCTTCTAGAATAGCCCGTACATCTTTCGCTGCTAGCGGCACATAGCTAGCCGTCAGGCGAGGCGCCACACGTTCAGAGATGACATCGAATTTGGCGTCATCGATGCCGACTTCTGGCAGGGTCATGGGCAGGTGGGCCAGGTCTTCGAAGAATTGGTAAGTAGCTTCGATGCCGGCCTTGGCCATTTGGTATTTATCGGCCTGCTCGGGCACTAGCCAGACGGTGCGGGCATAGTGGGCGAAGCGGTCCACTGTCTGGTCATTTAAAACATAGGCCATCCAACGCGGGGTCAGAATAGCTAGGCCGACTGCGTGGGTAATGTCATAGTAGGCCGACAGCAGATGCTCAATCGCGTGACAGGTCCAGGCACCGGCCCGGCCTTTGGAAGTCAGGCCGTTGAGGGCCATGGTGGAAGCCCACATGAGGTTGGCCCGGGCCTCGTAGTCATCAGGATTCGCCAACGCGACCGGCAGATAGCGGATGCAGCAAGACAGAATAGCCTCGGCTAGGCGTTCTTGGATGAAGGCTTCTTGATGTTGGAAATAATTCTCGAAGGTATGGGACATGATATCAGCAGTCCCGGAAGCCGTCTGGTAGGCTGAGACCGTGAAGGTGTAGGTCGGGTCGCAGATCGAAGCGTAAGGATAGAGGACATAGGCGCCCGTCCCCTTCTTATCATCTGTCTCGAAATTCGTAATGACCGCCCCCGTATTCATCTCGGTCCCGGTCGCTGACAGGGTCAAGACATCAATGAGCGGCAGGGCTTGTCTAATCTTGCTTGGGTCTAGCACTAGGTCCCAGGCATCCCCCTCATAGCAAGCGGCCGCCGCAATGACCTTGGAGCAGTCAATAGTAGAGCCACCCCCTACGGCCAGGATAACCTCAATGTCGTGCTCCTTGCAGAGGGCTGCCCCTTGGCGAACGGACTCAATGCGGGGATTAGGTTCCACGCCAGCTAGCTCCACGATTTGGCAGTCGGACAAGAGCTCCAAAATGGTATCATAGAGGCCTATCTTCTTAATGGAGCCTCCGCCGTAGACCAGGAGGACGCGCCGGCCCTTGGCCTTGACTAGTTCTGGCAGATGGGAGATTTGGCCACGGCCGAAGTAGAGCTTGGTCGGAATGTCGTAAATAAAGTTATCCATAAATTTCTTCCTTTCTAGGGTAAAGCTGGGGGAAGGGAAATGAGGAAGCTAGGCTGGCAAGCTCAGTTAGCCTACCAAGTTAATTTGAAACAAGTCTCGCTCAGGGCGGGCTGGTCTGGCGTCAGGACAATCGAGCCCATGTCGGGATGGTGAGGGGCGTCAGGCGCCACCTGGGTTTCGAAGCTGACACCGATATAAGGCACCTGCTCCTTGCCACCCAAGATAAGGCCTGGAACTTGGTGGTTATGGGTATAGATGACCGCGCATGGCCGGTCGGTCCAAACCTTGACCTGGCGACCGCTAGCCGGCTCGATTAAAGTGCCTTGAGGTGCGACTTCCTGGCCATGGCCCAAGGCATGGGCCTGGCCGACTGGCACCGGGGCATCCAAGACATAGGCATGGTCCAGCCCATTCCCCCGGATGGCTAGCTGCTCTTCCTGAGGGTGGCGGTCATTGACCTGGCCTAAGGTCTGGTCCGCTAAACGCAAGTCCAAGCCTGGATGCTGATCCAAGGCCCAAGTCCCCCCTAGGGGCAGGCCAGCTGGGGTCAGCGGAATCATGTGGCTGGCCTCAACTTGTAAGATATGGTTAGTGATGGGCGCTTGAGCATTGCCGTTGAGATTGAAGTAAACATGGTTGGTCGGGTTCCAATAGCTAGGCGCATCGATGCTAGCCTCATAGCGAACGGTCCAGCAATTGTCCTGGTCCAGGCTATGGATGACCCGGGCTGACAAGTTACCTGGATAGCCATTGTGGCCAGCTGGGTCCACTAGGCTGAAGATGACGGAGACTTGGTCCGCTCCCTCTTCAATTTCATAGTCCCAGTTAGCAAGATCTAGGCCCTCTGGTCCCCCATGCAAATGGGTAGTTCCTTCGTTAGGCGTCAAGGCCAAGGCTTCCTGCCCTAAGCTCAAAGGCTCAGGCCCAATGCGGCCGGCTACCCGTCCCACTGTGGCCCCATAATAGGTATGGTAAGTGGCTTCGTCCTCTAAATGGGTCAGACTGAGAATCAAGGATTCCCGCCCATTTTGACTAGGAATTGACAGGTCACTAATTCGGGCGCCCAGGGTGCAGAAGCTTGCCCGTAAGCCCTGCTGATTTTCTACCAGAATTTCCGTGACTTTTTTATCTGTAAAATTTTTTGATATTTCCTTTACATACATCTTGAATTCCTCCGTTAAACCGTTTACAATATAACTATACCACTTTTTAGCACCATGAGACAACAGCAAAAATCATGGAACTTGGCCTGCTAACCAATATTTTGGAGAAGTTTAATTAAAATTTAATGGGAAACTCAATGGTACGGGTTCCAATTTTAATTTAAATGGTGTATTATTATAGTAGAACATTGCACGTTCGCTCAAAAACAGAAAGGAGATTGCTTTTTATGTATATTTCGAATGTAAATTCTGCATCAGTCAAGCTAACTTCGATTACAACTCAGCAATTACCTGCCAACGAGCATCACAAAATAGCATCAGAAGATTTATTAATTTTCTATGTTAACAAAGGCGCGGGTATTTGTCACTCAGAATATGAACAACACGAGATTAAGAAGCGTGATGTCATTATCCTGAACCCAGGCACCACCATTACCCTTGATCCAATTCGGAAGATTGACTGGATCTGCATTGCCCTATCCGGTGTTGTCTTCACTTCCTCACAGGAAGCCAACTCTAGCTCACAATTATTTGTGGCATCCCATCCTAACCCAACTCTCAAGTACTACTTGGACTTGGCTCTGATTGAAGAGTCCAACCGTTTCCGCGGTTCCGACCTCATCATGAAAAAGTTGATTGAGTGTGTGATGATTCATCTCTTACGTCACAACGAATTATCAATCAAGGACGCCAGCCTCCAAGCTAAGCATAATGAGATTGACGTGCTCCAAAATTATATCCGCAAGAACTACTCTAAGAAGATTACCTTGGAAGAGTTGTCTGACTTGGTGGATATCAATAAATACTACCTGATTCGCCTCTTCAAGCAACAAACTGGCTTGTCACCAATTGACTACCTGATTCACGTTCGCTTAGAAGAAGCAGAGAAGCTATTGGCTAAGTCTAACATTACCGTCTCTGATATCTCAGACCGGGTTGGCTTCCACTCACCTTCTCACTTCTCCAAGACCTTCAAGGAGAACAACCACTGTACGCCTTCTCAATACCGCAAACGCTACTCAGCTAACACGGTGCCATTATAAGGCTAAATTTGACTTTTATCCCTGCTGCGGCAGGGATTTTTTTTATGCCACAAATACAAGAAGAGCGCCCGACTGAGTCGAGCGCCCTTGTCATTAATAGGCTTAATTAGTTGCTGGCGCCAGAAGTAGCGTCAGCATGGCCGCCGCCGCCACCGTGGCTGTCTGGCGCATCAGAAGCACCAGAAGTCGCATCGGCATGGCCGCCACCGTGTGGGCCAGGGGCAACAGTGCCGTTACCGCCAACGAGGCGTTGACCAGTAGATTGTAAGTACCAGTCTAACCATGGTTGGAAGTTGAAGACAATCTCGTTGATCCCAGCGTAAGACCCATCTGGGTAGTACATAGCTTGGTAGTTGTGGGTGTTAATAACCCCTTCAGGTGAACCCGGTACGATAGTCCGTACGTATTCTTGGTCCCCGTTACGGAGAACCCCAACTACCCACTCAACGTTCTTCATCCGCGCAGCAGGCAAGGAGTTGTGAACGGTTGATAAGCGGCTACCTGATTGAGATGGCACGCGTTTAGCGAACATGGTGTTAGGATCTTGGTGAGCGTTGTTGTAGTAGAGGAATTGGTTGTTATCATCGGCATAAGTCAGCTCGAAAGGCATAGCCTTAAGGAACATGTCGATTTGGTTAACGGTCAGAATCCCGTGGTCTAACTTGACGTAAGTATCGCCAGAGACTGCCCCTACAAGCTCAGCTGCTTTTTCTACCCATTCTGGATCATCTGGATCCACCCCTTGGATGGTAGTCGCGATTGGGTTAGTTACATCTAAGTCTTCAGGCTCGATTGGTTTTGGTTTCTTCAATTTAGAAACGACCTCCACATACTTAACGAAGTTATCCAAGCAAGAGCCTAAGAACTTAACCGTGCCTTCGTTGGTGATGTTACCGTTCAAGTCGAAGGCTTCTTTGGCTTTACCTAATAGGAATTCATTCCCTGGTAAGGTATAAGCGTTCACCCCTGGCGCGTCCAAGATCTTGCGTAGGTGAACTTGGGCACGTGAAGTCCCTTGATCATGGTAGGAAGCCCCTACGATCATGACAGGTTTGCTTTCAAATGGGTGTACTTCATAAGACAACCATTCCAAGACATTCTTCAAAGCTGCCGTAATGGTGTGGTTGTGTTCTGGGGTTGCGATAATGACCCCATCCGCACGTGTGATTTTGTTGTATAAGAAACGAAGTTGGAAGCTATCATCCCATTTGCTTTCTTGATTGAAGAGAGGTACTTCATCAATTTCCAACACTTCTAATTCGAATTTGAGTTTGAATTCCCGGCGGATAAACTCTAATAATTTACGGTTATAGGATTGTTCAGCGTTTGAACCAACAAGTCCGACAAATTTCATAGTTTTCTTCCCTTCTCGTCACGTATGTTATAGGTTTTCCCAGTCAAAGTTTTCCGCTTCTTTGTGGAGCAGATCTTGCGCGCTTTTCAGCTTTTGCGTAATCTTCACGAATAAACGGAAATCATCGAAGATGGCGTCTAATTTCTTAATGGTGTCTAGGTCAATCAGGTTGCCCTTCTTGTCAAAGGCCTGTAAGGAGTGTGACAAGAGGAATTCTGAACCAGGCATCACGTTAGCCTTCAATTCTGGGGAGTCCAGGATTTGGCGTAATTGTAATTGAGCCCGTGAAGAACCTAAGGTCCCGTAAGAAGCCCCGGTAATCATAACTGGTTTATTCAAGAGTGGGTAAATCCCATAAGAGAGCCAAGCCAAGGCGCTCATTAAGACCGCTGGAATAGCGTGGTCGTATTCAGGTGTCCCGATGATAACCCCATCAGCTGCATCGATTTTAGCCGCAATTTCCTTAACGAGCTCTGGAACTTGCTTGTCAGCTGGTTTGTTGAAGAGTGGGATATCTTGAATCTCAACGAGTTCGATTTCTGCCTTATCAGCAAAATGCTTCTGCATGTATTGAAGCAAACGACGGTTAGTGGAACGTTGGAAGTTAGTCCCAACAAGTGCAATAAATTTTGTCATAAGTGTTCCTCTCTATACTTAGAATGTTCAGTCTCGCTTGAGACCGGAAGTATGGTAGATGTGTTGGTCTTGGGTGACTAAGACAGCCTCTAGACCGGTCTGAGCCTCGACCTGGGCCAGGATATCCGCTGGCATGTCGCCAAAGAGGCGAGTTGTCCAGATTTCGCAATCGACGGAATGCTGGGCAATAATGGTCAGGCTGGCAATGGGGCTGGTCATAGGATAACCCGTCTGGCGATCCAGTATGTGGTGGTAGGTCTGACCTCCGCGCGATAGGGTCCGCTCATAGATGCCTGAGGTCACCACCGATTGGTCCACAATAGGCAAGACCATGAGGTGTTGGCCCCGTGCCGCCAAGGGATTCTGAATGCCAATCTGCCAAGCTTGCTGCCGGTCTTGATTCTGGCCAATGGTCAGAATATTACCGCCTAAGTCAATCAAGGCTGATTGGACTCCCTGCGCTAACAAGAAATCCTTGAGGCGGTCGGCGATATAACCTTTGGCTAGGGCGCCAAGGTCCAGCTTCATGCCGGGCAAGGCCAGCTGGACTTCCAACTTGTCCTCATCCATGAGGATATTGGCTGGGTCCGTGAGGGCCAAGGCCGCTTGAATTTCCTGTGGGCTTGGGACGCGGGCATCTTTAAAGCCAATCCGCCAGGTTTGGACCAAGGGCCCTATGGCGATATTGAGATGGCTACCAGGGGCTAGGCTGTGGGTCCGTCCCAGTTGAATGAGCTCGAAGAGCTCGGGATGAACGGTCACTGGGGCCAAGCCTGCTTGCAGGTTGACCTGCATGAGCTCCGAGCGCGCATCATTGGCACTAAAGCGCATATTATAGGTATGTAGACGTTCTTCCACCGCATCGAGGAGGCTCGGATCTTCCGAGTCTGCCAGTGAAATGGCAATTGTCGCACCCATCAAATGAATGACACGTTTGATATAAGGCAATTCACCACTCCCCTCCGTGTTATACAAACATCCACTCCTATTATAGCACCCTTACAGCGTTTTCACAAGTTATTCTAGAACCAATCCTGAGGGTGGGCTAATCTGCCACCTAGCTGAGCTAAGTCCTTGCTTGCAAGGGGGGCCGAAGGTGGCGCTAGTTAGAGTAGAGAGCCACTAGGAATCCTTCGCCCATCAGCTTAAATTTAGGGCTAGAGCGACTTTGTCCTTAAGCATTTTTAGGCAAAGAAAAACAGTAAACCGAATGGTTTACTGTTCTGTCTTTGCTTTAATCAGTTGGGCCTTGCCTACTGGCGATAGTCTTTTATCTTATCTTCGTAGTCCCTTAAGAGATTGCTTGAATAGATTTTTTCCTTGTCCGAATCTCTGACTTCTTTCCAGAGAATGGCCGCTACTTTTAACTTGTTTGAGTAGTGGCCACTGTTTTTATCGGCGCAGAAATCCTTTAAAAACTGATTCCATTGACAAACAGAATGATCATACTTGGCATAATCTGATTGGCCATAATAGACCTTCAGCAAGTCCTGGATGGTAAAGTTGCGGTCTTTTTCGCTTTTGACTTTCCGCCAGGCAGTCGCCATATCCGCCGTAAATTTAAAGGGCGAGACGCCCGTCACAGTAGCGAAATATTCTCTGAACTTGGCATTAAAGGAAAAACCACATTCAAGTAAGGGACTATCTAAGCTAATATTTTCAACCTGCTTCTTGACCTTTTTTCTTGGTGATTTCTTAATGAAATGGCCTTTGAAGTAGGCTTCAATAATGTGGTTGAGTTCTTGTTTGGTCCCTCTGTATTCTAATCCTAAGGACTTGCAGATCTGTGACATTTCTTCACGGTACCAATAGTATTTATTAAACTGATCAAATGATGCAATTTTATCAAAGTCGGGTCTCGATTCCATCCGTTCTTTAGCTCCTCAACACTAATTTGCTTTGTCATCTCTCCATCATGTCCTTAGGCAAACACACTCAATAGGCGCTTTAGAGGCTGACCACAAAGCGGATGACCCCGTCCTTGTAATGGACGCTGATTTTGCCCCGATGCAGGCTGACAATGTTTTGGGCCATGGACAGGCCGATGCCGTAGCCTTGGGCGGGCTTGGCCTCCCCTCCTGCTGGCGCCGAGTCTGAGTCTGACTCCTCTGGGCTCGCCACTTGTCGGGTGCGGGACTGGTCGGACCGATAGAAGCGGTCGAAGAAGAGACGATAGTCCTGGCCCTGGCCGGCGGCATAATCGTTGGAGACGGTTAGAACCGCCCGCCCCTTTCTCAGCCAAGGCTTGTAGTTGGCCAGTTGCAGGCGCACAGTCCCCTGAGGGTCGCAGTACTTGCGGGCATTGTCCAGAAGGATGCTGACCAGTTCATAGAGGTCGTCGGGCACCCCTTGCAGGCTGATGCCTTCTTGAATGTCGGCCTCATAATGCAGGCCTTCTTGTTCCCAAAGGGCCGACATGTTGTGGGAGACCCGTTGGACTAGTTGGCTAAAGTCCACCGTGACAGGTGCCTGGTCCTTGCGTTCTTCTAGCCGGGCCAGGCGGATTAATTTAGCAATCAAATGATCTAGGCGGACGACCTGATCCTTGGTGCTCTGGGTCCATTCGGTTTCGCCAGTCAAGAGCTCCTGCAGCTCATTATTGGCCGCAATGACCGCCAGTGGCGTCTTGAGCTCATGGCCGGCATTAGTAATGAAGGCGCGTTGCTTGTCATAATTGCGGACAAAGGGCCGGATGGCCAGGCCCGAGAAGATGGTCACCACCACCACAAAGGCCAGCCAGCTGATGGCTGCGATTTGGATGGAGAGGACCAGGAGGGCCCAACGGTCACGGAAGGCCTGAGTGGTCTCGAAGAAGACGACCAGGCGCTCCGTCTCGGAGACGGGACTAATGCGATAGGAGAAGTAGCGCCCATCTTCTTCCAGATAGCCCCGGTCGCGGAAGGATTGCAGGCCCGACTGATCCACAAAGCCTTGAATTTGTTCCGAGGTCAGGTGGTTGGCCGTACCCGGATTAATAATGGCCTCGTTGGCCTTGATGCGGGCGCTAAAGTAGTTAAAGTTATAGAGGGTCCCCTGGCTGACAAACTGGCGGTCAAAGGTCTGGCGGTTCTCATTGGTGTCGGGGATGGTCCCATTATTTTCCGTCAATAAGTCTAGCACGGCCTGAATATCGTGCTCGGTCTGCAGGTAGCGGACCGTGTTGATGACGCCGACTAGGGTCATGAGGATGAGGGTAATAGCCAGAGTCGTAATGGCGATAAATTGGAAACGCAGCTTGCGGAACATGGCTAGTCACCCCCTTCCAGGCTCTGGCTAGGCTCGGTTGGCGCGGCTTCCACTAGCAACTGGTAGGGTCCGCTTGGTTGGCCCACAATCTGGAGATTGGAGCGGATACTGAGTAGCTTTTGGACCAAGTAGGCCAGATAGACATTGACTAGCTCATAGTCGGCTGGGCCTGCTTCATCGGCCCAGACATGGTCATAGATATAGGTTTGGGACAGGGCCTTGCCTGGATTCTTCATGAGTAGGGCTAGGAGTTTGGCTTCCTTGCCGGCCAGACGAATGGCGTTGTTGGCTGATACTTCCATTTCTTCTAGCTTGAGTTGGGTGTTGCCTAGGGCCAGTTGCGGCGCCTCATAGTGATCCACCCGGCGAGACATAGAGCGTAGGCGGGCCAGGAGTTCTTTGAGTGAAAAGGGTTTGGTCAGATAGTCGTCGGCTCCGGCGTCCAGGCCAGTCACCCGGTCGTCGACTTCGGCCATGGCCGTCAGCATGATGACGTGATTGGTGTGGCCACTGGCTCGAATTTCCTTGAGGGCCTCAATGCCGTCCTTGACTGGCATCATAATGTCCAGAATCATGAGATCATAGACCGTCTGCTGGGCCAGTTGGACCGCTTGCTGGCCGTCCTTAGCCCAGTCCACCTGATAACCTTCATGGGCTAAGGCCGTCATCACGACCCGGGCCAATTGTTGTTCATCTTCAGCTAGCAGGATCCGCATGGACCTCACCCCCTTGGATTAAGTGTCGTATGGTCTGCATGGTCAAATCACAGGAGGCTAGCTCGTCGGCGCAGCGTTTGAGCTCGCGACTGATGCGCTCCGGATTGGCAATATCATGCTTGTATTTCATCTGATGCTCTAGGCTGGCCCAGGAATCCATGGCGATGGTTCTGAGCTGAACCTCGATGTAATAGCGACCCGGCGTCTGCCCCTGACAATCCGGATAGTCGGTCTCCACCTCTAAAATGACATGGTAGGAGCGGTAGCCGTTGGGCTTGACCTGGCTGATGTAGTCCTTCTCCTCCACCACCTTATAGCCGGCTTCCTGGCGCAGGCGGTCGACTAGGTGATAGATATCTTCGACAAAGCCCGTGACAATGCGGACGCCAATGGCATCGCGAATAACCTTAAGGGCTGACTGTGGCGTCTGATCTAGGCCTTTGCGCTGGCACTTGTCTCGCATCGAGTCCTCGGCCTTGACCCGGTAAATCAGGTGCTCATAGAGCTTGAAGCCCGTGGCAGCCTTGTTCTCCTTATTATAGTCTTCCAGTTTTCTAATCAAGTCTTGCATTATCGGCGCTAGGTAGGCCCCGTAGTCGCCATATATTTCCTGATGTGACATGACGTCACCTCCTCGCAAAGCTTCTTGCCCCTATTATAACATCTCACTAGCCTTTTGTGCTTTACAACACATTTTCTTCTAAGAAATTTACATCTTAAGATAAATCTTGCGAGAAGTGGCTGGCATGATTTGTTGCGCGGCTGGCAATATTGTGCTAGCTAGGCTGGCCATTGGCTCATGCCTTTTTGCCTAGTTTGGCGCCTTTTCCTAGGTTCCAGACCTAGCTAGTGGTCCACTCGACAAAGTGGTCCACTGGCTCACGCTTTCATCCCAGTTTGGGCCCTTTTACCAGGTTCCCGACCTAGCTAGTGGTCCACTCTTCAAAGTGGACCACTGGCTCGCGGCTTCTACCCCGGTTTGAGCCCTTCTCCTAGGTTTCCGGCCCAGCTAGTGGTCCACTCTCCAAAGTGGTCCACTAGCTCGAGGCTTCTACCCCGGTTTGCACCCTTTTACTAGGTTCCAGACCTAGCTAGTGGTCCACTCCAAAAAGTGGTCCACTGGCTCACGACTTCCACACCGGTTTGGGCCCTTTTCCTGGGGTGCCGTCCCAGCCAGTAGTCCACTCGACAAAGTGGTCCACTAGCTCTCAGCTTCTATCCCAGTTTAGACCCCTTTACCAGGTTTCCGGCCCAGCTAGTGGTCCACTATCCAGAGTGGTCCACTGGCTCTCGGCTTCTACCCCAGTTTGGCGCCTTTCCCGTTCCCGACCCAGCCAGTGGTCCACTATCCAGAGTGGTCCACTGGCTCTCGGCTTCTACCCCAGTTTGGCGCCTTTCCCTTGGTTCCCGACCCAGCTAGTGGTCCACTCTCAAAAGTGGACCACTAGCTCACAGCCTTCTACTCGTTTTGGCTCTATTTCCAAGCTCCCCAGCCCATTTCCCCACACAAAAAAGCAGGGAAGCTGCTTCCCTGCTTACTGACTGCCTTTAGTCGATTTCTAGGCCGCCGGTGTAGAGGCGGTAGTAGGTGCCTCGCTCGGCCATGAGGGAGGCGTGGTTGCCGCGTTCGATAATGCGGCCGTGGTCCATGACCATGATGACGTCAGAGTTGACGATGGTGGACAGACGGTGGGCGATGACGAAGACGGTGCGACCGGCCATGAGGCGGTCCAGACCTTCTTGCACCATTTTTTCGGTCCGCGAGTCGATGGATGAGGTAGCCTCATCCAGAATGAGGACAGGCGCATCAGCCAAGGCCGCACGGGCAATGGCAATCAACTGGCGTTGGCCGTTGGAGAGGCCGGCCCCGTCGTCCGTCAGCATGGTTTCATAGCCCTGATCCAGATGCTTGACGAAGGAATCGACGTTGGCGATGCGAGCCGCCTCCAGAATCTCCTCGCGACTGGCGTCTTCTCGACCGTAGGCGATATTTTCTGCGATAGTCCCGGTAAAGAGGTGGGTATCCTGCAAGACGATGCCCAGAGACTTACGCAGGGAGTCCTTGTCAATCAGCTTGACGTCGATGCCGTCATAGGTAATAGAACCTGACTGGATATCGTAAAAGCGATTGATCAAGTTAGTAATAGTCGTCTTACCTGCCCCAGTTGCCCCGACGAAGGCCACCTTCTGACCCTTGTCAGCGTAGAGCTTGATGTCGTGCAGGATCTGCTTCTTGCCATCATAGGAGAAGTCTACATTGTTGAAGACCACCTTCCCTACCAAAGGCACCAACTCGTATTGGCCTTGTGGACGCGGATGTTTCCAAGCCCAGCGCTTAGTCTTCTGATCAGTCACGACCAGCTTACCGTCGACTTCTTCTGCATTAACCAGGCTTACCTTCCCTTGGTTGACTTCAGGCTCCTCATCTAGCAAATTGAAGATGCGGTCTGCCCCAGCCGATGCCATAAGGACAAAGTTAAGCTGTTGGGAGACCTGAGCAATCGGTCCGATAAAGGAACGGTTGAGTTGCAGGAAGGACATAAGGCCACCAATGGTCAGGCCGCCTACCCCATTCAGAGCCATAAAGCCCCCTGCAATGGAAGTCAAGACGAAGGAGACATTACCCAAGTTCCCTAGGATTGGCATAAGGACGTTAGAAAAACGGTTGGCCAGGTAAGAAGATTGGAAGAGTTGCTCGTTAATTTGGTCGAAGGATTCAATGCTGGCTGCTTCATGGACAAAGGCCTTAATGACCTTCTGACCGGCCATCATTTCTTCAATAAAGCCATTCTCAATCCCTAAATTCTTCTGTTGCTCGCCAAAATAGCGACCAGACTTACTGGAAACGGTCTTGATGACCCAGACCATAATGGCCAGCATGACGGCCACCACTAGGAAGAGCAAGGGACTGACTACCAACATGGAGACCGTGACCCCAATCATGGTGATGGCAGACGAGAAGAGCTGGGGAATAGACTGCTCGATAGCCTGACGCAGCGCGTCGATATCGTTAGTATAGATAGACATAATATCCCCATGAGGATGGGTGTCAAAATACTTAACTGGTAGCTTCTGCATACGCTCAAAGAGTTGATTGCGTAGGGAGCGCAGGGCATCCTGAGAGATAGTAGCCATCATAATGGAGAAGCCGTAGTTGGCCATGACCCCAACTAAACAGAAGAGGGCTAAGCCCAACAAGAAGTCACGCAGGGGCCCGAAGTCACTAGAGCCCGTCTGCAACATAGGTTGGACGAAATTGTCGACCAAGGAGCGAATAGAACTGGTCAGGTTAACGGTCACTAGGGCTGATATAACAATCAGGACAGCGGAGACTAGGAGGACCCACTTGTAGTCCTGCCACATGAATTTGAGGAGTCGGATAATAGACGACCAATCTCCACGTCTTTTCTTATTCTCCATCTGAGGCCGCCTCCTTTCCTTGGGTTTGCATTTGATAAACTTCTTGGTAGATGGCATTGCTTGCTAGCAGCTGCTCATGATTGCCAATGGCATCGATTTTGCCGTCATTCAAGACCACAATGCGGTCGGCCTCTTGAATCGACGAAATCCGCTGGCCGATAATGAGCTTGGTGGTCTCCTTGAGACTAGAAGCCAAGCCCTGACGAATCAGACTGTCGGTCTTGGTATCCACGGCTGAGGTGGAGTCATCCAGAATCAGAATCTTAGGATTCATGAGTAAGGCGCGGGCAATACAGAGCCGTTGGCGCTGACCACCGGACACGTTAGCCCCGCCCCGTTCAATCATGGTGTCGTAACCATCCTTGAACTCGGAGATAAATTCGTGGGCCTGAGCCAGCTTGCAGGCTGCTTCAATTTCGGCGTCGCTAGCATCCTTCTTACCCCAGCGCATATTTTCCTTAATGGTCCCGGAAAAGAGCACATTGGTCTGCAAGACCATGGCTACTTGGCGACGCAGGCTATCTAGGTCGTAGTCACGGACATCCTGCCCGCCCACCTTGACAGCACCGGCTTCCACATCGTAGAGGCGCGGAATGAGTTGAACTAGACTGGATTTACCGGACCCGGTTCCCCCTAAAATCCCGATGACCTCACCAGACTGAATGCTGAGGTTGATGCCTTCTAAGACATGGGCCTTGTCGCCATTTTCATCCGTATAGGCAAAGCTGACCTCTTGGAATTCAACACTGCCATCGGCCACTTGAGTCAAGCCATTTTCAGGCGATACAATGGTAGACTGGGTCTTGAGGACTTCATTAATCCGTTCAACTGACGCAATAGATAAGACTAGCATGACGAAAATCATCATGAGCATCATGAGGGACATGAGAATGGTCATGGTGTAGGAGAACATAGAAGTTAATTCCCCGGTCGACATGTTGCCGACCACAATGAGATGGGCCCCCATCCAAGAAATCATAAGGAAGGATGCATACATGGACAACATCATGGCTGGCGTGCTTAAGACGCTGACATTAATAGCCTTCATGAACATGCGGTAGATTCTGCCAGAAGCAGTTTGAAACTTAGTAGTCTCCTGGGCTTCCTTAACATAGGACTTCACCACCCGCATATTGGTGATGTTCTCTTGGATACTACTATTGAGATTATCGTAAGCCTTAAAGACCTCGGTAAAGAGTGGATAGACAATCTTAAGAATAAGGGCTAGTATACTCCCTAAGAATAGAGCTACCCAGACAAAGATCATAGCCATCTGACCATTAATGAGGAAGGTCGCCCAGATGGCAAAAATCAAGTTAAGCGGTGCCCGTACGCCAACCCGGATAATCATTTGATAGGAATTCTGCACGTTGGTCACGTCAGTCATCATACGGGTAACCAGGCCCCCTGAAGAGAAGCGGTCGATATTCTCGAAGGAGAAGGACTGCACCTTGGCGAAAAGGGCCTTACGCAAGTTCTTGGCAAAGCCAGCCGAAGCAAAAGCTCCATAGCGGGCAGACTGCATGCCACAGAAGAGGGATAAAAAGGCGCAGACCAGCATGAGGCCACCATAAAAGGCCACCTGCCGCATATCCCCCATCTGCACGCCCTTGTCTAAGAGTAGGGCCATGACAAAGGGAATGGAAATCTCAAAAATGACTTCCAGAAACATATAAAAGGATGCTAAGAATGAGGGTTTCTTGTACTCCTTAATCTCAGCAAGCAAAGACTGAAACATAACTACCTCCTAGTATCGGATACCGAGTATCCCTTCATTAAAATAGAAAAGCCCCTGACAGCCTAGCTGTAGGGAGGTCTCAAACTATTGTACATACTTATTATATAGAATCTTCCATTCATGTGCAAGAATAGAGCCAAGAACATAAAAAAAGAGCAGCTCAAGCTACTCTAGTATGCGAAGCGGGTGACGAGAATCGAACTCGCGACGACAGCATGGGAAGCTGTAGTTTTACCACTAAACTACACCCGCATGGCGGTCCCGACGGGATTTGAACCCGCGATCTCCTGCGTGACAGGCAGGCATGTTAACCCCTACACCACGGAACCTATTGCGGGGGCAGGACTCGAACCTGCGACCTTCGGGTTATGAGCCCGACGAGATGCCAACTTCTCCACCCCGCGATTTTATTAAGGAGGATAAGGGATTCGAACCCTTGCACGCTTTTACACGCCTGACGGTTTTCAAGACCGTTCCCTTCAGCCGGACTTGGGTAATCCTCCGAGATATGATAATGATCCGTACGGGATTCGAACCCGTGTTACCGCCGTGAAAGGGCGGTGTCTTAACCACTTGACCAACGGACCAGCTAAGTTAAGGCAATAAAAAGAACGGAGAAGGAGGGATTTGAACCCTCGCGCCGGTTTACCCGACCTACACCCTTAGCAGGGGCGCCTCTTCAGCCTCTTGAGTACTTCCCCACCATTCTAATATTTTATTGCAATGGGCCTAAATGGACTCGAACCATCGACCTCACCCTTATCAGGGGTGCGCTCTAACCAGCTGAGCTATAGGCCCTTCATTATATAAAGTTAAGCGGGTGACGAGAATCGAACTCGCGACAACAGCTTGGAAGGCTGTGGTTTTACCACTAAACTACACCCGCAATATTGCGGAGGCAGGACTCGAACCTGCGACCTTCGGGTTATGAGCCCGACGAGATGCCAACTTCTCCACTCCGCGATAATGGAAAGGAGGATAAGGGATTCGAACCCTTGCACGCTTTTACACGCCTGACGGTTTTCAAGACCGTTCCCTTCAGCCGGACTTGGGTAATCCTCCATTATGCCCAAACTGGCAAGAGAATGGACCTTGTAGGACTCGAACCTACGACCGGGCGGTTATGAGCCGCCTGCTCTAACCACCTGAGCTAAAGGTCCATGTCTATAGCGGCGAAGGGGATCGAACCCCTGACCTCCCGGGTATGAACCGGACGCTCTAGCCAGCTGAGCTACACCGCCAATATATAAAAAAATGGAGCCTAGCGGGATCGAACCGCTGACCTCCTGCGTGCAAAGCAGGCGCTCTCCCAGCTGAGCTAAGGCCCCATTAATATAATCGGGAAGACAGGATTCGAACCTGCGACCCCTTGGTCCCAAACCAAGTGCTCTACCAAGCTGAGCTACTTCCCGTTTATATAATACACCCAGCAGGAGTCGAACCTGCAACCGCTTGATTCGTAGTCAAGTACTCTATCCAATTGAGCTATGGGTGCCTATTCAGTTATTTCCAAGCCTAAGCTTGAATGCCGAGGACCGGGGTCGAACCGGTACGGGTATCACTACCCGCAGGATTTTAAGTCCTGTGCGTCTGCCAATTCCGCCACCCCGGCAAGGGCCATTATTGGCTAAGCGGAAAACGGGATTCGAACCCGCGACCCCCACCTTGGCAAGGTGATGTTCTACCTCTGAACTATTTCCGCGTGGTGCCGGCTAAAGGACTTGAACCCTCGACCCTCTGATTACAAATCAGATGCTCTACCAACTGAGCTAAGCCGGCTATTAAGTTGTTAATGCGGATGAAGGGACTTGAACCCCCACGCCCTAAGGCGCCAGATCCTAAATCTGGTGCGTCTGCCAATTCCGCCACATCCGCTGGCTTTTTCATTCTCTAAGACGCATTTAATAGAGAATGAGTCATACAGGGCTCGAACCTGTGACCCTCTGATTAAAAGTCAGATGCTCTACCAACTGAGCTAATGACTCATGGTGGAGGTTAACGGGATCGAACCGCTGACCCTCTGCTTGTAAGGCAGATGCTCTCCCAGCTGAGCTAAACCTCCATCAAGACAAGTTCACCCAGCATGGCAACGACCTACTCTCACAGGACCAAAGGTCCAACTACCATCGGCGCTAAGAAGCTTAACTACTGTGTTCGGAATGGGAACAGGTGTGTCCTTCTTGCCATAATCACCACACTTGGGTGTTGTCTTCTATTGAGTGCTTGCACACTCAAAACTGAATAACCTCAAACCTAACCTCAAATCTTGTGGTTAAGACCTCGACCGATTAGTA
>NZ_KI535342.1:0-168816 GCF_000160075.2 Abiotrophia defectiva ATCC 49176
CGTTCGTCCTGAGCCAGGATCAAACTCTCATGAAAAATTTCATAAGTCTACTTGACTCATTTCTTTACTAGCTTGTTTTTTTACCCAGCTTGTCTGCTGCCGAATTGTTGGTTGTTCATCAAGTTTCCTCGATGACCCTCACATTCTTGGTGTGTCTTTGTTTAGTTTTCAATGTGCTCGTTGCCACTACGTGACAACTTCTATATATTAGCACAAGCCTCACTTCCTGTCAACAACTTTTCAGAAGTTTTTTCGAAGTTTTTGCTTGGCCGTTGTCTCAGCGATAACTTCTATATATTAGCACCATCTTCTAACAATGTCAAAGCTTTTTCGAATGCTTTTGACGATTTTTAGAAAATGGTTCGTGTGTTCCTAAGAACATAATGTAATATACCATGACTAACCCTACTAAGTCAACACTTTCTAGCCACTTTTCAGTCCTTTTTTTGACCCAAAAGAAAAACACTATATATAGGTTGTATAGCCAAGTGGCTCCCCCTATATATAGTGCTAATTCTAGCTAAAGATTAAGGTCAGAATTTCTTCTGCTGTTACTCGGCCAAAATATTTATTGAAGTCTAAGTTCTCAAATACCTGGTTGACAGCCTCGCGCTCGAAGCGTACGCCTACTAGCGCGTCTTCTACATCGCTAATGTCTCCAAGTCCAAAGAAGTCGCCATAGACTTTAACTTCCTTAATAACCCCTTGCTCCACATTGAAGCGGAAATCGACAAAGCCAAATGGGAACTTCTGACTCATTTGGATTGCAAAAGCTGGCGATTGCCCATAGTTCCAGTCCCAATTACCGAAACGTTCAG
This sequence comes from Abiotrophia defectiva ATCC 49176, assembly GCF_000160075.2. Taxonomy (GTDB): domain Bacteria; phylum Bacillota; class Bacilli; order Lactobacillales; family Aerococcaceae; genus Abiotrophia; species Abiotrophia defectiva. The sequence continues at coordinate 819 of NZ_KI535342.1, forward strand.
CTTGAATCTCTCGAACTTTAGCCCAATCTTCTTCAGTCAACTTAAGTTCTTTGACTTGGTCACGACTTTCCACGCCAAATATTTCAAGCAAGAGTAAATCACGGAACTCCTCGGTAGTGAGTTTTTGATATTCCGGTGATACATAAGGTTTAATATTAGTTACACGACTACGGACTGACTTAATTCCCTTTGATTCAAATTTTTCCTTTCGGGGTTTAAGCGCCTTGGTCACTTCATCAAGATCCGCATCGAATAAGATGGTCCCATGAGCGGTCATACGACCATTCTTGGCATACATGGCATTACCTGAAAACTTCTTGTCCTCAATCAGCAGATCATTTCGCCCTTTGAGCTCCGCTCCTTTTGCTCCCATTTTATGTAGAGCTTCTATTACCGGTTGCGTGAAGCTAGCGAAATCCCGGAAAGAGCCGTCATCGTCTTTAATGAAGCAAAACGAAAAGTTTCCTCGATCATGGTAGACAGCCCCGCCGCCGGACATACGGCGAACCACTCGAATTCCTTTTTCTTCTACATAGGCTTGGTTTACTTCTTCAATGGTGTTTTGGTTTCTTCCTACTATAATAGAAGGATCATTGATGTAGAAGAGCAAGATTGGCTCATCGACCAATCGGTTTTCCACCAAATAAGTTTCTAAAGCTATATTCAGACTTGCATCATAGTTGTTGCCATTATCAACAAAATACATATTATAGTCTCCCTCTTAAAGTGATAAAGTCAGACCCGGCTGACAATGAATTAAATTAATATCCGGGTTCAAATCCGCCGCTATTTGTTGGAGGATGAGCGTTTGATCCGCATGAGGCGCCATATGACTAGCGACCAGGGTTCGCACATGGGCCTGATTGGCCAATTGCGCGACTTCACTAGCCGTCATATGAATCTCGTTTCGCCCCCGTTCGTTAGTAAAAGCCGAATCAGCAATTAGCACATAGGCACCTTGGCTGAATTCAATTAATTCTGGACACCAACCCGTATCAGCCGTAAAGACTAGGACTTGTCCTGTCTCCAGCTCTTCCAAACGCATAGCGTAGCAAGGAAGTGGATGGACCGTCTGGCAGAAACTTACGCGAAAAGGCCCACATTCTAAGACACTATCCGCCCCATAAGTCATCAATTGGCTGGTCTTGTCCTCAATGGCCAAAGGCGGAAATGCCGATTGGTCATGCAAATAAATAGGCACTGGCGCATGTTTAGCTCCCGAAGGCTTTAACATTAATAAATGCTGGATAGTACCTAAATCCGCCACGTGATCAGCATGGTCATGGGAAATAATGACAGCATTAAGCTCTAATACATCTAGATAATTTTCTAGTGCGCGTGCAGCACCAGTCCCTGCATCAAGCAAAATATGATAGGCCCGGTCCTGACTCGAAACCACAAAAGCAGTTGTGCCATTGTCTCCTATTGGGTAACCTCCGGCACATCCTAAACAATGAATATGCATATGTCCTCCCCCCCTAGACATTGGCCACAATATCGGCAACCGTCTGACTGTTAAGGCGTTTGAGCAAGGCGGTCATCAGCGCCACTGTATGTTTGAAGTCATCTTCGTGGATAATCGAAGTATGGGAATGTAAGTAGCGAACCGGAATGGTAATAGCAATAGATGGTACGCCATCAAGACTTTGGTGCTGTGCCCCAGCATCCGTTCCGCCACCCTTAATGCTGGTGAATTGGAATGGAATACCTTCTTCTTCCGCCACATCGATTACGAAGTCACGCAGGCCTTTGTGAGGAATCATAGACGCATCATAAATTAAAACTTGAGGCCCTTTGCCTAATTCACTGTCTGCTTCTTTAGGTGTCATCCCCGGTGTATCCCCCGCAGTCCCTGTGTCTAAAGCAAAACTGATAGCAGGATTCAGTTTGTGGGTCGCGCCCTTAGCGCCACGCAAACCAACTTCTTCCTGAACATTAGCCCCGATAAAGAGCTGGCTAGCATGACCTTGGCTGGCTGCATATTTTAATACTTCAATCGCAACTGCAACGCCGATGCGGTTATCCCAAGCTTTCCCCAAGAGGAAAGGGCCGCCGTTGAGACGACGATATTCGATATAAGGTGTAATCATGTCCCCCGGACGAATACCCCACTCTAGCACTTCTTCCTTAGAAGTCGCTCCTAAATCAATAAAAACATCCGCTATATCGACCGCCACCTTGCGTGCTTCTACTGGCAAAACATGAGGTGGCTTAGAGCCTGTTACCCCATGGAAGGTTTTACCGTCTCGTGTCGTAACAGTCACTTGTTGAGCCAACACCACTTGGCTCCACCAACCGCCAATCGGTACAAACTTAAGAAAGCCCTTGTCTGTAATCTGACTAACCATAAAACCCACTTCATCAAAATGAGCTGCCATCATAATCCGTGGACCGTTGGCATCCCCAATATGCTCCGCAAATAAGCCTCCAAGGCCATCTTGAACGTAGCCTTGCGCATAAGGTGCCGTTTCTTCTTTGAAAAGTTGGCGAACCGCACCTTCATTACCCGCAATCCCATTGACCTCACTCAAGGCACGCAACAAAGTTTCATTGATTTCCATCCTATTCCTTCTTTCTACTATATAATATGTATCGCACTTCCTATTTTAGTACTCTGCCCTAACGACTTCAAGCAGGATTGCTCGCCTAGCTAGAATCGAATAGTAAATTCTATTTCAGTCTCTGAACGCATGCCGACTTTTAAATGCCAGCCATTACCTTCTGCTACTGCTTGGGCTAAGGACAGGCCCATCCCACTACCACCTCGGTCGCGTTGGCGTCCCTGGTCTGGCCGGTAGAAACGCTCGAATAAGCGCTCTGCCTGCTCTTGACTCATTTTCTGACAATGATTGGCCACATACAAGCTCTTGTCAGTTTGTCGCCAGCCAACCTCAATCTCTGTCCCTGCCAGATGATACTGAAGGGCATTTTCGAGTAGAACCTGGCTGACCTGCTGAAAAGAGGCCCTGTCGATAGTTAACAGAATACTATCAGGTAAATTTAAGGAAACCTGCGCCTGGTTTGCTTCAAGCAAGCCCTCAAGATCATCCAACGCTTGTTTTAACAAGACGACTAAATCCAGAGACTCTGGATTTAGCGCGACTCGGCCTTCATCATAGCGAGCTAATTGCAGCATCTGCTCCACTAAGGCATTTAAGCGTTGGATTTGCCTGCGATTACTTTGGGTCCATTCATTCTTGCATCCTGTCAATTCTAAGACATCGTTATTGGTAGCTAGAACCGCTAAAGGGGTCTTAATCTCGTGGCTGGCATTACTAATAAATTCCTGTTGACGTTTAATATTGTTAATCAAAGGCCGAATGGCTCTATTAGAAAAGTATCGAAGTAGACCATAGACGATGAGTAAGGTCAAAACCAAGATACCTAGCGAAATCATGGCCAAGCGAGTCACCGCCTGAAGTTGGCGACCAGCATCTACAAAGAGCCATTCCTTTTCTCCTTGCGAATTCGTCCGCTGATAGTAGCGCAGGACGCCAATCCAGCCCCGGTTTTTAGAAGATTTCAAGAGTGAACTGAGGATATTCGCCAAAGTTTCCTGGTCGTAATCATCCATGTGGTCTAATTGACTGGTAACTAACTCACCATTGGCATCGGTTTTAGCGTAGATATAACGAGCCGTATGAAAATTAGGTTCCTGATAACTCTGCCAGAGTCTAGCCCAATCAAAGCCTTGATTCTTCGGCAGAGGCGGTCTTTCCTGATTGCCCTGATGCTGATTCTGGCTCTGGTCTATTAGGTGACTTGCTTCGCCATCCAAATCTTGGACCGTCTGCCAATAGTTGAGCCCATTCAAACCCAGGAGCAGGCACAAGAGCACAGCCGTAAAAGATAGCATGGCGATTCGGACAAAACGGCCTTGCATCTGCTTAATCATGCGCCACCTCCAGCTGATACCCCAGGCCTCGCGAGGCTTTAATCGTCACTTTAGATCCCAGCTGCTGTAATTTTTTGCGTAAAGACGAAACATTGACCCAGACCACGTTAATCTCCGCGTCAGAGTCTAAGCCCCAGATTCTTTCCATGATTAAATCGGTGGACAGAACCTGTTGCTGATTCAGCATGAACATCTCCATCAATTGAAACTCCCGCTTATTCAAGGCAAGTTCAGCCGCCCCTACCGCTAGACTGGCCCGTTGGCGATAGAGGGTTAAATCACCATAACGCAAATCATTCTCTACCAAGTTGGCAGGGCGTCGCAACATAGACCGAATACGAGCGAGGAGTTCCTGCATATCAAAGGGCTTAGTTAAATAATCATCAGCCCCTAGGTCAAGCCCCTGCACCTTGTCTTCAATTTGGTTTTTGGCCGTTAAAAGCAAGGTCGGCACTTGAGATCCCTCGCTTCGCAAGGTTTTTAGGACATCGAAGCCTGATTTCTTAGGCATCATAACATCTAAAATTAGGCCATCATATTCCATAGAACGTGCATACAAGAGGGCTTCTTCTCCATCTGCTACATGATCCACATCATAATGATGATGCTTGAGAATAGCCTGAATCCCTTTGGCTAAATCTAATTCATCTTCTGCTAGTAACAATCTCATCTTTCTTGCCCTCCTTATGCTAGTCTCATTGTATCACATTTACCTCGCCAGTCGCTATTTGCAAGCGTTTAGCAAGGCGCTCCCTCACAATCATGTTATAATAAGGAAGGAAATCAAGCATCCATCTATTTTTACTTACTACTTTCCAAGGAGTGTCCGCTATGTTTTTATCTGATTCACTACTCGATTCTATCCATCAACGCGCAGATCATTACGATCGAAGCAACGAATTTCCTGAGCTAGACTACCAAGCGCTCAAAGAAGCTGGTTACTACAAGGCCTTTGTACCCAAAGAATTTGGCGGGCACGGTCTCACACTTCAAGAAATCGCACAGGAACAAACCCGCCTAGCCAAAGCAGCACCTGGCACTGCCCTAGGTATTAATATGCACCAGATTATTGTGGGCTTGGGCCGTCATCTAGTAGCTCATGGCCAAGCTGCAGGCCAACAAATCCTAAAAGACGCGGCAGAAGGTCACCTCTTGGCCTTCGGCATCTCGGAACCTTCTAACGACCGCGTCCTTTTTGGTTCTATCTGCCAGGCTCAACCCCAATCAGACGGAGGCTATCTGTTCTACGGCGACAAGGTCTTCCTGTCGATGATTAAGGCCTGCAGCCGTTTCGTGACCTTTGCGACCGACTCTAGCCAAGACCAAGCCCAGTCCGTCTTTGCCTATGCCCACAAACAAGATAATCAATTAGAGATTCACGAAAACTGGGATACACTCGGTATGCGTGCCACTCAATCACATAGCGTGACGCTCAAGGGACTGCAAGTAAGTCCTGAACAAATCTTGGCCAAACTAGCTCCTAGCCCAAGTTTAGATCCTACCGTTTTCGGTATTTTCGCTTACTTCGAGATTCTACTTGCCGCTACCTATTTAGGCATTGGCCAACGGGCCCTCGAACTAGGCCTAGAAACGGTCAAAAAACGTTATTCTGTCAGCAACCAGACAACCTACGACCAGGACAAAAACATTCGTTGGCGTTTAGCCGAAGCCGCTATCCAACTCGATGCCATCCCACCTCAACTTAATCATTTCTGCCAGGCTTTAGATCAAGGTCACCCTTATGATTTAAGCTGGTTACCACGCCTGTCCGCCCTAAAAAACCGTTCCGTTGAAGCCTCTAAAATAGCAGTCGAAGAGGTGATTCGCGCTTGTGGAGGGCAAGCCTACTTCAGCCAAAACGAATTATCCCGTCTCTATCGCGACGTCTTGGCCGGTCTCTTCCAACCTTCCGATCAAGAATCACTCCACGAAGCTTGGGCTAGCATGCTTTTGGGCCCTATCAAGTCATAGCACTAGACAACTTTGCATGCTTTTCAATTCTGTATTATAATACTACTAGGATTTACTATTGGAGGTAATGAAATGAAAAAAACTTTACGCATTTTCCTATCTAGCTTATCATTAACTGCCCTCTTAGCAGGCCCTACAATCGCTTTGGCAGAATCTTCAAGCAGCGAGTCAAGCGCTAGTAGCCAAGAAAGTACCGCTAGCTCAGAGTCTAGCACAGATTTCAAGGCGGTAGCTGAGGCTATCAAGGCCGCAACTTCCGCTAAAGAAGCCAGCGTGACTTACACAAACTCAACCCCTATTACTTTTGGCAAGGCTCCAGTTACGGAAACCATCCACGCCTACAGCTTAATCTCCCTCAAAGATTTCACCAAGGATTTAGCGTTCCCTTTTGGTGGTGACACCCAAACTGGCGCTGTTCTTGTACTGGATGTCTCCCTTAAGAATGACTCAGATAAAGATACCTATATTACCGGCGGTTTCTCTGGCTCCATCGTAGGCTATAACAAAGCAGTGAGCCACAACAACAACCTACTAGATGAGGCGAAAGATCTAACCAAGGCTGTTGTAGACGCCAAGCAAGTGCTTAAGGCCAAATCTGAGCTTCGTGGCTTCGTTGCCATAGCAATTGGTGGCGACGCCCTCAAACAATTAAACAAAAATGGCGAGTTATCATTCGATCCCCTCATTGTATTAGCTAATCAAGGGGACAAGATTACGGATGCTATTGTACCTACAGCATCTACTATTCTGCCAACGTCTAAAGAAGGGGCAGCAAAACGTTCAGCGGCTAGCGAATTCTACCCTGACAAACTGACTGCTGAAAACTGGGGAACTAAGACCCTCATTAGCTCAAGTACTGATAAGCAAAACGTTAAATTTGAAGGCTATGATGTGACTTTGAACGGCTACCAATTGGTTGACTTCAAGCCTAATGAAGACCAAGCTAGCCGTTTCGAAAAACTTAAAGGTGGTGTGGTAGTCTTAACTGCTGAAATTACTGTTAAGAACAACGGTAAAGTTGCCTTGAACGCGCGCCAGACCGCTGGTAACTTAGTTTTCAATGACCAACTAAAATTAATGCACGAAGGCATGGTTGAAGTTGAGCCGGCCAAAGATAAGGAAATAGTAGAACCTGGCCAAGAGTATACTTATCACTTAGCATTCGTCTACAGCAAGGATGACTATGACCTCTACAAAGATCGCTCACTTACTTTGAACGTCAACCTCTATGACAAAGACTTTAAGTCCTTAACCAAATCCGGCGATATTACCTTCCAACTTAAAAAATAAGCTTAAAGCTAGAAAGCCACAGGTCATCAGACCTGTGGCTTTTTATATAGGGCTCTATGCTATCCCCAAAAATTGTGTTAAACTGATAGAAAGCGTTACCTATTTTATCTCTAGGAGGGCTTGCATGACAACCCGACGTAAACTTGTATTCGTTGACGACGAGACTTTTGTACTCCAGTCCATTGTCAATCTGATGGATTGGGCTTCTTTGGGCTACGAATTAGTAGGCACAGCCAGCAATGGCCAAGAAGCGCTAGCTATAATAGAAGAAACTTGCCCGGATGTGGTCATTACTGACATTTGCATGCCACTCATGGACGGTTTCGAATTGAGTCAAGCCATCTACGAATTTGATCCTACTATTAAGATTATCTTTATCAGTGGCCACGACAAATTCGACTATGCTCAGAATGCCATTCGCCTTAACATCCAAGAGTATCTACTAAAACCCATTACCCCTTCAGATATCCAAGCCGCTCTTGCCCGCGTCAGCCAAAACCTTGACGCGCAACGCCAGCGCGCACTTGATATGCAGGAAATGACACGGGAATACATGTCAACCATTGAGGCCTCCCGACGTAGCTTACTCATTAGTCTTGTAACCGAACCTCTGACTCTAGAAGCTACCAGTCACTGGCAACACCGCATCAATCTCTATCAATTACAAATTCCCGGGCCCTTTTACACCGTCATCAGCCTCTGCCCACGTCAATCCTCTAGCCCCATCCACGCCGTCAGCTCAGACATGCGCGATGTTCTCTTTGCTGAAGAATTGAGCTGGGTCTCCTACCGTAAGACAGTCCTAGAAGTCTGCCATAAATATTTGCCGGTCGAAGCCTTCCCTTTTGCTGGTAAATTAATCATTATTCTTAGTCATGACGAGCCTGATTTAGCCGCTACCTTGGACCTTTTACTGCAAGATATTCAGCAAACCTTCCTGAAAAATTATCGGCGCACCCTCTACCTTGGCATCAGCCAGTCTTCCTCACACTTGATGGACTTAAAACGTCTATATCATCAGGCCCTCCAGGCTTATGATTACTGCCAATCAGCGCCAAATACTGCCCTATGTTACTACGGCGATTTCAGTGTCGAGATGGAATCAAACCTAGACTACGATGCGACCCCTGATCAACGACTCTTGTCTTTGATTAAGATTGCTTCCTATCCCGAATTCGAGGATTACATTGTGAGCTTAATTAACCAAAGCCATCGCCAATCCTCTACGCCTTCGGCCGACTATCTCTTTTTCCTTGAATTAACTTCACGGGTTATTCGTATCAGTCAAAACCTAACTGGCATCCAAAATTCATCTCTAATTGAGTCCTTTATGTCTCAAATGGTGGCATCTAACCAAGCCTCAGTAGCGGATTTAATGCAGACCTTCCTGGCCCACAGCAAAAAGTTACTACTCTTAATCCAGAGTGAGCGCCAAACCCTCAAAGAATCACTAACCCAGCAAGGCTTGCGTTTAATGCAACAACATTATCAAGATCCACTCTTTACAGGCAAACGCTTGGCTCAGTTAATGCATGTCAGCCCTAACTATCTCAGTTCTCTATTCACTCGCGAGACAGGGCAATCCTTCAAGGAGCACTTGATTCAAATTCGTATGAATAAGGCTAAAGAGCTCTTACTAACTAGCTCAGCCAAGGTCCAAGAAGTAGCCTTAGCAGTTGGCTACACCGACACTCACTACTTCTCCTATAGTACTAAGCGCTACTTTGGCCTATCTCCGCGCCAAATTCGTGAGGCCGCCCAAGAAGGGAGTCCCACACTATGACTCCGGCCAAACGCCACCCCTTGCATCGCGTCATTTATTTGACTTGCTTTCTCTTATCGACCTCTATTCTAGGCATTAGTCTCTGGGGCCATTATCAAATTGCGCGCGATCTCCTGATTAAGCAGACCATGACCCTAACCGAGCAGCATGTAGCGCGCTCGACAGAAGCCTTGGAAACTATGATTGCCACGATGGATGTTGCCAACGAAGCAATCATCCGTCGCATCACGCTCGAAAGCCTAACGCCTCAAGCTTTGCATGATTTGTTGGATTCTAGCGTCACCCTCAATCGCGATATCCAATCCATCGCAGTATTAGATGAAGAGGGCCAGGTACTAGATTTTGCGCCTAGTCGCTTCCAGCTTAAAATGAATAACCAACATCCGATTTTATCTCCAGATTGGTATCAAGAAGAGGCTCAACACGACCAAACGCTCTATTCCAAACCCCATATTCAGCATCTCTTCCAAGGAGAATTTCCTTGGGTCATCTCCAATACTATCCCTTTCACCCATCAAGGTAAACGTTGCCTTCTACTCATCGATTATAAAATCAAGACTTTCCAACGCTTCTTTGAGACCGGAGGAATTGGCAAACAAGGCTACACCTACTTGGTGGATGACCAACAAGAACTCATCTATCATCCCCACCAAGCTCTAATGACTGCAGAACTCAAACAAGAAACCATCCCAGATTTAGGAGCTGAGACTACAAAAGTCCAACTAGATAAGGACAAACACGTCGTGTTAGCCAGTCAAGTAATGGCTGGCACTCATTGGCGTGTTGTCGGCAAAACCTACCTGCAAGAAGTATTGGCTAGTGGTCTATCACGAATTCTTCAGACTTCGCTTATTCTCTTCTTAGCCTTGACCTTTTTGATTAATGTTCTGACCTACTTACTAGCTCGTTTTATTGCCCGACCTATTCGTCGCCTTGCACGCCATATGCAAGACTTTCAGGATCTTCCCACTGGTCACTATGAGACTTCTGGTTACGATGAAGCCAATGAGCTCTATCAGGCCTACCACCAACTGCTCAACCAAGTAGACCAACTCATGGAGCAAATTAAAATTGAAGAAGCCGCTTTACGAAAAAGTGAGCGAAATGTCTTAGAAGCTCAAATCCAACCTCATTTTCTCTATAATACTTTGGAGTCTATCCTGTGGATGATAGAAAGTCAAAATACTAGAGATGCTTCGCATATGGTGACTGCCTTAGGTCGGCTACTCCGCATTACCTTAAGTAAGGGCAAGGAGTATATTCCCTTGGAGCGTGAATTTGAGCATGTCACCAACTATCTAGAAATTCAGCAAATTCGATATAATCAACAATTCACTTATCAGCTCGAGCTGCCAGAGCAAGTTCGCTCATACCCTACTATCAAACTAATCCTACAACCTATTGTAGAGAATGCCATTATACATGGCTTGACCAACCTCTATGAACCTGGCCTGCTGACAATTGAAGCTAGCCAGTCAGAAAAAGGAATTCTAATCCAAATTAAAGACAACGGCCAAGGTATGAGTGTGGAGCGTTTGGAAGAACTACGCCGAGAGCTAAAACAGCCATCTGATGTAGCGGGGATTGGCTTGCGCAACGTCCATGAGCGTCTGCAAATCTATTTTGGTCCAGAATATGGGCTAAAAATTGATAGCCAAGAAGATCAAGGAACCTGCGTCAGCCTCTTGATTCCGCACCTAGACTGGGAGGACTTACCAGCATGAGAAAACTTTCTACTATATTATTAGGGCTTGTCTTGATCAGCTTAGCTAGCCTCTTAGCCCTAAGTCTTTGGCTTGGTCAACCTGCTCAGACCATTACACATCGTATCTTGTTTGCTAGTAGCAAAGCCTTGAGTCATCCCTACAATCAGCAAGTCTTGGCAGGTCTCAAAGCTTCAATCAATCCCTCGGACGACGTAGAACTTCAAACCTTGGCTTTACCAGATAATGTTGATGAACAAGCAACCCTCTTAAGCCATCAAAAACTCCTAACAGGCGATCAAGTCATACTCCACTCTGCCTACAGCCTTGAATTAACGCCTCAATTAGAAAACTGGCTTAATCAAGGGATTAAACTGACCTTAATCGATAGTCCAAAAGTCCAACTATCCCAAGCAAGTCAGCTAGGCTGGTCCCCTCAAGAGCAAGGACAGGCCCTAGCCCAAGCCTTGAATTCCAAAAGCGGAACAGATGCCCCCTTCATTCTAGCCTATCAGGCAAATAATCGTGAAAGCATCGAGCGCCTAAAAGGAGTTCAGGATGTCCTAGATCAGTCTGGCCAAGCCTACCAGACGCTTGCATTAGCAGGCGACAAACTCGATAATCAACAGGCTATGCTTCATGCCGTTGAAGCCTCATCTTCCAAGCCAGCTGTCGCCTTACTCGATCAAGCCTCTATACAAGAGCTGGCACGTTACTTGCATCAAAATTTAGCTATTCCTAACATCTACAGCATCGGCTATCAAGCTCAGGTATTTAGCGCTATCGAAGCAGGGGACATCAGCCGTAATCTCACGCCTAACCCTTATGCTTTGGGCTATGCAGCAGGGCAAACTGGTCAAAATCAGTCTGACAAGGCTAGTGATATAGCCACTAAGCTTACCTATCAATGGATTGAGGCGCAAGACCTCTTCAATCCCCAATTTGCCAGTTGGCTCTTCCCTTTGGAATAAAAATACTGCTCGCAGTAAGCAACATATACAAAAGAGAGTTGGCCCTTGCCAACTCTCTTCTATTATATATAGTAACAAAAAAGCTGGGATACAAATCCCAGCTTTTAATATATTTCTTATTAACGTACACGCACTGCAAATTGTGGTGTGAAGTTTTGGATGTTATTGTAGCCTAATGGCGTACCTGGTTGAGAAGCATGAATGAAGTTCCCGCCACCAGTTGCAATCGCTACGTGGTAAGTTGAACCTGCGTCACCCCAGAAGTAGAGGTCACCCGCTTGTGCTTCTGATACAGAGATACGAGTCCCTGCAGATTCTTGTGGTACTGTCCAGCTACCTACATCGATACCGTATGCTTCTTTGAAGACATATTGTACAAAGCCTGAGCAGTCAAAACCACTTGGGCTCTTACCGCCCCATACATAAGGAGTCCCTACGTATTTAGCAGCTGTTGATAATACATCGCCATAAGTTGAAGCCGCTGGTGCTTCTGCTGCTGGCTCTTCTTCAGCCGCTGCAGGAGCTTCTGGTTCTTCCTCGGCTGCTGGGGCTTCTTGAGCAGGTTGTGGTGCTGGGGTTGTTGACTCTTCTTCTTGAGTTGAAGGAGTTTCTGTAGCAGTTGATTCTTCAGCTACTAGAGTTTCAGAAGCAGGAGCTTCAGATGACTGACTTTCAGTCGCTTCTGCTTGGCTGTTTGCTTCAGCTTCTGTAGTTGGTGCTACTGGTTTTGCTTCCTCAGCCGCTGGAGCTGGTTGCTCAGCTAATTGAGATTCACGAGTTGCTTGCTCTTGAGCCGCTTGTTCTTGGGCAGCTGCTTCTGCTTGTGCTTGTTGTTGTGCTAAAGCTTGTGCTTGAGCTTCTGCGGCAGCTTGTTCAGCCGCTGCTTGTTGTGCTGCTGCAATTTCTGCTTGACGTTGTTGGTAGGCAGCTTTCTCAGCAATCAAAGCTTCACGAGCATTTTGTGCTAATGATAAATCAGAAGTCAATTGGTTGTATACTGCTTCGTTGTTAGCTTGTTCTTCGGATAAAGCACCTTTGAGGGCTTCTAATTGAACATGCTTAGCAACGTTATCTGCCTTAGTGGTTTCTACTGCAGATTTTTTAGTTTCAACAGCTTCTTTATCAGCCTTTTGTTGGCCTAAAAGTGTTTTGTTAGCTGAAACCATCTTCTTCACTACGTCTACACGACCAACGAAGTCGCTAACAGATTTAGAAGAAGCTACAACGTTAACGTAGTTTTCAGCCCCACCTGTTGCTTGAACAGCACGAGCTTGATCAGCCAAGAGGCTTTCGCGTTTGCCAATTGCTACTTCTAAGTCTTTGATTTCTGCTTGTAAGCTTGCAATTGCTGCGTCATTTTCTTGGATGTTACCTTGAAGGGTAGTTGCTTGCGCTTGAACTTCTTGCAACTTAGCGTAAGAGCTAGCTAATTGTGCGTAAAGTTGTGCTTGCGCAGCAGATAAGTTTTCGATTTGGCTTTCACTTTGCCCGATTAATGAATCGTAGTCTTGTGCGAAAGCAGCCACAGGTGCAGCTACGCTCCCTAATACGACGGCTGAAGTTAATAACGTTTTGAATAATCTCTTGTTCATAAGCGATTTGACTCCTTTTAGTCTCGTAATTTGTATATCACGCTTGTGTTGGACACAGGCTTTGGTTTATCTTTTTATGACATGCTTACATGATATCACAAGTTTTGGCTAAGGTGCGGTTTTTCGACGATTCGTATAGCATCTGTAACACAGCTGTAATTTTACATGAGTTTTCACTGTTTTTTGACTCTTTTTTGCCACAATAGACAGCCGAATAAGCCAGGTCTTCAATATTCTACAGGTGACGAAAATGGCTTATCAGCCCGATTCCCGCTTTTGTCTAGACCTTTAAGCCGGAGCAACTATCCCAAAAGATAGTCTTGCAGATGGTGCCATAAAGATTGTGGCCATATAAATTACTATGTTGTTTCAATATTTATACTACACCTTGATCTTCCAAGCGCCTTTTTCGACCTCTAGAAAATCATGAGAAACTCCCAATTACTTAGCCTACCAACCAAACTCACACACCAAAAAAGCAGGCCAAAGGCCTGCTTACTTATCTTAATCTTGGAAGGTAACGAGCGTATAATTCTTTTTGCCCCGACGTACAACTACGTACTTACCACCGATAGCATCTTGAGGCGTAATGACGGCTTCCACATCAGTTACCTTAGTGCCATTCAAGGTAATCGCGCCATTCGAAATAAATTCTCTGGCTTCACGACGAGATTTAACAATACCCGTATCTACTAACCAAACAGCTAGGTTAGCTTCCTCTCTTGCGGCGCTGGCTTGCGGCATATTTCTAAAACCTTGCTCGATTTCATGAACCGTGAGCGAACCCACCTCGCCTGTAAATAAAGCTTCTGTAATCCGAATGGCTTCATCTAGAGCCTCTTGCCCGTGAACAAAGCGCGTTACTTCTTCAGCCAAACGCTTGTGGGCAACCCGCAAGTGAGGCTGAGTCTCAATTTCGACAGCCAAGGCATCAATCTCTTCATGAGATAAGAAGGTAAAGTACTTAAGGAATTTAACCACATCACCATCTTGTTGATTGAGCCAGAATTGGTAGAACTCAAATGGCGTTGTTTTTTCTGGATCCAACCAAACTGCCCCACCTGCTGTTTTACCAAACTTAGTGCCATCAGATTTGAGCATAAGCGGAATGGTCAGCCCATAGACTTCAGTCTCATGGCCTTCAGTCCGACGAATAAAATCCAATCCGGCCGTAATGTTGCCCCATTGATCGGCGCCCCCAATTTGTAATTGAACATCGTATTCTTTATACAGATGGGCAAAGTCAATGGATTGAAGGATCTGGTAGCTGAACTCAGTAAAGGAAATCCCTACCTCTAGTCGAGACGCGACAACATCCTTAGCCAACATATTATTAATGTTGAAATGTTTACCATAGTCACGCAAGAAATCTAAGAGCGAGATCTGGCTAAGCCAGTCGTAGTTATTTACAATCCGGAAACCACTCGCTTGAACATCCCCTTTTAGGAAGAGGCGGTTCATCTGGTCTGCTAATTTACGCGCGTTTTCCTTTACCACATCCATGGTTTGCAAGGTACGCTCGCTATTACGCCCACTTGGGTCGCCAATTGAGCCCGTTCCGCCCCCAATTAGCACTACTGGTTTATGACCAGCCAACTGGAATCGTTTAAGAATCATAAAGGGAATTAAATGTCCAATGTGCATGGAATCCCCTGTTGGGTCGACGCCACAATATAAGCCAATCGCCTTCTTATTTACTAGTTCTTCTAAGCCTTGAGCGTTAGTCTGCTGATTGATGGCACCACGCCATGTTAAATCATCTAAAATTGACATCTTCTTTCCTCCTTATGTATTTTCTATCTTCCTATTATAACGCGATTACAAGTCTGAATCAATCTAGCAATAGCGTAAATTTTCGAACCTTATGCGTAAATTATTCTATGTAAGCGTTTCGCTATTAGGAGTAGAATAGACTCAAATCCTATAAGGTGGTGACATTATGACACAAATCGCAGAGTACCTATTGGATATTGAAGATATCGTCAAGGAGTTTCCAGGGGTCAAAGCCTTGGACGGTGCACGACTTAAAGTTCGCCCTGGTACCATTCACGCCCTCATGGGTGAGAACGGTGCTGGTAAATCAACTATGATGAAATGTCTCTTCGGTATCTATATCGAGGACTCCGGTAGTATCAAACTCAATGGCCAACCCGTACGCTTTAACAACCCAAAACAAGCGTTGGAACAAGGCGTCTCCATGGTCCATCAGGAACTAAATCAGGTTCTTAAACGTAGCGTCATGGAAAATATCTGGTTGGGCCGCTTCCCAAAAACCAAACTTGGCCTGATTGACGAGCACAAGATGTACCAAGATACCAAGGCCATCTTCCAGCAACTCAACTTGGATATTGATCCACGGACTATCATTGGCAAACTCTCCGTCTCCCAACGTCAGATGATTGAGATTGCCAAGGCAGTCAGCTACGATGCCAAGGTAATTATCCTAGACGAGCCAACTTCCTCTCTAACGGAGCAAGAAGTTCAGCACCTCTTCCGCATCATGAACCAACTCAAGGATCAAGGTTGTGGCTTGGTTTATATCTCCCATAAGATGGAAGAAATTTTAGCCATTTCTGATGAAGTGACCATTATGCGAGACGGCCAATGGATTGCGACAGAAGCAGCTAAAGACTTAACCATGGAACGTATCATTCAACTCATGGTAGGGCGGGATATCGGCCATCGCTTCCCACCTCGCAACAATCATCCTGGCCAGGTAACCTTAGAGGTGCGCAATTTGACCGCTAAATATCAACCAAGCATTCAAGATGTATCCTTAACTGTTCACGAAGGCGAAGTTTTGGGGATTGCCGGTTTAGTGGGTTCTCGTCGGACTGAACTAATTGAATGTATCTTCGGGATTGCAACCCTAGCCAGTGGCGAGATTTACAAGAATGGCAAGTTGATTCATAATAACAACTCCCGCGACGCTATCAAAAACGGCTTTGCCTTAGTGACAGAAGAGCGCCGGGCAACAGGGATTTTCCCAATCGCGGACATTCGTTTTAACACGGTTATCTCTAACATGCGACACTATCGCGGTAAGTTAGGTCTGATTCGCAATGCTTCCATGGGTAGCGATACCCAACGCATGATTGATGCCATGGCCATCAAGACCCCAAGTCAACGAACACAAATCCGCTCCTTATCTGGTGGTAACCAGCAGAAGGTGATTATTGGCCGTTGGCTACTAACCGATGCGGATATCTATCTCTTCGACGAGCCAACGCGGGGGATTGACGTCGGAGCCAAGTACGAAATCTACCAAATAATTTTAGACTTGGCTAAGAAGGGCAAGACCGTTATCGTTGTCTCCAGTGAAATGACCGAGTTGCTCGGTATCACTGACCGCATTGCAGTCATGTCTAATGGTCGCTTGGCTGGCGTCGAAAAGACCGAATCACTCACCCAAGAAGAAATTCTTCGCTTGAGTGCACTCTATCTCTAAGGAGGATGTCTCTATGGAACTAAGTAAAAAACTACGCTTCACCAATAAAACACCGCGCGAGCTATTATTAGACTTTTCTCTTTATATTGTGCTTGCTGCTTTAATCGCCATCATTATTTCGATGGATACTTCTTTCGTTTCACCAAAAAACTTCATTAACATCTTGGCTCAAGCCTCCACTCGGATCATTATGGCCTGCGGGGCTGCCGGGCTTATCATCTTAGGCGGGACAGACTTGTCTGCCGGCCGCGTCTTGGGTTTAACTTCCCTGATTGCTGCCTCCCTCCTTCAATCAACTACCTACGCTTCGCGTATGTATCCCGATTTACCTCAATTACCACTCTGGTTGCCACTCATTATCGTTATTGTAGTCGGCGGGATCTTCGGTTTGATTAACGGTTTTGGGGTAGCTATTCTTAAAGTCCACGCCTTCATTATTACCTTAGGGACTCAATTAGTAGCTTACGGGATTGCCTTGATTTATCAACAACAACAAGCAGGGGGCGCACAACCGATTGCTAACTTTGACGACCGCTACCGTAATTTAGTTAACGGCACCGTCAACTTTACCAAAGATATTCAAATCCCTTATGTAGTCTTCTACGCCATTGTCGTCTGCGTGATTATGTGGATTATCTGGAATAAAACCCAACTTGGTAAGAACATGTATGCTATCGGGGGCAACATCGAAGCAGCTGAAGTTTCCGGGGTTAATATCGTTAAGAATATCCTCATCATTTTCCTGATTTCAGGGATTCTCTATGGCTTAGCTGGCTATCTGGAAGCTGCTCGGGTAGGGTCTACTACCTCTAACACCGGTCTTAACTACGATCTCGATGCCATCTCTGCTTCCGTTATCGGGGGTGTCTCCTTCTCTGGTGGGATTGGGACTATTCCTGGCGTTATTATCGGGGCCATCATTCTCCAATTCATCAACTATGGTTTGGCTTATGTAGGTGTCAACCCTAACTATCAATACATCATCAAGGGCTTGATCATTATCTTGGCGGTAGCAATCGACGTACGTAAATACATCAAGCGCAAATAAGACCGTAAATTTTCTAACCTGGAGTGTAAAAAAATCAATGTAATCGTTTTACACGCCGTGTTATACTCAATTCAACAAAATAAAATCCTTAAAGGAGTCGATCTTTATGAAAAAAGTCATTACATGGTGCGCCATCTTCTGCCTATTCTGCTTAGCGCTAGTTCCTAGCCTCAGCCCTAAAGTTCAAGCCGAAGATAAGAACATCAAAATTGGGGTAGCTTTCTACAAATACGATGACGCTTATATGTCTTCTGTACGTGTAGCGCTTGAAAAAATCGCCAAAGAGCATTCCAACGTTGAACTCATTGTCAATGACTCTCAAAACGACCAAGCTAAACAAAACGACCAAATCGATGTCATGATTCAAAAGGGCGTGGATGTCCTCTTGATTAACGTGGTGGACACTGGGGCAGCAGAAGCAGTCGTTCAAAAAGCTAAAGACGCGAATATTCCGCTCGTGCTCTTCAACCGTGAACCAGCGACTGACGTTGTTAAAGCATACGACAAAGCTCGTTTCGTTGGGACAACCGCTAAAGAAGCTGGGATTATCCAAGGTAAGATGATTGCGGAACTATGGAAATCTGACAAGAAATATGACCGCAATGGTAACGGCAAATTAGATTACGTTATGTTAATCGGTGACCCAGAAAACCCAGAAGCAATCGCTCGTACAAAATATGCTGTTGATACTTTAACCGAAGCTAAGATTGAAGTGAACAAATTAGGCGACCAAGTTGCTAACTGGGATCCAGACAAAGCAAAAACTGCAACTGACGCTTGGTTAGCTAAAGACGCCGACAACATCGACGTCATCATCTCTAATAACGACTCAATGGCTTCTGGTGCTATTGCTGCTCTCCAAGGCGCCGGCTTCAACACTGATGCTAAAGCTGACAAGAAGATTCCTGTATTTGGGGTAGATGCGACTGAAGAAGCAGTAGACCTCATTGCTCGTGGCATTATGACTGGTACTGTAAAACAAGATGCTGAAGGGATGGCTAAAGCTGTCTTCGCACTCTCTTACAATGCAGGTCAAGGCAAAGACTTCTTAGACGGCACTGACTACAAGTACGACGACACTCAAGTTGCTGTACGTATTCCTTACCAAGCCTTCAACGGCCAATAGGCTATTATCGAAGGGTATCTCCTTTAGGCAAGTTCCTCTGGGACTTGCCTTGCTTTATCAAAACTAGGAGGCACGCAATGACCACCCAAGAATCCACCGAAAACAAGCCTGAGGTAAGCAAAACTTCACCCAGACGTACCAATCTATACGAGGGCATTCATCTATCCGAGCGCACCCTCAACATCATCATCGGCATGATTATCGGGTTGTTGGCTCTAACCCTCTACTTCGCCTTACCGCGTTAAGGCAGACAAAAAATAGGCTGAGACAAAAGTCTCAGCCTATTTTTTTATCTACATACAAGGACTAAGCTTCGACTACCGTCTCTTGGCTAGCCTTGCGCGCTAATTCTTTAGCTTCACGTTCTTCCACCTGATCTACAAAATCACGTAGAAGTTGCTTCACAACAGTTGGATCTTCAGTCTCATTGACTGCCACCTTAACCTTAGAAGAACGCGGAATACCTTTAAGATAGTAATGGGCTTGGGTCCGAAATTCTCGCGTTGCAGTCCGATCACCCTTGAGGTCTACCAAGCGTTCTAGATGGTCGATGGCCGTATCAATTTTCTGTCTCGCCGTCATTGCCGGCAAGAGTTCACCGGTCTCAACATAGTGGACCATCTGCTGGATAACCCATGGATTGCCCAGAGCTGCACGCCCCACCATAACACCATCTACACCCGTCGTATCAAGCAAGTATTTGAGTTCTTCAGGCGTTCTAACATCCCCATTCCCAACAAAAGGAATGGTTTTAAGTTCTTTCTTAACTTGCGCCAAAATATCCCAGTTGGCCTTACCTTCATACATCTGTACCCGGGTCCGGCCGTGCATGGCCACCATGGAAGCACCTGCGCGTTCAGCTGCTAAGGCATTTTCAATGGCGTAAAGATGTTCATCATCCCAACCAGTCCGCATTTTTACTGTGACTGGCTTTTGAACGGCATCCACTACTGCTGCCACCATTTCATAAACCTTGTTCGGGTCTAAGAGCCAACGCGCCCCTGCTTCTGCCTTAATGACCTTGTTAACAGGGCAACCCATATTTATATCAATAATGGCACACTCAGTGTTTTCAGCAACATATTTAGCCGCCTCTACCAAAGTTTCTTTGTTGCCTCCCATAATTTGAATGCTGAGAGGATACTCATTTGGCTCAATGTGTAGCATGCTCAAGGTCTTGTCATTACGGAACTGAATCCCCTTGTCACTAATCATCTCGCAAACAACTAGGCCCGCACCAAATTGTTTTACAATGGTCCGAAAGGCTGCATTTGATACTCCCGCCATGGGTGCTACCACTACCGGGTTTGGAATCTCAATTTCTCTAATTTTGAACAAGCTATACCTCCTCTGCGTCTGCTTCTTGCCCTGCAGCTTCACCTGCTGCGATGATGGCCTCTAATTCTTGAACACTATAGTCATAGTGGTTCTCACAATAATGGCAGACTACTTCAGCGCCCCCATCTTCATCAATCATAGCTTGGATTTCCTTACGACCTAAGGACTGAATACCGTGTCCATAGGCTTCCTTAGAGCAACCACAATAGAAAGAGACATCTTTCTTAGACAGGACTTCAGAATTACCATGCCCAACTAAGAGATCCAATAGAGCCTCTAAGCTTGGTTGTGACTCCAAGAGATCGGAGAAACGGCCTAAATCCGCAATGCGCTTCTCTATGAAGTCAATGGTCTCGTCAGTAGCACCCGGCATCACTTGAATCATAAAACCACCCGATTTAGCCACAGACTCATCAGGATTAACCAAAACAGAGAGTCCGATACAAGAAGCTGTTTGTTCAGACACAGCCATATAGTAGGTGAAATCTTCTGCCAACTCCCCACTCACCAATGGCACTTGACCAGAGAAGAGTTCCTTATTACCTAAGAGTTTACGTACAGCCATATTGCCGGGCATACCCACTGCCCCAGCAACGTCTAACTTGCCAATGGCATTGAGTTCTAAGGCTACCTGCGGATTAGACACAAAGCCACGTACATGGCCGTAAGCATCCCCTTCCGCAATAATGCGGCCCACTGGTCCCGTTCCGAGGATTTCTACCCGTAAGCGTTCGTCTCCCTTAGAGTTAGACGCTAATAAAAGGGTCCCTACTAGGGTCCGGCCTAAGACAGCCGTTGCGGTATGCCAAGTTTTGTGCCGATTGACTGCTTCTTGGACAACCCCAGTAGCATCCAAAACCAAAACCCGCAATTGGCCATCGAATGCCAAGGCTGTTAATAATTGATCTGACATGATTGCTTCCTCCATCTCCCAATGGGAGTCATTATATTCCGTTTCTAAGTATATCAGACCCCACCAGTTTAGCAAGTCTTTGGCCTAGTGCTAATAGGCAAAAAAATCAGACCCATGAGGTCTGATTTTCCTTATTAGGCTTGATGATGTTCAGACGACACTTGATCATCTGCAATGATACGGTCGCCTGCTTCCAGCGCTTCTTCTACACGTGAAGGAGTCGCTTTTTGATCTTGACTTTCGCCCGAAGTAGGAGTGTCTGTTTCTTCAGACTTTGCTACTTGCTCAGGCATCTTCCCAGTCTTAAAGAGAGACTCAATTTGCGCCGCTTCTAAGGTCTCAACTTCAAGCAGTTTCTCTGCAATCAGGTTGAGTTGCTCACGGTGCTCATTGATAATGCGATGTGCCTCTTCATGAGCTTGGTTCAATAATTGACGCACTTCATTGTCAATCTCGTAGGCTACCTGATCAGAATAAGCAGGTTTCTGGCCATAGTCACGACCAACGAAGACGGTATGGTTACCTTCGTATTGAACCGGCCCTAAGCGGTCTGACATCCCATATTCAGTGACCATGCTACGCGCAATCTTGGTCGCTTGTTGGAAGTCATTGCTGGCCCCAGTAGATTGAGTGTTGAAGACAATCTCTTCGGCAGCACGACCACCCAGGAGCCCTACCATTTGATCGTAGAGTTCCTTACGAGTCACAATATAAGCATCTTCACGAGGTAACATGACCGCATAACCACCTGCGCGTCCGCGTGGCACGATAGTCACCTTATGAACGACACGTGCGTCACTTAAGACCATCCCGATGATGGTATGCCCCGCCTCGTGGTAAGCCACGGTACGGCGTTGTTGTTCAGAAATCACACGATCTTTCTTAGCTGGCCCCGCAATCACCCGGTCATGGGCTTCTGCGATGTCCGCTTGAGTAATAGCCTTATGGTTAAAACGTGCTGCTACTAAAGCCGCTTCGTTCAGTAAGTTTTCCAACTCAGCCCCTGAGAAACCAGGCGTTTGTTGTGCCACGACCTTGAGGTCAACTTCTGTTTCTAATTTCTTGTTACGGGCATGAACTTGAAGAATCTGTTCCCGCCCCTTAACATCTGGGTTACCCACCAAAATCTGACGGTCAAAACGACCTGGACGCAAGAGGGCTGGGTCTAGGACATCCGAACGGTTAGTCGCCGCAATGACGATGACGCCTTCATTGCCTTCGAAACCATCCATCTCAACCAGTAATTGGTTAAGGGTTTGTTCACGTTCATCGTGTCCGCCCCCGAGACCTGCGCCCCGTTGACGACCCACGGCATCAATTTCATCGATGAAGATAATAGCTGGGGCGTTCTTCTTAGCATTCTCGAAGAGATCCCGTACCCGGCTAGCCCCGACCCCGACGAACATCTCGACGAATTCAGAACCTGACATGGTAAAGAAGGGAACCCCCGCTTCGCCGGCCACTGCCTTGGCTAAGAGGGTTTTACCTGTCCCTGGAGGGCCCTCCAGTAAGACACCGGCTGGGATACGCGCCCCCAACTTGGTGAAACGTTTAGGATCCTTAAGGAATTCCACTACTTCTACCAGTTCTTGTTTCTCTTCTTCAGCACCCGCTACATCACTGAAGCGGACTTTGACTTTCTGCTTGGAAATATCCTTAGAGCGTGACTTACCAAAGTTCATGGCCCCACGCATACCGCCTCCGCCAGCGCCACTCTGGAACATGTTATAGAGGAAGAAGCCCATCATGACCATCAGGAGCACCATCGGTAAGATATTGGCCCACAGTACCATATTGGATTCGGCCAAGGTCTTCATCTTGACCCCTTGTTGGGTCGCTGTTTCCGTCAATAACTTAAGCGTGCTATCGTTACCTAGCACTCGGCTGGTGAATTGGGTGGCAGTCTCACTTCCGCCTTGGAAGAGGGCCACAAAGTTGGTTTGTTCTGAGCGTGTTGTTCCGGTCTTGTATTTTCCTTTGACATTATAAACACCGGAACCAATCTGGACATCCATCTCGGCAATCTTGCCGTCCGCAATCTCTGTCATCAACTCACTCTGGGTGAGTTCCTTGACTTGGCCACCCCCTAGAGCCCCTGACAGGGCATGGAAGAGCATAAAGAGCATGGCTAATGCCATCATAGATGTCAGAATGTTCCGCGTCGAATTACGATTTGGGTTTTGCATAGATGCTGTTCGACTCCTTTGTCTTGATCATTCTGTTCATTCTTGTATTTTATCATATTTTATCATAGGGTCCTAATGGAAGGTCCCTGTAAGGCTGGGCTTTACCAATATTTAAGGTTTGTTTTCGCCAAAAGACCCTAGATCACAGTCTAGGGTCTGGCACATGGCCTATTTGCTTTCGTAGACAGTAGGAGATAAGACACCGATATAAGGAAGGTTACGGTACTCTTGTTTATAGTCCAAGCCATATCCCACTACGAATTCATTGGGAATATCTAAGCCCACATAATCTGCTTCCATATTGTTGACACGACGCTCTTTCTTATCCAAGAGGGTACATACTTTAACAGAATTAGCCTTACGATAGTGGAGCAGGTCCACAATGTACTTAAGGGTTTGCCCGGTATCGATGATATCTTCCACAATCAGAATATCCTTACCTTCGACACGAGTATCTAAGTCTTTGACAATCTTGACTTCACCCGATGACTGGAAGGCTTCACCATAACTCGATACATCCATGAAATCAATGGTCAAGTAGCAATCCATAGCACGAATAATGTCAGCCATAAAAATTGCTGCCCCTCGTAAAATCCCAACAACCACTACTTCTTTATCTTTGTAGTCTTCCGTTAAGGTTTTGCCTAGACGGGCCACTGCTTCTGCAATTTCTTCTTGGGTTACTAGTACTTTTAAAATGTCTTTCTCTAACATTGAGCTTTCTCTCCTTTTTATCTAGTGTCTTACTGCCGTGTCTTCCGATAAAGGAATATATGAGTTATTTTATCAGTTTGTGGCCCGCGAGACAATGGGGAATTGCTAACTGGCCCCAACCATACGATTTCATCTTTTTCATCTACAAGCACTTTGATTTGATTTCGCTCATCACTTGGCAACTTAAGGTCCATGAGGATTCTGCCAACTTTCTTATGATAGACTTGACCTAATTCGTCGCTTATTGCAACTTGGTCACCGTCTTGTCTCTGTCTTAGCTGGAAATTGAGTGGCGCCGTCTCCTGGGCCTGACTTAAGTGTAGGCCTGCCCAACCTTCAGCCGCTTCACGCATTTCCGGTGACACCTGATGAGCTGCAAAAATCCCCGCTTCTGAACCACCATCTAGGGCATACCAGTGGTTGAGTCGACTTAAGATTAAACGTTGACCAAAATAAGCTTTTGGCCCCGCCTCTTCTGGTAGGATTTGGACGTAATCATAGCGTTTGACTGCTACCCAACCATGTCCTAACTGCAAACGTTGATTAGGATCACGGCGGTTACGCATCATCTGCTGCAATTGACCTACTAAATCGCGATTATAAGCGGGCACATCTTCGATTAGGCGTTCCTCAAAGAAAATTCGCAGATACATATTGAATTTTGCCTCAGGTAAGGCTAGAAAAGCCGGAATGTAAAGTAACCAATAGTGATTGGTTGAATACATTAGGAGCTGGGGCTCCAAATCCAGATAATCCGCATACTGAACGGTGTAGGAATCTTGAATTTGCTGCTGAATCGTCAGGAGATTCTGTAATAATTGAGGATTCTCCTGCATCAGTTGCGGGATATAGGTATGGCGGAATCGATTCCGCACGAAGTGATCCATGTAATTTGAGGCATCTTCAAAATACGTGACGTTGAACTTCTCGGCATAGGCCTCTAGTTCCGCCTTAGTCACCCCAATAAAAGGTCTTATGATGGTAGGCATCACCGTATGGCCACTAGGATCGCTCATCAGGCGCTGATAACAGCCCCGAATACCTTGCAAGCCACGAATGGAGGTGCCACGTGTCATCCGCATTAAGAAGGTCTCAGCCACATCATTAAGATGATGGGCAGTCATCAAAACATCCGCTTCAGTTGTCCGAATCACTTCTGCGAAAAATTGATAACGGGCGTCACGCGCCTGAGCTTCCACATTAGTGGCAGCCGGTTCGCCCCACTCTGTCGCAAAATAAATACAGCCATACTCTGCCACAATTTCCTTAATAGCGACGGCCTCATTGTCTGATTCTGGTCGCAACTTGTGATTGAAATGGGCGACGACCAACTGCAGGTGATTATATTGACGTAACTGATTCAATTCATTCATCAATCTGAGCATGACCATAGAATCAACCCCGCCGGATACGGCCAGCACCACTGTCTTGGCCTCTAGCCAAGCTGGCCATGACTCCAACTGAGCCTTAACTTCCCGCATTAATTTTTCCATCTAGATTCTCCTTTAGATACAAAAAGCAGCCTAAAAGGCTGCTCTTATATCCTGTATTAGCGCACGACAAGAAACAATCGCACGTAAGCAAGACATCCCTAGCTACGTCGGCCACCACGGCCGCCGCGTTTGCCTTCGGTGTTACGTCTTAATGAGGACAGACGATCTTCACTGTCCTTTAGGAAGTTACTCATTAATTGGTCAAAATCATCCAACTTACGGCTGTTATTATTTCCCGCATTGTTGAAGTTAGGGCGATTCCCGCCCTCTTCTTGACGACTCTTGAAGCGTGGGGCACGTTGGCCATGTGGTGCAGCACCTTCTTGGCGTTCACGTTTAGGCCGAGCGGGTGCCTCTGCAGGTCGATCACTGGCTTGACGAATTGACAGGCTAATTTTACCGTCGTCAGCGATAGATAGAACCTTCACTGCGACTTCTTGGCCGACTGTTAAGACGGAACTAATCTCCTTAACATAGCCGTCTGAAACCTCACTAATGTGAACTAAACCTGTTTTATTATCTGGCAAGCTAATAAAAGCCCCAAAGTGTGTGATCCCTGTGACTTTCCCTGTGATTTTTTGCCCTACTTCGATTGACATACGATGTCTTATCCTCCCTTAAGTTCTTTCATCCTTATATTCTATTCAGTAACTCTCATCCCTTAAGGATGCTTGGTGTCTTCCTGATGCGAAGATCCTAACTCGAAAATAATCTCACCTGGCTTGGTGTAGTAATAATCACGTCGTGCCACATCCTCTAGATAGGCAGGATCCTTCATTTGTTGAGTTGCTTGGAAAACTTCACGATTCTCTTCAACGGCTTGTTCCTGGCCCGCCTTTACCTCTTGATAGGCTTGCTCGGCTGCCACTTGGTCCTGATAAGCCCGCCATAATGGAATCCCTGCAAAAGCAAGAGCTCCAATCAGAATGACATGAAAGATCAGGCGTCGTCCGTGAGAGTGCGGTTGCTTTGTCTGACGGGGTGAGGAAGTCTGAACAGATTCCTGTGGATCTAATTTATAATTCATACTTTTCACCTCCATGATAAACCTAGTTTGAGTATATCAATATTCGCGCCTAATTTCCATTCAAACTTGTCGTTTTTCCAAGTTTTTTTGCGAGCTTGGCTTGAGGTAGCATAGCTGAGGCCCTAGCCAAGCCCTATTTTAAGCTAGAAACTCATCTACTGGACGAACTTCATTATTAAGACGTTCTTCGCCCAAAATTTCGTAGAGGTTACTTGCCTCTTCTTTCTTGGTGTTTTCTTTAAGGTCTGTCACACGCACGGTTAAAAGCCGGTTACCAAAACGAATCACCAACTCATCACCCACCTTTACAGCAGAACTAGATTTAGCTACTTGGCCATTCAAGGTAACACGCCCTTGATTCGCCACTTCTTTGGCAATGGTCCGACGCTTAATCAAACGGGAAACCTTTAAATATTTATCTAATCTCATCTTATCTCTCCTTATTTTTGCTAGTGTCTTCTGCTAAGAGGCTAGCCACTTGACGGGCTAATTGCTTAAGGGCTCCTAACCAAACATAGGATGGTTGTTCTAGGATATCCAAGCTAATCACCTGCCGCGAGCCCTCTTGAGACACGGTGGATTTCTGGGAAATGCCAGCCAAGGCTTCAAAAAGTTTGGCCCCTCGTAATTGATCTGAGGCCATCTGGTTGAAGCTGACCTTGACATGACGTGGGGTTTGCTGGATTTTGACAATGCCCGCTTCGAGCCCATAATGTTTAATCAAGGCAATTTCCAATAAATCCGCCACCTCATCTGGGAATTCACCATAGCGGTCAATCAACTGATCTTGCAGATTACGATAGGCTTCTTCAGAATCAATCTGTTGAATTTGCTTATAGACCGAAATCTTTTGCCGTTCATCGGCGATATAGCTGGCTGGAATATAGGCGTCGATTAGCAGATGCCATTCAATCTGGTTGCTAGCTTGACTTGGTATCTGACCAACCTTCTTGCCCCGCTTAATATTAACAGCTTCTTTAAGCATTTGGGAATAAAGGTCAAAACCGACAGAATCAATAAAGCCGGATTGTTGTTTACCCAGCAGATTCCCTGCCCCTCGAATGGACAGGTCCCGCATAGCAATCTTAAAGCCTGATCCCAACTCTGTAAATTCGCGGACAGCCTGCAATCTTTTCTCACTGACCTCACTGAGTGACTTAAATGGCTCATACATCAAATAAGCATAGGCCACTCGATTGGTGCGCCCTACCCGCCCACGTAATTGGTAGAGGGTGGATAAACCCATATGGTCCGCATCTTCAACAAAAAGGGTATTAACATTAGGAATATCAACCCCTGTTTCAATAATGGTGGTAGTCACCAGGACATCGTAAGCCCCTTGGATAAAGTCCACTAGCACCGTCTCCAATTCCACCTCCGACATCTGACCGTGGGCATAAGCTACCCTAGCCTCTGGTACCAAAGCCTGGATTTCCATGGCCCGACGCTCAATAGTCGCCACTCGATTATAGAGATAGAAGACCTGACCTTCGCGTGCTAGCTCACGTTCAATACCTGACTTAATCGCTCCATCATTGCGCTCCATGACATAGGTCTGGACGGGGAAACGGTTATTGGGTGGTGTCTCAATCAAGGACAAGTCCCGAACACCTATCATGGACATATGCAAGGTGCGAGGAATTGGCGTCGCCGTCAAGGTTAAGACATCAACCTGTGACTTGAGTTGTTTGAGCCGTTCCTTGTGCTTGACCCCAAAACGTTGCTCCTCATCGACAATCAACAGGCCTAAATCCTGAAACTGGACATCTTTAGAGACCAAGCGATGAGTCCCGACCACAATATTCACGGCCCCCGTTAGCAAGTCATCGATGGTCTGGTCTTGTTGCTTTTTAGATACAAAGCGACTCATCAGCCGAATTTCAAAAGGATAATCAGCAAAACGCTGAACCAAAGAATTATAGTGTTGCTGAGCTAAAATCGTAGTAGGGACTAGGAAGGCCACTTGCTTGCCGTCCATGACCGCCTTGAAAATGGCCCGCATGGCTACTTCGGTCTTGCCGTAACCTACGTCACCGACTAGCAGGCGGTCCATGGGCTTGCTTTTTTCCATATCTGCCTTAATCTCTATTGCGGACCGGAGTTGGTCCTCTGTTTCTACATAAGCAAAAGCCGACTCGAACTCACTCTGCTCTGGTGTATCAGGCCCAAAAGCATACCCAACTTCTCGTTCTCGCTTAGCATAGAGGGCGATTAATTCATCGGCAATGTCTTCTATTTTAGCCGCTACCTTGCGCTTAGTCTTAGCCCACTCAGTGCCCCCGAGCTTGTTAAGCTTAGGTGTCTTGGCTTCTGAGGCGACATATTTTTGTAGCAGATGAATTTGATCGACCGGAATCAGAATACGAGAGTCGTCTTGATAAACAACCGACAAGAGATCCTTATGAATGCCATTCATTTCGATAGTGTCCATACCACGGAATTGGCCTATCCCATGGTGAACATGAACCACATAGTCACCGACTTCTAATTCTGAATAACTCTTAATCCGTTCAGCATTGGTTAGCTTAGTGCGAGATTGACGAGCCTGACGCTTTTTCAATTTATTGAAGAGTTCTTTTTCAGTTACTACTACCCATTTCAAGACAGGTAGTTCAAAACCATTTGATAGAGCTCCTACTCCGATATTGATAACCTTGGCTTGGGCTTGGCCTTCTGTTACTACGCTAGGTCCGATATGAAATTCCTCAAAAAGTGCTTCCACCTTCCGAGCTTGCTCCAAACTCCCTACAGCTACCTGAATGGTATAGCCTTGTTTCAACCAGTGATCCATCTCCGTTTTGACCAGAGGCATTTGGTTAAAGAAAGGGTTGAGGGTGCGATACTGGAAGGAGTGAACCGCTCCTAAAGATTGATGTCCCAAGCCTCGATGCATAACTGAGAGATAGAGCAAGGCCCCTGAATATGCCCGCACGCAGGCCTGAAAATCTGCTTTAACAGCCAAGCCAGGTAAAAGCAAGCCTTTTTGTGTCTCCTGCTCAATCCAAAACTGATCTTCCTCAACCAGATGAAGAGCCTGTTGCTGTAGCTTATCAAATTCTGACAGAACTAAAAGTCCTTGCTCTCCTAAATAATCAAGGAGCGTCACCACTTGGTCATCCTGAGCCAAGCTCAGATAAGCATGCGGATACTTGAGAGGCTCGCCATGGCGCAACTGATCCATTTGATTGCTGAGTCCAGCTTCC
Source organism: Abiotrophia defectiva ATCC 49176 (assembly GCF_000160075.2). GTDB lineage: Bacteria > Bacillota > Bacilli > Lactobacillales > Aerococcaceae > Abiotrophia > Abiotrophia defectiva. The sequence continues at coordinate 30,520 of NZ_KI535342.1, forward strand.
ATGGCCTCTCTTAATTCTTGATCCTTCACTTTCTTCAGGGCGCGCGCCTTCATATCCTCTAAACGTGGCAAGAGGGCTTGTTGAGCTTCTAGGCCAAATAAGACATCTTGAGCTGGCAGGATTTGGACAGAGTCTAGATTTTCAATCGAGGACTGGGTCTCAGCATTAAAAGCCCGAATAGAATCTAGCTCGGTATCAAAGAAATCCAAACGAATCGGATATTCGGCTGATACTGGGAAGAAGTCAATGATACTCCCGCGTACGCTGAACTCGCCCGGTTGTTCTACCAAGCTAGCCCGATGATAGCCCCAAGCGGTTAAGACACTTTCTAACTGGCGGCGTTCCCAGTTATCTCCAAGTTCAAGAGTATGTTGAGCTTGACGCCATTGATTAGGGTGAGTCAATTGTTTTCGTAAACCGGCCACATTAGTAACTACAATACAGGGCTCGCCGTGAGCTAGTTGGTTAAGGATCTGAATCCGGTCCCGCATCTGATCCTCCGAAGCAAAGGCAAATTCAATAGCCAGAGCCTCCTCCACTACAAAAGCCTGCACGGACACCTGGGGCAGAAGCTGTGTTAAATCATCTACTAACTGTCCCAACTTGCTAGCAATGGGCTCCACAATCAAGAGTGGCCGAGGGCGAGCTTGGAAAAGCTGAGCCAGCATGACGGCACGTGCACTATCATCAATTCCCGTTACCAACTGGGGTAAGCTACCCGGCCCTGTCTGATTAATGGCCTTTATTGCCGACTGAAAAGCTTCTTGCGCAAATTCCATGTTTTTCCTACTTTCTCTCTAGTCAAACTGGCTCAGAGTTTTGAGTCAGCTAACGCCACAAGAGGTTGCAACGTCTACCCACCCCTGGGAGAGTCGCAACCTATCTTAAGGTTTATCGTGTCTTTTAGTTATATTGGTTCATTAATTGAACGAAAGTTTCGCCCTTAGCCCAGGCCCTCAACAAGTCGGTTGTCTGGTCAATTTTCTGTTCTATTAAAGCGCGGTCATCTGTATCGAAACGTTGTAGAACATGGTCCACAACCTTACGTCCATATTGAGGTCGGCCAATGCCAATCTTGACTCGCTTGAAATCTTGGGTCCCTAGCATTTCGATAATGCTCTTGACCCCATTGTGGCCGCCCGCACTACCTGACTGGCGTAGACGCAACTTACCAGGCTCCAAATCCAAGTCATCATAAACCACCACAAGCTCGTCCGGGCTAATATTATAATAGGACATAAGAGGCAAGACAGCTTCACCCGATAGGTTCATAAAGGTATAAGGTTTGACCAAGAGCACCTTTTCGTCTCCCACTCGCCAAATGGTATAATCGGCACGAAATTTTTGGTCGGTCAATTTCAAACCTTCTTGACGCGCCAAAGCATCAATGACATCAAAGCCCACATTGTGACGCGTCCCCTGATACTTATCGCCAGGGTTCCCTAATCCAACGATTAACTTCATCCTGCTCCCTCCTCTGCTTTTTCTATTATAACACATGTTTGGAGCATGTCACTAACAGAAAGATTCACGAAGCAAACTGTATTACTAACAAAACAAAACTGTACTATTCTAAAAATTTCCTCTTCACATTTTTGAAAAGAGTGGTATAATATAGCCAAGTGATAGAAAGGAGATATTCACTATGAAACAACCAAAGAACAAGATTATTTTAGTCGGTGATGGCGCAGTCGGATCTAGCTTTGCTTTCTCTCTCGTTAACCAAAACATCGGCCGTGAACTCGGCATCATTGATATCAACAAGGACAAGACAGTCGGGGACGCTTTAGACCTCTCTCACGCCTTAGCCTTCACTTCACCTAAGGAAATTTACTCTGCTGAATACAGCGACTGCGGTGACGCAGATATCGTCGTATTAACAGCTGGTGCAGCACAAAAACCAGGTGAAACTCGCTTGGATCTCGTTCACAAAAACTTAAGCATCTACAAATCAGTTATTAAACAAATCGTAGACTCTGGTTTTAACGGTATTTTCTTGGTTGCTGCCAACCCAGTGGATATCTTAACTTATGCAACCTGGAAGTTTTCCGGTTTCCCTAAAGAGCGCGTTATCGGTTCTGGGACTACCTTAGACACCGCTCGTTTCCGTCAAGAAATCGCACAACTTATCGGTGTTGATGCGCGTAACGTCCACGGTTATATCTTAGGTGAACACGGGGATACTGAATTCCCTGTTTGGTCTCACGCTAACGTGGGTGGCTTGACTATCTATGAATGGGTCAAAAACCACCCAGACACTGACGAACAAGCCTTAGTTGAAATGTTCTTCAAAGTTCGTGACGCTGCTTACGAAATCATCTCTAAAAAAGGTGCAACCTACTACGGGATTGCTGTTACCTTGGCTCGTATCTGCCGTGCTATCTTAGACGATGAAAAGGCAATCTTCCCTCTCTCTGTCTACTTAGACGGTGAGTATGGTCAATCAGACCTCTACATCGGGGCTCCAGCTATCTTGGGTCGCGAAGGGGTTGTTTCTGTCATTGAAATCCCACTTAACGACTCTGAGTTGGACAAGATGAATGCTTCTGCAAGCACCCTCAAAGCAGTGACTGCCGATGGTTTTGCTCGCTTAGAAGAAAACTAATCTCCCTATCAAATCCATTATCCGCACCTGGCTCCTTGCCAGGTGCTTTTTTAGGCTTAATGAAACCATAAAAAAGAAGCCAAGACCGCAGTCTTGGCTGTTTGAGCTTATTTTTTGTTTTGGTTACGTAAGGTCAAGCTCAAGAGGAAGGCCCCTAAGAAGCTGGCACCAACCCAAATCGCTAAATAGAGCAATGGATTCGTTACACCACCCGCTAACATCGCGAAGACCCCGCCGTGTGGCACCTTGCTGACGATACCAAAGAGCATGCTTAAGGCACCCGCTACACCGGCAGAAACTGCCAATGGTGGAATAACCTTCAATGGGTTGGCTGCAGCAAATGGAATAGCCCCTTCCGTGATGAAGGCTGCACCCATGACATAGTTAACTAGAGCTGAGTTACGTTCTTCTTCTGGCCAGAGGTTTTTGTTGAGGGTTGCTGCCAAGGCAATCGCCAACGGTGGCACCATCCCACCAACCATAACGGCTGCCATAACGTTTGAACCTGCGCCTGCTGATTGTGTCACTAAGGCAGTCCCTGTAACGTAAGCGGCCTTGTTAATTGGACCACCCATATCGATTGACATCATGGCACCGACTAAGAAACCTAACACTAAGGCTGAACCTGTGCTCATACCGTTGAGGAAGTCTTGCAATCCTTGCATAACAGCCCCCATTGGACCGTTTACAACGAAGAGCATGAGGAAGGACATAATCAGGACCCCAAAAACCGGGAAGAGGAAGATTGGTTTCAACCCTTCAAGTGATTTTGGTAACCAAGCAAATGCTAGACGGAGGACATAGATAATCCCACCAGCCAAGAAGCCGGCTACTAAAGCGCCTAAGAAACCTGACGGAATGCTTTTCTCAAAGAGACCTACCGCTCCAAAGTCAGACAAGACAGATGGATTAGCTAAAATCCCACCCATGAAACCAACAACCAAACCAGGACGGTCAGCAATTGAATGACCGATAAAACCAGCCAACATTGGCAACATCATAGCAAAAGCTAATTTACCTGTTACAAAGAGGAATTGCGCTACTTGGTTATAGCTAGCATCTTCAGGGTTGAAGGAATTAATCCCCCAGAAGAAGGACAAGGCGATTAAAATCCCACCAGATACCACAAACGGCAACATATGAGAAACCCCGTTCATCAAGTGTTTGTAGAATTGGCGGCCAATGGACTCTTTGCCGACTTCAAGATCTGCTGCACCAGCGCCTTCTGCTGCGTGGTAGATTGGTGCCTCTGCTTTTGCAGCTTTAGCTACTAATTCATCAGCCTTGTGGATACCATCTGCAACCTTAGTGATAATCACTGGTTTGCCATCAAAGCGGGCCATCTCCACTTGCTTATCCGCTGCCACGATAATGGCTGTCGCCTTTTTGATGTCATCAGCAGTCAAACGGTTGCCGACACCAGCCTGCCCGTTGGTTTCGACTTTAATCTTGATCCCTGCGGCTTTCCCGGCTTGTTTGAGTTTTTCTTCTGCCATAAAAGTATGGGCAATCCCAGTTGGGCAAGCTGTTACGGCTAAGACATAGACATCTTCTTGTGCTGAGCTCGCTTGACTTGCTGGTTCAGCCCCTGTAGCTTGGGCTGCTTCCTCAGCTTCCGCTGCAGCAAAGACTGCTACCACTTCTTCAGGCGTTTTTGCTGCTGCTAAAGCGACCTTAGTTTCTGGTTGCATGAGGACAGAAGATAATTTAGCTAAGGCTTGCAAGTGCTCGCCACCGCCACCTGCTGGAGCTGCAATCATGAAGATATACTTGGCAGCTTGGCCATCAAAGCTATCCCAATCAATCCCCGCGTCACTACGCCCAAAGACGATAGCTGCTGATTTGATTGATTCATGTTGGGCATGAGGAATGGCAATCTCATCGCCGACACCTGTAGTTGATTGGGCTTCGCGGACTTCTAAAGCGGCCACATAAGCCTCAACGTCGGAGACACCGCCAGCTTGGTGGAAGCGTTCTGCTAAATACTTAAGCGTTGACGGCTTATCTGTTGTGCTCAACTGGAGGTCCATGGCCTCTTTAACAAATAATTCTGATAATTTCACTTTCTATTTCTCCTTTGAATTTCCTAGCTAGTGCGCGACAACATGAATCTGATCGACTAGGTCATCAATCAATTGACGTTCAGCTATCCAGACAGAATAGGCTGTCGCACTTCCGGTAGCCGCACCGCGTTTTAAGGACTGGGCAAAATCGCCTGTCTCTAGGTAGGTCGCTACAAAACCTGCCAACATCGAATCGCCTGCCCCGACTGAGTTAACCACTGTCCCCTTAGGGATATCTGAGCTAAAGACTTGGCCATCCTCCGTTAGAAGTAAGGCGCCCTCACCACCTCGGGATACAATGATATGGCGTGCTCCTAAGTCCTGAAGTTTCTTGGCATAATGGATTATTTCTGCCTCATCCTTCAAACTAACCCCAAAAATCTCACCTAATTCATGATGATTAGGCTTGATAACAAAAGGCCGGTAAGGCAAGCACTCGGTCAAAAGTTGCTTGTTGGTATCCAACACAAATTTTGCGTCCCGCTCTTGGCAGAGTTTGGCAATGGCAGTATAGGCCTTGACATCAAGCCCAGGAGCCGCATTTCCGGCTAAGAAAACCACATCATCTGCACCTAAGTCTCGCTCAAAAATGGCCAATAGTTCCGCAAACTTTTCTGGGCTCACTTGGGGGCCTGCAGCATTGATTTCTGTCTCTTCTTGAGACTTGACTTTGACATTGACTCGCGTAATGCCATCCACTTCAACAAAAAGTGGTTTGACACCTTCTTGGATGAGGGTGTCTTTGATATATTGACCGGTAAATCCGCCTACGAATCCGGTCGCATAGTTGACATGCCCTAAGCGCTGTAAGACAAGGGAAACGTTGATTCCCTTACCTCCGGCAACATAGGCCTCTCCCTTAGATCGATTTAACTCTCCTAGTTGACATTGGTCAACCTGGATGACAAGATCGACGGCAGGGTTAAAGGTAATCGTATAAATCACGAAATTTAACACTCCTTCACTGTCGTGAGTTGCATAAGAGGCACGCGTTGCCCCTCTGTTAAGGCATGAGTAATAAGAATCGCCTCCTCGACATTGGCGACATGGCAGAAACTGACCCGTCCTAACTTGGTAGCATCAGCCAAAACATAGACCTGGTTGGCTTGTTGCATAGCCTGTCGCTTAAGGGCGGCCTCCTCCTGGTCTGGCGTCGTATAGCCCCATTCCGCATCCACTCCGTTCATACCCATGAAGACATGGTCAAAACGATAGCGTGCTAGTTGTGCTTGCGCTTGTGCACCAATAATGGCCCGCGTCTTCGGCTTCACCTGGCCACCCAATAAGATAACTGACTCACCATAGTCACACAGCAAGTCGGCTTGACTGAGCCCATTGGTAACCACCGTCACGCCCTGGCCAACCAAATGCGGTATCATGGCCAAGGTTGTTGTGCCTGCGTCTAGGTAGATGACTTGTCCAGCAGATACCTGGGCGGCTGCTGTCTCAGCAATAAGGGCCTTGTCACTACTGTTCCGACCTAGTTTTTCTTTGTAGCTAGATTCGCGATCCAAATGATAGACCCGTTTGGCCCCGCCACGCACTCGTACCAAGCGCCCTGCTTCTTCCAGCTGAGATAAATCCCGCCGTATAGTGGACTCTGATACCGACAGCTTAGCCATCAAATCTTGTAGGCTGACAACATGCGCTTGCTCTAGTTCTGCTAGAATTAGTTGATGTCGCGTTTGAGTTAACACTCTTATCACCTCACAACCAAATTATACACCGCTTTCGGTCAGCATTCAATCGTTTTCGGTCATTTTCATTCATAAAACGGTCATTTTCATTCAAACCCTAATTTCTCGGTGCCTTAATATTGTAGAATTTTACGCTTTCAGAAAACAAGTTCGCTCCCAACTAAAACTTTAGAAAGATTTGAGATTTGCTTGAGAGATATTTGAAGTTCACTTGGTAAGCTATAGATAAGTAATAAGTAAAGGAGTAAGATCATGGAAGATATCTTAGTCATTCAAAATCTTAGTAAGCATTACGGCGACCAAGTAGCTTTGGACTCGCTCAGCCTCAAGCTAAAGAAAGGAGAAATCTATGGCCTAATCGGTCAAAACGGCGCGGGTAAAACCACCCTTATCAAGTTGATTACCCAAATAATCGCACCTAGTCAAGGCACCGTCTCCATCATGGGCTCACGTAACCCTAAAGAGTGGACTGCTGCCCTCCACCATGTGGGTACTGTCATTGAAACACCGGTGGCACACCAACATCTATCTGCCTACGACAATCTCCGTTTTTACTGCCTAGACCGTGGCATCAAAAAACCGGATAGTCGGATTAAGGAAACCTTGGACTATGTCGGCTTAAGTCAAACTGGCACAAAAAAATTTCGAGACTTCTCTCTTGGAATGAAACAACGTCTGGGTATCGCCATCGCTATTCTATCTCGGCCTGATTTACTTATCTTAGACGAACCTATCAATGGGCTCGATCCTGTCGGTATTCAAGAGTTTCGCGAGATGGTCCTCCGCCTTAACCGCGAATTAGGCATGACCCTGATTATTTCTAGCCATATCCTGTCAGAATTATACTTGGTGGCTAGTCGCTTCGGCTTCATTCATCAAGGACAGCTCATCCAAGAGCTTTCCAAGGAGGAGTTCGACCGCGAAAGTGGCGACTACATTATCCTCCAGTCCCAAAAGACTCAAATGGCTAAGGACTTTGTTAAAAAACAGCTAGGTTTTAGCCTTAAACCCAGCCATCAGACCGACCAATTACAGTTAATCGGCAAAGCAGAGGATATACCAGAACTGGCTAAGGCCTTGGTTTTAGCTGACATTCCAATCAGTGCGCTCTACTACGCCCATAAAGATTTAGAGCGATACTTTACCGATTTAATTCAAGTTCAAGGAGGAAAACAGTATGCTTAATAGTATCAAAGCCGATTATTATCGTCTGGTCCGCTCTGTCGGATTTTGGGGCATTCAGGCCTTCTGTGTCCTAGGAATTCTGCTAGCCATTTTTACTTCGCGAGTTACTACTTCTAATTCTGGCTTCTTCTTCGCCATGGATGCCGTGTCTTATAACATAGGCCTACTTTTCATCTCCTGTAATGTGGTGACCACCCTACTCTTAGGAGTCGACCTTAACAACAAACTCTATCATAATAATCTGACTACAGGCAAAACCCGTGGCCAGTATTACCTAGCTAAATCCTTGACCATTGCTAGTCTTATTCTCTTACAATTTTTCCTTCTCTATGCTGCAGGTTACGTCATTGAATTCTTGCGGTCAGGGGGCCAGATGGGGAGCCTACCAGCGGATTTCTGGCCTAAGTTTCTGATTACCTTCCTGATTCAGTGCCTTTGTACCTATGCTTGGTTCTGCGTTACCAGCTTCGTCCTCTTCCTGACTCGCAACTACAGCATGGTTTTCATTGTCTACTTTACCGTTTTTATCTTCTTAAAAATCCCTGGCGAATTGATTGACCCAAATAATGACTGGTTTAAGGCCATTGTCATGGAATTTGTCTATGAGAGTACAGCTAGCTTTAGTATGACAAGCAAGACGGCTATTTTCGCCTTTGCCTTAAGTCTGGCCTTCACTCTCGCTGGATTCTATACCTTCAAGCGTCGCGACCTCTAAAACCTATCTTCAAATAAAAGTCCCCCTATGTCACCTGACACAGGGGGCTTATTTTGGATATAGAAAAAGGGCCTCCGAAGAGACCCTTTTGGAAAGGCATATTAAGCTTAGAATTAAGCTAAGACTTTAGATACCACACCGGCACCTACAGTACGGCCACCTTCACGAATAGAGAACTTAGTCCCTTCTTCGATCGCGATTGGGTGGATCAATTCAACAACCATTTGTACGTTGTCGCCTGGCATAACCATTTCAGTACCTTCTGGTAAAGTAACAACACCAGTTACGTCAGTTGTACGGAAGTAGAATTGTGGACGGTAGTTAGAGAAGAATGGAGTGTGACGACCACCTTCTTCTTTAGACAATACGTACACTTCAGCTTCGAACTTAGTGTGCGGAGTGATTGAACCTGGTTTAGATAATACTTGACCACGTTGGATTTGGTCACGAGTTACACCACGTAACAAGGTACCAACGTTGTCCCCAGCTTCAGCGTAATCCAATAACTTACGGAACATTTCAACACCGGTAACGGTAGTCTTAGAAGTTTCTTCTTCGATACCAACGATTTCAACTTCGTCACCAACGCGAACTTGACCACGTTCAACACGACCAGTTGCAACAGTACCACGACCAGTGATAGAGAATACGTCTTCGACTGGCATCATGAATGGCTTGTCAGTGTCACGTTCTGGTTCTGGAATGTAAGCATCAACTTGTTCCATCAATTCTAAAACTTTAGCTTCGTAGTTAGCGTCGCCTTCTAAAGCTTTCAAAGCTGAACCAGCGATAACTGGAGTGTCGTCGCCTGGGAAGTCGTATTCAGACAAGAGGTCACGAACTTCCATTTCAACTAATTCGAGCAATTCTTCGTCGTCAACCATGTCAACTTTGTTCAAGAATACTACGATGTAAGGAACACCAACTTGACGAGACAAGAGGATGTGTTCACGAGTTTGTGGCATTGGGCCGTCAGCAGCAGATACAACGAGGATCGCGCCGTCCATTTGAGCAGCACCAGTGATCATGTTTTTAACGTAGTCCGCGTGACCTGGGCAGTCAACGTGAGCGTAGTGACGGTTAGCTGTTTCGTACTCGATGTGAGAAGTGTTGATTGTGATCCCACGTTCTTTTTCTTCTGGAGCGTTATCGATTTGGTCGTATGAACGAGCTTCACCGTAACCTTGTTTAGCTAATACAGTTGCGATTGCAGCTGATAAGGTAGTTTTACCATGGTCAACGTGACCAATTGTACCAATGTTTACGTGTGGTTTAGAACGGTCAAATTTTTGTTTTGCCATTTTAATTTCTGCCTCCTAAAAATAGTTGAGTTTGTTTTATAGATTTCAATTAAATCTATCAGTAGTATTATACCTAGAAATGGGGCAAAATTCAAGATTTTGCACCATTTTCTAGGCTTGGGGAATAACGCTTATTCGTTATTCCAAGCAAGTCCGGTCAGATTACTCTTCTGACTTGCCGCCGTATTTCTTGATGATTTCTTCTGCGATTGACTTCGGCACATCTTCATAGTGGTCGAAGGTCATAGAGAAGGTACCACGCCCTTGAGTTGCAGAACGCAAGGTAGTTGCGTAACCGAACATTTCAGACAATGGAATCATACCTTTAACGATTTGAGCGTTACCGCGTACTTCAGAACCTTCAACGCGACCGCGACGAGAGTTCACGTGACCCATAACGTCCCCGAAGTATTCTTCAGGCACAGTAATTTCAACTGCCATCATAGGTTCCAAGATGCTTGGGTTAGCTTTCTTAGCAGCTGCACGGAGTGCTAAGGACGCCGCTACCTTAAAGGCAGTTTCAGAAGAGTCGACATCGTGGTAAGAACCATCGTAAAGCTTAGCTTTGATGTCTACCATTGGGAAGCCTGCGAGGACACCATTTTCCATAGCGTCTTTCAAACCAGCTTCAACCGCTGGGATGTATTCACGAGGAACCACACCACCGACGATTGCGTTTTCGAATTCGAAACCAGCACCTTCTTCGTTTGGTGTGAATTCGATCCATACGTGACCGTATTGACCTTTACCACCAGACTGACGAACGAACTTACCTTCTGCTTGAGTTGCAGAACGGAAGGTTTCACGGTAAGAAACTTGTGGCGCACCCACGTTAGCTTCTACCTTGAATTCACGACGCATACGGTCAACGATGATATCCAAGTGTAACTCACCCATACCAGCGATAACTGTTTCACCAGTTTCTTGGTTAGTGTAAGCACGGAAGGTTGGGTCTTCTTCAGCCAATTTTTGTAAGGCTACACCCATCTTATCTTGGTCAGCTTTTGACTTAGGTTCAATCGCTACTTCGATAACTGGATCTGGGAATTCCATAGACTCGAGGATTACTTCGTTCTTCTCGTCACAGAGAGTGTCCCCAGTAGTAGTGTCTTTCAAACCAACTGCTGCCGCAATGTCACCTGAGAATACTTCAGGAATTTCTTGACGGTGGTTGGCGTGCATTTGTAAGATACGGCCGACACGTTCACGTTTGCCTTTAGTAGCGTTTTGAACGTAAGAACCGGATTGTAAAGTACCAGAGTAGACACGGAAGAAGGTTAAACGACCTACGAATGGGTCAGTCATAACTTTGAAGGCCAAAGCAGAGAATGGCTCTTCGTCGTTAGCATGACGTTCAACTTCAGCGCCAGTATCTGGGTCAATCCCTTTGATAGCTGGAACGTCTAATGGAGATGGAAGGTAGTCGATAACCCCATCCAACATTAATTGAACCCCTTTGTTCTTGAAGGCAGAACCACAGAATACTGGGTAGAAGTCCGCTGCAACAGTTGCTTTACGGATTGCTGCTTTCAAAGTAGGTACGTCGATTTCTTCGCCTTCCAAGTAAGCCATCATGAGTTCTTCGTCAGTTTCAGCAACTGCTTCAACTAACTTAGTACGCCATTCTTCAGCTAAATCTTGTAAGTCACCTGGGATTTCGATTTCTTCAATGTCAGTCCCTAAGTCGTTAGTGTAGTTGTAGGCTTTCATTTCCACTAAGTCAATGATACCTGAGAACTCATCTTCAGCACCAATTGGTAATTGAACTGGATGAGCGTTTGCTTGTAAGCGTTCGTGCAAGGTTCTTACAGAGTATAAGAAGTCCGCACCAATCTTGTCCATCTTGTTGATGAAGACCAAACGAGGAACACCGTAAGTGGTAGCTTGACGCCATACGGTTTCAGTTTGAGGTTCTACCCCAGACTGAGCATCCAATAAGGCAACGGCACCATCAAGAACCCGGAGAGAACGTTCTACTTCGACAGTGAAGTCCACGTGCCCTGGTGTGTCGATGATGTTGATCCGGTGGTTAGCCCATTGCGCAGTAGTTGCGGCAGAGGTGATGGTAATCCCACGTTCTTGTTCTTGCTCCATCCAGTCCATTTGGGAAGCCCCTTCGTGGGTTTCACCAATTTTGTGGATACGGCCGGTATAGTACAAGACACGTTCAGTCGTGGTGGTTTTACCAGCATCGATGTGGGCCATGATACCAATATTACGAGTTTTCTCTAGCGAAAATTCTCTTTTTGCCATCTTTTTGTTTTACCCCTTTTCAGTTATTTTGAGAGTGTGCATAGTAGTCAAAAACCACTAGCTTATAACAGCTAGTGATATGACTGAAAATCTTACCAACGGTAATGAGCGAATGCTTTGTTGGCTTCTGCCATTTTATGCATGTCTTCGCGTTTCTTAACTGATGCACCAGTGTTGTTAGCTGCATCCATGATTTCACGCGCTAAACGTAATTCCATGGTCTTTTCACCACGTAAGCGAGAGTAGCTTACCAACCAACGGATGGCTAAGGTGTAACGACGTTCTGGACGTACTTCAACTGGTACTTGGTAGTTAGAACCCCCAACACGGCGAGCTTTAACTTCTAATAATGGCATGATGTTTTCGATTGCTTGTTCGAAAACTTCCATTGGGTCTTGACCGGTTTGTTCGCGCACGATATCAAAAGCAGCATATAAGATAGTAGCAGCTTTACCGCGTTTACCATCGAGCATTAAACGGTTAATTGTGCGAGTAACTAATTTTGAATTGTAGAGTGGATCTGGCAAAACTTCGCGTTTTGCGATTGCACCTTTACGAGGCATTCAAAATCCTCCTTTCTGAATGTTTAATGATGAGGCTCTTAGCCTTTAGGACGTTTGGTACCGTATTTAGAACGGCCTTGTTTACGATCGTTAACACCAGCAGTGTCAAGCGCACCACGAACGATGTGGTAACGTACCCCTGGTAAGTCTTTTACACGACCACCGCGGATTAAAACAACGCTGTGTTCTTGTAAGTTGTGACCGATCCCTGGAATGTAAGCTGTCACTTCCATCAAGTTAGACAAACGTACACGGGCATATTTACGTAAAGCTGAGTTAGGTTTCTTCGGTGTCATGGTCCCCACACGAGTACATACCCCACGTTTTTGTGGAGAGTTGTTGTTCGTTTGGGTCTTCTTGAAACTGTTGTACCCTTTGTTTAATGCTGGTGAGTTTGACTTAACGACTTTGGTTTTACGAGGTTTATTAACTAATTGGTTAATAGTTGGCATCCAAGCTCCTCCTCCCTTTGCTTTAATCTAGTCCACACATCCAAGTGTGCCATTTTTATGGAAAAATAATAATGTTGCTTCTATACCAGTCAGCACGACTGAATTTCAGGAATCTCGTATAAAAACACCTCTACTAATGTACCAATAAAATTCGCTTTCGTCAAGGGGGTATGGCGACTTTTTTTGCGATTGGCTTGATTTTTTTGAGCAGTCCTGTGAAAAGCAAAAAGCCCTACTCATAAGCAGGGCTTCTTATGTCCTTATTTCTTAACTAAGCGATAGCTTTCCGCTAACATACTGGTCAGCTGATCCCAATCCGTCTGTGCATCTAGTAAGACACTAAACCAATGTTTCTTGTTCATGTGATAAGCAGGGAAATAGCGGCAGTTATCGATGCGCTCAAGAATTTGGTCGGGCTGGCCCTTGAGATTAAGCACCAGCACCTGGTCAGTTCGCGTACTCGTTTTATCCAGTCGGCAATAGTCGACCGGCAAGAAGATGCCAAATAGCTTATCAACCGTCGGCACCTTAAAGCCTATTATTTCCGGATGGCGCTTAAAGGGATGGGCTGGTGCCAGCCCGTAAGTCGTCGCCACATGATCCACCAAGCGCTCTACTAGCGGATTGTCTTGAATTTGCTGGCCTAAAATCCGATTGATAATCTCATCTACTTGCTGGCGGAGGGCTGTTACCAGCGCCCCACTGGCACTGACTACCTCAAACAAGGTGTAGGGTTCCTCCATGGCCAAATCATAGACCACCAGTTCTAGCTCCTGGTCTGATATGGTCATATGAAGCTCAAATTCCCCTTCGGCCAAGACATGTCGCGCCTGGCCATTTTCAAAACCCCATTCTGCTAGTGTGGCCTGGCTCAAAGGCTGACCTAGTTTAATCTTCATTTGTCAACCTCCTCTCTCAATGCTAACAACTTGCTGGCAACTGCCTGCCAACGTTCCCAGTCGCCCGGCACAAGTTTGGCCTGCCATTCCTCCAACTGGTCTGGCGCAAGCCAAAGCCAGTCCTGGTTTTCCTCTGGGTCCAAAACAAGGGCAGGCGCCTGATCCGCTAAAACAATTCCGTAAATATCTAGCCACCAATTGTCATAGCGATAGTCTTCCAACCAGACCAAGTCATGGTGCGACACCTTAATCCCTGTCTCCTCCCACAACTCGCGACAAGCAGCAAGTTCCGAGCTTTCGCCTGCCAAAACAGAGCCATTGGCGCCAAATTCCCAATAATTAGGATAATGAGCCTTACCATGACTACGCTGGGTCAGTAGAATCTGACCCTTTGCATCCATTACCAAAACGCGCGCCACCAGATGATAATGACCTGGTGGGATGAGGGCTTCTTGCCCCCTCAAATGCCTGATGCCAGTCAATTGCTTATTGACATCGACTAGTTCCCATACTTCTGACATCTGACTAGTCCTTATCGGCATTGACCGCATCATACTGCGAGTCGCGTTGGAACTTGGCTACTACATAAGAGCATTCTGCCTTAATCTTCTTGCCTTCAGCCCTCATAGCCGCCACTAAGGTGTCCAGTAGTTCTTGGGCGACACCCTGGCCACGCAAACTATCGTCCACAAAAGTATGGTCGGCAATGACCACCTTGGGATCCTCTGTCGGCCGATAAGTAATCTCAGCCACGACCTCTCCCGCTGCATTATAGCCTTCAAAGCCTCTTTCTGTTCTTACAAATTCCATTCTTTCTCCTCCTTATTTTTCCCAATATATCATATATGATATATTGGTCTTTTCCTGGCTTGATTTTTGAGTCGGCAAATCAGCCTAAGCTCGCCTCTGGCAAGCGATAAACTAGCTGGAACTCTTCGAATACCAGTTCCTGGTCAGGGGTAAAAACCTGACCGACCAAGCGAAACTCTGCTTCAAAGAAAGACCAGTGGGCCTGGCGCCAATATTCTAGGCTAAGGTCTCCCTCTCCTTCTTTTCTAGCCCAGGCTTCGGTTACTTCTTCATAGGGTATGGTGACCACCCCCGTAGTCTGAATGACACATTGAGCCTGGTTACGGCTATCCAGAATGACGCTATAGCTTCCAACTTCCGGCAGAGGCTCATCCTCCACCTCATAGAGCAATTTGGCTGAACAGGTGGCCGTCTTCTTGCCCGCCAAGACCAGCTGAGCCAAGGGGTCCGCAATGGCACTGCCCGGTCCACCAAAACTAAAAGCCTCGTAGGGTGTATCCGTCACCAGCCCCTGACGCCTACAAAAATCCTGCCACATGACTTCACTGCGCATCTTGCTCGCCTCCCAGTCCTTTTCTACTATTATAACATGTTTTACATCATAAATATCCATACCTACTTTAAATCTGTTCATTTTAGAGCACAAAAAGACGACTAAGCACAACTCACTCAGTCGCTAAATTACTTATTCTGATATAGATACCAAATGTATTTTTCGGATATCCGGGTGAGTAGCCAATTCTTCAATTAATTGGGGCAGAGACAATTCTTCAGGGACATGGACTGTAAAAATGTTTCGGTAAAGTCGTCGTCCTTCTGAGTTTTCTACATCAAATAGAATATCCGTTAGTTCAATCCCTCGGGACTCAAAGAATTTAGTCAGAAACTCCTTAGTTGCTACCCGATGAATATACTTAATTTCTAGTCGCTTGACATTGGGCATATGGACAATACGCCGAATCACAGTGAGCGAAAACATAACTGCCACACAAGTCAAGATGGCAATCTCATAATACCCCATCCCGATAGCAATCCCCATACCAGCTGTCGTCCACAGCGAGGCCGCTGTAGTCAATCCCGCAACACGTTGTTTAGTAACAATAATAGTTCCACCACCGAGAAAACCAATCCCACTGACTATAGGCGCAAGTAGCCTTACTTGGTCAACGTTAATCTCTGGATGCACTTGTAATTTTTCATAGAAAACAGCTGCTTGAATCATCGAAATTGTTGTTGCACCAATACATACCAAAATATGAGTCCGCAAACCAGCTGGTCGGTTCTTCTTCTGCCGGTCATATCCTATTAATCCGGCGCACAGAATCGCCATAAAAAGTCGTAGACTAACCACTTGATAATCCACTTTATTCCTTCTTTCTTTGCTTTTCTAAGGCTTGCGCTACCGCAGCACCTAGATTCACTTCATTTTGTAAGGCATACTCTTCTGCCCATATCCCAAAGCGAGAACCGGTCTGAAGGTTGGCCCTTAATTGACTTAACCACGGGTATTCAGCTTGGATAACAGGATCATCGACAACTGAACTAGTTGGCAATAGCCCACCTAGTAATGCAAGAGGTTTGGCTACTTCATCACTATAGAGCCACTCAAGAAAGTGTCCTACTTCTGGACGTTTAATAGCAAGTTTAGACACGCAAAGTACTCCACCACCTAAGAGTGGGCGCCCTCCTGGAATGGCTGAAACACCAATATCACTCGAATGGAAATGCGACGCACTCCCTACTAAATCACTCCCGTAGTTGGAGAAAATAATTTCCATAACAGAATGCCCACTGGCAAAGTTTGCTGCCGCATCTCCCCACCAACCATCGAAAACCTGCGCGCTATTCGCAAGACTCTCTCGATATGCTTTTAAACACTCTAAGAAGATTTCCGTGTCAGGTGTGGTTTCATCTAACTGATGGGCTTTCTCTAGTAAACGCGGAACGAAGTCTGCATAGGTAATTAAGGGGCCACCCTGGATAAGCGAATGCCCCACGAGCCCTTTCTTAAATTGAGCTTCCTGTATGAATTGGCTAATTCGGTCAAAAGCCGCAAAAGTCGTTGGCACTGCTAATTGCTCTCGATAACGTTCAAAATACTCTCGTTGTATTAATTTATCTTCAAAAAACTGCTTATGGTAGAACAACATTTGCAAACTGATATCTAGCGGCAAGGCGTACTGATATCCTGACACATGGGTGTACTCCTTAGGAATCCCTTCTATTAGAGATTGGTTAATCCTTGCCACTTGAGGTATAGAATCTAAGCGAGCAAATGCGGACCAATCCACACTTCGCATTCCCGCTATATCCAAACGGACAATATCTGCATCAATCGGTCCATATTGATTTAGGAGGTCATACATAGCCTCGTAGCCCAATTCTTCAACCTGAACGGGAACTCCACACACTTTTTCATAGCGCTGTGCAATCTTTTTAATTGCTTGAGTCATTGGCGTCCCAATGGTTAGAAAGCGTAATGGTTTGCTTTCTTCCAATATTAACGGGCTAGAAACGACCGGAATATCGACTGGCAAAATTTCAGATTGATAAACTTGTTGACATACTTGTTGTAGGGCGCGATATCCTAGTTGCTTCAAGTTTAATACGCCACCTGGACACTCGTGAAAGGGTGTAAGTTCACCTAGTACAATCACAGGGCACTTAAGCGGTAAATACAACCAATTACTCAGCTCTTCCAGCTGCTCCTTGTAACTAGGGCTCAATGCAACTACTATGTCATTTTCTGTCAAGTCGTCGAGTATATCGGCTAGTTCAATCCACTTATAATCTCCTTCAATTCCAATGACAGTTATCTCACTTTCAGGTAAAAGTGACTGAATTAAAGATTCATAGGCGACCTGAAAGCCCTGCCGATCGCTCAATACAACCACTCGCTGGTTCCCATCAACCCAAGCTCTTAGCATATGACCAACCGTCTCCTGATTAAAATCGATATAGTATACGCGAGAGGATAGAGGTTGCTCTGCTATTAGACAGTCTACCAAAAGTAAAGGGGTGTCAGCTTTATAATTGTCCAAAATTGCCTGCTTCGGCGCCGCCCCAAGGCAAAAAATTGCGCTCGGTATTGCAGTAGCCAACTGTTCTACAAGATTATCTAAGTCTTGACGCATCCGAAAATAGGTCAACTCAATTTTATAGTCGGTGCCACTTATAGCGAGATAGGCACCAGAAACAAAGGAATCATATTTTCGTCTCAATTCAAATGGGATAATCAAATGGATAACCTTTGACATCCCCTTACGTAAGGTTTGCGCTGACTCGTTGACATAATATCCTAATGCTCTAGCAGCATCCTCAACCAGCTTAATTTTCTTAGCGCTCACATTCCCGCGCTTATTTAATACATTCGAAACCGTCCCGTGTGATACGCCAGCTTTGCGCGCAATATCATCCATCGTTGCCATTCCCATCACCTCACTAACACAAATTATAGCACGCACTTATGAAAAAATCAGCATAACTACAGCTGCAGTTATGCCGATTTATCGCTCATATTACTGAACCAATCGCCAATTACTTACGTAGCTTCTTCGGTGGTTTCCGATCCTTAGTACGCGTTAAGTATAGTGAGGTTGATGTCATAATCATTAAGACCACTGTATAGACGAAAATCATGGCCTTGGCACTAGTCGTAGCCGTTTCCGTACTTGCCGACCGCACGACAATTCCCAACGGAGTGAAAAGCGGATGGTAAAGGAAAACGGATAGGTCGTAATCCGCTAACAGAGAATTAAAATTGAGCGCCATTACTGACATGAGCACCGGTAGCAAGAATGGAATAATCACCCGCGTCATGGTATAGAAGGTTGACGCCCCCATGCTCTTAGCGGCCTCTTCCATATTATTATCAATACTGAAGAAAGCAGCCCTCGTCATCCGATATGAGAATGGCATTTTCACTACTACATATGCAATTAGCATAATCGCCAAGGTTCCAATCAGCACTCGATTGAATACAACAGCTTGCGGGTTATTGAAATAAAAGAGAAAGGCTACAGCAATCATGGTGTTTGGCAAAATCCATGGCATTAAAGCGCCCCATTGAAATAGCTTGTCTACTTTGTACTCAGCCTTATGAACTAACCGGGCAATAACAACCCCCAAGAGCGTCACAATCACTGCAGCCAAAGCAGCATACACAATGCTGACTACATATGGCATAAAAGATTCCGCATTGGTAAAGAGTTGGCTATAGTTTTTCAAGGTGAAATTACTAAAATCAAGTTGCCCTTTTTCAATAGCCACTGGGTCTTGGAAGGAGAACAAGATAATTAGCACTACCGGTAGCATATAGATTAAGAACAGAACATATGCCACTAAATGAGCAATTGCATTCCACAGAGGAGATTCAATCTTTTGCTTTTTGAGTCGAGCCTTCGTCTTGCTTATTGAGATGTAATTCCCATTCCGCTCAATACGACTTAGTACTACTAGAAGTGTAATTGTCATAATAGCTAAGAAAATTGCTAAGACCGCTGCAATATCTTTTGAACTACTAGACTTGGCAAAAGTGATAATCATAGGGTTAATGGTTTGGAAGTCCGCTCCCCCTACAATCAGCGGCGCCGAAACTGCCGATAGCCCCGATAAGAAAGTAAAGATCGTCAAGGCAAAAAGAGTTGGTTTCAGGGTTGGTAAAACTATCTTCCAGAAAACTGTGAAAGGCTTAGCCCCCATATTTCGCGCTGCTTCAATCGTGTGGTAGTCTACGTTTCGAACTGCACTAGTTAAAAACATAATATGGTTGGAAGTACTAGAAAAAGTTGCTACAAAGAGTACAGCTGCGAATCCTACAAACCATTGCCGATTAAATCCCGGAATAAAGCTTGCCATCGCATTAGTTAAGAAGCCAGTATCCCCATATAGGAATTTGTAGCCAGTAACTAAGACAACCCCACCATATATCAAAGAGGTCATATAGCCTATCTTAAGCATTTTTGCCCCTTTCAGATCCCAGTACTCGGTAAATAGAACTACTAAAGTCCCTACCACATTAATAGTGACCACCATAGAGCATGCTAAAATAAAACTATTAAAAATACTCTTTAGAGCTCGTTCAGATTTCAGGACTTTTTCAATCGCTCTAAAGGATACTTGTCCGTTATTGACGAAGACTGTATAGAGCAAATTAAAGTTAGGCAAGACAATAAAGGCCAGAATCAGCCAAACTAGCAATAAGCGCAAAGCAATCTTCTGTACGATTTTACGGTCGAATTTCATAGGAGTACCTCCTAAAACTGCAGAATATCTGCAGGATTCATAAAGACAGAAATTTCAGACCCAATCTCACGTTTAGAGAATCCATCATTTTTATCTATAATATGAATATGCTTCCCATTGGTTAATTTGACGGTGTACTTGAGAAGAATACCATCAAATTCCATATCCAAGACAACCCCTTTAGTCTCCACATCATTTGGATAGTCTCGATTGAAACGTACACGTTCCAATCTAATATAGCCGGCCTTATCCTTAAAGGTATGGCCTGAAGATTGGCTTAGCATCAGCATCGTGCCCTCATCAAGACGATTGTTGTCTCCAATAAAGTCACAAACAAACTCTGTTTGAGATGCGTTATAAACTTCACTCGGTGTCCCGACTTGTTCAATTTTCCCGTTATCGAAAACGGCTATGCGGTCAGAAAGTGTCAAGGCCTCTTCTTGATCATGCGTAACATACAAAGTCGTAATTTTGAAGTCCTTTTGGAGCCTCTTGAGTTCCTTACGCAAATCAACCCGAAGCTTAGCATCTAAGTTGGATAGAGGTTCATCAAGGCAGAGAATCTTAGGCTCTAAAACAAGTGCACGCGCTAGCGCCACACGTTGTTGTTGTCCCCCAGATAGTTCCGAGACATTGCGCTGCAATTGCTTCTCGGTAATCTTAATTTTCTTAGCAACTTCATTTACTTTCTCACGGATAATTTCCGGTTTCATCTTCTTGACTTTGAGACCAAAAGCAATATTTTCGTATACTGTCATAGTTGGGAAGAGGGCATATGACTGGAAGACAATCCCAATCTCTCGGGCTTCAGGCTCTAATCGTGTGACATCTCGGCCTCCTACTTCAATCTTACCGCGCGTTGGAATATTAAAGCCCACCAGGGCGCGCAAGGTCGTTGACTTGCCACAACCTGAAGGGCCCAAGAAGGTGAAAAATTCACCTTCTTGAATCTCTAAATTCAGGTTGTCCACAGCCACAAAATCACCATAACTGATTTGGATATCTGTGAACTTGATCATTGTGTAATCTCCTCTTCTTGTTTATAGCCTAAACGTTGATTATTGGATAAATTCTAGGGTAACCTTTTCTACCCATTGGTCAATGTGTTGACCAACAAATTCCCAGTCAATATCTTGTTGTTTAGTCTTTGAAGCAAACTCTTTAACGTAATCTGGAGCTTTTTCCAAAGCCTTTTTATTCGCAGGAATTGTACCGAATTGATTGCTCCAAGCCAATTGTGTTTCGGCGCTACCGAACCAATTGATGAATTCCTCAGCTAATTCTGCTTTCTTAGAGTTTTTAACAATCCCTAAATGTTCAGAAACGAAAGGCATCCCGATTTCTGGTTGCATAAATTGCATTTTAACGTTGCGTTCTTTCTCTAGTTGAAGTAAGCCGTTCCCCCACATTTGACCGTACTTGTACTTACCTTCAATAATGGCGGTGCGGTGATCTTCCCCTTCAGTATAGATATGGGCATTTTGAATATATTTCTTAACTACTTCCCATCCTTCTTCTGATACTCCAAGCTCACCATCTTTGTCTGCGTAACGCGCTAGGATACTAGCCAAAATCATTTTTGGCGTCCCACCTGAGAGAGCAAAAATCCCGTACTGATCTTTATACTTAGGATCTGTTAAATCAGTCCAGTCTTTCGGCATAGTTTGCGATTCATTCCCCATCAAAACCAATGGCACGACCGTAATTGGCCAATAGTTTCCGTCTGGGTCTGCGAGCCCCTCAGTTACTTCATCTGCCCAAGCCGGCTTATATGGTTTCAAAACATCTTCTTTTTTAAGCTTATTATATTCGATAACATTTAAGCCAAAAGTTACATCTGCAATTGAATTATTTTTTTCCCCAATTAATCTATCAGCAATCTCCCCACCGGGAACTTCAACAATTTTAATTTTAAACCCTGCTTCTGCAGCTTTTTCAATTAACCAATCGCCACGTCCGCTAGATACTGCATTCGAGTAAACAACGAGCTCTTGCGACTTGTCTGCTTCAGCTTGAACTGCAGTAACACTTGCAACCGTTGAGAATACTGCTAACCCAGCAAACAACATCTTTAACTTCTTAAACATTTTAATCCTCCTTATTTTTGGCAGTTCTGGCGATAAGCTGCGAGCAGAAATGGCCAGTCTGTTTGAATAACATCTGGACGATGTGCCACAATATGTCCCCATCCCTCTGATGGATTGAGAACGGCTTGGTCCTCGTCAAATTGATAAAAAAGATTGTGTCTTACTCCAATATTAATACCGTTAAGTAACACTAGGTATCCAGCTTCACGGAGCGAAGATCGCCAATCAGCAGCAAGCAGAGGTGAATTTTCCTCTGTCGGCAATAACTCCGCTCCAATACAATGAACATAAGGATAAGCATCAAAATAGGACATGTCCATTTGTTCGCGTAAAATCGGCATGTAAAACACATCGAGTCTATGCGAATTCAACTTATCCAACAGTTCATCTTCTAGTGGACTTTTGAAGAATACGCGATCTAGTGTTTGTGTATCTACAAATAGTCTCATAAAAGCTGGGTCGTCCCAATAAAACCATGAACGGTCAATGTTTACCAGCCCATCAGCTGGCAACCAAGCAAGAAAATCACTCAGCTTCTCTAGATGATATCCCGAATCATCACCAATCCCATTCAAATAAGCGAGTGCATCAATCTCAGCGCTAGTCAATTTTTCTAACGAGCCATTTTCTACCCCTAGTAATCTTTTCTCGTTGTTATGATGGAACAAATAGTAGACCCCATCTTTAGAACGAGCAATATCTACCTCTACTAAATCTGAGCCTAACTGATAGGCCAACTGAGTAGACTTTATCGTATTTTCAGGGATGTTTCCTCCTCTCATACCACGATGGGTTAAGATTAAGAATCCTTTTTCTCTTAACCGTTGATGAAATAATGTGTCCTTCATCAATACTCCTCCTCAAAACAGAAAACGCTAACAATTGTTTACGAATTCATTTTACACGCATTTTTGACTCGTGTCAACTATTTTTTGTAAGGGTATTCTTGAGTGCGGGTAAAGCTCCTAACTATCGTGTTTATAGCGCTAATTTCCAAGTAGATTCGTTAAACCCTCCTCTTACTTCAAGTAAAAAAAGAGGACTTATATAGAAGTCCTCTTTTGACACACTTATTTTATGAATGGTGGCGCATGGTTGGGAATAGGAGGACGTCGCGGATAGCGGTAGCGCCCGTGAAGAGCATTACCAGACGGTCAATCCCTAAGCCCCAACCGCCTGTTGGTGGCATCCCATATTCCAGCGCTTCAATGAACTCATCATCCATTGGTTGAGCCTCATCGTTACCCTTGTTCTTTTCTTCCATTTGCGCTTCAAAACGTTGACGTTGATCAATTGGATCGCTCAACTCTGTGAAGGCGTTGGCGTATTCTTTCCCTACAATAAAGAGCTCAAAACGGTCAGTGAAGCGTGGGTCTTCTTCGTTCTTACGCGCCAATGGTGATACTTCCACTGGGTGTCCGTAAACGAAGGTTGGTTGGATACACTTATCTTCACAGTGCTCTTCGAAGAAGGCGTTGATGACATGACCCACAGTGGTGTCGTGGTCGTTGAGTTCCACACCATGCTCTTTAGCCAAAGCTTTGGCTTGGTCGAAGTCCATAGCTTGCCAGAAGTCCACACCTGTAACTTCCTTAATCAAGTCTACCATATGGCGACGCGCCCAAGGTTGACCTAACTCAATGGTGTGACCGTGATACTCCAAGCTAGTCTTGTTGAGGACACGCTCAGCTACATTCTTCAGCATGCCTTCAATCAAGTCCATGACATCTGTATAAACTTGGTAAGCCGTATAACATTCGATGGTCGTAAATTCTGGGTTGTGGGTGGTATCAATCCCTTCATTACGGAAGATCCGCCCTAACTCATAAACCTTCTCAATCCCACCAACTACCAAGCGTTTGAGGTGCAACTCAGTCGCGATGCGGAGATAGAGCTCCATATCCAAGGCATTGTGGTGGGTTACGAATGGGCGAGCGGTTGCCCCACCTGCGATGGTATGCAGAACTGGCGTTTCAACTTCCAAGTAGCCTTGGTCATCTAAGAAACGGCGGATTTCGCGCACAATCTTAGAACGCAAGATAAAGCGTTCGCGGCTTTCTTCGTTACTAATAAGGTCCAAATAACGTTGACGGTAACGTTGTTCTACATTGGTTAAGCCATGGTATTTATCTGGCAGAGGACGTAAAGCCTTGGTTAGGGGATGGAATTCTTGAGCGAAGACCGAAAGTTCGCCTGTATTGGTCTTGAAGACATAGCCGACAACGCCGACAATGTCGCCTAAGTCTGCCGCCTTAAACCATTGGTAGCTCTCTTCACCTACTGAATCTTGGCGGACGTAGATTTGAATCTTGCCATCCATGTCTAAGAGATGGGCAAAACCAGCCTTACCCTTTCCACGTTTGGAGACCATACGGCCGGCCACACGAACCGGGATTTTCTTTTCTTCTAAGGCTTCTTTATCAATCTCACTGTAGGCGTGCAAGATTTGGGCAGATAAATGGTCCCGGCTAAAGCCCGCTGCAAAAGGGTTCACGCCCGCTTCTGCCATTTGGGCCATTTTCTCACGACGAACCAAAAGCTGGTCGTTAAGTTCAGCCTGGACATCTTGATGTTGTTCAGTCATTTAATTTCCTCCTAGTGCTGTCTTGACGGCTCTTATCAAAAAAGCCCATACGTCTTTATTGTACCTGAAAAAAGCCTAAATGTCATGACTTTTTCACCTAAGCAGACAAAAATAGCGGGAGACAAGTAAACCACCTAGCTGGCGGACCAATACGGGGGCATCCGATTGGCCTAGCAAGCTAGGTGGGCGTAAGAGAATAAGCCAATTAGTGAGTTTCTTCCAAGACATGGAGGGTCAGCCGATCAAACTGGTGGGTATCATAGCCAAAACGTACCAAAACCTGTTTGATTTGTTGATTGGCATCCAAACAGAAATGACGGACCGACTGCTTGTCCAGCGAAATCACCTTCTGCATCCATTGCTGTTGGGCTTGGCTGAGAACTGAGCGGGCGCCTTCATAGCGAGACCAGTCGCCAATATCGTTGGGCAAGTGGCCCTTTTCTAGGCACCAGAGGGCCGACAGAATATTTCGCATCATCAAGATACATTGCATGCAGTAGTTAATCTCGCCTCGCATCATGCCTCGACATAGTGTATGCAGGTGGGCATAGTACTTGGTCAGATAGTGGTCAATCATAGCCTGATTGACTGACAATTCCAAGGCCAAAGAAGATTGGCGCATCGGTTCAATTATGCCTTCCGGGTCCCAAACGACTTGAATTTGTTTGAACCAGATACTTGGCTCAAGTTCCGAAGCATAGTAGGCCAGCACTTTCAACTTGATAAAATGCTCAAAGTAAAAGGAGGCATTGACGTCATTCAACTCTTCAATAAAGAGCAAATCAGGTGACCAGGTCGCCAACCATTCATAGACTTGACGTTTGGCTTTTTTGTCGATGACAATGAGACGGAGATCGATATCTGAGTAGGGATCGTCCTGACCTTGAAGCGTGTGGCCAGCTAGAAAAAAACCTCTCACCCAGGGCTCCTGCTCCAAATCTCGACAAAGGGCACTTAGAAAAACGGCGCGTTGTTGAATCAGCTCTTTTGTTACCATATGAGCACCTCCCTTTGCCTCTATTATAGCATATCACCCACAAAATAACACTGGCATACTCGAAAATTAAATGATTTTTGCGCCGTATTATTCGCTTTTTAATGAATCTTTTCGGAACTTCCCCAGAATCGGTTCCATTATCTTTCGTGCAATATTCTGCCTCATAGCTTGATATTTCTAAAAAATTTCATGATTTTTCAGCGTAAAAAATAGGCTGGGTATCTTCCCAGCCTATTGGCTTAGCACTTGAAGGTCTAGGCCTTAGCAGGTGCTTGATTTTCTAATTCAATGTCTTCGTCTTCCGCTTCGACAACAGGTGGTTGAATGTTGGTTTCCAACTTACGGTAACGGGTCATCCCGGTCCCGGCTGGAATCAACTTACCAATTGTAACGTTCTCCTTAAGACCAAGAAGAGCGTCTTTCTTACCGCGGATAGCAGCATCAGTCAAGACACGAGTCGTCTCTTGGAAGGATGCAGCAGAGATGAAGGACTTAGTTTCCAAGGCGGCCTTGGTAATCCCCATGAGGACTGGACGAGCTGTCGCTGGCACTTCACCGGCTTGAATAGCGTTGGTGTTGGCCTTGGCGAAGTCTGAGATATCCAGTAAGGCACCTGGCAAGATGTCAGTTGAAGCAGGGTCCATAACGCGAACCTTACGCAACATTTGACGAACCATTACTTCGACGTGTTTGTCGCCGATTTCTACCCCTTGACCACGGTAAACTGCTTGAACCTCGCGGAGCAAGTAGTTTTCTACGGTCAAGACATCGGTTACGCGGAGTAATTCCTTAGGATCGATTGAACCTTCAGTTAAGGCTTGACCACGTTCTACGCTGTCGCCTTCCGCAACCTTGAGACGGGAAGTGTAAGGTACATTGTAAGTGCGGGTATCCGTCACACCCTTAACCGTGATGTCACGGCTACGGTCGGATTCTTTCTCAACGATCGATTCAATAATCCCAGCCACTTCAGTAATCGTTGCTTGCCCTTTTGGATGACGAGCTTCGAAGATTTCTTGGATACGTGGCAAACCTTGAGTGATATCGCCACCACCCGCAACCCCACCGGTGTGGAAGGTACGCATGGTCAGCTGGGTACCAGGTTCCCCGATGGATTGAGCGGCAATGGTACCCACTGCTTCGCCGACTTCCACTTCAGAACCAGTCGCTAAGTTGCGACCATAACACTTCTTACATACCCCGTGGTTGGTATCACAGGTGAAGACTGAACGAATGGTTACTTCTTCAATCCCTGCTGCCACGATGGCATCTGCCATGTCTTCCGTAATAATGTGGTTAGCTTCTACTAATACTTGGCCAGTTTCTGGGTGACGAACCGTTTTACGTGCGTAACGCCCAATCAAACGTTCTTCCAGCGATTCAATGACGGAGTTACCATCCATAATGGCACGAACTGTCATACCACGGTCGGTACCACAATCGTCTTCACGGATGATGACATCTTGCGCCACATCAACCAAACGACGAGTTAAGTAACCAGAGTCGGCGGTCTTCAAGGCCGTATCGGTCATCCCTTTACGGGCCCCGTGGGTCGAGATAAACATTTCCAAGACAGACAAACCTTCACGGAAGTTAGAGGTGATAGGCAATTCAATGATTCGACCAGATGGCGCCGCCATGTTCCCCCGCATCCCAGCTAACTGGGTAAAGTTAGAGATGTTACCACGGGCCCCGGAGTCAGACATCATCGCGATTGGGTTCAGGCGTGGCAAGGACTTACGCAATTCTTCTTGAATTTGGTCCTTAGCTTGTTCCCAAGTCCGAATAACGGATTCGTAACGTTCGTCGTCTGTAATCAAACCACGACGGTATTGCTTGGTAATGTTGTCAACACGGCTGTGGGCTTTTTCTAAGATTTCGCCCTTAGATTCCAGACGTAATACGTCGGCCGCCCCTACGGTAATCCCGGCACGAGTTGAGAACTTGTAACCCAAGTTCTTCATGCGGTCCAACATAACAGAGGTTTCGGTAATCTTGAAACGTTTGAAGACTTGCGCGATAATGCGACCTAAGTCTTTCTTCTTAAATGGTGGAACTAAGTCCATCGCTGCAATGGCTTCTGGTACATTCACGCCAGGCTCTAGGAAGTACTTATCTGGTGTCTTCTCAGTTAAGTTCTCATGTGAAGGCTCATTGAGGTAAGGGAACTCTAATGGCATGATATCGTTGAAAAGCAATTTCCCAACGGTCGTTACCATCAAGCGTTCCTTTTGCCAATCAGTGAATGGCTTACCAACTAAAGCCTTAGCAGGAATGGCAATCCGGGTGTGGAGATGAACGTAGCCGTTTTGATAAGCAATCTCTGCTTCAGAGACGTCACTTACAACCAAACCTTCACCAATACGCCCTGCCTCTTCCAAGGTCAGGTAGTAGTTCCCCAAGACCATGTCCTGAGACGGGGTAACAACTGGCTTCCCATCTTTAGGGTTTAAGATGTTTTGTGCCGCTAACATGAGCAAGCGCGCTTCAGCTTGAGCTTCTTCAGACAATGGTACGTGAACGGCCATTTGGTCACCGTCAAAGTCGGCGTTGTAGGCTTCACAGACCAGTGGGTGCAAACGAATTGCACGACCTTCAACCAAGGTTGGTTCGAAGGCTTGGATCCCCAAACGGTGGAGCGTAGGTGCCCGGTTGAGGAGAACTGGGTGTTCCTTGATAACTTCTTCAATTACTGGCCAGATGGCAGTATCTTGAGTTTCAATCATGCGCTTAGCATTCTTAATATTGCCAGCAATGCCACGTTCCACCAATTCTTTCATAACGAAAGGCTTGAAGAGTTCGATGGCCATTTCTTTTGGCAAACCACATTGGTACATCTTGAGGTTTGGCCCCACGACAATTACCGAACGGCCAGAGTAGTCGACCCGTTTCCCTAAGAGGTTTTGACGGAAACGACCTTGTTTCCCTTTCAACATGTGAGAGAGAGACTTGAGCGCGCGGTTACCTGGGCCTGTTACGGCACGACCACGACGACCGTTATCGATTAAGGCATCGACCGCTTCTTGTAACATACGTTTTTCGTTTTGAACGATAATGTTTGGTGCACCTAAGTCCAAAAGACGTTTGAGACGGTTGTTACGGTTGATTACTCGACGATAGAGATCGTTCAAGTCACTTGTCGCAAACCGGCCACCTTCTAATTGGACCATAGGGCGAATATCTGGTGGAATAACAGGTAGGACATCCAAGACCATCCAAGATGGCTTGTTACCTGATAAACGGAAGGCATCTAAGATGTCCAAGCGACGAATCGCGCGCATCCGTTTTTGACCTGTAGCGGTCTTGAGCACTTCCTTCAATTCCGCACATTCTGCTTCTAAATCAACGGCATCCAACAATTCCTTGATGGCTTCTGCCCCCATTTTGGCATAGAAACGGTCCCCGTATTCACGTTTTTTCTCACGGTATTCCATTTCAGTCAGGAGAGACTTGCGTTCTAATGGGGTGTCGCCGCTGTCGATTACAACATATGAAGCGAAGTAGATAACTTCTTCCAAGAGTCGTGGACTCATGTCCAAGACCAAGCCCATCCGGCTTGGGATTCCTTTGAAGTACCATACGTGAGTGACAGGCGCTGCCAACTCAATATGCCCCATCCGTTCACGACGGACTTTGGCACGCGTTACTTCGACGCCACAACGGTCGCAGACCCGACCCTTATAGCGAATTCGTTTGAGCTTCCCACAGCTACATTCCCAGTCCTTAGTTGGACCAAAGATGCGCTCGCAGAATAAGCCGTCTTTTTCTGGTTTTAGCGTCCGGTAGTTGATGGTTTCTGGTTTTTTAACTTCACCATAAGACCAACTCCGAATTTTTTCTGGAGACGCTAAGCCAATTTGCATCGCTTCAAAATTATTTACATCGATCAAAGGGCTGACCTCCTCTTTCTTTTGTATTGTTCTGTTAGGATTGCCTGCCTAGCCTAAAGAGCTAGGCTAGGGGCTCCTAAAACTTAGTCTAATGAATCGAGTTCGTCTTCAACCGCTGAATCGATGAAGTCTTCCGCGATTGACTGGTCGTCTAAGTTGATCTCAGCCTTTGCTTCTTCACCTTCATCATCAGCTTCTGCTACATGATGGTGGGCCATTTGATCAGCCTTATAGCGGTCAAGGGCATTGAAGTTAATTACTTCATCCTCATCGTCGTCATCGCGTAATTCGATTTCTTGATCATGTTCATCTAAAACTTTGAGATCTAAACCTAAGGCTTGCAATTCCTTAACTAGGACGCGGAAGGATTCCGGCACACCAGGACGTGGAATTGGTTGACCTTTGACGATAGCTTCGTAGGTTTTCACCCGGCCGACTACGTCGTCAGACTTGTAGGTTAAGATTTCTTGCAGGGTATAAGCGGCACCATAAGCTTCCAAGGCCCAAACTTCCATCTCCCCGAAACGTTGCCCACCAAATTGAGCTTTACCACCCAATGGTTGTTGGGTAACCAGAGAGTATGGACCTGTTGAACGGGCGTGCAACTTGTCATCGACCATGTGGGCCAACTTAATCATGTACATAACCCCAACAGAGACTTTACGGTCAAATGGTTCACCGGTTCGACCATCATATAAGATAGTCTTAGCGTCAGCTTCTAAGCCGGCTTCCTTAACTGTTTCCCAGACATCTTCTTCACTAGCACCGTCAAAGACAGGTGTTGCAATCTTGATGCCCATTTCGCGAGCAGCCATCCCCAAGTGTAACTCTAGGACTTGCCCGATGTTCATACGGGATGGAACCCCTAATGGGTTCAACATGATATCAACTGGGGTACCATCTGGTAAGAATGGCATATCTTCTTCCGGCATGATAAGGGAGACAACCCCTTTGTTACCGTGACGACCGGCCATCTTATCCCCTTCATTGATTTTACGTTTTTGTACGATGTAGACGCGGACTAGCTTGTTGACACCTGGTGCCAATTCGTCGCCAGCTTCGCGGGTAAAGATTTTAACGTCGTGGACAATCCCGCCCCCGCCGTGTGGCACACGCAAGGAAGTATCACGTACTTCACGCGCCTTCTCACCGAAGATAGCATGGAGCAAGCGTTCTTCCGCAGACAACTCGGTCACACCTTTTGGTGTTACCTTACCAACTAAGATATCGCCGTCTTTTACTTCCGCCCCGATACAGATAATCCCGTCTTTGTCTAAGTACTTGAGGGCATCTTCGGACACGTTTGGAATTTCGCGTGTAATTTCTTCAGGCCCTAACTTGGTGTCACGGGACTCTGATTCATATTCTTCAATGTGGATAGAGGTATAAACATCGTCTTTGACCAGACGTTCAGACATGATAACCGCGTCCTCATAGTTATACCCTTCCCAAGTCATGAAGGCTACCAGTGGGTTTTGACCGAGGGCCATCTCCCCATTTTGCATAGATGGACCATCTGCTAAGATTTCCAAGGCATCAACTTGGTCGCCTAATTCTACGATTGGACGTTGGTTGTAACAGGTCCCAGCGTTAGAACGTGCAAACTTGGTTAAACGGTATTCGTCAACTTCACCTTCTGGAGTGCGCACGCGCACCTTGTTAGCATCGACATAAACCACTTCACCGGCGCGCTTACATAAGAGCGCAGCCCCAGAGTCGTGTGCTGCCTTATATTCCATCCCAGTCCCAATCAGTGGGGATTGTGGATTAATAAGTGGCACAGCTTGACGTTGCATGTTGGCACCCATCAAGGCCCGGTTGGAGTCGTCGTTTTCCAA
This sequence comes from Abiotrophia defectiva ATCC 49176, assembly GCF_000160075.2. Classification (GTDB taxonomy): domain Bacteria; phylum Bacillota; class Bacilli; order Lactobacillales; family Aerococcaceae; genus Abiotrophia; species Abiotrophia defectiva. The sequence continues at coordinate 61,703 of NZ_KI535342.1, forward strand.
GAACGGAATGCTAGCAGTCGCGACAGCGACAACCTGTTTTGGCGATACGTCCATGTAGTCTACTTGGTCAACGTTAACCTCAATGTTTTGTGAACGGAAACGCGCCATAACTAGGTCATTGGCGAAGGTCCCGTCTTCGTTGAGTTTAGAGTTGGCTTGGGCTACTACGTACAAGTCTTCCTCGTCCGCTGCTAGGTAGTCAATTTCGGTCGTGACACGGTGTGGCGTAACCGATTTGTCCACTTTACGGTAAGGCGTCTCAATAAAACCATACTTGTTAATCTTGGCATAAGAAGACAAGCTGTTAATCAACCCGATGTTAGGACCTTCTGGCGTCTCGATTGGACACATACGGCCGTAGTGAGAGTAGTGAACGTCCCGCACTTCATAGCCGGCACGGTCCCGCGTCAAACCACCAGGCCCTAAGGCTGACAGACGACGTTTGTGGGTCAATTCCCCGAGTGGGTTAACTTGGTCCATGAATTGTGACAACTGGGATGAACCGAAGAATTCCTTAATAGCCGCCACTACTGGACGAATGTTAATCAATTGTTGCGGTGTGATGGTCGCAACATCTTGGAGCGACATACGTTCACGCACTACCCGTTCCATCCGGGATAGCCCGATACGGAATTGGTTTTGCAATAATTCACCGACTGAACGAATACGACGGTTAGCCAAGTGGTCGATATCATCTGTCACACCAATTCCTTGGTCTAAATAGAGATAGTAGTTCATTGACGCAATAATGTCAGCTGGCGTCAAGCACTTAATCTTCTCAATGTTCCCGTTACCGATGATGTTAATCACTTGCTCGGCGTTCTTAGGTGAATAAACTTTGATGATTTGTAAATCAATTGGTTGAGCTACCACACTATCTTCAGAAGGATAGAGGGTTACCTTATTCAAGCCAGCCTCTAAGTATGGAATCAGGGCTTGAACACGTTCTTGATCCAAGACCGTTCCTTCTTCAAAGAGCACTTCGCCTGTTTCTGGGTTAACCAAGGTTTCAGCCAAAGTCAAGCCAACCAAACGGTTCTTGAGGTGGAGCTTTTTATTGATCTTATAACGACCTACAGGTGCTAAGTCATAGCGACGTGGGTCGAAGAAGCGCGCAACCAAGAGGTTACGTGAGCTTTCTGCGGTCTTAGGTTCACCTGGACGGAGACGCTCGTAAATGTCCTTCAAGGCTTCTTCCGTACGAGAGTCTTGAATGTTTTTGTGAACATCCTTCTCGATAGTTAAGTCTAAGAGCTCAGATTGGCCGAAGATATCATAAATCTCGTCATCTGAACCAAAACCTAAGGCACGCATCAAGACAGTCAATGGAATCTTCCGGGTCCGGTCAATGCGGACGTAGGCAATCCCCTTAGCATCTGATTCAAATTCCAACCAAGCCCCACGGTTAGGAATAACCGTAGAAGTATAGCTGTGGCGGCCTTTCTTGTCCATACGGTCGTGGAAGTAGACACCTGGAGAACGTACCAACTGGGAAACGATAACCCGTTCCGCCCCGTTGATAATGAAGGTCCCCATTTCGGTCATGATTGGGAAGTCCCCGAAGAAGACTTCTTGTTCTTTGACTTCACCTGTCTCTTTGTTGAACAGGCGCAAGGTTACATAGATTGGTTTTGAGTAGTTAGCGTCATGGCTACGAGCTTCTTCTAAGCTATACTTAGCTTCCTTGAACTCATAGTCTACAAAATGAAGTTCCAAGTTCTCCGAATGGTCGACAATCGGCGAAATGTCCTCGAACATCACTTTTAGCCCTTCATCCAAGAACCATTTGTAGGAATCCGTTTGGATTTCAATCAAGTTCGGCAACTCTAAGACTTCGTCGATACGCGCATAGCTTCGACGCTCAGCTTTTTTACCGTATTTCACGATATGACTCAAGCGATTCACCCCTATAATATAATCTAAGAACACCACTTTACATTAAGGTTACAATTATTAATAATTGTTGACAAATGACATTTTTCGGTCTTTGAAGCGCAAAAAAAAGACAACAGAACCAACTCATCGGAGTGACGTTACATGTTGTTTAGGCCTCAAACACCGGCTTGGACAAGATTTCAAGCCGCATTTACTTTCTAAAGTGCATACTCTTGCATCTGAATATTATACGGATTTTATAGGCTTTTGTCAAGCCTCACTAACTCCCTCTGACCACACAACTTAGGAACCCCCATGCTGAATCATTACCTGTCAAATACTAAAAACCCTTTACGAGCTACTGAGACTCGTAAAGGGTAAATTTTTAGCAATCAGTCTTTGGACGTTTTCTAATTAACCAAGCAGCCAAAGCTAAACTCCCCGTCCCTAACAAGGTCAGAGGAAAGGCTGACTCACCAGTTTCTGGCAATTTGTCTTGCGGATCCTCAGGAGTCTTAGGTGGCAATTCCGATGACGGAGGTGTAACCGGCTGACTCACAGGCTGTGGTGCAATTGGTGGTTCTGGTTTTTCAGGTGCCAGAGGCGCGTTTGGAGCAAGAGGCTCAGTTGGCGCTACTGGAGCAGTTGGCGCTTGTGGCGCTACCGGTGCAACTGGAGCAGTTGGTTGAGTAGGCGCAATCGGTTGAGTAGGTGCAACTGGCGCTACTGGCTTAGTAGGGACACCTTTGGCCGCAATCTTAGAATTGAATGCGAACCAAATCGAGCCTGAATTGTAAGCACCAATATCAAAAGTGATGTCACTCGCCTGCGCTTGTCCTACAATGGCCCCGTACCAAGACAATGGCCCATCAGCCTTATCCCAAACACCGTAATCCCAACGTGACCCTTCGCTCGCATAGTTAATAGAACGATCTGCTTTAGCTGTTGTATCAGCTTGAGGAACAATTGCCGACCCAGTAATCGGGATATAACGACCGTTAAATCCTCGCACATATTCAGCGGAATTATTAGAGGCATTTAGAGAGGAGAAGCTAACTAGGGCTCCATTCATATCTAGTTTTTGACCATCTTCTCCGTAAAAATCAACTTGAACTCCAATTCGAGTTTCTCCATGGAAATCCAAATACCAGACTGTTTCAGTTGGATCTTTAATAAGGAAGAGCGGCATCAGATTACCTGACTTAGTCGATTCCTTCAAAGTATAGGTGTAAACAACTTTCTTAATTGCTTTTCCATTGATGCTCGAATTTTGAAGATTGCTATAAGTTGCTGTCACAGGCTTGCCTTTTTCCAGAACAATCTTTGTTAGATCACTCTTCCAGTACATTAAATTGGCCCAGTCAGACATGGCTGTACCATCTAAATTCCAAGAGGCAACTAAAGCATTAATCTCATCCTTGTCATAGACCTTCACACCATCTTGAACGGTCAGTACCGCATTAGGTTCTGATTGAAAATTTAGACTTTGACTCATTGGTTGAGAGAGATAACCCTCTTCATTTTTCTTAGCTTCTGCTTCAGCTAATCCAGCTTCATACGCAGCCTGATCCTTATCAAACTGCGCTTTAGCTTGATCATAGGCTGCTTTATCGGTGACATACTTGCTTTGAGCTTGGTCATAGTTAGCCTTGGCTTCTTGATAGGTCTTCAAGTCCTTCTGGTATTGAGCCTCTTGCGCGCGATACTTACTTAAATCTTGGTCATATTGTGTCTTGGCCTTAAGATAAGCCGCTTGATCCATGTCATACTGTGCTTTAGCTTGGCGATAGCGTACTGAGTCCTGCTTGTACTGCTCTAAGGCTTGATCATAGGCTGATTTGGCCACTTGATAAGCCGCCATGGCTTCCTCATAGACAGAAACTTTACTGTCGTATTCCGACTTAGCCAACTCATAAGCGGCCTGAACACTTTGGAAGGCACGCTCTACTGACTGAAAATCACTAGGATTGTTATCGTATGCCTCTTTTTGCACATCATAGTTTGCTTTGAGGGCTTTATAATCTGCTAGCGCATCAACTGACTGAGCTGGGTTAGTCGATTCTGCCGTCTTCTCCTCAACGCTCTCAGTTTCTACTTCCCCACTAGCTTGGCTAGTGCTTGACTCACTAATTACTGGCTCAGCCGGCATTGCTTGTGAAGTTGCCTCATTAGAACTTGCTTCACTGGAAACTACTGGCGCTTCCTCCGCGGACACTACCTGACTAGTCCATGCCGTCAAGACAAAGGCACTCCCCATAAGTCCCAGCGCCATCACTTTGGATTTATTCATTTACTGTTCTCTCCCTTTCCCCTCTGAGGATAAAATTATCTATGATATAATATAAAAAATACCGCTGACTGTCAATATGTTTTTTTGCCAGACAACGATATTTTTTCTACTCATTAACTCTTGTTTATAGGTAATAACAGAATATCCCAAACAAAAATATAACATTTCATACTCTCTATCGAATTATAAAATCGTTTTTTAATATATTTTTAATTGATTTCACGCAATTTGCCTTGGAAATCCTCTAAACAAGTATAGCCTTTAGCTTCCATAATAGCTTCCAATTCAGCGACTAGGCGCTCAAAGATGCCTACCCCTTCCTGGTGAAGTGCCGTCCCCACTTGAACTAAGCTAGCACCACACAGAATATGTTCGAAGACATCCTGTCCGGTCCTAACACCCCCTGTGCCAATAATCTTAATAGATGGATTGAGGCGTTGATGGAAGGCCCGCACGTTAGCCAAAGCGGTTGGTTTGATATAATCTCCGCCTAGGCCGCCAAACCCTCCTTTAGGTTTTATCACTACTTGCTCCTTGTCGACATCAATATAGAGACCATTGCCAATTGAGTTGACGCAGTTAACATAGGTCAGTGGGAAACGATTAAGGATCGCTGCCATCTGATCAAAATGGGCAATGTCGAAGTAAGGTGGCAACTTAAGCCCTAGCGGTTTAGTGAAGAAGGAAAAGACTTCTGTTAAGAGTCGCTCTGTCAATTCAAAGTCATAGGCGATTTGAGGCTTACCCGGGACATTAGGGCATGATAAGTTGAATTCTGTCACCCCTTGATAGTCACTGGCCTCTATAGTACGCAGGTTCTCAACAATCTCATCGTAACTTAGGCCTACCACCGACAAGAATTGCAGGGCTTGTTGATTCTGGCGCGCTAAGCAATAGTCTAGGTAATAAGCTAATCCCTCATTGGGCAAGCCCATGGAGTTAATACTGCCTAATGGCACATCTACATAACGAGGTTGGGGATTACCCGCTCGATAGTCTCGCGTTGCCGTCTTGGTCACGAAGGCTCCAGCCGCACTCTGCGCTAACTCATCCATCTCTGCTACCGTCATGCAGTGGACCCCTGATGCATTCATCAATGGATTGGCTAAGGTTATCCCTAAGAAGCTTGTCTCGACAGTCATTTGCTCACCATCTCTTTCTAAAATTTTACCTATTATAGCATAAGTCCAAGACTAACAGAATGCCTAGAACGAAAATTGTTAACCTTTTTCAACAGAATGTTCGCGTCTTTTGTTAGCACGAAAAAACAGGCAGCCAAAGCCGCCTGTTCGCTATTCAGAACCTCCCTCAGACAAATGTATCAGAGAATCGTTAATAATGTGTTTAACGTGATGGTCATCTAGACTATAGTAGACATACTTGCCTTGTTTACTAGACTTAACCAGCTTCATTAACTTCAATAGTTTAAGCTGCTGAGAGACCCCCGAGAGAGTTAAGCCAGTTGCCTCGGCCAATTCATTCACATTAGCTTCTTGCTTCATTAAATATAGCAGAAGCTTGAGCCTGGAAGCATCTGCTACCGCCTTAAAAAATTGTGCTAGCTCTTCAATTACTTGTTCGTCATACATTATGATTCACCTCGTGATGATAAGGGGACTAGAAGTCGTAAGCCGTTTAATATCACTAGAAGGGTTGATCCTTCGTGCCCCACTACACTTAGGGCAATATTGGAAATTTGGCCGACATTCATTATAACTAAGGCTAACACAACTAGCATGGAAAAGCCAATATTCTGCCAGATAATCCGGTCATGCTTTTTGGCCAGACGATGCAAATAAGATAGAGACTGGAGTTGGTCTCGAACGAGAATCACATCCGCCGTTTCCATAGCCACATCCGTTCCTTGACCCATCGCAATCCCCAGACTAGCACTAGCCAGGGCAGGCGCATCATTGATGCCATCCCCCACCATGGCTACCATCTGGTGTTTACCCATTAACTTACGGATTTCTTCTGCCTTCTGGTCAGGCATAACTTGGGCTTGGACGGATTGGATTCCTAGTTGCTGGCCAATAGCCTGCCCCGTTAACTCGGCATCCCCTGTTAACATGACGGTTTTAACACCGACTTGCTTGAAGTAGTCTAGGGTTTGGCGAGCATCATCTTTGGCCATATCCATTAGGGCCATCGCCCCTAAGACTTCTTGGTTTTGAGCCAAGTAAACCACTGTCTTACCCTGACTTTCCCATTCTAGACGTTGCCGCTCATAGTCTGGTGCCACCGCTTCAAAGGCAGTCGGCTTAGCTAACTGATAGCTGTGACCTTGATAATCAGCATAGAGACCCTGCCCCATCTGATTGCTAACCTCTAAATCCAAAACTGGCAAACTAGCATAATGAGCCACAATGGCTTGCGCTAGAGGATGATTAGCTTGGCGTTCCATAGACACCCAAACAGCCAGTAGTTGTTCAGCTTCAGCTGATAAGAGGGTATCCGTCACCTGAGGCCGCCCCTGCGTTAAAGTCCCCGTTTTATCAAAGGCAATGGCGCTAAGTTCTGACACCTGATGTAGGTGACTCCCAGCCTTGACTAGCACCCCTTGCTTGGCCAAATTTGATAAGGCTGACAAAGTTGCAGGAATAGCGCTAGCAGCTAGGGCACAAGGCGAGAGGGCAATGAGCATAACCAAGGTTCGATAGGCTACTTCATGTAATGAAAGTGATGCCCATAGCGCCATCACCAGCGCATACAAGGCCGTAAAGAGGAGCGCCCCCTTCACATATACTGGCTCCAAGAGCTGAATCTGACTCGCTACCGGACTTTGTTTGGCCTGCGCCTCCTTGACTAGGCCAAGGATTTTGGCAAAAGTAGTCTCGTCAGCCAAACTTGTTACTCGCATGACAAAGCTGCTATTACCATTGAGGGTCGCCGCGTAGACCCTGTCGCCCACACTTTTTTCTTGCGGCATACTCTCCCCATTAATCATGGCCTCATTAATAACTGCCTGTCCACTCACAATTTGACCGTCAATGGGGATTTGGGCACCATTTAGCACCTGTACTCGATCCCCGACAACTAAGTCTTGAACTGGTACAATGTTTACTGTGCCATCTTCCGCCAAAAGGCGTGCTTCTTTGGGTTGCATGGCTAAAAGACTCGTCATTTCCTTCTTAGATTTGGCTTCTGCATAGTCCTCCAGAAAATGAGCCCCAGCAAATATCAGAATCAGCAAGGCCGCTTCTTGAAACTGTCCAATTGCCATGGCGCCCAAAGCCGCTAGCCCCATTAGCAAATGAGTATTAGGACAAAAACGGCGAGACTTGTAGCTAGCCTGCCAAGTCTCCAACAAACCTTCACTTAGGACATGATAACCAGACAGGATTACCGTCAAGCTATAGAGCACATTCACTAGCAAAGATGCTTGTCCTGGAATAAGCCCTAGGAGAAAAGCAAGAAGCCCAATTACATAAGCAAAGATAGCTGATGCAACTGTATGCCCGTGGTCGGGGTGCTGATGCGTATGAGAATTGTGGTCATGAGAACACATCTCATCCACCTTCCTTTCTTTTAGTTGAACAATTATTCAAGTGTTTATACTTTTATTATATGATGTCTAGTAGAAAAGTCAAGCCCTTCTGGCTAACCGTCGACCCATCAACATAAAATGATTCAGACTGTCACCAGCTTCCCACTAACGACACATACAAAAAGCCGGGACATTTAGTCCCGGCCACTATAAACAAACTTAACGTTCTTGATAGGCTTTAGCGATTTTTGCCCCTAACTTGGCGTTATTATAAACCAATTGAATATTAGTATTTAAGCTAGCTCCATCTGTTAATTCAACAATCTTAGCCAATAGGAACGGCGTGCTATCTTTGCCTCGAATCCCCTTCTCATCTGCTTCTTTTACAGCCGCATCGATAATAGCATCAATTTTTTCATGTGGAATTTCGTGCTCAGCAGGGATTGGATTCGTCACCAAAATCCCACCCTTAAGGCCGAGCGCTTCAGAGTAGTCCATCATGGCTGCAATTTCCTCTGGCTTGTCAGCGCGACTGTTAAGCTTGTATTCTGAAGTCCGTGTGTAGAAAGCAGGTAGGTAATCCGTTTGGTAGCCAACTACAGGCACCCCTTTGGTTTCCAAATATTCCAAAGTTCTTGGCAAGTCCAAAATAGCTTTGGCACCTGCACAAACAACCGTTACTGGTGTTTGACCTAATTCGTCTAAGTCCGCAGAAATATCCATAGTTTCTTCTACGCCACGGTGTACACCACCAATCCCGCCAGTAACAAAGACCTTGATACCCGCTAAATGTGCCCCAATCATGGTCGTTGCCACTGTCGTCGCCCCTAAGATGCCTTTGGCGAAGACTTCTGCCAAGTCACGACGAGATACCTTAGCAACCGGCTTCTCGCTAGCCAAACGTTCTAAATCCGCTTCTTCTAACCCAATCTTAAACTGGCCATCCATGATGGCGATTGTTGCTGGTACGGCCCCATTATCACGAATAATTTGTTCTACTGTTTTAGCCATTTCAACGTTTTGTGGATAGGGCATCCCGTGTGAAATGATGGTGGATTCTAAAGCAACAACAGGTAAGTTATGATCTAAAGCGTGTTGTACTTCTTTACTAATAGATAATAAGTTTTTCATCTAGGCTAAACCTCTTTCTTTTAATGTCTGATAGTCACTCTCCAACTGGCTAGCGGAGAGATTGAGTCGAACGGTTTGCTTGACTTGAACCGTATGATAGGAATTGGCCATCCCATAATAAATAGATGTCTTAGCATCATGCCCTGTCAACTGGCCATAGAGAAGGCCAGCAGAGAAGGCATCACCTGCCCCTGTTACATCTACTACATTTTGCGCTAGGAGAGGCTGGACTTCCTGGCGGCTGCCATCCTGATGCCCATAGAAACTACTTCGTGTCCCTCTGGTCATGACCACTTGCAAGACGCCGGTTGCTAACCAAGCCTCCACTAATTCCGCTGCGGGCAGATTCCCAAAGCGACTGATGGATTCATCCTCATTGACAACAAGCCAACTAACGCCACTTAAATCTTCTGGCAAATGGCTCATTTTGGGGCCACTGACCGGGATAATGGCGAGCGGAATGGATTCAGCTTTTGCAAGTTGAATCAAATAAGTCACGGTTTCTAATGGCAAGTTCAAGTCCAGAATCAGGTAATCTGCTAGTTTAAGCCGTGGAGCAAATTGACTAATCCAATCTAAATCCATCTGGTCGGCAATCGCCATATCGGCTAGCGCCAATTGCATATCCCCGGACTCATCCAAGATGGCACTGTAGGTTGACGTGGCCGCCTCTGGGATTTGCGTTACTTGGCTCATATCCACATAGGCCTGAGTCTGTTGCTTAATCCAGTCGTAATCCTGATCAAGTCCCGCTACGGATAGCAATTGAACCGATTGACCGAGTCGCCCTAAATTCTCAGCTACATTGCGGACTACGCCTCCCACACTGAGAGTTGAGGTGACAGGGTTACTAGTACCGAACTGGATTGCGCCGGTTAGACGAAATTTACGGTCGATATTCATCCCACCGATGCAATAAATTCGCCGCGCCTCATTCAAAATATAAGCTCGTCCGCGCAACTGATGTTTCTGCATCAGAGAGGAGATTAAACTGGCCACCGTTGACCGACTAATTCCCATCAATACCGCCAATTCTTGCTGGGTGCGGAAAGGGTCTTCCTCTATCAAGGCAAGCACCTTGGCTTCATTAGGCGTTAACATAGGCACCGCCTTTCTAGACTATTGTCTTTGGAATAACTTTTGTCTATATGATACTCCTTTTATTCTCTCGATGCAAGGATATTAGCGACTGATACTATCCTGTTTCGCCAAATAATCCTGCCATCCCGCTAAGAGTAGGTCCAAACCAAACTGAGCACTCGACTCCAAGGCTTGAGGTCGCCGAAAGCCCTGTTGTCGTCCTATATCGGCATAACCATGCAAATAACTACGTAGACTCCGATAAAAATGCGTCTCAACTTCCGGAGCTAATCTCCAATCCCCAGTAAGTTGACGTACTAACTCGAAGATTGACTCAAAGACAGGTCCTGCCGAACTCTTGCACCAAAAGATAGGCGCCTGCATCAATTCATACTCTCCCGGGTAGTCCCAAGCAAAGTTCAAATATGCCTCGGCTACCTGACGTATCTTTTCGGTGCCATCTCCTTCTTGAGCTGCTGTTGACAATAGCTGATAAAAACGCTTTGCCGTATCTTCTGCGATAAGCATCAGCAAGTGCTCCCGACTCTCGATATAGTTATATAGAGAAAGCAGACGCATTCCTACCTCGTGCGCAACGTCTTTGAGAGCAAATTCCGTAAGTCCCTTTCGATTTAGTAAAGAAGAACCTATTTTGACGAGCTGTTCTAGGCTTATAGAGGGTCTACGCATGCTCCAAACGCTCCTTCATTCGCTTAATTACTGGTGGCAACTCTAAAGCCGGATTTAAAACTAGTGGCCCATGACCTAAAGCCAGACAGCTTGGGTTTAATTTTAAGACTGCCTCCGCACTAGCCAAAGCCTGTTTGTGGCTCCACGTAGCCCAAGCTGGAAATGGAAAGGCAATACGTAAATCGCCTGTTACAGCCAAGCCCCCGCGTGTTTGGAAGGCATCGCCCGCAATCATAGTCCCATCAGGCGCTAAGTAGGCAACCGAACCTGGGGTATGTCCTGGAACCCCCACTACTTGAAAGCCTGCCACTTGATCCCCTGGGATTACTTCTCGATGAATGTCAAAATCTAGCTCTGGCCATCCTCCCGAGATAGGACTTTGATCTTCTGTATCATCTAAGCTTAGGTCTCCGCGTAAAATTCTAGCCTCTCGAGCAGATACCACAATCTCCGCATGGGGATACAGCTTTGCAAAGGCCGAAATTCCGCTGATATGGTCACTATGCCCGTGCGTAATTAGCAAATGGGTCACTGGCTTGGCCGTCTTAGCTTCAATGGCCTGAACGCTTTTAACAAAGTTGCTCACTCCCATATCTAGAACGATTAGGGCATCAGCTGTCTCATACACATAAGCATTAATGGGGAAAAGACGAGGCAAAAAGGTTAATTGATAAAGATTTCCGTGTTGCTTGATTCTCATCGAAATCATCCTTCCTTTTTAAACTAATCGGATTAGTTTATATTCTACTCCATCTAATCCCTACTTGCAAGTACGACCAAAAAACAGCAGCCTTAGCTGCTGTTTTCTGCTTTCTATTCGTTGGCAAAAATAGATTGACGGAAATCATCAGAAGCCTTGAAGAGTTGAAGGTAAATTTCGCGCTTCAAGTTATAGACATCATTCCGCATATTACCTGTTTGACGAGCTGATAGCACTCTGTCAACTGCTTCCTTCATCAGCGCTTCGATATCCGCCAAGGTGCTTACTTGGCGATCACGGACTGTAATTGGACGCAATGTTGCCCCATTGGCAATCTTATCCAGACGTTCCTTGAACATAGCCTTCTTAAAGGCATTAAGATCTTGGAATTCACCGTTAGAAACCTTCTGGATAATATAGTTATCATTTAGGGTCTGTCCATCCGTTCTAGCTTGACGTTCTAATTGGTTGGAAGCATAAGGGATGAAGCCATCTTTATATCCCTTATAACCCATCAGTTCCCAAGCCATTCGTTTGAACCACCAACCGCCTGGTGAGCCCTTATCATTTTGACCTGTCCCGTACATAGGGTGGAACATATTGATTCGCTCATAAGAGTTACGATCTGTCTCAAAACCATTACGGAAGTAGCGTTTTGGTGCTAAGCTACGATCAATGAAGTCATCAATCGACTGGATATTAAAGTTTGTCCACTCTTCATCACTAATCTCCACTACCTTATTATTGACATGGTTAGGCCCATTCGGCACATTAATGAAGCGGTTGAACCATTGCTTCATAGCATCTGGCCCCTTTTCTAGGACTGCTTTGGCTTCAGCATAGTCTAGCAAGTAGAGAATATCGAAGAGTCGGTGGACATATTGACCCCAGTCATCTGCAGACTGGAAGCGTGATGGTGTCGCGTTATAGAGGCGGTTCGCCTTATCGCTCCAGTCAAAGGAAGTATTAAGCCCAATATGATCAAACTCAGGTCCCTCAGGTGACTGCAAGAGACCTTGCGCATACTCTTCCCAGACTTCTTCCGGACGCCAGCCGTTCCCGCCAAGATAGACTGAACGTTCCATATTGTGGACCACTTCGTGAGTATAGTGAGAGGTCCCAATATAGTCTTCCAGAATATCCGTGAAGACAAAGTAAATCCCATTGTTAGTATCGGCATAAGCACCAGCACCGTTATTGCCATAAACTCGGCCGATTCGCCCAAAGAATTCCTTAATCCCCATTGAAGGGTATTTAACCGGCTTATTGGATGTATCGTTACCTAGTCCATCATACCAACCGCCATTCTTGCCATTAGCATAGCCATCCCAAATCAGCATAGCATTCTTGCGGGCCATGCGGTCTTTAACCGCTGGTAAGGCTACACGATACCAGGTATCGACGTGCATTTGTTGGCGATCTGCTAAGGCCTTAACGCGTCTGTCGAACTCTTCTGGCGTTAGGTTAGGACGTCGGTCAGTAGACCCCAAGGTTAGCGATAGAACATTGGATACAAGGAAAATCCGACTCTTCTTCAGATTGAGTAAAGGCAAGATGTAATCACGATAATCCGGAACAGACAAACGATCGTAGACCTTATAAGGAGATTTATTAAGTCCTTCTTCAAGAGATGGACGCTCCTCCATGGTGACATTAGCCTTGGTCGCATCGCGGAACCATTCGTATTGATCAAACTTGGTCCACAGCTCACGGAAATAAGAAAGGTAGTCGAGGACTGTCGGCAGTTTAGAGTCCGCACTTAATACTCGATTGTAAGTCTTAGCGCTGTTGACTGAGCGAAGGGGTTGAACCCCTTGACTCCCAATCTGAATCAACTTATCAATAATACTCTTCTGATTACCGAAGAAGTCTGTCTGATAGGTCGCGATTTCTCCTAAATTGAGGTCTCCAAAGTTTACACGATAGTGGTCTTGAAGATATGCCAGACCTAAAAGCAGGGCGCCACGATTATCCTTGAGTTTCTGAATCAAAGCAGCACGCGCCTGCTCATTATCTCCCAGATAGTTGGCCTCCTGGCGAATAATCTTCACTAAGTCATTGGCTAAGGTATCTTGGAAAGCGCCAAAGGTTGCATTGAAGAAGAGTGTCTCAATCTGATAGGCACGCTGTTCGCGGCGATAGACTTCTAAATCTTCTGCAATTTCTTCCTCAGTTGCTGATCGGCCAAGCTTGTTCTCTAGGGCCGTTCGGCGATCATTTTTGACTCTGGCACTTACATCTGTGTAGAGATTATTGACACCTGCGGCTTGCCAAACAGCGTCAGATGATAAACCTGTCTCTTTCATGATATCGAGGACTGCATTCATGACATCATCCACTGATTTCAGCACTTGGTTAGGTGTATAGATAAGACCTGAATCCTCTAATTGATACTCAACCACGCCTGTTTGTTTGAACTCAGATTTCGCACCTAAGGCCAAGTATTTCACTGATTTATCAGCAAAGTGCAACATAATCCGGTCCATTGCTTGGTTGTAGTCCGTCACAAAAGCATTACCTTGCATTGGCGTAACCGCCAAGAGCACCTGAGTCGCCAACTTGCTGTCTGGCGCCACTAAGTTCCCATACTTAACAATTTGCTCCTTATTATAGAATGGCAGGAGTTTCTCCATATTGGCATAGGCCTGAGCACGACTAGCTTGATAATTAGCCAAACGACTATAATCGGTTGCTTGTTGGTTGATTTGATCGACATAAGAGCTTGCAGGCGTATCCGTCAGGACCCCACCGGCCGCTTCTAATTGACTAGCTAATTTATCCACATCAGCTTGACTAGCCTTAGCAGGTTTAAAACTTGGCTCTTCTACACCGGTTACGCGTTCAGTCATCTTCCAAGCCACTTGATCATTTCGGATATAGCCTTCTGAAATGGCCCCATTATCTCCGTAAACACGGTAACCGTTAGTGACTGCCACGTCTGAGATAATGTTTTCTAAACGTCCATTCATCCAGGTAGAGCCGACGACCCCACCTACTTGTCCACCACTTCGACCTTGAACAGTAGAGCCTGTATTATTAAGACTTCCTTTGACAAGGACATTCTTAACTACTGCCTTACCTTGGCTGGACACAACTCGACCAAAGGCTACGCCAGCACGAGTGCTTTGCGCGTTTAGATTCACCTTCAGTTTGGCATCGACATACGCGTTAGTAACATTTGATTGTTCAAGTAGGCCGACTAAACCGCCCACTTCTTGGGCCTGGTTAGGCTGGCCACTCTGGCTAATCTCACCTTGGAATCGAACGTTCTCAAGCCTGCTACCACCCACTACGGTATGAACGATACCTGCTACATTGGTCGTCCCTGACACGCGCCCAGAAACTGCCACATCACTGATTGTCGAACTAGTCGCTCGTTTGGCTAGAGCAGCTATAGAGTTACCAGATTCAATGGCCACTTGTTTAAGGTCTAAATGCTTGATGGTCGCTTGGTTTAACTGATCAAAGAGTGGTGCAACCAAATTATAGATAGCATGTTGCGTGCCGTCTGCAGTCTGGCCGGACAGGGTCCCAGTGAAGGTTCCCACAAAATAGGCGGTCGCGTTGGCTGCTAAGCTGACCTCGGACGCTGATAGGTTGGCACCCAGTATGTAGTCTCCAGCTGGGTTTTGGCGTATAGCCTCAAGCAAGCTCTTAAAGCTATAATGCACGTTCCCATCCGCTGGGCGTTCTTGACCAACTAGGAATTGATAACCTTGGTGATAGTCACTTGAACCACCTTGATTTTGCACTAGCTCAGGCGCCTGGGTCGTCACTTGATAATAAGACTGACCATCGTGACTTACTGTCTCAATAGAAGCAACTGGCAGATAGACATCCTTGAAGCGGTCAGACTGTACTTTGACATAATAATTAGATAAATCAGATGGAATCTGACTCAAACTAGCCATTAATTGATGACTACCATCAGCTTGTCGATGGAAGAGTTGCACACCCTTGATTTGTTTAAGCTCAATCTTCTTCAAATCTAACTCTATTGCTTGGTCCTCTAACTGATCTTTCGACTGAGCACCTTGCTGGTTCTCATAATCCATCACAGTATGGAGACGATAAGGCACATGATAATCCAACCCATCAATGCTTGCGGTCAAATCTTGGATTGGGACTGTCTTAACTAGGCGATCCCCCTGGAAGACTTGTACCTTGCCTCCCCGGTAAAGCTGGTTAGGGTCTTCTAACTGATAACTCACGGTGACGCTCCGAGATAAATCAGATACAGGTGCTTCAACGTTAACAGCTGTATATTTAGGTTCTACTTGCTCCAATTGTGCCAAGGCTTCTCGAAGGGCTTGGGTCGCTTGATCAACCGCTTCTTGGCTGCTATCGCCATCTTCTAAAACGGCCTGAGCAGCCTTGAGCTGGTCAGCAACTTTCTGGAAGCTAGCTGGCGTATAACGATTGGCGACAACTTCTTGTGCTGCCTCAACCTGTTGGCCAAGCGCCTCTTTATTTGCGCGGTCCATTAAGAGAGCTTGCGCTTGGTCTTTAAGCGCTTGAGCGTCTTTCACAGCCTCGATTGCGGCGGCCACTTCTTCAGGCGTTGCATCCTGATTGGCTATCAAAGCTTGAGCCTTGGCTTTTGCTTGATCAATAGTAGCTTGATGCCCTGCAAGCGCCTGGCTGAAATCATTCACACTGCGCGGTGTTTTCCCTGTCGTGTCAACTGGCAGATTCAACTGAGTCAGAGCTCGTTGTAAGTCTGCCTTGTCCACAAGATCCAAAATACCCGCTTCCGCTAATTCTAACTGTTGGAAAGCCTTGTTGAGTTTTTCCGTACTTGCTAAAACCTCTTCTGGAGTAGCATTAAGATTTTTTAATAGTTGAGCAGCTTCTTGACTCAATTGCAAAGCAAGGCCTTTTGCTGCTTGGTAATTTTGAATAGTCTTTGGCCGTTTCTGATCTGTCACAACTGGTTTTTGAATGGCTTGGTCCAGATTATTTTTGGCTTTCTCTAAGGCGGACTTATCCGCTTGTTGTCGTAGCAAAGCTTTGGCTTGGTCAAGTTTAGCTTGCACTTCATTTACTGCTATCAGGGTCTTATCCACCTGTTCCTGCTTAGCCTCTGGATCACTCAAGATGGCTTGCGCTTGAGCACGCGTAGCTTCTAGACTGTCTCTCAATGAATCTAGCGCTTGCTGGTAGTTCGCAATACTTTGCGGCGTCTTCTGGTCTGTATTAACAGGAGCGTCCAGTAAAGCCAAGGCTGCCGCTAGCGCCTTTGTATCTGCCTTGGCTTGGAGAGCCTTGATGGCAGCTTCCAAGGATTTGGCTTGGTTCTCTATTGATCGAGTCATCGCCTCTACATCAACATCTGAGACTTCAGGATCCTTCACTACTGACTGCGCATTCTGGAGTGTGGCTTGTATTTTGCGAATTTCATCCGCTAAGGCTTGTTGGCTACTTGGTGTCTTGTCGCTTAAATCAAGCGCTTTGGCTGTTTTTACTTGCTCTGCTAAAGCTGCCATAGCAGTTTCTAACGGCGACTTATCTGCTTGGTCTACTAAGATATCAGCCAAATTAGTCGAAAGATTGACTAAGTCCTGCACTTGCTGAGCCAAAGCATCGATTGTTGCCTGTTCTGTCGTATCAGGTTGCCCTTTGAGTTCTTGCGCCTGGTTATTTAGATTTTTTAGTTTTTCCTTGACTTGAGCAACCCGCTCTTCAAAGGATTTGATTGTGCTAGGTTTCTTGCCGACCAAGGCCGTTCCTGATAAAGCTCCCAATTGATCATTTGCCGTCTTTAGAGTCATCTCCAGCTTTGTGTAATCTAATGTTTTAGGGGGCTCTGGAGTCGGAGTTGCGCTCGAACTCGATTCCTCCGGTTGTGGGGGCGGAGTCGGTTCTACACTTGAACTTGTCTCTTCTGGCTGTGGGACTGGAGTTGGCGTTGCGCTCGAACTCGATTCTTCTGGTTGCGGAGTCGGAGTTGCGCTTGAACTCGACTCATCTGATTGTGGGGCTGGAGTCGATGCTACGCTTGAACTCGATTCTTCTGATTGCGGAGCCGGAGTCGATGCTGTGCTTGAACTTGATTCTTCTGATTGTGGGGTTGGAGTCGGAGTTGCGCTCGAACTTGATTCTTCTGGTTGCGGGGTCGGAGTTGCCGCTGTACTTGATTCCGATGGTTGCTGGCTTGATTCTACTGAAGTTCTTGACTCAGATTCTTGAGATTGTACTGATGACTCAGCTGAACTGCTTTCACTCGACACTTCAACAGATGAGGTCTCTTCTGAGGAAACTGAATATTTACTGCTTTCTGACTCACTCGACGTGCTAGCAACTGAAACACTGGCCACTGATTGATTCAACTCATGCGTGGTCAAATATCCAAGATATTCATAACCTTCTATCTCAATCTTTGGGTTAGGAAGTGTTTGGCCTACTGGCAGCTGGTAGCTTTGGTTGAAGTCTTGCAGTAAACGAGCCTCAATTGCCTGTAAACTTGGCGAGAGTAAGACTTGACCTGCCATGGTCACTACCATAAAGCTAGTCAAAGCCTTCTTCTTGTCGCGAACTAAGCCAACAGCAAAGACAATCAGTGTTGCACTTGCTGCTAGGCCTAACAAGGCTGATGATTCCCCTGTAACCGGCAACTGACGCGTGCCTGGACTTGGTTGATAAACAAAATAGTAAACTTGATCTGCTTGTGCGATTTGATTAGGAGTGCCTGACTTAATGGCCTGACGTTGTGCCCAGCTTAATTCTTCGATGGACACATATCGATATTCTGTTGTAACAGTTTTTGGGGTTGATGGAGCATTCGTGACAGGCGTGGGGGCCTGGGCATTAACGGTCGGTCCGGTCAATGCCGATACAAAAAAACTCCCAATGACAACAGAAGCAATCCCAACAGAAAATTTCCGGATGGAGAATCGTTGGACTGTAGTAAGGCTGCTGGAGCCCTTAGATTTCTTCATTGAGTTTTTTCCTTTCGTATGAATATTCATTGCTAGTGTATTTTACCACAAAAATAACCAGAAATATATGGGAAGTATTAATTTTGTAGTATTTTTGTTATGCTTAATAAACTAATTTTATTCAGACCATATTTGCATGGCAATAATGTCTATACAGATTATTATTCCGTTCACCCGAGTCCATAAATAAAAATATGGCAACTTCATTATTTTATAATTATATCCAAGCTTCATCATAGTTAACTTACTATATAAAAAATCCTACGGCAAGATGCCGTAGGATTAAGATTATCAGCTTACTGTCCTTGGAAAATAGAGGTTCTGAAATCATTTGTTGCCAATAGATATTGACGATAAATTTCCTTCTTCACTTTGTGAACGTTATTGTCCCCTCTCGTCAGGAAGTTAGCCTTAATATCTGCTTCCATCGCTTGATGGATGAGTTGCTGGATATCAGCAAAAGTACGTACCTGTGTTCCATTGACTGTAATTGGAATCAGGGATTGGTTCAACTTATCAATCCGTTCTTTGAACATGGCCTGCTTAAAGACTGTCATGTTTTGGAACTCTCCTCCGGAGACAGATTTGATTACATAGGTATCACTTAGTTCTGTATTTCCAGCAGCCTTAGCTTCCTTCTGAAGCTTATCAGAGGCGTACGGTACAAAACCATCTTCATAGCCCTTGTAGGCCATCATCTCCCAAGCCATGCGCTTAAACATGAGACCACCCGGTGAACCCGTCGTGTTTTCCCCAGTCGCATAGTTTGGTGCATACATATTAATTGTGACGTAATTATCACGATTATATTTAGCCTTGGCTCCATAGCCACGCTTAACAACCAATTGGTGCTCAACCAAATCATTAATAGAAGTGAGATTGATATTCTCCCATTCTTGGTCAGTTAATTCCTTAATTAGGTTGTTAGCATGCACGCCATCCACCTCATTGGTTACCTGGTTATACATCTTCTTCCAGAAATCCTTACCGCGGGCCAAGACATCTAGTCCTTCCGCATAGTCTAGAGTATACAGAACGTCGAATACTCCATGAACATACTCATGAACATCTGCTGCAGTTTGGAAGCGATCTGGCGATTCATTGTAATAACGCAATTTCTCATTAGAGTAATCGAAGATAGTGTTAATCCCCATATGGTTGATTGTGCTTGGATTCTCAGGTGCTTGTAACAAACCTTGTGGGTACTGCTCAAATCTCTCATCTGGACGCCAACCATAACCCCCTAAGTTGATAGAACGGTCTTGCAGATGGACTAATTCATGCGTCCAAATCGATGCCCCGTTGTAGTCATTAAGCATATCCGTATGGATAAAGTAGATATTACTAATCGTATCTGCATAAGCAGCCGAACCATTTGCACCGAAATAGCGTCCAATTGGCCCGAAGAATTCGCGGATACCCATTGATGGATTCTTAGGAGCATTCCCCTTGGCATTGCTCTCACCAAACTCGCCAAACCACTGTCCAGTTGCATCCTTATAACCATCCCAAGTTTGGTTCCCAGGGTTATTGGCAATACGGTCTTTAACAGCTGGCAAGGCCATTCGATACCAAGTATCCAGGTGAGTTTGTTGGCGATTGGCCATAAGGTTAACCAACTCTTCCAGTCTTTGGCGATCATAGCTTCGACGATCTAAGCTACCCCAAGTAAATCCGTTAACTGTCGAAATAGCAAACAAAGTACTGTCTTTAAGGTTAAGTAATGGCAAAATGTAGTTTTGCACAGATCTTGCCTTAAGACGTGGGTAGATCCGATACTCTTTATTTGCTAAACCAGCTTCTCTCGACGCCCGTTCTTCCAGTACCAGATTCTGCTGAGTAGCTTGTCGGAACCAAGCATTCTCATCTAAATCCGTAAGTGTCTCACGGAAGTAATCTAAGTAGTCTAGTAAATTCCCTACCGCTTGATCAGGACTAATGAAAGCTGCATAGGCACGGAAATTATGCTTAGTATGAAGCGCATTAATACCTCTTGAGCCCAAATAGATAAGTTTATCGAGCACGTTCTCGCTCTTCCCAAAGAAATCAGCTTGATAGGTGGAAATATCACCAATATTGGCTTCGCCAAACTTGATCTCATAGTGGCGATGCATGTAGAGGAGACCCAGTAACAAGGCTTCCTTGTTATCGAGCACTTGTTGCTTGAGTTGCGCTTCTAGACCAGAATGACCTCCATCAATCGCTTGGTTCAAGCTTTGCTTAAGAACTTTTTTAACAGCATCCGTTAAGTTTGGTTTCAAGCGAGCCATTGTATCTTCTAGATAGAGGCGCTTGACATCTTTAATACGCTCCGCCTGGTTAACAGCATCTAAATCTGCTTGAAGCTCTTCATCTGTAGGAACACGACCTAGTGTTTTTTGCAGAGCATCTCTACGCGTTTGTTTAACCTTATCATTTACATAGTTCTTATCCTTGATGCCTAGTAGCTCAAACATCTTATCAGAGTAGAGGTCTGTAGTGCTAAGCTGCGCTGCAAGATCTTGCGCCAGACTTTCTATCGAGGCCTGTTGAATTTGGTTTGGTGTATAAATCAAGCCAGAGTCTTCCAATTGATACTCGACTATCCCAGTCTGCTTAAAGTTAGATTTAGCAGCGAGGCCTAGATATTGCACACTCTTATCAGCATAGTGCAACATAATGCGATCCATTGGTTGACTATAATCTGTTACATAGTTTGAACCCATCATAGGGGTAACAGATACAAGCACTTGAGATGCTAACTTGCCAGTTGCCAGGTTACCATACTTAATAATCTGTTCCTTGTTATAGAACGGCAGGAGTTTTTCCATGTTGGCATAAGCTTGTGCTTTATCTGCCTTGTAATTCGGCATGGTAGTATAGTCCGTCATCAGCGATTCTTTAGACAAGGTCGTCACAGCGTCAGAGCTATCGTCGAAGGAAACAGTGATTCCCATAGCTTGCTGACGACTAGCTGCCTCTTGAGGTGAGATAGTTTCTATATCCTTGAGAAACTCTTGCTCTATACCAGAAGCTACATCTTGCACAACCGCAATATTGCTGAAGCTTCTACGCGTTGATTCTTGCTGCTCCGCATTTCTATGACCAAAGAAAATACGGCCATTGTCTACCTTGGTTTCGCTGATTACTTGGTCTATACGGCTATTACTCCAGGTAGAACCTACTGCCCCACCTGTCGAAGAGCCCCAACGTCTAAGAACGCCACTACCGCTATTCCAGATGTTCCCTTTAACCACGGCTTTCGTTAGGCTGCTGCCTGAGCCAACAGCCCCAACCAGTCCACCATATCTACTATTTTCGTTACCAGACGAAAGGTGCATATTAATATCAGCAGTCGCCTGTGTAATGCTACCTTTCTCAAGGTTAGCTACAATTCCACCTATAGTTGAATTTGCACCATTGAAAGCCATAGATTCTATGCTACCCTTAAAGCCGACTTGACTCAACTGAGAACCACCTAGTACAGTGGCCACTAAACCACCAATGCTCTGGCTACCAGATAGTCGACCGCTAGCCGTTACATCCGTGATGGTTGTTTGGTTTGCGACAACTGCCAAGGAACCTACGTTATCACGATCGCGAATATCAACTCGCTTAAGGTCCAAATTAGAAATCGTAGCTTGATTAGTTTCCTTAAATAGCGGTGCCTTCAAATCAAAGATGGCATGCGATTGTCCATCAGCACCACGCCCTAGTAATTTCCCTCGGAAGGTATCCATTAAGTAGGCTTCTTGACCCTTAGCTAACACAACATCAGCTGCGCTAACATTAGAGCCTAAGATGAATGTGCCACTTAGATTCGCCTTCATAGCTGTCAACAACTCACCGAAGCTATGGTAAACATTATTCACGGCAGGGGCAGCCTTACGAACTAGGAACTGATGAGTCTGATGATAATCAGTTGTTCCCCCATTATTTTGCACTAATTCAGGCGCAGTGGCGGTCACTTGATAGTAATCCTCGCCATTGTAGGTTGTTGCTTCTATTGCCGCTACTTTGAGCACCACATCCTTATAGCGATCCGAACTTACTTTCACTAAATAGCCACTGAGGTCTTGAGGCACTGAGGCCAAAGCACTAACGCGCTTAAGCTCCTGCCCTTCCACTTGATAGAGGCCTTCTTCTTTAATCTGTTTAAGCTCAAACTTCTTGAGTTTAAGCTCTACCAGCTCTTCAGATAACTGTGGATCCGTCTTAGACACGCCTAATTTATCTGCATAGGTTAGCTCTGTTACCAAGCGGTATGGCACTTCATAATTGAGGCCATTAATTACGGCTTGATTATTATTAATCGCAACCGTTTGAACCAGTTGGTCTCCTTGATAGACTTTGACTTGGGCGCTTTGATATTTATTAGCTGGATCAAACAAGGTATAGTTCACCGTCACGCTTCGAGACAGCTCATCAGTTGGTAGAACAACTTCTTGGCTTGTAAAGCGTGGTGTGTGCATCACTAACTGGGCAATCGCTTGATCTAAGGCCTGCTTAGCACTATCTACGGCAGACTGGCTTGCATTCAGATCTTGATTTACTTGCTTAGCAGCACTTAACTGAGTCTGAAGGGCTTGCCAACTCGCAGGCGTATAGTGATTTTCTACTAGAGGGCCTGCCTCAGCTATGCTAGCCTGAAGGGCTTGCTTGTTGGCCTGATCAACTAACTTATTCTTAGCCTCATCAATTTTCACTTGGGCTGATTTAATCGCTTGTAGGGCCTCGTTCACTTGAACTTGGCTTGCATTCTCATTCGCAATCATTGCCTGAGCTTGAGCCTTGGCTTGATTAATAGTTGACTGATTAGCCGTCAAACTATTGCGATAAGCCGTAATACTTGCAGGTGTCTTACCGTCTGTAGCAATTGGTTCATTCAGCTTGTTTAAGGCCCCAATCAAGGCTTGCTTATCGGCCTTAGTTTGAAGCCCAGCTTTAGCTGCAGTCAAAGCTGTATGACTAGCCTTCAACTGGTTAACCGCCTCTTGAACTTGAGCTGGTGTCGCGTTCAAATCATTCTGTACACTTAGAGCTTTCGCTAGCGCGGCGTCAGCTTGAGCCTTGGTTGTCTCATAAGTTGTAATACTTTGCGGGGTCTTATTAGCCAAATCTGGCGCTTTCGCCACTTCATTCTGAAGTTTAGTACGCTCACTTGTTAAGGCAGATTTATCAGCTTGATCTACCAGTAAGGTTTTAGCTGCATTAACTTTTGCTTGAATTGCTTGAACCTGCTCTAGAGCTTGGGCTACTTGACTAGCTATTGCGTTCTCATCCGCTAACACAGACTGAGCTGCTTGTTTTGCAGCATCAAGTTCTGATTGGTAGCCTGATTCTTGCGTACGGAAGGCATCAATACTTCTTGGAGTCTTACCTATGGTGGAAATTGGAGAATTTAAGGCCTCATAAGCTGCTCGTAGGCCTGCCTTATCCCCCTTGACTTGAAGGGCAGATTTGGCTTTCTCTAAGGCTTGTTTGGCACTTGCCAAACGATTAATAGCTTCCTGAACTTGCGCTTGTGTTGCGTTCGGATCAGCTTGCACACCTTTAGCTACTTCTAGAGCTGCTTGGGCAGTTGCCTTAGCTTGCTCGTAGGCAGTCACAGACTTCGGCGTCTTATCAGCCAACGTTGGCGCCTTATTCACTTCTACTTGGCTATTATTAATAGCTTCCGATAATAAGTGCTTATCAGCCTGGTTCACTAACAGACCGACTGCTTGGTTGACCTGCGTTTGAGCTACTTGTACCGCACGAAGTGCATCTTCCACTTGCTCGCGACTAGCATTCTCATCCGCAATCACTTGTGCCGCCTTAGACTTAGCAGGTGAAATAACTCCGTCCTGTGCCTTAAGGCGTGCTTGATATGCTTGGATACTATTTGGTGTCTTATTAGTAGTTGAAACAGCCTGGTTTATGGTGGCTAGAGCCTCCAATAAGCTTGATTTGTCTGCTTTATCCCGCAGATTATTCTTAGCCGCCTCTAAATCTGCTTGGGCTTGAGTAATCCGTGTCTTCGCTGCTTCTGCCGCTTCTGGACTAGCATTCAAATCTGCGATAATAGCTTGGCCTGCCTGAACTGCGGCTTGAGCGTCCGCCTTAGCCTGCTCGTAAGCTTGAACCGACTGCGGCGTCTTATTCGTTAGGTTTGGCGTCGCCTGAATAGCAGTATCAAGATTTTGCTTAGCCTGTTCTAACGCTGACTTGTCGGCTTGGTTCACCAGGAGTGCCTTGGCAATGTCTACCTTAGTTTGCGCTTCGCGAACGGCTTGAAGCGCTTGAGCCACTTGCGCTTCCGTTGCGTTTTCATCGGCAATCACTGCCTTCGCTTTGGCTTTAGCTTGGTCAGTTGTCGCTTTATCGGCAGCTTGTGCTTGTTCAAAGGCACGAACACTGTTTGGTGTCTTACCAGAAGTTGAAATTGGGGCATTCAATGCGTTGAGGGCAGATTGAAGTCCTGCCTTATTTGCTTTGTCACGTAAATTATCCTGTGCTGATTTCAAAGCTGCTTGGGCTTGAGTAATCCGTGTCTTCGCTGCTTCTACCGCTTCTGGACTAGCATTCAAATCTGTGATAACAGCTTGGCCTGCCTGAACTGCAGCTCGCGCGTCCGCCTTGGCTTGCTCGTAAGCTTGAATTGACTGTGGCGTCTTATTCATTAGGTTTGGCGTCGCCTGAATAGCAGTATCAAGATTTTGCTTAGCCTGCTCTAACGCTGACTTGTCGGCTTGATTAACTAGAAGTGCCTTGGCAACGTCTACCTTAGTTTGCGCATCTCGAACGGCTTGAAGCGCTTGAGACACTTGGGCTTCCGTTGCATTTTCATCGGCAATCACCGCTTGAGCCTTGGTCTTAGCTTGGTCAGTTGTCGCTTTATCTGTAGCTTGTGCTTGTTCAAAGGCGCGAACACTGTTTGGTGTCTTACCGTTCGTAGCAATTGGTTCATTCAGCTTGTTTAAGGCCCCAATCAAGGCTTGCTTATCGGCCTTAGTTTGAAGCCCAGCTTTAGCTGAGGTCAAAGCTGTATGACTGGCCTTCAACTGATTAACCGCCTCTTGAACTTGAGCTGGTGTCGCGTTCAAATCGTTCTGTACACTTAGAGCTTTCGCTAGCGCTGCGTCAGCCTGAGCCTTGGCTGATTCATAAGCTGTAATACTTTGCGGCGTCTTATTAGCCAAATCTGGCGCTTGTGCCACTTGATTCTGTAGTTTAGTACGCTCACTTGTTAAGGCAGATTTATCAGCTTGATCTACCAGTAAGGCTTTGGCTGCATTAACTTTTGCTTGGATTGCTTGAACCTGCTCTAGAGCTTGGGCTACTTGACTAGCTGTTGCATTCTCATCTGCTAGCACGGATTGAGCCGCTTGTTTTGCAGAATTAAGGTCTGATTGGTAGCCTGATTCTTGCGTACGGAAGGCATCAATACTTCTTGGAGTCTTACCAACAGTTGAAATCGGAGCATTTAAAGCATTGAGTGCAGACTGGAGTCCTGCCTTATTTGCTTTATCTCGTAAATTATCCTGTGCTGCTTTCAAAGCTGCTTGGGCTTGAGTAATCCGTGTCTTCGCTGCTTCTACCGCTTCTGGACTAGCGTTCAAATCTGCGATAACAGCTTGGCCCGCTTGAACTGCAGCTTGTGCGTTTGCCTTAGCTTGTTCGTATGCTTGAACCGACTGCGGCGTCTTATTCGTTAGGTTTGGCGTCGCCTGAATAGCAGTATCAAGATTTTGCTTAGCCTGTTCTAAAGCTGACTTGTCTGCTTGATTCACCAGAAGCGCCTTGGCAGTGTCTACCTTAGTTTGCGCATCCCGAACGGCTTGAAGAGCTTGAGCCACTTGAGCTTCCGTTGCGTTTTCATCGGCAATCACTGCCTTAGCTTTGGCTTTAGCTTGGTCAGTTGTCGCTTTATCGACAGCTTGTGCTTTTTCAAAGGCGCTGACACTGTTTGGTGTCTTGCCAACAGTTGAAATCGGAGTATTTAAAGCATTGAGTGCAGACTGGAGTCCTGCCTTATTTGCTTTGTCTCGCAAATTATCCTGAGCTGCTTTCAGAGCTGCTTGGGCTTGAGTAATCCGTGTCTTCGCTGCTTCTACCGCTTCTGGGCTTGCATTCAAATCTACGATTATAGCTTGGCCCGCCTGAACTGCAGCTTGAGCGTCCGCTTTAGCCTGCTCGTAAGCTTGAACCGACTGTGGCGTCTTATTCGTTAGGTTTGGCGTCGCCTGAATAGCAGTATCAAGATTTTGCTTAGCCTGTCCTAAAGCTGACTTGTCTGCTTGATTCACTAGAAGTGCCTTGGCTTGATTTATCTGACTTTGTGCTTCTTGAATAGCTTGAAGTGCTTGACTGACTTGTTCTGGACTCGCATCCTGGTTAGCTATGATACGTTCAGCTTCATTCTTAGCAGCTTCAACTTGAGCAAGTTGACCATTTTGTGCCTGATTAAAGGCTTGAATGCTCTTTGGTGTCTTACCTTCCGTTGAGATTGGTTGTTTCAAGGTTGCCAAAGCTTGGATTAGCTTCGCCTTATCTGCCTGGTTCGTCAGACCTTCTTGGGCCGCTTTTAGGTTAGCTTGAGCTTCCTTAATTTTATTGACTGCTTCTGCTACTGCGTTTGGAGTTGCATTGGCGTCAGCAATGATTGCCTGAGCATTTTGAACTTGGGCTTGAGCAGCCTGACGTGCTCGGTCATAAGCACCAATAGATTGTGGGGTTTTGTTAGTTAAATCTGCTTGAGCTTGTAAAATTGTATCTAGTGCTGCACGAGCTTGTTTCAGGGCTGATTTATCGGATTGATTCACTAACTTTGCACGAGCTTGATCTAGCTTAGCCTGAGCGGCCTTAAGTTCAGCTAAAGCCTGGCTAACTGCTTCTGGTGTTACATTTTCGTCTAGCATTACATCCTGAGCCTTTTGAATCGCTTGGTCGCGAGATGCTCGATTGGCTTGCTTAGCTTCCTCAAAGGCTGTCACACTATTTGGTGTTTTACTAGCTAAATCAATCGGTTGATTGATTTGTGACAAGGCCTGTTCTAGAGCTACTTTGTCCGCTTTAGGGGTCAAAGCCGCTATCGCTGATTCGAGACTTGTCGCGGTCGTCCGCGACTGGGCAAGCGCATCATTCATTTCATTTTCAGCTGTATTAGGATCCTCAATCAAACTACTTAATAAGTCTAGTTCAGTTTCAGCTTCCTCCAGCACCTCTTGATAATCTCTAATTGACGCTGGTGTTTTATCACTTAAATCTGGTTTTTGGCTTAATAAATCTTGAAGTCCTTGGCGAGCAGCTCGAAGTGCTGTTTTGTCAACTTGATTGACGAGTAGCAACTGGCTATTCGATTTGCGTTCTAGCGCTTGTTCTAGCGCACTAATTGCCTCCTGAACCGCCGCTTCTGTAGCATTCTTATCTTCAGCTACCTGTGCACCTTTAGCTAGAGCCGCATCAATTTCCGCTCGATGACGACCATATTCTGTCTGATATTCTTGAACGCTCTTAGGAGTCTTACCCTCTGTTGAGATAGGTTTGACCATTTCTTTCAAGAGTTTGTGCAAGGTAGCTTTCCCTGCTTGGTCTCGGAGGTTTTCCTTAGCATGTTGCAAAGCTGCCTTAGATTGATTGACTTCCTCTACTGCAGTCGCTACCTCTTGGGGGCTAGCGTCTAAATCTTGAACGATTCGATTCGCCTGCTCCAATGCATCGCGGGCCTCTTCTTGCTTCTGACGATAGAGAGCAAGACTAAATGGTGTCTTGTTGCTTCCCTCTACTTCCTGGGCAAGGTCGGTTTCCAGAGTTCGAATAGCTTGTTCTAAAGCTGTCTTATTTGCTTGATCTTTAAGAAGCTTGGCTGCTTGATCCAATTTTTCCTGCTGGGCTTGAACCTGAGCTAAAGCAGCCTCAACTTCAGCAGGGCTAGCATTTGCATCGTCAAGTACTGCCTGTGCTTGATCATTCGCTTGCGCCAACTCCCGAGCTAGCGCTTGAACTTGGGCCTGGTAAGCGGCCACACTCTTAGGGGTCTTACCCGTTGTGTCAGGCTTTTTCGCCAGGGCTTGCTTAGCTTGTCGCAAAGACTCCTTGTCCGCAACTGCCATAATAGCAGTTTCAGCCGTACGTAATTTTTCTTGAGCTTGATTTAATTGTTCGTTCAGCTCTAGGACTTCCATAGGACTTGCATCAAGATTGGCTAGCAACTGGGCAGCTTCTTGCGTTAGGCGTTGAGCCGCCTCTTTGGCTTGACGATAGGCCGCCACACTCTTAGGGGTCTTGTTAGACAAATCTGGCTCTGAAGCTAACAGTTGGTCTAAGTCTGCCTTGGTTTGATTGAGCACCTTCTTATCAGTTTGGTCTACTAGAAGTTCTTGAGCCTGACTGACTTCTTGCTGGAAAGCCTGAACTTTTGCTACGACAGTATCCACTTGTTCCTGACTAGCATTCGGATCCTCCTGGACCGCATTTGCTTGAGTAATCAGCTCAGCAAGGCGCTCAGCATATGCCGCTTTTGCAGCCTCGAATTGTTTGACGCTCTTTGGTGTCTTGCCATCCGTATTAACAGGTTTTGCTAACTGATTCAATGCTTCCTTTAAAACACTTAAGTCTGCTTTATCTTGAAGAGCTGCTTGGGCATCCTGCAAGGACTTTAACTGGTCAGCTAAGTTCTGTGTCATAGCGTCGATGTCTGCTTCAGTAGCGTCTCCATCCTTTAAGACACTGCCCCCATTTTGTAGGGCTGCCTGAGCAAACTTAATTTGTTCCTTGAGAGCTTGGGCGCTAGCTGGTGTTTTCTGACTTAAATCTGTTGCATTCAGAGTCTTAACAAGATTAGCCAGATTATCGGATTGAGTGATGAGCGGCGTCTGATCTGCACGCTTGACTAAAGTGTCAGGCAAAGCCACTTGGCGCGCAATTATCCCTGTCATCTTCGAAGTCAGTTGATCGATTTCTGACTGGCTTACGGCACCACTAGCCTGAAGACTAGTCATCGCCTCTACAAGGGCTTGATAATCTTGTTTCAGGCTGGCTAGAGCATCATTGTAAGCTTTTACGCTTTTCGGTGTCTTACCTGATAAATCATCATTCGCTAAAACCTGCCAACTTGCTTGAGCTTGTTCAAGATTTGCTTGCCAAGCAGCATAGTTAAGTGGCTTAGGTGGCTCAGGTTGTGGGATTGGATCCGGAGTTGGACTTGGTGTCTTACTGCTTGATTCTGCTGGATTTGGAATTTGATTCTGACTGCTTGATTCAGAACTTGGCTGAGGTGTCGATTCAACTTGACTTGAAGACTCGGCCGGTTGCGAGATTACAGCTTGACTTGATTCAGATTCTGCTGGATCAGAGCTTACCGGCTGAGCACTACTTTGAGTCGATTCAACAGGCTGACTAGACTCGCTAGATTGAGACGAACTTTCACTTACGGTCACTTCTGATGATTGACTGAGGGAGGCCTCACTCTCACTTGATAGCGGAGACTCACTGCTAGATTCTGCGTTACTTGAAGATAAATCTGATGTAGAGGCACTTGACTCACTGCTTGCAACGGAACTAGTCACTACTGCATTAGCTGGCGAACTAGATGAAGATTCAGAAACCAATTGACTAGAAAGCTCTTCGCTAGAAACTTCCTCATTCGACTGGACTTGCGATGAACTTTCACTAGACTGTGGAAGAGTATTATTAGCCTGATTTAATGTCGCTTGAGCAAAGTAACCGACATATTCATAGCCTTCGATGTGGATACGAGGGTCTGGCAAATGATCTCCTTGCTGACTATAAAAAACTTGATTATAGCGATTTAGCAAACGTGATTCGAGGGCTAGCGTTGCCGAGGTCGATAGAATCTGCCCTAAACTTGATACTACCATCAAAGTCATTATCGTTTTCTTACGATCACGAATAAGGCCCACTGCAACAATTAAGGTTAAAGCTCCTGCCATGGCTCCAAAAAGAGGCGCCGCCTCTCCCGTCGCTGGCAGTACTTGCTTGGATTCTATCGGACGATAAACAAAATAATAGACCTGGTCAGCCTGCGCAATATCGGAAGGCGTACCAGATAGAATCGCTTGTTGTTGGGCAGGTGTTAGCTCTTGCAGAGCCACATACTGATAGCTAGTCGTTATAGAGGATAATGTAGGTGCCGAGGCTACATATTGAGAACTAATACTCCCCTGAGCTTGGACCGAAATTGGTGCTGTTGTCCCCATAAAAAAGCTCCCAATCACTACCGACGCAATTCCGACAGAGAATTTCCGAATAGAAAAACGTTGGATCTGGTTAGGACGCTGATGTTTCCCTTTAAATTTCACTAATTTCTTACCTTTCTAAATTTAATTTTGCAATTCATTCTATCATATAATCACTAAGAAATATACGGTTTTTTACTTAAATTCACAAAATTTATCCTTTAGATTTAGCGGCTTGATTTTTCACGAACGATAACATCACCCACCCTAGCACACGGCAGCTAGAATCGCCGTTTTTAAGCGGATATAGGAAGGTGAATTTTCGCTAAAATGCAAAAGGCTATCCTGACGAAATAATCAGAATAGCCTTATACAGTTCATTTAATATTGACTTTTGCTTTTCAAAATCCAATAGCCCTTATATCGGGTCACTAACTCAACATTCCCAAAGACTTCTTCCATAAAAGTTTCCATAGAAGGAGCGCCTTGTTTTTTCTGAATTACAAGCCATAATTCACCGCCAGGTCTTAAATTAGCCTGGGCTGAGCGTACGAATTGTTGGATGACCTGCTTGCCGGCCCGGATTGGTGGGTTGGTCACCACAAAATCCGGCGCTTGACTAGCTTGCCATTGGCCTGCATCAGCCAATTGGTAGGCCGTATTCTCTACGCGATTGAGCTGGCTATTAGCCTGCGCCAACTGGTAGGCGCGTTCATTAATCTCGACACCTGTCACTTGAGCTTGGGGATATAATTTTGCCAAGGCAATCGTGACTGGTCCGTAGCCACTCCCCAGTTCCACTATTTGATAGCTTCCTACAGGGACTGCATCAGCGAAAGCTTCCACTAGCACCTTGGAACCATAGTCCATGCGCTGTTTAGAAAAGACGCCATTATCGGTCTGAAAGCTCAAAGTCAGGCCTGCCACACCATCTTGAATCTGGTGCAAAGCATGCTGACTAGTAGGACTAGATTTAAAGTATTGTTCACTCATTATCTGCTGATACGCTCCCCTCTTTAAGCCGGATGGGAACTAATTAAGGTTAGGGTCCCTTCCAGACGAATTTCTGTAACACCGTGCGGCAAAATAAAGGAACTTGCCAAATCTAAGTCATAAGCGACACCGTCCAGCCATAGTCGGCCTTGCCCTGCAATGACGGTTGCCAAGGTATAGGCATTATCCAGGCTTAAAGTCAGGCTATCCACGACTTCCCACTTGGTCACAGTGAAAAATTCATTTTCTAGATACTGAATAACTTGGCTGTCACCAACTTGCTGAGTCTTGACTTGCAAGTGACGCTCTGGATCTGGATAGAAAGTGACATCCGCCGCCTGCTTAAGATGCAAATCACGGGGATTGCCTTGCGCATCCCGTCGATCATAGTCGTAGACACGATAGGTAGTATCTGAGCTCTGCTGTGTCTCCAGAATGACCACCCCTGCACCAATCGCATGGATGGTCCCTGCCGGCACATCAAAGAAGTCGCCCGCCTTAACTGGCACCTCCACTAAAAGGTCTGACCAACGCCCTGCCGCTACTAATTCTTCGAATTCTTGCCGAGATTGAGCCTTATGCCCATAAACAATCTTGGCTCCTGGCTCTGCCGAAATGACATACCAGCATTCAGTCTTACCAAGCTCCCCTTCATGTTCAAGTCCATAGGCATCATCAGGATGGACCTGCACAGAAAGCTCGGCTGCTGCATCTAGTATTTTAATTAATAGAGGAAAAACAGTTTGACTAGGATTCCCAAACAATTCTGGATGCTCTTCATAGAGCTGATCTAAGCCCAATCCTGCATATTCGGCAGGACTAATGACGGTCGACACCCCATTTGGATGAGCACTAATACACCAAGCTTCCCCCACTGTGTCGCTAGGGCCTTTGAGACCAAATTCTAGCTCTAATTTGCGACCACCCCATATTTTATCTTGTAACACAGGCTTTAAGAAAATCGGTTGTGTCATCTCGATCCATCCTTTCAAAGATAAATTTTCTCGCTTCTATCATACCATTTTTTGACGATTTCGTGGTACACTATTTATACGAGAATTATGACGAATTATGGAGGTTGCCGATGATTAAACTCTTTGCATCCGACATGGATGGGACGCTATTAAACCCAAACCATGTCATTAGCGACACTACCGCCCAAGCTATTCGAGACCTTCAAGCTCAATCGGATATCGAGTTTCTGATTGCTACCGGACGAGATTATCGATCTGCTAAATGGCTCCTAGATCAGCATCAACTGACCGCTCGCATCATTGCCGTCAATGGCGCTGCAACTTATGACGTTAAAGGAAATTTGGAGGATGTCTTTGCCCTGGATTTAGCTGATACCCAGACCATTATCGAACGATTTGCGGTGCCTGGAACTCAGACTTTGGTGTCACTCAAGTCTCTGAACGGTTATTATGTTAATGACCTTGCCCTCTATCGGCAGCGCATGGAAGCTTTCATGGATCATGCCAAAGAAGCTACTAGCGATGATAGTCTAGCCCAGCTTGAGCTCCACTTCAAAGAGCTTCTACCACTTAAGGACTATCAACCGGACTTAGATCCTCCACTTAAGATTATGCTGATTGACCGTCGCCCTGAAATCTTAGAGACTGCCCGCCATTTCCTCAAGGACTTTGCCATTGACTTGACTTCTTCTGGCCCAGATAATTTAGAAATCACTAGTCTCAAGGCCCAAAAAGGCTTAGCGATTGAAGCCTACTGTCAACACCATGGATTCACTAAGCATCAAGTCTTAACCATTGGCGATTCGGCCAATGACCGCTCTATGCTAGCCATGTTCCCTAATAGTTATGCCATGGCTAATGCTGGTCAAGCCATTAAAGACTTGGCAAGCTATGAGGCTCCTAGCAACGCAGAAGATGGGGTAGCCCATATCATCTATCAGCTTTTGAAGCAAATGAAGTAAATTCTTTGAAGACGGGATATTGCCCCGTCTTTTTTGTTGCCCCAATCGCTAGCTAAGCATAAAAAAGAAGAGGCTAGGAAATCCTAGCCTCTTCTATATAATAAGCGGAAAACGGGATTCGAACCCGCGACCCCCACCTTGGCAAGGTGATGTTCTACCTCTGAACTATTTCCGCAAGTTGGCGATGCCGGCTAAAGGATTTGAACCCTCGACCCTCTGATTACGATTCAGATGCTCTACCAACTGAGCTAAGCCGGCTACAGCTTGCTAAAAAGCAAGAATGAGTCATACAGGGCTCGAACCTGTGACCCTCTGATTAAAAGTCAGATGCTCTACCAACTGAGCTAATGACTCTTGTAACGACTCATATATCATAGCTCAGATTTACATTTTAGTCAAGTCATAGCCTAAATCTTTTCAGATTTTTTGCTGAGATTTAGTGTTTCATTCCATTTTCAGTCTATATAGTATATAAGGAGGTGCTTAGTATGCTGTTTATCTTAGCTTTTTGTTTGGGGGCTTGCTTAGGTTCTTTTGTACCGTGTTTGGCCCACCAACTAGTTTTTAACCATTTTGATTGGCGGGCCCGTTCCTCTTGCGATTATTGCCATCACCCACTCTCCTGGAAAGAGCTCATTCCTCTAATCTCTCAGGCCCGCCTCCATTCCCGATGTCCTCACTGTCACCAAGTAATCTCCTCCCTCTACTGGCAAAGCGAGTTGGCAGGAGGCTGCTTAGCTAGCGGTTTCGCTTTGATGTCATCTTATCAGGCGTGGCCTCCAAGTCAAATCTTCCTTTATAGCATCTTGCTCCTTTTACTTGCTTTGATGGCTGCTTGCGACCTCTGGGCTTACTGGATACCAGATAGCTTACAGCTTGCCTGCCTGCCTTTTAGTTGCTTTCTTGCCTTACTTCAAGCTTGGGATGGCTGGAAGTTGCTAGCCATTATTCTCGCCCTAAGCTTCCTTGTCTTACTCCAAGCCTTCTATCCCCATTGGCTGGGCGGCGCTGATATCAAATTGCTAGGCCTGCTTTGGCTATCTCTTCCACTTAGGACACTGGCCTTGCTATTGGGACTGGCAGCCGGACTTGGCCTCTTGATGGTTGGCAGTCGTCCTAGGTGCTGGCGCCAACCCATCCCCTTTGTCCCAGCCATCGCCCTCGCCTACTATCTCATCTTAGCTCTGCTCCCCTGGCTAAGCTAAAAAACCAAGCTGCAGTGAAGACAGCTTGGTTAGATAAGTCTTAACGTTGTTGGTAGAGACTGCGAGCAATAAAGGCCACATAGTGTAGGGTCCCCACTTCGTTGTGGTGGACACCATCCGACACATACCATTCCGGATGTCCCACTTGATAGGCTTGCCAATCAATTACATGGGCATTTGGATAGCGACGGGCCGTGTCTTTAATATAGCTATTCACTTCCGTGTCCTCACCATCCGCATTATGGACGGTCACAAAGTAAACTTCTCTGCCCTGTAAAATCGCCATAAGCTGATCCATGGAATCAGTATCTAAGCCACCATTGACACCCAGTTGAATGACCACTTTAGGTTTAACTAGGCCTGACCAAACACGGTCCTGTAGAATTTCTTGTGCTCCGTTATAGACCGATAGACTGACCTTACCGTAAGTATTGCCTTGCCAGAAGATATCAGAGAAAGTCGATGAGTTAAGCAAGGCTACCGAGTCACCAAAGAGCGACACTTCTTGAGTAGTCGCATAAATGATTTCAACTGGCGACAGCATCGCTACAAGCTCTGGATTAAGAGCAGCGGCTTGCTCTAAAACTTCCTTATTCTCCTCAAAAAAGGCTTGCATTTCGGCATTAACCTGACTTGCTTTAATGGCCTTGTCAAGGACAGTCTGGCGAGACTGTGGCGTTACATAGTCGGTCTTAAAGGTTGTATCGACAGCCTTCAAATCAGTCTGTAGGGCATCCATGGCTTCAGTCCCAGGATATATGGCTTTTTGAACATGGGTCTTGTTGGTAAAAGCCAAGTACTCCAATTCAAATAAAGCAAGGCGTTGATAGTCAGCTGCTAGCAAGAGGCCGACGACTAAGATAAGAGCACCCACTAGCCCTAGGCTCGCCTTACGCCAGTCTGGCCAACGCCACGCCCCTTGTCTCAAGCGCGTCCAGGCGTTCTTGAAGCGGCTGCCCCAAGTCCAGACAGGCTGAGGCGCGCGGCCTTCAACTAGCCAGTAGAAGATTTCGCTAGCCAGTAGGATGACCAACAAGACCAGGATAGCTGTCCAGGCGGTATGAGGTAGCGCCTTTAGCAGGCCGGTCAAGAGCGGATAGTACCAGAGGTAGAAGGAATAGGAGCGACGGCCAAAATGGGTCAAAAAGCCCCAATCAAAGACTAAACGTCCTAGGGTTGCGCCCCCGACTAAGGCCAGCACTAGTAAGATGGTCAGGATGTTGAAGGCTGGTAACCAGAGATAGTAGGTAATACCTGCCTGGTCTGATGCAGTAAAGCTAAGCCCTAGCATGAGCGCGACTGACACCAAGGCCAGAATGTTAAGCATGGCTTGCTTGTGCTGATAGCGATAGCAGGCGTTGAGGAAAATTGGCAATAAGTAGGCCAAGGCAATCCCACCCGCTACACTAGCAAAGCGGGTCGCCAATCCATAATAAACCAGAGAGGGGTCACCTGACGGTTGGTAGAGATAGAAGGTCAATGTATGACTGAGGCTCATCAGTGCCAACCAAAAGGCCGCCTTATAGTAGGCAGAAAAGTAGGCTTTCTGGGTCACCCAAATACCAGCTACTCCGACTAGGAAAGACTGGAGATAAAGCGAATTATACCAGAGGTGGGTAAAAGGCGAAGTCCCGGCCATCTGAGTAAAGTAGGACCGACCAGCACTAATCTGGAAATAATTATTGAAGAAGAATAGACTAGACAGAATGTCGCTTCGGTCATAACTCAGCTCCCGCCGATCAAAGGCTAGGAGATAGGCCAACATAATTAAGATAAAGACCAAGAGTGGCCACCAAAGTCGTTGGACTGTTTTTAAGACATAGTTTCTTAAGGCATGTGGCCGGTTACCTTCTTGGATTTTCTCCATGCTCCGCGCAAGGAAGAAACCACCCAGGACAAAGAAACTATTGACCCAGAGAAAGCCACCGCTAGTCACACTCGGAAAGAGGTGATAGCTAATGACCATCAGAATAGCCAAACCCTTTATGCCATTCAGGCCTCGTATATGTTGTCCTTTCATCTCGCCACCTACTTGTACTTGTTATTTTATTATTATAAGGGAAATCTTAGCCCTATACCGTAACAATCAGATTACGTTCTCAGGGCTTTCCGGCAACAAACGAGCTCATGTCTCCTTGGCCTATCAGCAAAAAAGAGACTGGAATCGAAATCCCAGTCCCTGCATGATACTTACTGGTCTTAGGCTTTGCCTGTTGAACCAAACATGTCCATGATTTCTTTAGTTGTCTTCACAATGGCTTCTTTACCAGGTGCGATGACTTTACGTGGGTCATAGACTTCTGAGTCAGCTGCTAATTTAGCACGAACAGCTGCTGTCCATTGTTGTTGCAATTCAGTGTTCACGTTGATTTTAGCGTGACCACGTTCGATTGCTTTCTTGATTTGGAATTCTGGAATCCCTGAACCACCGTGAAGTACAAGTGGAGCACCAGTTGCTTCAGAGATAGCAAGCATTTCGTCGAAACCTAATACAGGTTCGCCAGCGTAAGTCCCGTGAACTGAACCTAAAGCAGCAGCTAAAGCGTCGACTTGACCTTCAGAAACCATGCGTTTGCATTCTTCTAAGTCAGCGTATTTGATCCCGCCGGTTACGCCATCTTCAGTACCACCAACTGTACCAACTTCTGCTTCTACAGAAACATTCTTAGGATGAGCATAAGCCACTACTTCTTTGGTTAAAGCGATGTTTTCATCGATTGGGTAGTGAGAGTGGTCGAACATTACGGAAGAGAAACCTGCATCGATGTATTGTTTACATACGTCAACAGATGAACCGTGGTCTAAGTGCAAAGCAACTGGTACTTTTACATCCATTGCTTCCAACAAACCATTTACCATGCCGACAACAGCAACAGGGCCACCCATGTACTTACCAGCACCTTCAGAAACCCCTAAGATAATTGGTGAATTGTTTTCTACAGCAGCTTGTAATACCGCTTGGGTCCATTCTA
The DNA here is from genome assembly GCF_000160075.2 of Abiotrophia defectiva ATCC 49176. Taxonomy (GTDB): domain Bacteria; phylum Bacillota; class Bacilli; order Lactobacillales; family Aerococcaceae; genus Abiotrophia; species Abiotrophia defectiva. Next base: position 99,158 of record NZ_KI535342.1, read on the forward strand.
AGTTGTTGATGTTGAATTGACCAACAGCGTAATGACCTTCTTTTGCTTTCTTCAACATTTCCGTCATACTTACTAAACGACTCATGTTTATGCCTCCTTGAGTTGGATTATTTTATGTTTTTATTATACTCCATTTTCACTGGGTTGGCTAGTCTTTCTCCTTTGACCTTGCCCATAAACTGCATCATAGCGCTTTCTTCACAAGCTCATACCTTGTCTAGACAGGCGTCACGCATATGTAGACAAGAAAACGCACAAGCCCTGAGAACTTGTGCGCCGACGAATTATGCTTGATGCGCTTGGCAGGCAGCCACGAAACCATCAAAAATAGCTTGTGGACGGTTAGGACGAGAAATAAACTCTGGATGGAATTGAGCTGCAATAAAGAATGGATGGTCTTTAATTTCGACAATTTCTACCAAACGACCATCAGGGCTAAGGCCAGAGAAAGTCAAGCCAGCTGCTGCTAAACGCTCACGGTAGGCATTATTAAACTCATAACGGTGGCGGTGACGTTCTTGGACCACCTCTTGGCCATAAAGTTGATGAGCCAAGGTGCCTTCCACTAAGCGGCAAGGGTAGAGTCCTAGACGCAAGGTGCCCCCCAAGTCACCCTCTGCCTCTTGGTCAGGCAAGAGATCGATAATTTTGTGTGGGCAAGCTGGGTTTTCTTCACCTGTATCCGCATCATGGATGCCTACCACATTCCGTGCGAACTCGATGCAGGCTAGCTGCATTCCTAAGCAGATTCCAAAGAATGGTAACTTGTGTTCGCGAGCATAGCGAATGGCCGCAATTTTCCCGATCAGGCCTCGGCTACCAAAGCCACCTGGTACTAAGACGCCATCGACATCTGCCAAGTAGTCTGCTACACTCTGATCGTCCACTTCTTCGGCATCAATCCAACGAATGTCAATCTCAGTATCGTGTGCATAACCTGCATGCTTGAGTGCTTCCACAATGGATAGGTAGGCATCTGGCAAGGAGACGTATTTACCGACTAGGCCGACCGTGACCTTACCCTTAAGATTGAGCACCTTGTTTTCTAGCGCGCGCCAATCGGTCATATCTGCTTCTGGACGTTGAATGCCAAAGTGGTCCAGCACCAAGTCATCCATACCTTGAGCTTGAAGATTAAGCGGAATGGTATAGAGGGTCTCGACGTCGCGAGACTCAATCACGGCATTAGGTTTAACATCGCAGAAGAGGGCTAACTTGTCCTTTATGCCACTTGGTAACTCTTCTTCGGTACGGACTACCAAGATATTAGGCTGAATCCCCAAACTACGCAATTCCTTGACGCTGTGCTGAGTTGGCTTGGTTTTGAGCTCACCCGCTGCCTTGAGGTAAGGAATAAGGGTCGTGTGAATATAGAGTACATTGTTGGCGCCCATGTCGGCCTTCATTTGACGCAAGGCTTCAAGGAATGGTAAGGACTCAATATCCCCTACTGTCCCCCCTACTTCAGTGATGACAATATCGGCATCGGTTAATTCACCAGCGCGGCGAATTTTATCCTTAATCTCGTTAGTGATGTGCGGAATTACCTGAACCGTTGCCCCGAGGTAATCGCCCCGACGTTCTTTCTTGAGCACTTCTGAATAGACCTTACCGGTAGTGACATTGGAATATTGGTTCAAGTTAATGTCGATGAAACGCTCATAGTGACCTAAGTCCAAATCAGTCTCGGTCCCGTCATCGGTGACAAAGACTTCCCCGTGCTGGTATGGACTCATGGTGCCAGGATCCACATTGATATAAGGGTCGAATTTTTGGATGGCTACTTTGAGGCCACGATTCTTGAGCAGACGCCCTAAGGAAGCTGCTACAATCCCTTTACCAATGGAGGAAACTACCCCACCTGTTACAAAAATATACTTTGTCATGTCACTACTCCTTTTCCTTGTCTATTTACTAAATGAAAATCGCTCCCCGTTCTAGGAACAGGGAGCGCTCACTTGGTCAGTTGCCCCTAAAAAGCTTTAGGGGGCCCACATAAAATATTACGCTAAAGCTAAGACCGCGTCAAGTTTATTCTTCTTCGTCTTGTAATTCTTCTTCGTATTCTTCGTCTTCTGATTCGAAGTCATCGGCTTCATCATCTTCGGCCTCGAAGGAAGCATCACCGTCTAAATCTAAGTCATCATCGCCGAAATCAGAGAGGTCAGAAGCGTATTCGCCCAACTCTTGGTTTTCGTCGTCGTCTAAGTCAACGGCATCGTCTTCAATGAGGGTTAGACCACGAGTATCGTCGTCATCCTCATCATCCTCATCTACATCGCCGTAATCGTCTAAATCGGTGTCGTAGATATCATCTGCATCTTCTGGATCATCATCGTTGTAGTCGATCATGTCATCACCTTCAGAGAAGGCATTGTATTTACGTTTCTTACGACGGCTAACTGGACGATCATCTTCAGCTTCAGCGCTAGAGATAATTTCTTCATCGATTGCATCGATTGGGTACCAGCCACGCAAGCCCCAACGATTCTCCCCTAAGGAGATAAAACGACCGTCGATATTCAAGTCAGTATAGAAGCGGACCATACGGCTTTCCAGCTCTAACTCTGATAATTCCAAGTAGTTTTGGATTTCAATCAGTAATTCCGTAAAGTCTACCACATCGCCTTTTTGTTCTAAAATTGCGTGAGCAACTTCAATCATGGATAAATCTTTGCGGTCTTGTCCTTCAAATTGTTTCAAAATCATGGTTTGACACACCCTCCCTAGTATACTCTTATATATTACCTATTTAAGCGACATAAATCAATCGAAAACGATAGTTTCCTAGCAATTCTTGGTCATTTTTTAATTGATAGTCGATGGTCAAGGCATAGCGGGTCTTACCTGGCTGGTCAGCAGGCTCAAAATGCCAGTGCAAGTGCTGGGTATGGACACTCAAAGTCCAGCTACCCTGAGGGGTCTGGTAGCTAGTCGTGGTTTCTTGGTTGGGTACAAAAAGTAGGATTCCCTGAGCCTGACTAACTTGAATCTGGGTGCTTCCATCAGCTTGGGGTAGCCATTTGACTTCAACAGGTTCTTGATTGAGATTTTGATAGGTCAGCTTGGTAAAAGATTCTAGTTCTAATAGGACCGCCTGGGTCTTGTGGTCATAACGTTCTACCTGCTGACTATCGGGATAAATAATTTGTTGTTCGACCTGAAGGTCAATGCTTACACGTCTCATGAAGGTCCTTTCTGGCCACTTGTTCACTTTCTGTCACAAGATGGGCCTCTCGAATGGTTCTATATAGTCATTATACCGCAAATCGTGCTATAATAACACTATAGCAATCGCTCTCATCCGCATTTAGGAGCGCAACTTTGATAAGAAAGGGGGAGGGCAGAATGGCATTGCCACAATTTCCATATTTATCACAGCATGAATGGCGTTACTTTGACGATGCTAGCCATGTTCCGGCGCTACCGGCAAGCGATAGTTTGGCCTATCAAGACAGCTTCATTCGTTGGCTTCCTCATTTACAAGGAGACCAAGCTCAGGGCCTCGTTCACTTCTATTCAATTGATCGTCCCACTGTCCTCTTGGGCGCCAAGGATAGCCGTCTGCCTAACTTAGCGGCTGGTTTGACCTACCTAGAAGGCCAGGGTTTCGACTATGCCCTCCGGCCCCATGGTGGTTTGGGCGTTGTCTGTGATTCAGGCATCCTGAATATTGGCTTGGCCAGTAATCTGACTCACTTCCCTCTATCCATTGATGCTGCCTACGAACAGATGGTGGCCCTGATAGGGCTGTCCTTGATACCTTATGGCCTTGAACTTGAAGCCTATGAAATCGCCCAATCCTACTGCCCAGGCACCTATGACTTAGTCGTGGGCGGACAAAAAATCGGTGGTATTGCCCAACGTCGCTTTAAGACCGGTCTGACAACTGCGGCTTATATCAGTGTAGCGGGCGACCAAGCTGCTCGGGCCCAACTCATGGCGGGTTTTTACCAGGCAGCTGGAGCGGACGACAGCTACCCCAAGGTAGACCCTGCGGTCATGACGACCCTGGCTCATGCTTGTGGTCAGCCACTTGACCGCCAGACCTACCAAGAAGAGCTAATCCAACTGATTAGCCACTATCAAAAACTAGTGCCCGGCGACTATCAAGATCCTGACCTAGTTCCAATTTTTACCAAAATGCGCCAAGTATCCTTGGCCCGTACCCAATCACTTAAACCAGAAGTAAATAGCAAGCCAGATAGCTAAGGAGGTTATGCCATGTTTAACTTTGATGGGGCCGTTGTGGCCCAAAAACTTAGCCGTGAGAAGGTCTTCCGTGACCCGGTACATGGCTATATCCATATCCAAGATCAGATTATTTTAGATCTGATTAACACGCGAGAATTTCAACGCCTGCGCCGCATTAAACAATTGGGTGGTTCCGTCTACACCTTCCATGGGGCCGAACATTCGCGCTTCGGGCATTCCCTAGGTGTCTATGAAATCACACGCCTCATAGTCGACAAATTCGAACGCCAATACCTGTCCCAAAAGCCAGGTGACGGCCTCTGGCAGGCCTCTGAGCGCTTGGTCGCCCTCTGCGCTGCCTTACTCCATGACATCGGTCATGGCCCCTTCTCCCATGCCTTTGAAGGGATCTTCCATACCAACCACGAGGAGATTACTCAACGCATTATCACCTCGCCTGAAACTGAAATTCATCAGGTCTTGCTCCAACTTGGCCCAGAATTTCCGGCTAAGGTCGCGAGTGTCATCAATAAGACCTACCCGAATCAGCAGGTAGTGCAGCTGATTAGTAGCCAGATTGATGCCGATCGCATGGACTATCTGCTTCGCGATGCCTACTATGCTGGCGTCTCCTACGGCACTTTCGATTTGACGCGGATTTTGCGAGTGATTCGCCCCTTCAAAAACGGCATTGTCTTCGACTTTTCGGGTATGCACGCTATTGAAGACTATATCGTCAGTCGCTATCAAATGTATATGCAGGTCTACTTCCACTCCGTCTCTCGCGGCATGGAAATGGTCCTCCACAGTCTGCTGACCCGCGCTAAGACCTGCTATCTGGAAAAAGCTGACCAGATGAAGACCCAAATCAGCTTCCTAGAGCCCTTCCTGAGAGGAGATTGGCTCCTATCTGATTACTTGCGCCTGGACGACCATATCCTTAGTAGCTACTTCAATCACTGGCTAGACGAAGAGGATGTCTTGCTAGCAGATTTGGCTAATCGCTTCCTGACCCGCAAACCCTTCAAATCCGTCCTGACCAGTCCAGAAGAGAAGACTGAGCTGACCATTGCCATCGACCAAGAGTTGGTCCGGCTGGGCTATGACCCTTACTATTATTTCGCAGAAAATTCTAGTTTTGACCTGCCTTATGACTATTATCGTGTAGGTCAGATTAGCAAACGCACCCAGATTGAGCTCATTACCAAGATGGGACAAATTGTTGAGCTATCTCAAGTTAGTCCCCTGGTCAATTCCCTAGCCGGCAAGCAACGAGGCGATTTGCGGCTCTACTTCCCTAAAGAAATTTTGACCACAGCCGAGGATACGGCGGCCGACCAGGTCAATGAGAACCAGACCACCTTACTGGCGGCCTATTACAATGAGCGCAACGATGTTACCCAGAATATTCAACAAAGGTTGTTCTAAGGATTAGAAATAGATACTAGCTTTTCAAACGGTGAATAACTTCCGTCGCTCGAGCAAACGTCATGCCCATGGAAGGGGACCGGCTTTAGCCTGGCTCTCCGCCAGTCTTCCGCCTTGTCAAGCTATGGAATCGCTAAGTCGCGACGCTCCAAGCGCTTCTCATACGCCTGACATCCTCAACCTTCCGTGGGCATGATGTTTGACGCGACTACAGTAATTCACCTAGCTTCAAGGCTAAAAACTATCCTCTCATAGTACAAAAAATAATCCACACACAAAAATCCCATTATATCATATATGATATAATGGGATTTTTCTTTTATAAGAAAAAGCGGAGACAAGGTCTCCGCCTTTGGCATTTGATAACCGAAGTCGATTACTTCAAGGTTACAGTTGCGCCAACTTCTTCCAAGGCAGCTTTCAAAGCTTCTGCGTCTTCTTTAGAAGCGCCTTCCTTGACTACAGATGGTGCGCCGTCAACTAATTCTTTAGCTTCTTTCAAGCCTAAGCCAGTTGCTTCACGGACAACCTTGATAACTTTGATCTTACCTGCACCTGCGTTAGTTAATTCAACGTCAAATTCAGTTTTCTCTTCAGCTGCTGCTGCTGGACCTGCTGCTACTGCTACAGGAGCTGCTGCAGTTACGCCAAATTCTTCTTCGATTGCTTTTACTAAATCGTTTAATTCGATGATTGTTGCTTCTTTGATTTCAGCAATAATGTTTTCAATGTTTAATGCCATGATTAATTTCCTCCATTAAGTTTAGTATTGTGTAATTAAGCTGCACTTTCTTTTGCTTCTGCAACAGCTTTAATAGCCAATGCAGTGTTGCGTACTGGGGCTTGCAGTACAGAAAGGAGCATAGAGAGCAAGCCGTCGCGGTCTGGAAGAGCTGCAAGAGCCTTCACATCTTCTGCTGAAGCTGCTTTCCCTTCGATTAAGCCACCTTTGATTTCAAGCTTTTCAGCTTTCTTCGCGAATTCTGCGATAACTTTCGCTGGCGCTACAACTTCTGATTCGCTGAACACGATAGCGGTTGGGCCTACAAAGTGGGCATCCAAGCCTTCGATTTCAGCTTGAGCAGCAGCACGACGTAAGATGGTGTTTTTCACAACCTTCATTTGCACGCCGTTATCACGCAACTCTTTACGTAAGTTAGTCACTTCTTCAACGGTTAAGCCTAAGTAGTCAACAACGACTACAGATGCTGCAGATTTGAGTTCTTCAGCAACTTTTGAAACTTCTTCTTGCTTTTTCAAGAGAACTGCTTTTGTCATAATTTCACCTCCGCTAGTTTGATATAGAGATTTTTATGTTGCCATAAAAAATCTCTATGTCACCTTAGACATAGAGATAGCTTCCATTCGTGGAACTTCCTCGGTAAGAAATTAAGGCCTGCGCCACTTACTGTCTTCGGTCGTTATATTAACGTATGTAATTGTAGCGAAGAAGGGCCATCATGTCAAGCCTCTTCGCGGATTTCTCGCTAAAAATTAGAGAGAAGTAACATCCAACTTGATCCCAGGACCAAAAGTAGTGCTCAAAGTCAAGTTGTTGATGTAAGTACCTTTAGCAGCGGCTGGTTTCACACGCAAGATTTGCTCGTGGAGCGCCTTGAGGTTTTCAACTAATTTGTTATCTTCAAAAGATACTTTACCAATTGGCACGTTCACGATACCCGCTTTGTCAGCACGGTAAGTTACTTGACCAGCTTTGATGTCGTTAACTGCTTTGGTTACGTCCATAGTAACAGTCCCGGTTTTAGGGTTTGGCATCAAGCCTTTTGGCCCTAAGACACGACCAAGGCGACCCACTTGACCCATCATGTCAGGGGTAGCGACCATCACGTCGAATTCTAACCAACCGTCAGAAATCTTTTGGATTAAGTCTGCTTCACCAACAAAGTCAGCACCTGCTGCTTCCGCTTCTTTAGCTTTTTCGCCGCGCGCGATTACAACAACACGGCTGGTTTTACCAGTCCCGTGTGGCAATACCATTGCGCCACGGATTTGTTGGTCAGCTTTCTTAACGTCGATGTTTAAGTTGTAAGAAACTTCAACGGTAGCGTCGAACTTAGCGAAGTCGATTTCTTTTGCTAAGGCAACAGCTTCGTTAGCTTCATATTTTTTGTTGCGGTCTACTTTTGCAAGAGCCGCTTGTAAGTTTTTGCTCTTTTTAGCCATTTTTCTTCCTCCTATGTTGTGGTTATAACGGTTAGACCTCCCACACCCGATAGAATTCGGGTTGAGAAGCTACATTGTGCTTAGTCTTGGACTGTAATCCCCATTGAGCGAGCAGTACCTTCAACCATGCGCATTGCAGCTTCAACATTGGCTGCATTTAAGTCTGGCATTTTAGTTTCTGCGATTTCTCGTACTTGATCTTTGGTTACAGTGGCAACCTTAGTTTTGTTAGGTACACCTGAACCTTTGTCAACTTTAGCAGCTTTCAGTAACAATACTGGAGCTGGTGGAGTTTTGGTGATGAAAGTAAATGAACGGTCTTCGTATACAGAGATAACAACAGGAATAATCAAGCCTGCTTGATCTTGTGTACGAGCGTTGAACTCTTTACAGAACCCCATGATGTTTACTTGTGCTTGACCGAGCGCTGGACCTACTGGTGGAGCAGGGCTTGCTTTGCCGGCTGGGATTTGTAATTTAACTTGTTTTACGACTTTTTTAGCCACGAAACATTCCTCCTTAATTTTTGGTTCGTGATGTGGTTCATGGAAGCCCAAGCCTCCTCCCACTCAGTGTGCGTACTTTGCGCACCGTACTATTATAGCATACTCCAGCAAATATGCAATGCCTTAGGGCCTGATTTCGAGAGATTTTTTTGCTCTGCAAGATTCTGCTCCTGATTGGCTTTGTTCATACAAGAAAAGCCCCCTGGAAAGGGAGCTTCTTATTATGCTTCACCAAGTAATTCTTCAACCTTCTGGTCTTGGAATTTTTCTTCGTGCGGCAAGATTAAGTTGAGTAGGACGCCCGCCAAGGCGCAAAGGGCAGTCCCAGATAAGGTCACCGGCCCCAATTTGAGAACCGCACCGCCCAAGCCTAGCACTAGCATGGAACTGGCGATAATCAAATTGCGGACTTGGTGGAAGTCGACTTGCTTCTCAATCAGCACTTTCAAACCGTTAGAAGCAATAACCCCATAGAGCAGGATGGCCATACCACCCAAAACGGGTTTAGGAATGGTGGAGATGATGGCCGTGAATTTGCCCATAAAGCTGAGCCCAATAGCAAAGAGGGCAGCATTGCGAATGACGGAGACGGAAGCGATACGAGTCATCCCTACCACCCCGGTGTTCTCGCCATATGTGGTATTGGCTGGCCCCCCGATAAAGGCTGACACAGCCGTCGCCACCCCATCCCCAATCAAGGTCCGATGGAGGCCTGGTTTCTCCAAGAACTTACGGCCGCAGATTTGCCCCAACACTGTATGGTCCCCAATATGTTCTGCAATGGTCACGACCGCTACCGGCAAAATCGCCCAAGTTTCTGGCCCAAAGTAGAGATGATAGCGACTGAAGAAACCACCGGTTTCAAAGGGCAGATAGAGATGTGGTACTTCAAACCAAGCTGCCTCTAGGACTGGCTTAAAGTCTACCAAACCAAAGACAACGGCCACCAAGTAGCCCCCAATAATCCCAAAAAGGAAGGGGATGATTTTGAGAAAACCCTTGGCTTTGGTATTAATGAAGGCCGTGATTAAGAAGGTAACAAGGGCGACCAGGATATGTTTGATGTCGCCCCCTCAATAAAACCGGCATTCTTAACCGCTGAGTTGGCTAAACCCAAACCAATCACCATAATCATGGGCCCAATTACAATAGGTGGCAGCAGGCGATCAATCCAGGCAGTGCCGATTGCCCGAATCAAGAGTGCCATCCCAACATAGACTAGCCCCACTAGCACCACCCCTGTTTGGGCAGCAGAGACATCGCCATTCATCTGGCTATTAGCGAAGGCCATAGCCTGGATAAAGGCGAAGGAAGACCCCAGGTAAACCGGCACCTTGAACTGAGTCGAGACCATGTAAATGAGGGTCCCAATCCCTGAGGCAAAGAGCGCCACCGCAACCGGCATGCCCAGGATTAGGGGCACCAGAATAGTCGCCCCAAACATAGCAAAGACGTGTTGGGCGCTCAACAAGAGCCCTTGTAGGAAAGGCGGCTTCTGCTCAACATCAAGCAGCATGCGGACCTTGGACGTTTGTAGTTCCATCATAACCTCTTTTCCGGGCTCCAAGACATGACAAAGAGCCCTCTGATTTTATTCCAAGGGCTCGGTAAAGTGATTTTAGCCTTCTCCACCTCACGGGATGGAATTAAAAGCCCTTATTGGGAGATAGTATAGCACAAGTGAGGCTCTTTGACGAGCCTAAGCTAGATAATTAGCTCATTTTGTTAAGACTTCGTCACTCGCCCCACAAAAAGAGACTAGGAAGCTTATTTCCTAGTCTCTACCTTGATTAAATATCTTCTTTTTTAACTTGCACGAAGTCTAATTCCGCCACTGTCTCACGACCAAACATCTCAATAACCACCTTGAGTTTATCGTGGTCGCGGTCGATTTCTTCAATTTGGCCAGATAAGCCGGAGAAAGCCCCGTCGATAATAGATACGTAGTCGCCTTCTTCAACATTGAGTTCCACGCGTTGACTTGGCATTGGCGCGTCACCCAAGATAGCCGCAATTTCTTCTGGCAAGAGTGGGGATGGTTTTGAGCCAGCCCCGTGAGAGCCAACAAAACCAGTTACACCTGGTGTATTACGAACAATAAACCAAGCCTCATCAGACATTTCCATCTCTACTAGGACATAGCCAGGGAAAGTCTTTTCGACTTTTTTCTTCTCTACGCCATCGGTCTTCTCAACCACTTCTTCTTCAGGCACCGCAATGCGGAAGATGTGGTCTTGCATGTTCATGCTTTCCGTCCGCATCTCGATATTTTCTTTGACCTTGTTTTCGTACCCTGAGTACGTGTGTAATACATACCATTCTTTACTCATCTGTCTACTCCTTTTATTTGAACCGGCAAAATAAAAAACCTACATTGGGTAGGTCGCTATCGTTAGCCTTAGTATAACATAAGGGCGGCCACTGAGACAAGACCCGGCCCAAGGAATTTCCTCGGGCACTTGGCCTAGTGGCTAGTCTTGATTTCTCTCTAAGCCTGCGTGAGCAATCCGAGCTGCAGCAGCGGCTGCAATGGCGCCTACCAGGTCATCAATGAATGTATTGACGCGGCCAGGCGTCTTGGAATCTAGTTCTTTGACAATACCGGTCTTCATCTTGTCTACATAGCCAAAGTTGGTCAGACCAATTGATCCGTAGACATTGACAATGGACAGGGCCAGAATCTCATCAATGCCATAAAGGCCTGCATCGCGCGCAATAATATCACGCAAAATAGGCGAGAAGTGGCCCGCTTCTACTGCCATATCTAACTCAATACCGGTAACTACTGCGTGCTGAACCTCGCGTTTCTTAAGGACTTCTTGAACGTGGGCTTGGCATTGCTCAATGGTAATATGGGGCACATAATCTACTTGTAAGTCGTAGACAATATGGGCAATATCCTTAATAGTCACGCCTCGTTGGCTTAAGAGATCATACATATGTTGTTCTAAACGTTCATCGTGTGTCATGAAACCACCGTCCTTTTCCCTAAAGTAAAATCAATCCGCCTAGAGAGATTCTCCAAGCGGATTGAGCTTTTCTATCTAAGTGCCTACCTCTCGCTCGCTTAGAGGGCGTAGAAGTAATTGAGTAAGTTGGACAAGCCAAAGTCGATGCCACCGAAGTAGAGGCCTAATAAAACGACCATAATGATGACTGTCCATGTATATTTGTTGACTTCACCTAAGCTAGGCCAAGTCACGCGTTTCATTTCTTTTCCGACGTTCTTAATGTATCCCATGCTCTAATACCCTTCTATTTAGTTTCTTTATGCAAGGTATGCTTGTTGCAATACTTGCAGAATTTCTTGATTTCTAAGCGTTGCGACTGTCCCATTTGTGTGGGTGTCATGTGGTAATTACGTTGACCACATTCACTACAGGCTAAGGCACCTTTCTTTTGAGCCAAGGCAACTACCTCCCTTTGATGCTATATCATCTTTTAATGATAGGCAGTTCCCGGCTATTTGTCAAGCCTCTTGCAGAAATCTTCTAGTTTTTTACGACAGCGGCTTAGGGCACTTTGACAAGAACGTAGGGACTTGCCCTTGACTTGAGACATCTCCTCGACGCTCATGCCATCCAGACAAGCTAAGAGGACCTCTTTTTCCCAATCAGACAGACTTGAGAAATAACCATCAGAGGCTTCACGCGCTAAACACCAATCTTCTGGTGCCACATCGTGACCTTGGGCTAGGGGACTCAAAGGATCAAAATGTGCCTCTAGTTGTTCTCTTACATAGTCATCCACGTCCAAAGAAACACAATCGGATGATTGAACGCGTTTATAAGCCGATTCGTAACGATACAAATGGCTAAAATGTCGGATAAGGACAATCTTGAAATAACTCTTGAAGGGAATTCCACCGTTATAAGTGAAGATGGCCTTCCACAAAGTAACTCTAGCTTCCTGTTGAAAGTCTGCATAATCGAGATAAGCAGACTTACTCATCAAATAACAACTTCTAATCAAAGGACTAAACTGGCGCAACAATTGTTCAAATTGTTGACCATCAAAATCTGCCTTGAGTGCTGCAACTGCTTGATCCAGTGCTGACAACTCTGTATCTTCTTGCTGATGAAAATCCATGGGTATTGCCTCCTCTATAGGGTTAATATAGGGGAGAAGGAAAAGGTTTATCCCATATGTTTAAAGTGTTTGGCGCAATTGATCGAGTCTTGCCAATTGTGTTGCGCTCCACGGACTGTGTCGGCGGAGCCGTCTACTATAGTAACGTTCGACATCTGCAGTCATTTCTTCCTTGGCTAACTTCAAATCAAGCCATAATTCTTGAGCCGACATACGAAGGGCTCCCTGTTGAAAAATAGTCCATTGCTCAGCCATATCACTCGTCGCCACCGTTACGCGGTTCAACGGGTGGATATAGGCTCCTACTCCCCTCTCAATATACGAGTCTGCCGTTTCGTTCTCCTCGGTAAAAACCACTTGCACTCCAGACTGCTCAAGCCTTGTCGCTCGTCCAGGTACTAATTGGGCATCAAAGACCACAATCACTTGGACCTGTCTCACCCTGGCATAACTGGCCAGTTCAGCTATTAGTCGATCCCGCGCTTCTTGGATATTAACCACTTGAAGACGCGACAGTTGTGGCCACGCACCAATCATATTGTAGCCATCCACCAAAAGGTAGGCCTGTCTTTTCATCTAGTGATTCCCCTAATTCATCCGATGCCGGGCAACTTCATAAACCAATACGCCTGCTGCCACGCTAGCATTAAGACTTTGGACATGTCCCACCATTGGGATGGTGACAATACCATCTGCTTTTTGCTTCACAAGAGGAGAGACCCCTTGACCTTCATTCCCAATGACAATCGCCAAAGGCCCTTGACTATTCCACTGGCGCACATCTTCTCCCGCCATATCCGTGGCGAAGACCCAGATCCCTTGATTTTGTAGCAGTTCAATGGTCTGAGCGATATTCGCAACACGAACAACGGGCACATGTTCGATAGCCCCTGTGGATGTCTTGGCAACAATGCCTGTTAAACCGACTGCGCGACGCTTAGGAATGATGATTCCGTGGACACCAAAAGCATCCGCCGTGCGAAGAATGGACCCCAAATTATGAGGATCTTCAATCCCATCAAGAATCAGTAGGAAAGGAGGCTGACCTTTACTTTCGGCCAAGGCAAGGCAGCCTTCTATGGTCTGATAATCAAAAGGAGGCACGGTGAGAACCAACCCTTGGTGATTAGCACCTTGGGTCAATTCATCCAGTTTACTTTTCGGAACTTCTTGAAAAATTCCGCCGTGGTTTTTTACTAATTCTATTATACTACTTATTTTAGAATCTGCCAGCCCTTTTTGATAAAAAAGTTTGTTTATTCCCTTATTTTTTTTAAGGGTTTCCATTACCGCATGTTTGCCAAAGATAATTTCCTCTTGAGGAGAGGCATCTGGAATATTTTCTATTTTCTTGTCTGTTGTTTCATCATATTTCTTTTTATGCGTTTGTCGCTTGCTGGTTGATTTGCGCGACCGACTTGTATCATATTTCATTCTATTGTCCTCTCTGATCGATCAGGGCTAGAGACTGGGCAATCAACTCCTCCAAACGCTGACTTTGTCCGGAGAGATGAAGCCAGCCAAGTAGGGCTTCAAAGCCTGTCGCTTGGCGGTAATCGCCAATGCTGGCATTCTTGGCTTTGGTATTAGCCTTATGATTGCGCCCCCGCTTATAGATGGTTAATTCCTCTTCATTTAAGGCCTCTTGGTCCCGCAGACACTGCATGGCATAGGCCTGGCCCTTGGCCTCTACATAGCGGGTCGCTGCCCGATGCAGACGATTGGGCTGGGTCAAGCCAGAGGCGATGACATGCTGTCTGACATAAACCTCATAGATAGCATCCCCAATATAGGCTAGGGCAGCCCCATTTAATTGATCTACTTGATTCATCGATTCACTCGCTTCCAAACCGTACCTTGAGGCGTATCATCTAAGAGAATTCCTTGCTCCTTGAGTTGATCACGAATCGCGTCGCTACGGGCAAAGTCCTTGTTGGCCCGGGCTTGACGCCGTTCCTCAATCAGTGCCTCAATTTCCTGATCAATACTATTGCTTTTATCTTCTAAATCCAAGCCAAATACTGCTAATAAGTCATGTAGAACTTTGTCATAAAGTGACAGAACAACTTGGCTCACTAATTCTAGGTCCAAGTAGCGATTCAGGGACTTGACCAAATCAAAGAGAGCCGTAATCCCATTAGAAGCATTAAAGTCATCATCCATAGCGGTCACAAATTGCTCTTGAATGCCATTAATCTCTGCTAACCACGTCTCATGACCTTCAAGGTCTGCACTAGCTTGCTCCTGACGGTGCTTAAGTCGACGAATTGCCTCCCGTAATTTGTTGACATTAGCTTGTGCTTCGGTAATCACAGCCTCATCATAGCGCAAAGGACGTCGATAGTGAGTCGTCGCCAACATATAGCGGATGACCATCGGATCATAAGCCGCTAGCAAGTCTCGCAGGAGGACGAAGTTCCCCAAGGACTTACTCATTTTCTCATCTTGCTTCCCAATGGTCACAAAACCGTTATGGAGCCAGTAATGGGCAAAAGTATGACCAGTGCAGGCTTCAGACTGGGCAATCTCATTCTCATGGTGAGGGAAGGTGAGGTCTTGCCCGCCCCCATGAATATCAATGGTATCACCTAAATACTTAGTGGCCATAACTGAACATTCAATATGCCAGCCAGGACGGCCCGGCCCCCATGGTGAGTCCCAAGCGATTTCCCCAGGCTTGGCAGTCTTCCAGAGGGCGAAGTCCAGAGGATTGGCCTTGCGTTCTGCGACTGCTTGGTCTAAACGTTCGCTTGCGCCTACTAGTAGGTCCTCTAGCGATTGGTCAGATAAATGGCCATAGTCCTTAAAAGATTCCGTCTTGAAGTAAACATCGCCTTCAGATTCATAGGCATAACCCTTTTCAATTAAGGTCTGAACGAAGGCAATAATTTCTTCAATGTTTTCCATAACGCGTGGGTGAACGGTCGCCGCTTGAATATTGAGCTGACCCGTATCTTCCTTGAAGGCCGCGATATATTTATCAGCAATGGCTTCGGGAGTCGAACCTTCGGCAATCGCTGCCTTGATAATTTTGTCATCGACGTCAGTAAAATTGCTGACATAATTAACTTGATACCCTCGATACTGGAAATAACGGCGAATGGTGTCAAAGGCTACCGCGCTACGGGCGTTGCCGATATGGATATAGTTATAGACGGTCGGGCCGCAGACATAGAAAGCCACCTGTCCCTCTTTAATAGGGCGGAAAACTTCCTTCTGCCGTGTCAAGGTATTATAGACTTGTATTGCCATAGTATTGCTCCTTTGCATTAAAATAAGTAGATAGCTCTATGCAAGCCAATCAATTGGGGGCTGACCCTGGGCCTCTAAAAAGGCATTGGCTCGTGAAAAAGGTCGACTGCCAAAGAAACCGCGATAGGCAGATAGGGGACTAGGATGCGCCGATTCAATTACCAAGTGTTGGCTAGCGGTAATCAAAGCTTTTTTCTTGCGGGCATAGGCACCCCACAAAATGAAGACAACCGGCTGCTCCTGTTGATTGACAACCCGAATGATGGCGTCCGTAAATGGCTCCCAAATCTGACCTGCATGGCCGTTAGCCATACCGGCTGGAACGGTCAAACAGGCATTGAGCAGCAAGACGCCTTGTTGGGCCCAGGCCGTTAAGTCATGATTGGGCTTGACGCCAATGTCATCCGCTAATTCTTTGAGAATGTTCTGAAGAGAAGGGGGGGCAGGCAAATCATTAGGTACAGAAAAGCTTAATCCTTGTGCCTGACCTGGCCCATGGTAGGGATCTTGACCCAGAATAACCACCTTGACATCCTCTAAGGGAGTCGTTTGGATGGCATTAAAGACCCGATCACGTGGCGGATAGATTTTTCCCTGGCCATAAACTTGATCCATGAAATGGTTAATTTGACTGAAATAACCCGCTGGTAGTTCTTCCTTAATGGCTTGATGCCAAGTAGAATGTTCCATGTCCACTCTCCTTACTGTATCCAGCGCCAAGCGCGCTTTAATTCTGCTGTTCCATTTTCTAAATAAGGTCGGCCGTGGGCCATGATGACTCGCTCCGGCTGCCAGGCGAGGACTTGATCCATACAAGCCTTAGCTTGAGCTCGACGACCAAGAAAGCTCATCCGAAAATCAATGGGCGTCTGGCCATCAGGATCTGCAATCCTCGCGAATCGATAAAAGCCACGCTGTAAGGCATGGGGCATCTTATTAACTTCAAAGTTCTCAATTAAGTCCGTCACAATCAAGGTCTGACTTGCTCGATGGAAGAAGACCACTTCCTCGACTGCACGACTGCCAGAAAAAATTAATTGATCTAGTTGGCCCGCCCAATCTGCCGGCGCTCGATTCTCCAAAGTCGCATCAAAATTTACGGCTATTTTCTGACTTGCAGCCCGCTTTTCAACACCCGGGCTACTCCAGGCCTTAGCTTGAGGATAACGTCGTTGCCAATCAGGAATGTAGGCATAATGAATTTTGTTAGGAGATACCAAATGAGCCACTGGTCCCAAGGAATCTAGGGCTTGAAACAGACTCTCATTGGGCGCAATAGGTGAGTGACACCATAGGCTACCATCCGCTAATTTGACCACTGTCATGCGCGTTGAAAAGGGCAAACTCCCGCAACCAACTGACATCTGAATCAGATTACCATCTGCAATCCAAATGTCTTGGCCAATTGGCTTAAGTGTATTTAAGGGTTCATACAGGGGAATATGCATGATCACGACCTCCTAACTTGAATCCTCCATCTGACTTAACGAGAAAAAGAGGTTGAGGCAAGTGCCCCAGCCTCTTTTAGTCATCTTGAATTTTATGCCAAGAGCGCTGCTACTTGGTCAATGTGGGCTAAGGCTTTTTCTTTGCCTAAGACTTCGATTAATGCCGGTAATTCTGGCCCATGCATTTGGCCACTCACCGCAATCCGGATTGGCATGAAGAGGCCACGCCCTTTGGCGCCTGTTTCCTTCTGCACTTCCTTGATGCAAGCTTTAATATTCGCTGCTTCAAAGTCTTCTAAGTTCGCTAACTTCTCGCGAACCGCCGCCAAGACAGCCGGCACTTGCTCGCCCGCTAAGACCTCGCGACTTTCTTCGTCAATCGTCAAACTATCGTTGAAGAAGAGGCTAGACAAGGATACAATCTCGGCCCCGTAAGACATTTGTTCGTGGAAGAGGGAGACGACCTTGGTCACCCAAGCTAACTCTTCTTCCGATGGATTAGCTGATACACGACCTGCCTCAATCAGATGTGGCAAGGCTAGAGCCGTCACTTCTTCAAGACTCGCTTGCTTCATATAGGTATTGTTAATCCATTCCAATTTCTTGGTGTCGAAGGAAGCTGGTGAGGTAGACAAACGTTCGTAATCGAAGAGTTCAATCAACTGGTCACGACCAAAAATTTCTTCCTCCCCAACTGGAGACCAACCCAAAAGGGCGATAAAGTTGAAGATAGCTTCAGGTAAATAGCCCAGGTTACGGTATTGCTCAATAAATTGTAGGATAGAGCCGTCGCGTTTGCTGAGTTTCTTATGAGTCTCAGCGTTGACGATTAAGGTCATGTGACCAAAACGTGGGTAGTCCCAACCGAAAGCATCATAAATCATCATTTGCTTAGGTGTATTAGCGATATGGTCATCTCCGCGCAATACGTGGGTAATGCCCATAAGGTGGTCATCGACCGTTACTGCAAAGTTATAGGTTGGCATGCCGTCGCGCTTGCGGATTACCCAGTCACCAGAGACACTGCGTGATTCGAAGGTAATCGGACCCTTAACCAGATCTTCAAATTCATAAGTTACATCTTCTGGCACGCGGAAACGAATAACCGGTACACGGCCTTCCGCTTCAAAGGCAGCTTCTTCTTCTGGCGTTAGGTGAGCGTGTTGGCCACCATAGTGCGGCATTTCGCCACGGGCTTGTTGGGCTTCACGTTCTGCTTCTAATTCTTCTTCCGTCATGTAACACTTGTAGGCTTTACCTTCTGCCAAGAGTTGGTCAATTAGCGGATTGTAAATATGCAGACGCTCTGACTGACGATAAGGACCCACTTGGCCTGGTTTATTAGGCGCTTCATCCCAGTCCATCCCCAACCAGGTTAAGTTATCTAGCTGGCTCTTCTCACCGTGCTCAAGATTACGTTTTAAGTCAGTATCTTCAATCCGAATAACGAAGTCCCCGCCATAGTGGCGCGCAAAAAGATAGTTGAAGAGCGCTGTCCGTGCATTCCCGATGTGTAATTCTCCTGTTGGGCTTGGTGCATAACGCACACGTACTTTTGAAGTCATGTAGTTTCCTCTTTCCTTAGTAATGTGACTGCTTGGTTTCGATTTTATCTTGCGAATGAGCGGGCTTAGCGAAAATCATACGCCCAGCGCTAGTTTGAAGGGCGCTAGTGACAATAACTTTTAGTCGCTCATTCATGTAATGTTGCCCGTCTTCGACCACAATCATGGTCCCATCATCTAAATAGGCAACCCCTTGTTTGCGCTCAGTCCCGGACTTAACCACCGTGACTTCCATAATTTCACCAGGAATCACGACGGGTTTGACTGCTAGGGCCAAGGCATTGATGTTAAAGACGGTGACATTCTGAAATTCACAGACCTTATTTAAATTATAATCGTTTGTGACCACGGCTGCATCAATTAATTTTGCCAAACGGATTAGTTTGCTATCAACCTCTGGCACATCATCAAAATCCCCATCATAAAATTCGATTGGGATGAGCGATTCTTTTTGTAAACTGTTGAGAATGTCCAGACCTCGGCGGCCGCGAGCACGCTTGAGCGAATCCGCCGAGTCCGCAATGAACTGCAATTCCTTAAGCACAAAATTAGGAATCACTAGCACACCTTCTAAGAAGTGGGTCTTGGCAATATCGGCAATCCGACCATCAATGATGACGCTAGTATCTAAGAGTTTGTAGCGGTGGAAATTCTCACCCGCCTTGCGCTCTAAGATGCGGCTTTCCTGTTTCTCCCGCTTGCTAGCAGAACGACTAAAAATCGTCCGCCATTCATCCTGCCGACTGGTTGCGGTCTGGTAGCCAACAATGGATAGGATGACCGATAAAACCAAGGGCAGGGCGTTAGAGATAAAGGGAATTTGCAAATTAGAGAAGGGAAGGGAGATGAGGTAGCCGATAATGAGACCGACAACCCCACCAATAGTCCCGAAGAAGATGGTTGAGGTGGTTTGTTTGTTTAAGATTTCTTGTGTCTTGCGAATCCAACGAGCCAACAAAGGTGAGGCGAGATTTCCCAAGAGGGCGAAAATAATTGCGAATAATAAACCGTTAAAGTAGGTATTCTGCAAGAAATCTTGCGTTAGATGTACCCACGGCCAGATAGAAGCCCCAAAGGACACGCCAAAACTCAGTCCGATAATGGCTGAAACCATTAAGACAATACGTTTAAACATAACCTTCCTCCTTTCCTATTTTTTAATGATGGCCTCCCCCTATTGGCGGGGGAAGACCTTATGAATGGCTTCCTGGATAGTAGCCACTGGCACAATCTCAATTGCCAGCTTCTGATCCAGGCCTGCTAGATTATTTTTTGGAATATAGGCCCGCTTAAAGCCAAGTTTGGCAGCTTCCTTGAGGCGCTCTTTGATTTGGCTAACCCGCCGGATTTCTCCCGTCAGACCAATTTCGCCGATAAAGCAATCTTCGATATTGGTGGCCTGATTCCAATAACTAGACGCGATGCTGACGGCAATGGCCAAGTCAATGGCCGGCTCATCTAATTTAACACCACCTGTAATCTTGAAGAAAGCATCCTGATTTTGCACCAACAGACCGCAATGCTTTTCCATAACTGCCAAGAGCAGTGACACGCGTTGATAGTCAATCCCCGACGAAGTACGTTTGGCCGTCCCATAGACAGTTGGAGTCATCAGAGACTGGATTTCCGCCAAAATTGGTCGCGTTCCTTCAATGGAAGCCACAACAGTCGAACCCGTCGCACCAGCCAAACGCTCTTCCAAGAAGAGCTCCGAGGGGTTGGTTACTTCTTCCAAGCCTGCTTCCAGCATTTCGAAAACACCTAGCTCATGCGTGGAACCAAAGCGGTTTTTCACGGCTCGCAAGACCCGAAAACGATTATGACGTTCCCCCTCAAAGTAGAGCACGGTATCCACCATGTGTTCCAACATTCGAGGCCCCGCAATATTGCCCTCCTTGGTCACGTGACCAACAATAAAGGTTGCAATATTATTATCCTTGGCAATCCGCATTAAGATAGCGGTGGCTTCCCGCAATTGGGAAACACTTCCCGCCACCCCAGTATGATCTGCCAGTTGCATGGTCTGGATAGAGTCAATAATCAAAATATCTGGTGCAATGCGCTGAACTTCACCAGCAATAACTGCCAAATCCGTCTCCGACAAGAGGTAGAAATGACTGTCCTTGAGCGACAGGCGTTCCGCCCGCATCTTAATCTGGGAGAGACTTTCTTCCCCGGAAACATAAAGGACGGTTTGACCTAGGTTGGCCAGTTGAATCGAGACTTGGAGCAAGAGGGTAGACTTACCAATCCCAGGGTCGCCCCCAATCAGAACTAGACTGCCAGCTACCACTCCGCCACCCAAGACCCGGTCGAACTCTTGGAAATTGGTATGGGTCCGCGTTTCAGCCTTGTAGGTGATTTCTTCTAGGCGTTGAGCCCGGTTGGCGTCTTCACCGCGCTGGGTCAAAACCTTGAACTGACTTTTCTCGGTCTTGATAGTCGATTGGACAATCTGCTCTTCCATCTGATTCCAAGCGCCACAATTAGGGCACTTGCCCAGATACTTGGCCGATTCATAGCCACAGGCCATACATTCGTAGCTTACTTTTTTCTTGGCCATAGCTTTCCTTCTTTCTTTGGCTCTAGCCCTTAGAGCCTATTGTTGGTGATGACCAGAGGAGCCGAAGCCTCCTTCGCGGGCAGCCTGCCCACCATGGTCGCCATCCGCCTTCAAGAAAGGCAAGAAGATGGCTTGAGCAATGCGCTCACCTTTTTGGATGGTTTGATCAAAGAGCCCAAAGTTGCTAAGTTGAACGTAGACATGCCCTTCATTACTCGGATTATTATAGTAGTCTGCGTCAATGACGCCCACTCCGTTAGGCACCTGTAAGAAACGCTTGAGCGGGTTACTAGAACGGTTGACGATTTGTAGGTATTCATCTTCCTGCATATAAACCTTAAGCCCAGTAGGCACAAGGGTTGGTTTCAACAAGCGCTGCGGATCCTCTGCTGGCTCCTTTTGGGTTGGTTTGGCATGAATCCATTGTTTCATTTCCATAGCTAAATAGCGGAAAACTTGTCGCCAGTAAGATGGAATCACAATGGTTTCTGCCGCTTCCAAATCATAACCTGCAGCATGATGGGTCGCTCGCTGTGGCAGTTGGATAGCTTTATCTTGGTAGCTAGTGATGACTTCAAAGCCACGTTTTCTTTCCTGGGTCATAAGACACCCCTTTTCTACTGAATCATCTCTATTTTACCAAATTTCCCGGCCAATAGGGTAATAAAAGCAATAAAAGTGCTTGAAAAATCACACTTTCTTACAGATTGAAAGAAACCCCTTACTTTTTGTACAATCTGCCGAAGAAATTTGTGCAGTTTGTCAATGGAATTGTAAACCGTTTTCATTTACACTATAGATGTCAATAAAATCAATCAATAAGGAGCGAATTTTCCTATGGTAGAAATGAAATTAAAAGGCATCCACAAAAAATATGATAATGCCGACTTCTATTCCGTTACTGACTTTAACTTAGACATCGCAGACCGCGAATTTATTGTCTTCGTTGGTCCTTCTGGTTGTGGTAAGTCCACTACATTACGTATGATCGCCGGTTTGGAAGATATTTCTGAAGGGGAATTATGGATTGGCGACCGCCTCATGAACGACGTGGCACCTAAAGACCGCGACATCGCCATGGTATTCCAAAACTACGCCCTCTACCCACACATGACGGTCTTCGACAACATGGCCTCGTTTGAAACTTCGTAAATATCCAAAAGAAGAAATCAAACAACGTGTTGAAAACGCGGCTGAAATCCTAGGCTTAACTCAATACTTAGACCGTAAACCAGCTGCTTTGTCTGGTGGTCAACGTCAACGTGTTGCCTTGGGTCGTGCCATTGTCCGCGATGCCAAAGTCTTCCTCATGGACGAACCGCTCTCTAACTTGGATGCTAAACTCCGTGTACAAATGCGTGCTGAAATTGCTAAATTACACCAACGCTTGAACACCACTACCATCTACGTTACCCACGACCAAACAGAAGCTATGACCATGGCTAGCCGGATTGTCATCATGAAAGATGGGATTATCCAACAAATCGGTAGCCCGCAAGAAGTTTACGATACACCAAACAACGTCTTCGTTGCTGGCTTTATCGGCTCTCCTGCCATGAACTTCTTCAAAGTTAAATTCGAAAACGGCACTATCAGCAATGGCCACGACTTAACCTTAGAAGTAACTGATCCACAACGTCGCTACTTAGTAGAACGTGGTTTCGAAGGCAAGGAAGTCATCTTCGGTATTCGTCCAGAAGACATTCAATCTGAACAAATCTTCTTAGACTCCTATCCAAAATCAGTAGTTCGTTCAGAAGTTGTCGTATCTGAATTATTAGGGGCAGAAACTATGCTTTACTCTAAAGTTGGGGACACTGAATTCATCGCGCGTGTCGATGCACGTGACTACCACAACCCAGGCGAAACCGTAGAACTCGGCTTCAACATGAACAAAGCTCACTTCTTCGACCCAGAAACTGAATTAGTCATTCGCGACCAAGCCTAAGCTTAACTCGTCTACCACTCCGGCCCTCCTCATCTGAGGAGGGTTTTTGGCGTCTATCTGACGACAATTGCACCTCAAATCTGTGACAAGTCCCTAACATCCGTCATTTAGGGACCGGTATCAGTTGCTTTTTGCCTGCTATCGTCCTAGAATAGAGCCATAGAATTGTAAAAGGAGGCTCGCACCATGCAAAACCAGACTTTAATGCAAGCTTTTGAATGGTATCTGCCGAGTGACCACCAGCACTGGAATCGACTTGCCCAACTTGCTCCAGAATTGGCGGCTAAGGGCATTCGCAAAATCTGGCTCCCGCCTGCTTTCAAAGGCACCAACAAAGACGACGTCGGCTATGGCGTCTATGACTTGTTTGACTTGGGAGAATTCGACCAGAAGGGGACCATCCCTACTAAATACGGAACAAAAGACGACTATCTCAATCTGATTGAGACCTTAAAAGCCAACGGGATTGCTCCCATTGCTGACATCGTCCTCAACCATAAGGCCGGCGCTGACCACAAGGAACGCTTTACGGTCATTGAGATGAATCCCAACAATCGTCAAGAAGCAATCTCTGAACCCTTTGAGATAGAAGGTTGGACTTGCTTCACCTTTGATGGTCGCCAGAAAGCCTACAATGATTTCACCTGGCACTGGTATCACTTTACAGGGACCGACTATGACGCTGGCCGTAACCGATCCGGTATTTTCCTAATTCAAGGGGATAATAAGGGCTGGGCCGACGATACGCTCGTTGATGACGAGAATGGTAACTATGACTACCTTATGTATGATGATCTCGATTTTAAGCATCCCGAAGTGGTTCAACATCTCTACGATTGGGCCCATTGGTTTATTGAGACAACTGGTGTTCGTGGCTTCCGCCTAGATGCCGTTAAACATATCGATTCCTTCTTCATGAAGAACTTTATCCGAGACCTAACCGAACACTACGGCGATGATTTCTATGTCTTCGGTGAATTCTGGAATGGCGACGAAGAGGCCAATAGCCAATATTTGGAGAAAACCGACTTCCACTATGACTTAGTAGACGTCAAGCTCCACCAGAACTTCTTCGATGCCGGTCAAGCTGGGGCAGATTACGACTTGAGTAAGATTTTCGACCAAACCCTCATGCAAAACTACCCAGAATCAGCGGTTACCTTCGTGGATAACCACGATACCCAACGGGGTCAAGCGCTAGAATCGACCGTAGCCGAATGGTTCAAGCCTTTGGCTTATGCCATGATTCTCTTGCGTCAATCCGGTTTACCTTGTGTCTTCTACGGCGACTACTTCGGTATTCAAGGGGACTTTGCCCAAGAATCTTTCCAAGAAGTCATCGATAAGTTACTCAACCTACGGCTTTACCATGCCTATGGCCAAGAAACTGACTATCTCGATGACCCCAACTGTATTGCCTGGACTCGGGCTGGTAATGAAGAAAATGATGGTCGCCCACTGGCAGTCATTCTCTCCAACAAAGACGAGGCTAGCAAGCGCCTCTTCTTAGGCCCAGAGTGGGCTGGCCGCACTTTCCGTGATGGCTTAGGACATCACGAAGCCAGCGTCACTATCGAGGAAGACGGCTGGGCTGATTTCCCAGTTCATGGGGCTTCTGTCTCCGCTTGGATTTTGGCAGATTAAACAATTGAGCATAGACAAATTAAAGGACGAGGCTGACCCCGTCCTTTTAACTTTCGCTAGATAAATTTCCCAATATATCATATATGATATAATGGGAAAGCAAAAGGCTGAGACTTGAGTCTCAGCCTTATTTTCATTGATAATTTACTTGATTTTCTGGGCGATAAGATAAGTTAGAAAACTTGTTATACTCTTTCTTAAAGAGTAAGTTGACGGTGTCTCGGGCCCCTGACCGGTTCTTGGCCAGAATCACCTCAATCGTGTTATCTGGCAAGGAATCATCATGGTCTGGTTCGTCACCCGGCTCATCATGGCGGTGATAATCGTGACGATAGAGGAAGGCCACGATATCCGCATCCTGCTCAATCGACCCGGATTCCCGGATATCACTTAAAATTGGCCGCTTGTTTTGACGCTGTTCCAAGCCCCGTGAGAGCTGGGACAAGGCAATAACTGGCACATGCAATTCCTTGGCTAATTTTTTGAGTTGGCGTGAAATCTCAGAAACTTCTTGTTGGCGGTTTTCACGGCCGTTCCCTTCAATTAATTGCAAGTAGTCGATGACAATCAAGCCCAAGTCAGGATTTTCCTGCTTGAGTCGGCGGCATTTGGCCCGAATTTCAGAGACCTTAATCCCCGCCGAATCATCGATGAAAATCTTGGCATTCTTAAGGGTATCGGTCGCAATAGTGAAGCTAGACCACTCATCTTCGGTTAGTTGACCCGTCTTCATGTTGGATGCAAAGATATTTCCCTCCGCACAGACCATCCGATAGACCAAGTCAATCGCCCCCATTTCTAGAGAAAAGATGGCAACTGGCACCTTGGATTTGGTAGCCACATTCTGGGCAATATTGAGGGCAAAGGCCGTCTTACCTACGGAAGGACGGGCAGCGATAATAATTAACTGATCACCTTGGAAACCTGAAGTCATCTTGTCCAAATCATGATAGCCCGTAGCTAGCCCCGTAATGTCGCGTTTTTCTTCAGAAAGCTTAACGACACGGTCATAGGCTTCCACCACTAGGTGGCGCATTTCTTTTGGTTTATTGACCTGGCTACCTTCCCCGATTGAAAGAATCAACTTTTCACTACGGTCTACAATATTTTCAACACTATCGGACTCATCATAGGCTTCCGAACTAATAGTGGTGGTAACCGCAATCAGACGACGCAGGGTCGATTTTTGTTTGACGATATTGGCGTAGTATTCAACGTGTTCTGCCGTTGGCGTCGCTTCAATCAATTCCGCCAGATAACTAGCGCCTCCCGCATTTTCTAAGGCATCATAGGCTTCTAGTTGGTTGACCACCATGACGAAGTCCAAGGCCCCGTTGCGGTCGAAGACCACATCAATGGCATTAAAAATCAGTTGGTGGGATCGCTTGTAGAAGTCATCTTCACTAATGATGGCTTGGACGGTCCCGATTTTACGTGGATCTAGGAATAAAGCACCTAGCACTGCACGTTCAGCTTCAATATTATGAGGCATTATTCGTTGCTCATTAAGATTTAATTCTGTCACTAGGTTCCCTTCTTTCTACTCATATGTAGTTTACTAAATGTCTTAGCCCTTTTCAAGTAGGGCGATATACCCTTGCAAAATCCCCTTAAATTCTATATAATACAGATGAATTAATAGTAGCAGTCAAAGTGCTTACTACCCCAACTGGCCATATCCAAGGGGGTAGTCTAGGCACTTTTTTTGTGACAAGAGAAAGGAGCCCGTCATGTACACCCAAGATACCATTGTTGCCATCTCAACTGCCCTAGGTGAGGGCGCTATCGGTCTAGTCCGCCTGTCCGGGCCAGAAGCTATCGCCATCGCCAACCGGCTCTTTCCTGAAAAGGACCTTAGCCAAGTGGCTAGTCACACCATCCACTATGGTCATATCCAAGATCCCCAGTCAGGACAAGTCTTAGATGAAGTCATGACTAGTGTCATGAAAGCCCCACGCTCTTATACAACTGAAGACGTTGTCGAAATCAACGGTCACGGCGGGATTGTCGCCATCCAATCGATCCTCAACGCTTGCTTGTCCCAAGGGGCTCGTTTGGCAGAACCGGGTGAATTTACTCAACGTGCCTTTCTTAATGGCCGGATTGACCTATCTCAGGCTGAAGCCATCATGGATTTAATCAGCGCCAAGACTAATCGTGCTAAGGATGCGGCCATGAGCCAACTTCAAGGTAGCCTTAAACACAAAATTCGCCAGTTGCGCGACACCATGCTTAATACCTTGGCTCAAGTCGAAGTCACCATCGATTATCCAGAATACGATGATGTCGAGGAACTTTCTCTCCAGCAACTGGCCTCTACAGCAGAGCTAGTTCAAAGTGAAGTTCGCGCGATTTTACGTCAGGCCACCCAAGGCAAGCTTTTCCGTGAAGGAATTAAAACGGCCATTATTGGGCGTCCTAATGTTGGTAAATCCAGCCTTCTCAATTACTTAATTGGCGAAGACAAGGCCATTGTCACCGATATTGCTGGTACCACTCGTGACACCATTGAAGAATATATTTCTATTAAAGGTGTCCCCCTCCATATTATCGATACCGCCGGCATTCGCCATACAGATGAAGTAGTCGAGCAAATCGGGGTGGAAAAGAGCCGCGCCATGATTGAATCGGCGGACCTGATTCTCCTTATTTTGAATCAGGCCCAAGCCCTGGACCCTATGGATTTGGAACTTTTAGAACTGACCCAAAACAAGGCCCGCATTATCCTCTTAAATAAGCAGGACCTACCTAACCAATGGAGCATTGAAGACTTGGCAGGCCATCTGCAAGATGATTCGGACATTATTAAAACCTCTGTCCTAACTGAGGACGGCTTAACTGCTCTTGAAGATGCTATTTCGGCACGCTTTTTATCCGGTAATCTCCAATCTACCGACCTCAACTATCTCTTGAATAGTCGCCATACCCATCTGCTCAATCAAGCTCTAGCCAGTCTAGATGAAGTCATCCAGTCTTGTGCCATGAGCCTACCGGTGGATCTCATTCAGATTGACTATACCCGCGCCTGGGATGCCCTCGGCGAAATCACAGGTGACAGTGTTCAAGATGAGCTCTTAACCAAGCTCTTCAGCCAATTCTGCTTGGGTAAATAAGGAGGATACATCTTGCCAAAACTCGCCACCATCTGTTATATCGACAATGGCCATTCTCTGCTATTGCTCCACCGCAACAAAAAGCCCAATGATGTTCATGAAGGCAAATGGATTGGTGTCGGCGGTAAATTAGAAGCCGGCGAAAGCCCAGAGGAATGTGTCATTCGCGAAGCCAAAGAAGAAACTGGCTTGACCCTCCATCAGCCACAATTAGTGGGCATTATCGTCTTCCCTGAATTTACGCCTGGCCATGACTGGTACACTTACGTCTTTCGCGCCCGTCATTTTGAGGGCCAAGTCATTGACTGTAATGAAGGCACCCTAGAGTGGGTACCCTACGACCAAGTCCTTAGCCGACCTAGTTGGGAAGGGGATCATATTTTCTTAACTTGGATTTTAGAGCAGAAACCCTTCTTTTCAGCCAAATTCAGCTATTCCCAAGATAATCGCCTACTTAATCACGATGTTATTTTTTACACTCATCCATAAACCACAAAGGAGTCAAAACCATGCAAGAATTCTCTGCTGGCCACTATGAAGTCATTGTTGTCGGCGCTGGCCATGCCGGTTCAGAAGCCGCACTTTCTGCAGCTCGTATGGGCTGTCGCACCTTACTCTTAACTATTAGCTTAGAGATGGTAGCCTTTATGCCCTGCAACCCTTCTGTAGGGGGACCTGCCAAGGGTGTCGTCGTTCGCGAAATCGATGCCCTCGGTGGCGAAATGGGCCGCAATATTGATAAGACCTACATTCAAATGCGCATGCTCAACACTGGGAAGGGCCCTGCTGTCCAAGCCTTACGTGCCCAAGCAGATAAACATGCCTATGCGACTGCTATGAAACAGACCATTGAAGCCTGCCCTAACCTTGACCTTAAACAAGGTCTAGTTGACCGCCTAGTAGTGGAAGAAGGGCAAGTCCGTGGCGTTGTCACTTCAACTGGCGCCCGCTATAGTGCGGATGCCGTTGTCCTAACTGCCGGTACCTCTTCACGTGGCCAAATTATCATTGGTGAACTCAAGTATTCATCTGGTCCCAACAATACTTTGCCATCCCAGAAACTCTCTGAACATCTTCTAGAACTGGGCTTTGAGTTAGCTCGTTTCAAAACTGGGACGCCAATGCGTATCCATAAATCTAGCATTAACTATGAAGCCATGGAAATTCAACCCGGTGATAGCCAACCCAACCATTTTTCCTTCCTAACACCAGATGCTGACTACCGACCTGACTTCGTCCCTTGTTGGCTGACCCATACCAGCCAAGATACCCATGAAGTTATTAAGGCTAACCTTCATCGCGCGCCTATGTTTACCGGCATCGTGGAAGGGGTAGGGGCACGTTATTGTCCTTCTATCGAAGACAAGATTGTACGTTTCAGCGATAAGCCACGCCATCAAATTTTCGTTGAGCCGGAAGGTCTGACAACCGATGAGATGTATATTCAAGGTCTATCCACCTCTATGCCTGAAGATGTGCAACTTGAGATGC
This sequence comes from Abiotrophia defectiva ATCC 49176, assembly GCF_000160075.2. Taxonomy (GTDB): domain Bacteria; phylum Bacillota; class Bacilli; order Lactobacillales; family Aerococcaceae; genus Abiotrophia; species Abiotrophia defectiva. The sequence continues at coordinate 128,583 of NZ_KI535342.1, forward strand.
TCCATTCTGTAGCGGGTCTGGAAAATGCTAAACTCATGCGACCAGGATACGCGATTGAATACGACGTGGTCATCCCTCATCAATTACGTGCTAGCTTAGAAACCAAATTAGTCCGCGGCCTCTATACAGCTGGCCAAATGAACGGAACCAGCGGCTACGAAGAAGCGGCCGGCCAAGGCCTCATTGCTGGGATTAACGCAGCTCGTCAAGTCCAAGGAAAAGACCCACTCATTATCAAACGCAGTGACGGCTATATCGGCGTCATGATTGATGACTTAGTTACCAAAGGGACCACAGAACCTTATCGTCTCTTAACTTCTCGGGCAGAGTATCGTCTCTTGCTACGCCACGATAATGCGGATTTGCGTCTGACTGAAATTGGCCACCAAATTGGCTTGGTCGATGACCAACGCTATGAAACTTATCTAGCTAAGAAAGCCCTGGTCGACGCTGAAATCAAACGCTTGAAGAAAATCACTCTGACGCCTAAGACACCAGGCCTTGAGGAACTCTTTGAACGTGTCGGCTCTTCATCTCTCCTAGATGGTATCAGCGCCTTCAATCTGCTCAAGCGCCCAGAGATTCGCTACTTAGATTTAGTGACGCTTATTCCGCGACCAGAAGGTCCATTGGAACGCCAAGAAGCTGAACAAGTTGAAATTCAAATCAAATATGAAGGTTATATCCAAAAGGCCATCGAAAAAGTCGAAAAAGTCAAAGCCATGGAAGAAAAACGTATCCCTGAAGATATTGACTACGACGCTATCTTGAATTTGGCCAACGAAGCGCGTGACCGACTCAAATTAATTCAGCCGACTACCTTAGCACAAGCTAGCCGGGTCAGCGGCGTTAATCCTGCTGACATTGCCATCTTGTCAGTCTACATCCAACAAGGCAAAATTGCTCGCCTACAAGATCGTCAAGGCCAAGACTAAAAGAAAAGCCCCTTAAAGGGGCTTTTTTCTTCTATATAATATAGTAAAAAGACAGGGTATAAACCCTGTCTTTTTCATTATTTAATAGAGTGTCTACGACGTGCGAATTCTTGGAAGTGAAACTTCTCCAGTCGCGTATGAGAAATACTGTATTGGAAGAAGGTCGTGTCTTCTAAGTAAACAAAGCTGTCTGTCTTAATAACATAGTCCATAGGTGTTAACTTCATGAGTTCCAAGCCTAGCTCCGAAACAATCTCGGCTCGCATATCCTTAGTAGCATAGCTAATATCTAAGTCTAATTGACCTTCTAGGTACTCATAAACTGAATTTTTAGCCACACGACTCGGGATAGATGGTACCACACTGCAACGGAACCAATCTTCATCAATAATCATGACTTCGCCAGCGATAATCCGTGTGCGCAATAAGTAAATAAAGCGTTCATTCTCAGTCACACCTTCTTTGCCAATGAGAAAGTCTGGTGCCTTCACGACTTCATTACGGATTACCCGTGTTTCAGCTTTCATATTTTGATCAGCCTGTAATTCTTTGAAGCTGACCAAACCCGAGAATGGAAAGACAAAACGGTTAAAGTCTAAAACGGTAGAACCGCGACCTTGCTTCTTATGAATGAAACCATTCTCCAACAAGAGTTTTTGTGCCTTACGGATGGTTTCGCGGGATACATCATAGATTTCAGCTAGTTCATGTTCAGTTGGAATTAATTCGCCAATTGGGTAAGTCCCATTTTCAATTTTATGCTTAATGTCTAGATAGACTCTCTCAAATTTATTCATTTTTACACCTCGATACGTATTCTAGCATAATCTGTGACTTTGTGAAAGAGTTTATTCAGATTTTTTCGATTTTTTTTACTGATTAGACCCTAACCAGCTTGGATTTACTTCCCAAATGCCATTAGCCGGAATCGGTAAGGTATCTGGTGATAGAATTAAGCCTCCAACTGTCAGTTTCACTTGGCTAACACCATAGTAATCAGCAATTGTTTGAACGATGGCTGGCAAGACAGCGGTCTCGCGAGCAGTGTGTTGATTCATAGCTGCTACCACACCTGGTGTAAAATCTACAGTGGCAATTTGAGAATCAATTTTTATATCTTTGACTTCAACAGATGCATTAATCCATCCTTCTTTACGGAACAATTCTGTAAAAGTTTTACCAGGATTCTGATTAGTCTGCCAAGTTAATTTGCCAGTTCCCTTGGTTAAAATAGGATTCATTTGATTGCTTGGCTTCGCTATATTGATGGACTGAGTAATGCTAACTTGATGTTGGTTTGACTTAAGCGTGAGTGCAATATTCTCACCACCGCTATTAATGGCTTTCTGGCTAGACATAACTAGGCCCTGGTCCTTGGCATAGTAAGTATGGACCTCTTGATCTGAGCGGAAAGTTGTCACTTCAATAACATCCTCATAAGTCGCATCTCCAATTTTTGCAGACTGATAGAGATTTGTTATAGTAGACCGGCTCCCTTGACTATCCTGCCACATGGTTCCCACTTGGATAGGCGCCATGAGATAAGGAATACGATGTGTGTGGCTCACTTGATCTAGGTGGCTAGTGGTATCTAAACTGTCAAGCGCCTGCCAAGAAATTTGCCAGCCTTCCTTGGTTAGTTGATAGATCGAGACATTAGCTCGTCCATTCGGTAGAAGGGTTCGGATCTGCCATAATTGACGGTTATTATCAGTATAATCTGTGTAAACCAACTGGGTCCCTTCGCTCGTCTCAAATTCTTTCAGTTGATTAATACCATTAGGGGCATAGTGACTGATATCATATTGTGTCCCATCTGGCGCCTTCTGCCATGCTGACGTATCTATTTCACCTGAAATTTCTGCCATGCTAGTACTTGTATCGGCTGAGGAATTATTGGCAGTCCCTTGCCGATCAGCAGCCTTCTTGTCTATCGATGCCTGCACATCTGGACTAATATGAATCATAGGTTCTTGCTTGCAAGCACTTAATAGCAATACAAAACCAACAAGAAGAATCCCTCTTTTCATGTCGCTGCCCCTTTCTTTCCTGTTATTATCTAGCATATTCGTCTTATTTTACCACGCTAGAAAGGATTTTACCATTCTTCAATTCTATCGAGTGCTAGTTGACATATAAAAAGGACAAATCCCTAGGAATTTGTCCTTTAATACTTCATTTATTCTGCTTCAAATAAGAAAGCTACTGCTTCATAAGGCCCTAAAGTCAGGCCTTCAGCATATTGAACTGGTCCATTGCCAATCAACTTTGTCGCTGTCCGACCACGAAAGGCTTGAGGTAATTCAATTTCTACATTTCCATCATAAAAATGTCCTAGAACTAGTAATTGCTGACCCTCATACTCTCTTACGAAGCCCATAATGCTAGGGTGATCCAAGAATAAACCACTGTAAGTTCCATCTGAAATCACATCATAGTCCTTGCGTAAACGAATAAGTTCTTGATAATAGGCATAAATTTTACCTTCCGCTAATTCTTTCTCAACATTAATAGTAGGATAATTAGCTGCAACTTCTAGCCATGGCGTGGCCTTAGTAAAGCCCGCATGAGCGGTTCCGTCCCATTGCATAGGCGTCCGACTATTGTCGCGGGATTTGGCTTGAATAATGGTCATAGCTTTTTCGTGGGAATAACCCTTTTCTCTCATGATTTGGTAGTTATTGTGCGTCTCCACATCATTGTATTGAGCTAATTCTTGGTAGCCTGGGTTAGTCATCCCAATTTCTTCACCTTGATAAATATAAGGCGTCCCACGCAATAAATGTGTAACCGTCGCAAGCAAGGTTTGGGTTTGATAAGGATAATTTAGCACATCCCCAAAACGGCTATTAGACCGAGGTTGATCATGATTATTGAAGAAGAGGGCATTCCACCCCTGCCCGTCGGACATACCTGTCTGCCACTCATCCAAAATACGCTTGAGCTCTAAGAAATCAAAAGCTGGATTGGACCATTTTTCCCCATTTTCGTAATCTACCTTGAGATGATGGAAAGAAAAAATCATAGAGAGTTCTTGATCTTTAGGATTGGTATAGCTAATCCCATTTTCAATCGTAGTGGAAGACATCTCCCCCACTGTGACGATTTCTTGGTCTTGCCCAAAAGTAGCTTGGTTCAATTCCCGAATCCAAGTATGCACAATTGGCGTATCCGTATAAAGTGACTTCTCCTGACTAGAGCCGGGAGCTTGGCTATCAACTAATTCTTCTGACTTGCCAATGACATTCAAAACATCGAAGCGGAATCCTTTGACCCCTTTTTGACGCCAAAAATTCACCACTTGGTGAAGTTCTTGCCGAACCTTAGGATTGTGCCAATTTAAGTCTGCCTGCGTCACATCATAAAGATGGAGATAATATAAGTCGCTGTCGCCAAATCGCTCCCAGGCAGGTCCACCAAACTTAGATTCCCAGTTAGTTGGTAAACTACCATCAGCTTTAGCAGGTCTTAAATAGAAGTAAGCTTGATACTTAGGGTCCCCTGCCAAGGCTTTTTTGAACCATTCATGTTCTGTCGAAACATGGTTCAAGACCATGTCTAGCATGAGCCCAATACCTCGTTTGTCGGCTTCAGCTACTAATTCTTCAAAATCTGCCATAGTCCCAAAAGCTGGGTCAATGGCACAATAATCCGAAATGTCATAGCCATTATCATGTTGTGGGGAAGGGTAGAAAGGATTCAACCATATTAAATCAATACCTAAACCCGCTAAATAGTCTAATTTTTCAATAATACCACGTAAATCTCCCATCCCATTTCCTGTCGTATCTTTGAAGGATTTAGGATAGAGTTGATAGACAACTTTTTTTGATAAGCGCATAAGAACCTCCTTTCAAAAGGGCTAAGACAATTATCCTAGCCCCATAGCCTCCACTTTTACTTATTAAAGAATGGAATATCAAAGTCAATGGCTTTATTTTCTAAGAACTTGAATTGACGATTGAAGAAGAGTGTTACAACAAATGGGACCACTAAAGCGACTGCCATGCAGACAAAGAACATCGCCATCGAACCTGGTTGAATTGCGAGAAATCCTGGTAGACCCCCGACTCCAATAGCGTTAGATGTGACCTTATAAGTCGTTGCAATCAAACCCGCAATACTAGAGCCAATCATGCCAGCAAGAAATGGATAGAGATACTTCAGGTTAACCCCAAAGAGGGCTGGCTCAGTAACCCCTAGGTAGCATGAAATAGTAGACGGCACTGTAATTTGGTTTTGCTCTTCGTCCTTACGTGTCAACCACCAGACAGCCAAAACAGCAGAACCTTGGGCAATGTTTGAGAGGGCAATCATTGGCCAGAGGCCTGTCCCATTAAAACGAGCGATGAGTTCTGAGTCAATCGCGTTAGTCATGTGATGAAGACCGGTGATAACCAGTGGGGCATAGAAAGCACCAAAAATAGCACCAAAGAGCCAAGAGAAAGTGCCGGTCAACCCTGCTCGAACAACCTGTGAAATCCAGTCACCAATTGTCCAACCAATTGGACCTAAAACTGTATGGGCCAAGATTACTGCAGGAACTAGAGCTAAGAAGGGCACCAGAATCATGGACAGAACTTCAGGCACCACTTTACGCCAGAAGATTTCAAGATAAGATAGGGCCAAACCTGCTAAAATAGCCGGAATGACTTGAGCTTGATAACCAATTGCTTTGAGTTGGAAGAAGCCAAAATCCCAGAATTTAACGGTTTGTTCTTTTACTGCCTGAGCATACTCATAGGCATTAGTCAAACGACCTGATACAAGGGTAATCCCAAGTACAATCCCCAGAATTTGGGTGGTTCCCATCTTACGTGTTACCGACCAGACAATCCCTACCGGTAAGAAGTGGAAGATTGCTTCACCCGGTAACCATAAGAAGTCATTAACCCCACTCCAAAACTGAGAAACATTGACAATTGTATTATAGAGTATGGTGCCATCTGGATTAAATTGGGCTTGCCCATCAACAAATTTCTGTCCTAAAAATTCAAGTGGCACATTTTCTAGAATATTGCGGAAACCAAGAATCAAGCCACCTACGATAATAGCTGGAATAATCGGGGCGAAAATCTCTGCCATAGTGGTCATAGCACGTTGTAAGAGACTTTGGTTCTTCTTAGCAGCAGCCTTGACTTCATCCTTGCTAGCCTCACCTACACCAGATACTGCTTGGAATTCTTTGTAGAATTCAGATACCGCATTACCAATAATGACCTGGAATTGACCCGCTTGAGTAAAGCTCCCTTTGACAGATGGTAGCGCCTCGATTGCCTTAACATCTGCCTGACTAGGGTCGACCAAAGCAAAACGCATCCGTGTTGCGCAGTGGGTCACTGCCGATATGTTTTCCTTGCCACCAATTAAGGACAATAATTGCGTCGCATCTTGTTTGAAGTTTGACATCCTTTTTCCTCCTTTTAAACTTGTCTGTACAAATTTATAATCTCATTGTATCACTTAGCACAGTGAATGCAAGCCTTTTTTGTAAGAGTTTTCTTCTTGTGAAAACATATTTCCATAATAAATCAGCTGTAACTGACTTATGAGTCAATTACAGCTGATTTTACTTTTATATTTTCATTTAATTTTCATACTCAACGACTAAATATCGGTTAGGTTCAACCCCTTCAGAGTGGGTTTTAACATGTTCGATTTGACTGAGATGAGAGTGAATTTGCTTACGCTCGAAAGCTGGTAGAGGATCTAAGATTACTGCTTGCTTAGTCTTGAGGACTTGGCGAGCTGTACGATCTGCAATGCTTTCTAAGATGCCTGCGCGACGGTCGCGGTAGTCACCTACATTGAGTAGAACTGCTACACGACGGTGATGACCTCGGTGAACCATCACTTGAGCCAAGGATTGTAAGGCATCAATGATTTTACCGTGTTTCCCGATAATCAAACCAGATTTGTCAGTTTCAATATTGAAATGTACTTCGCGAGAACTTGCTTCTACACTAACCTTTGCTTCAGCGCCAAAAGCCTTAATGACATCTTCAAGGTAACGTGCCACTGCTTCGAGGCTAACTGAACCTTCGGTTTTTTCTTCGGACTCGACCACTTCTTCTGCTTCTTCCACAAGAACAGTTTCTTCAGTAAGTGGACTCACTTCTTGGCTTGGCACAACTGGCTCAGCGACTGTTTGGCTTTCAACAGCTACTACTGCCACTTCTTCAACTTCTTTGGTTTCTTCTGCTAAGTCGTTGAGCGAGATTTTAGTTTTGGCACTAATTTCAACAATGGCATCTTGTTTACCAAAGCCGAAGAGCCCCTTCTTACCTTCATTAATGACAGTTACCACTGCTTGATCTTCGCTGATATTAAGTTTTGATAAGCCAATTTTGACTGCTTGTTCAACGCTAGGTGCTTTAATCGTAACACTGTTATCTAACATAAAAGAACGCTCCTTTACTTATACTAACTATTTAACTTTCTTCAGCGCTTTACGTAAACGACGCTGACGGGCTTTTTCTTCTTGGCGTTTTGCTTCTCTTTGGGCAATAATCTTGTATGGATTATAGAAGATAAAGGTTTGGACAACCCGTACCGCATTGGATACCACCCAGTAGAGAGTAACCGCTGCTGGGAAGTTGAAGGATACCAAGAGAATCATGGCAGGTGCCACATAGGTCATGGCTTTGCTAGCACCATTTTGGATAGGATTAGCCTTAACTGTTAGGTATGAGCTATACCAGGTTAATACTGCGGCTAAAATTGGTAAGATGAAGTAAGGGTCTGCCTTACCCAAGGCTAGCCAGAGGAAGTGGCCATCCCGTAAAACTTCAGTTCGCGTAATTACCTGATAGAGGGCGAACATGACTGGCAGTTGAATGAGAAGCGGTAAGCATCCTGCAAATTGGTTAACGCCGCGTTCCTTCATCAAATCCTGTTGAGCCTGCTGGAGGGCTTCCATGGACGCACGATCTCGATTAGGGAATTGTTTTTTCAGTTCTTCAATTTCAGGTTGGATTTCAGCCATTTGGAATTGCGAATCCATCTGCATCTTGGTCAGAGGGGTTAATGCGACCAAGATAATAATGGTAAAGAGAATAATACCTAGGCCATAACTGCCTCCCAATAAGTTGGATAACCAAATAATGAATTGAGAAAGAGGGTAGATGATGTAGCCATCCCAGACACCACTACTGTTGGCGTCGACATTTGATGTAGCACCACAACCCGCTAAGAAGATTGGCAAAGCCACGAGCATGGCTGCTTTCATCCATCGCGATAAATTTTTCATTGAAACCTCCTATGAATGGGATGATAATAACTTTGCAACGGTCATGACATGACGCAAGGATTGACGCACCGTAGCTTGATCCTTGTCTTTAATATCAGGTCGAGCAATGAGAAGATAATCATATTCGTGGGGGATTTCATGCTCTAAATCCTGCAAGGATTGACGGAGATAACGTTTGACCTTATTGCGCATGACAGCATTCCCGATACGTTTTCCAACCGATAATCCGACGCGAAAATGTGCTTGTTCAGGTTTCGGATAGACATAAAGCACTAACTGCCGGTTGGCGTAAGTCTGGGCATGGTGATAGACATGTTGAAATTCACGTTCTTTCTTGATTCGATAAGCTTTCTTCATGGTCTCTCCTTATTCTGCCTCAGGTGCAAAGTATTTCCCTACTATTATACCGTATTTTGCAAGCTTTTACATCTATAATTGTGTTTTGGAGCGGTTTTTCTTTTCATCTTTTGTAAGCTTATGCCTATTTACTTAAATTTATAAAAAGTAATGGTTGCTTTTTATAATCTAGTCCTTTATACTATAAAAAGTAACCATTACTTTTATAAAGGAGAAGCATATGAAACGTACTTTATTTTTATTACTAAGTCTCTTTGCCCTAGCAGTGAGCCCCGTCTCTGCTTTTGCCCACGGTAACCATTCCCACCATGAAGTAAAACCGCATCAAAAAGGGGTTTTTGAAGACAGTCAAGTCTCTGACCGAACCTTAAGTGACTATAGTGGTGACTGGCAATCTGTCTATCCTTATATGGAAAGTGGAGAATTAGATATGGTTATGCGCTACAAATCTAAGGCAGAAGGCGCGACCAAGACTTTCGAAGAATATAAGGAATACTACCTTGCAGGTTACAAGACAGATGTCACTCGAATCGTGATTGACGGCGATAGCGGCAAAATTACCTTCTATAAAGGTGACCAAGCTAGCACGGCAACCTACCGCTACGATGGCTTTAAGATTCTGACCTATAAATCCGGTAAGAAAGGTGTCCGTTACCTCTTCACAGCTGAAGGTGACAGCCAAGGAGCACCTAAACATATTCAATTCTCTGACCATGAGATTGGGCCTACCAAAGCCGAACACTTTCACATTTTTGCTGGCGACCAAGACCACGAAAAATTATTGGAAGAAATGGAAAATTGGCCAACCTACTATCCAAGCAATCTTGATGTCTATGAAATCATCGATGAAATGATTGCCCACCATTAATATTATAAAATTAGGCTATGAGATTAATAAATCTCATAGCCTAGTTTATTTTTTAAGTTAGTTGAAGGACTCCATCAAGCTGTTGAAGGATTTCTGGATGTAAGTGATGTGTAACCATGATAAGCGTTTTATCCTTTTGCTGGATAAGTAAATTTTCTATTTTTAGCATCGTTTCTTGGTCTAATCCGGATGTACTTTCATCCAATAAAAGAATAGGTTTATCATGTAAAAGGGCACGGGCAATAGAAAGTCGTTGAAGTTGTCCGCCAGATAATAGACTGCCTTTGTCACCTATCTTTGTATTTAATCCGTCTGGAAGCTGAGTGATTACTTGTTTTAAATCAAGAGCCTCTAAAATTTTATATATGTAGTCGACCGATAATTCTTCTCCAAAAGTCAAATTTTCTAAAATAGTACCCTCAATTTGGCTATCGTGCTGATTAATATAAATCATATCTTGATAAAGTGAATCATAATCTACATCTAAAATACTATTTTTTCCATACCGTATAGTACCTTGATAATGTCTATTTTTACCTGCTAATAGATTCAACAAAGTAGATTTACCTGAACCACTATTTCCAGTAATGGCATATTTTCCTCCTATCTTAAACCGATATGATAAACCAGTAAATAATGGATTCTCTTGATAGACAAAACTAATATTTTCTAGGCTTAATTCGTCTATAGGTGTTAGATTTTGAGAAATATAATGAGCTGGTTCTAGTGTCTCAAATTTATCGAAAATAGGCTTACTACTCTTGATAATGGCAAGATACTGGCTAATGTTACTTACTGTATTAAAAATATCACCAGCTAAAGAAGCAGTTGCTGATAAAGAACCAATTGTGACGATTTGTTGAACTGCTAAATAACCAGTCAAAGCATAAAGAGAGAACTGACTCAATATATTTCCTAGACCGCTTATCACAGTCACCCAACCAATCTCTTTCTGATAATTATTTTTTTCTTGAGCTAGATGATCTGATGCCTCTTCTGTCTTCCTGATAATATAAGAAAACTTTCGATAAGAAAAAATTGTATCATAGGCCATTAAATAGTTACCGATCTTCTGTATGAATTCCTCATTTGCTTGAGCCACTTGACGAGTGGTACCTTCCATCCTCCCAGAAAATAATTTTGGGATAAAAAGTAACACAAAAACCAGACTCGCCGTTAAAGCAATTAATGACCAATGCATAGTTAGGAGAGCAATTCCAGATGTTATGGCATTAATAATTCCTCCTATCAAGGCATACAGGGGAACCAAAGACTGTTTTTCGATTAAGTCCATATCATTGGTGAACCAAGAAACATATGATTGAGATTCCTTAGACTTGAAATCTTCATAGCTAATTTGGCTAATTTTTTTCAGTACTTTAACCCTTAGAAAGGTTGTTTGCTGCTGAATTAATTTGCTCTGATATCTTATTTTTAAGTAAGTCATTCCTAGCATTATCAAATAGGCCAACAATAAATAGCCCATCGCCTGCAAAAAATTGATAAGATTTAAGCTAATGAGCGCATCTAAAATTAAAATTTGCATTAAGCTAGTCGCCGTTAGCGCGAGCGCATTACCTAACAAGATGACTATCATCAGGAGATTTTCCTTCCAAAAATGTTTGATAAGCTGTTTCATTTATATTCCCTACTTTCTCTTTATGTCAAATTTCTATTTTGTTTCACATTTACATTATTAATTCTATCGCTTAAACTATAATCATAGATAAAAATGTCGTATACGACATAAAGGAGAGAGAGCAGATGGAAATTGGTGAAGCTCTATATTATTATCGTAAAAAATTAGGCCTAACAATGGAAGAAATGTCCGTCGGTATCGTGACTCCTTCGTTTTACTCGAAGGTAGAAAAAGGTATCCACCGTATTTCAGCTGAAGATTTGTTTAATATTCTTAATACACATGGCATTGATATCACAAAGTTTGTAAGATCTGTTAATATTTCAACCGATTCACTCGGTTTTGATCGCGCGCAGCATCAAATTCTTCAATACTATACACGCTATCAAAGTCAAAATCTAATTCAGTTGAAAAATCAATTCCAAGGTGATAATAGTCTTAATCAACTTGAGAAAGATTTACTTACGGCAATTGTTGATGTCTATCTGGCCGACTTAAACGATGATATATCCATGGTTGCAGAAAATGCCAAACATTTTCTGCAAGATAAGCTTTTCAACGCTGAAAACTGGGATAGCTATAAATTATCTTTATATACTAATATTATGGATCTATATGACCTAGAAGCTAACCGTCAAATGATTTTTTCTATACTTCGAAAAAACTTGGATGCTTATACAAGTAAACAACGAATGATGATATTAGCAATTCTTAATAATTTTATTTATACTTGTATCAGAGAGAATGAAGATGAATTAGCTCGCTACTGTCTAACAATCATAAATAAAGAAGTTACTTTATACGAAAATCTTCCAGAAAAAATACATGCGCTATTTTACCAAGAACTATTAGCCTATCGAGCTACTCCACACTCTTTACATGTCGACAAAATTGAACGCATCATTGATTCTCTTAGTCTATATGGACTCGAGGAGACTAGTCATCAATTTCGTAAATTCTATGAAGAAAATAAAAGCTGTGAATGATTGCATTCACAGCTTTTATTCATTACCCAATTTCTAATTCTAACTTCATTCGATTCTTCACTGTGGTTGCCTACTTCCAATCTATTAGGTAAGACTAGAAATCACAATGAATAGATAAGTGATTTTTAAATTCGATCACCTTGATATGACACTAGTATATCCTCCATATGGTTGATATTTTAAAATACGGCTAATTCGAATAATAATTGTCGAATACGAAAAAACCTTATTCCCAAGTAAATCGATAGGAATAAGGTTTTTATATATTTTTTATTTAACCCAAGTCACTAACTGATCCAGTGGCTGGCGAGTTTTTTGAGGGACTGAACCAAGGCCATAGCCGAAAGCCACCATGACAGAGACACCCCATTCACTAGGATCTAATAGGCCACGTTCAGTTAACAAATCAGTCACTGCCTGACGATTGAAACCTTCCATAGCCAGAGAATCAATTCCTCGCAAGGCTGCAACCTGCATCATCTGTGCTAGTGCAAGATAGGATTGCTTGCTAGCCCAATCGAAAGTGGCCCGTTCAGTGCTCAATAAGTCGAAATCTTCCTTCTGGAAGGTCTCGAAGCGTTGTTGCTTAAGTTCACGGAAATCCTCCGGCAGTCCTTGAACTTCCCGCATCATGTAATCAATATAAGGCGCATCATAGCGTAAACTTGCCTGCGTACGCGATAAAATGATGACAAAATGACTAGCTGATGCTAAAGCTTTCTGAGCACCTAGGGCGATAGGAGCCAAGGCTTGCTTGAGTGACTCCGATTCAATGACTAAAAAGTGCCAAGGCTCAAAACCATACGAACTAGGGGCTAATTGGCCTGCTTCTAAAATCAAATGGAAATCCTGGTCAGAAATCTTACGATTAGGGTCATAGTCACGACAAGCATAACGTCGCTTAAGTAAATCTCGAATAGCTTCTGGGGTCATAATATAGTCCTTTCTTTAGGTAGCTTACTATAGATAAGAAGAAAGGCCGCTTCTGGTTCAGAAGCGGCCTGTTAAGGTCTCATAATTATTGAGCCAGACGTTTGCGTCCTTTTTGGCGGCGACGTTTTAAGACGTTACGGCCGTTTTTAGTGCTCATACGTTTACGGAAACCATGCACTTTTTTACGTGTACGTTTCTTTGGTTGGTAAGTTCTCTTCATGCGATCCACCTCCTGCTGCATTCTTATGTAGAGTACTAGATTAGTTTAATGAAGTTAGGGCTGAAAGTCAAGGATTTTTGTAACTTTTGCTAAACTTTCTCTGTCCTAAGTAGGCACTGAATCCGACTTACTGTGCACAAATGTGTGGATAAGTATCATACCTTGTGCATAAGTCTTAACTCTATCCACAAGGTATTTTTGATTTATCCACATTTTTAAACTTATGCACATTTTAGCGACTTATGCACAGAAATAAGTTGATAATTGCCACAAAAGCTTATATAATAAGGTTTGTATGACTTTCACTTATGCACACCTAACTGTGATTTTCTCTCTAAATGGACTTTATCCACACTATTCATGCACCTGTGGATAAGTTTCCGTTCATATGTGGATAGAGGGACTTATCCACAGAAACTAGAGATAGCAAGCCGATTATGCTATAATAGAAGTGATTGATTCTGCTTATGAAAGAGGTGACCCCGTCAATGGAAGAGAAAGAGCTCTTTTGGCAAGAACTCCTAGAATATATTCGCCACTATGGTGGTTTAGACGAAAAGACTTTTGAAGCTTTCGTTTCTAGTGCTGACATCATGGAATTAACAGAAAACTCCTTTAAACTGCGCGTTCCCAATAGTCTTATTCGCAACTTCTGGGAACAGGGGAAGCTTAAGAATGTCGTAGTAGATTTTTCCTTATCTACCTTTGGTCGTCAGTACCAAGCTAAATATGTAGTGTCTCCTTCTAAGCAACAGATAAACACCCAAGTAGTCCAGACGCCAGTCCATATTTCTCCCTTGGAGATGGAACCCAATGAACCGAGTTCTTATAGTCGCTCCCAATTAAATCCTAACTATACCTTCTCTAATTTCGTCATTGGGGAGGCCAATAAAATGGCCCATGCGGCGGCCTTGACCGTCTGTGATGCGCCGGGAGAAACTTACAACCCTTACCTGATTTATGGGGGCGTTGGGCTAGGTAAAACCCACCTCATGCAAGCTATCGGGAACGAAATTCTTAGTCGCCAACCGCATGCCAAGATTAAGTATGCCACGACAGAGTCCTTTACTAATGACTTTATTACAGCTTTAGAGAAAAACACAATCGAAGAATTCCGCCATATGTACCGGAAGATTGATGTGCTCTTAATTGATGATATTCAGTTTTTAAGTAATAAGAACAAGACGCGCGAGGAGTTCTTCCATACCTTCAATGAACTCTATAATCACGGAAAACAGATTGTGATGACCTGTGACCGCCTGCCAAGTTCCTTAAGTGGCTTAGAAGATCGACTGATTAGTCGCTTTGCTTGGGGCTTGCAGATTGATATTACGCCGCCAGACTTTGAAACGCGGATTGCCATCTTACGTAAGAAGGCAAGTAATGAATTCTCGGCCGATACCCTGCAATATATCGCCAGCCATGTAAATACCAATATCCGGGAACTAGAAGGTGCCTTGACGCGGGTCACAGCCTATGCGACTATCCACAACCGTGAGATTACCACTAATTTAGCGGCCGAAGCACTATCCAGTCTCCTCAATGGGACTCCAACCACAGGCGATAAGCTATCCATTGATGAGATTGTCACCCAGGTTGGTCGCTACTATAATGTCGAAATTGATGAATTAAAGGGCAAGAAACGGACCAAGGAAATCGTTCATCCCCGGCAAGTTGCCATGTATCTCTGTCGTGAATTAACGGATGTCTCCTTCCCAAAAATTGGCGAAGCCTTCGGCAAACGTAATCACACCACCATTATCCATGCCTATGAGAAAATCAATGACGAATTACAACATAATGCTCGACTCAAACAGGAGCTCAGCGAGCTCAAACAAAAACTAGGTCAGTAAGCTTGTTGATAAGTCTAAACACTTGTGGATAATTATGCACAGGGTTTTCCACATGTAAAAATCCCTTTATCTTCCCACTCAAGACAGTCTTCCACAGAATCCACAAGCCTTATGATGAAGAAGACTATATATATTTATCTTATTATATTTATGAATAAAAGGAGTCGACCCACTATGCATTTTTCGATTAACCGTGATTACTTCATTAATCAACTCAACCATGTAGCGCGGGCTATTCCAGGTAAAGCAGCTATTCCTGTCTTAACTGGGATGAAGTTAGAACTAAAATCAGATCGTCTGATTTTAACCGGTAGTGACGCTAGCATTTCCATTGAAAGTGTCATTGAAACGAGCCAAGAGGCAGCCCAACTTCAAGTTACCACACCAGGTAGTATTGTCTTATCAGCTCGTCTCTTCATTGATATTGTACGTAAGCTACCAACTAATCAAGTAGAAATTCAAGTCCAAGACCACTATAATGTCCAATTGACATCAGGTAAAGCAGTCTTTACCATCCAAGGGGTCGACAGCAGCCAATACCCTGTCTTACCTGAAACAGATGAAGATAAACCTGTCACCTTACCAGGTTTACTATTTAAGAAGTTAATCAATCAGACCATCTTCTCTGCCTCTAACCAAGAAAATCGTCCAATTTTAACTGGTTTGAACCTGTCCTTCCATGACGGTTATTTGACTGGGGTAGCAACCGATAGTCATCGCTTGAGTAAGCGTGATATCCCAATTAAGGACCTTAATCCAAGTCTCAAGGGGCTTAATATTACTATTCCTAAGAAAACGGTAATTGAGTTGACTCGTATCTTAGATGACGAGTCCAATGTGACTTTCTATGTCATGGCTCAGCAATTGGTTTTCCACTTTGATAATTTGGTTATTTACTCTCGCCTCTTAGAAGGGACTTTCCCAGATACTAGCCGCCTAATCCCAACTACCTACAATACAGAATTAACCGTTAACACCCAATCCTTCAGCCAAGCTTTGGAGCGGGCAGCTCTCCTAGTTCATGTGGCTAAGTCTAATGTGGTTCAACTTAAAATGAGTCAAGGTAGTGTGGCGCTCCTAGTACAAGGTATCTCAATTGGTCAGTCTACCGAAGAGTTAAGCTATGATAGTTTAGAAGGGGACGACCTAACGATTGCCTTCAACCCTGATTACATGCGTGATGCCGTTAAATCCTTTGGCGATACCACCATTAAATTAGGCTTTATCTCAGGTGAGCGGCCATTATTACTGCGTGAAGATAAAGTTGAAGAAGGTCACAATGACTTAATCCAACTCTTAACGCCAATCCGTACTCACCACGCTTAAAATCTAAAACTAAAAAAAAGCGCCTTTTTAGGCGTTTTTTTATTTAGCTAACTATGGGGCTTATTTGCCAGAAAAATTGCTTAAATCGACAAAAAAGAGTATAATTAGAGGGTAAAGGTCTAAAATCAAGATAGGTTAAGGTGATAAAATGGCAAGACAAGAAATAAGCATTGAGTCAGATTTCATTACCCTAGGACAGGTATTGAAAAATGAAGGCATCATTGCAACAGGTGGCCAGGCTAAATGGTTTCTGTCAGAAGAAAAGGTCTTGGTGAATCAGGAGCAAGAAACACGCCGAGGGCGCAAGCTCTATCCAGGGGATCAGGTCACCATTCCGGCTTTGGATTTCGATGCCTTGATGGTTGCAGATGAAGCTTAAAACCTTAAAGTTAAGCCATTTTCGTAATTACCAAGGAATTGAGCTTTGTCTAGGACCGGGTTTAACTATTCTGACAGGTGAAAATGCCCAGGGTAAGACTAACCTCTTAGAATCGATTTTTCTCTTGTCTTTGGCTAAAAGTCACCGAACGAATCATGACAGCGAGATGATTGAGTGGGACCAAGAACAAGCAAGGATTGAAGCGGTCATCGAGACCAAAAACTATGAAATTCCCCTGGCCTTAACCTTGACTAAAAAAGGTAAGGTAGCCCAAGTGAATTATCTAGATCAATCGAAGCTTAGCCATTTTGTGGGGCAATTCAATACGGTCTTGTTTGCGCCAGAAGACATGCAGTTAATTAAGGGGGCGCCTAATTTACGGCGTCGTTTCTTAGACATCGAGTTAGGTCAAGCCAATCCTATTTATCTTAATCACCTCTTAACCTACCAGCGTTTGCTTAAACAGCGTAATAGCTACCTCAAGCAGGAGGGGCGGGGCAAGAAATTCGATCAAGTCTTCTTTGAAATTTTGACTGAGCAACTTTGCCAAGAGGGCGCTCATTTAATTCAATATCGTATGGAATTTCTTGAAAAATTAGGGCAAATTGCTAGTCCAATCCATCAGAATCTGTCCAATGGTCGTGACCAGTTGCGGCTTGAATATATCAATGGTAGCCAAGTTTATCAACCTTTATCCTTAGAGGAAAGAATCAAGCAACTCCTCGATCAAGCTAGCACTTATGCCAGTCGTGAGCGTGATCAGGGGACGACCTTGTTTGGGCCTCATCGCGATGATTTTATGACCTATGTAAATGATAAAAAAGCCCAATTCTTCGGATCTCAAGGTCAGCAACGAACCATTGTCTTGAGTTTAAAACTGGCTGAAATTGAGCTCATTAAACAAGCACGAGGCGAATATCCCGTTCTACTCTTAGATGATGTCTTGTCTGAGCTAGATGATGATCGCCAACATATTTTGATGTCTTATATTAAAGATAAGGTCCAAACCATCCTGACGACTGCGACGATTAAGGGCCTTAAACTACATCAGTTGCCTCATGCCGAGATTTTCTATATCTCAGCAGGTAACATCAGTAAAGGAGAACATTATGACGGAACAAATGCAATCACCCCAACAGTATGATGCGGGTCAGATTCAGGTCTTAGAAGGTTTAGAAGCCGTCCGCAAGCGTCCCGGTATGTATATCGGGTCTACCTCGATTGTTGGTTTACACCATTTAGTTTGGGAAATTGTGGATAACTCAATCGACGAAGCCTTGGCTGGTTATTGTGACCATATCGAAGTAACCATTGAAGCTAATAATAGTATTACCGTTCAAGATAATGGGCGGGGGATTCCTGTTGATATTCAACCTCAAACAGGCCGTCCAGCGGTTGAAACAGTCTTTACGGTCCTCCATGCCGGTGGTAAATTTGGCGGTGGCGGTTACAAGGTGTCGGGGGGGCTCCATGGTGTGGGGGCATCTGTCGTAAACGCCTTGTCTACTGAATTAACTGTTCAAGTTTCGCGTGACGGGAAACTCTATCAACAACGTTACCACCGTGGAGCCGTTGAAGGCGACCTCGAAGTAATCGGGCAAGCAACAGAAACTGGGACCAAGGTCAACTTCTTACCAGACCCTGCTATCTTTACTGAGACTACGGTTTTTGAATACGAGCGTTTGAAGAAGCGAATTCGCGAGTTAGCCTTCCTTAACAAAGGTTTGCGGATTACCATTGAAGATAAGCGTCTAGATCAAGAAGAAAAAGATAGCTTCCACTATGAAGGTGGGATTAAGAGCTACGTACAACATCTCAATCAGCATAAGACGCCAATTTTTGAAGAACCAATTTATATTGAAGGCGAAGTCGATGATATCCAAGTCGAAATTTCCATGCAGTATACGGATAGTTATCATACAACCATTCTGTCCTTTGCTAACAATATTCATACCCATGAAGGGGGTTCTCACGAAGCAGGCTTTAAGACGGGTTTAACGCGTGTAATCAATGATTACGCTCGTAAGATGAACTTAATCAAGGAGAATGACGAGAACCTAACCGGGGAAGATGTCCGTGAAGGCTTAACCTTGGTTCTCTCTATCAAACACCCAGATCCTCAATTTGAGGGGCAAACCAAGACCAAATTAGGTAACTCTGAAGTACGGGCCATCACAGACCGACTCTTCTCCAATGGTTTTGATGTTTACCTTATGGAAAATCCTAAAGTGGCACGTATTATTGTCGATAAAGGGATTTTAGCGGCTAAGGCTCGTATGGCGGCTAAACGTGCACGGGAAATGACAAGACGTAAGTCAGTCATGGAAATTAGTAACCTACCGGGTAAATTAGCTGACTGTTCTAGCCGTGAAGCCGAACTCTGCGAATTATTTATTGTCGAGGGGGACTCAGCCGGCGGTTCAGCTAAGCAGGGTCGTTCGCGTATGTACCAAGCTATTTTGCCTATTCGTGGTAAAATCCTCAACGTTGAAAAAGCATCAATGGATAAAATCCTCAATAACGAAGAAATTCGTTCTCTCTTTACTGCCATGGGAACAGGCTTCGGGGGAGAATTCGATGTTGCCAAAGCCCGTTATCATAAACTTATTCTGATGACCGATGCGGATGTCGATGGGGCTCACATCAGAACCCTACTCCTGACCTTGATTTATCGCTATATGCGTCCACTTTTAGATGCAGGTTATGTTTATATTGCTAAACCACCGCTCTATCAAGTCAAACAAGGTAAGCGTGCTATTTACCTAGATACTGATGCAGAACTCAAGGAGTGGCAAGAAGAAAATCCAAACGCGCGCTACACCATTCAGCGCTATAAGGGTCTTGGGGAAATGAACGAAGACCAATTATGGGAAACAACCATGAATCCAGAAAATCGCCGTATGTTACAGGTGACGGTGGAAGATGCTATTGAAGCAGAAGCCGTCTTGGAAATGTTGATGGGTGACGATGTAGAACCACGGCGGGCCTTCATTGAAGATAATGCTGTCTATGTCGAAAACCTTGATATCTAGCAGGCTGCGACAAGGAGAAAGGAACTAATAGTATGAGTGAAAGCTTTGATCATACACCGCATAATTATGAGGTAGTCAATCTCTCTAACGAGATGCGGACTTCCTTCCTAGATTATGCTATGAGCGTCATCGTTTCTCGGGCCTTGCCTGACGTACGTGACGGACTTAAGCCGGTTCACCGCCGTATTCTCTACGGGATGAATGAAATGGGAGTTACTCCGGATAAACCTTATAAGAAATCTGCTCGTATCGTCGGGGACGTTATGGGTAAATATCACCCACACGGGGACTCGGCGATTTATGAAGCCATGGTCCGGATGGCTCAACCTTTTAGTTATCGGGAACTGCTAGTTGATGGGCATGGTAACTTTGGTTCTGTTGATGGCGACGGGGCAGCGGCGATGCGGTATACTGAAGCGCGTATGTCTAAGATTGCCATGGAAATGCTCAAGGATATCAATAAGGATACCGTTGATTTCAAGGACAATTATTCTCAAGAAGAAAAAGAACCTGTAACTCTTCCCTCGCGTTTCCCTAACGTCTTAGTTAACGGGGCCGCCGGGATTGCGGTCGGGATGGCAACCAATATTCCGCCTCATAACTTAGGCGAAACCATTGATGCCCTCAGTCTCTTGATGAAAAATCCAGATGTGTCCGTTAATGAGCTGATGGAAGCTTTACCTGGACCTGACTTCCCAACAGGTGGGATTGTCATGGGAAAATCAGGGATCCGCAAGGCCTATCAAACGGGTAAAGGCAAGATTATTGTTCGAAGCCGCGTCGAAATCGAGCAAATGGCCCATGACAAGGAACGAATTGTTGTGACCGAGATTCCCTATGGGGTCAACAAGGCTAAGTTAGTAGAGCGGATTGCCGAATTAGCTCGGGAGAAGAAAATTGAAGGGATTACCTATGTGGCCGATGAATCTGGTCGTGAAGGTATGCGGATTGTCGTAGAAGTACGACGCGACACCAGTGCCAATGTCGTGCTTAACAATCTCTATAAATATACCGCCCTTCAAGTTACATTTGGCTTCAATATGCTAGCCATCGACAAGGGCGTTCCAAAGATTATGAGTCTCAAGGAAATCTTGACCAAGTATTTGGAATACCAAATCGAAGTTATTCGTCGTCGGACTGAGTTTGAAAAACGCAAAGCCGAAGATCGTGCTCACATCTTAGAAGGTTTGCGTAAGGCGTTAGACTTTATTGATGAGATTATTGCCATTATTCGTGGCTCTCACGATACAGAAGTAGCCAAGGCTCAGTTAATTGAACGTTTTGAATTCTCGCCAATTCAGGCCCAAGCAATCCTAGACATGCGTCTGGCTCGCTTGACTGGTTTGGAACGTGAGAAGATTGAAGCAGAATATAACGATTTGATGGAATTAATTCGTCGCTTAACTGAAATTTTGAGTTCAGAAGCCAACATTATGGCTATTATTGAAGACGAATTGGCAGATATCAAGAATCGCTTCCCAGGTGAGCGCCGGACGGAATTACGTGTTGGCGAATTGACCAGCATCGAAGATGAAGACTTGATCGAGGAAGAAGATGTCTTGATTGCCTTGACCTCTAATGGTTACATCAAACGTATGACCCAGGATGAATTCCAAGTCCAAAACCGTGGTGGCCGTGGGGTCAAAGGCATGGGGATGAGTGATAACGACAATATCCAAACCCTCGTTTCCTGCTCGACTCACGATAGCCTACTTTTCTTCACTAATAAAGGTAAGGTCTATCAAAGTAAAGGTTATGATATTCCTGAATATGGTCGGACTGCCAAGGGGATTCCAGTGGTCAACCTCCTCAATATCGAGAAGGAAGAATACGTTAAGGAAATCATTGTCCTTCATCCAAGTGATGAAGATCAATACCTCTTCTTCGTCACTAAGAATGGGATTGTGAAGCGTTCTGATGTCAGCGCCTATGCTAACATCCGGAATAATGGTTTGATTGCCCTTAACATGCGCGAAGACGATGAATTAATCAACGTCCTAGTCACAAATGGTCAGCAAAACATTATTATCGGTAGTCACAATGGTTATGCTATGACTTTCGCGGAAACAGATGCCCGTATTATGGGCCGGACAGCGACTGGTGTACGTGGGATGAAACTGCGTGAGGGTGACTATGTTGTTGGGGCTGCCGTCTTAAATCCTGAATCCAATGTTTTAGTTGTAACCGAGCGTGGTTATGGGAAACAAACCCCAGCTAGCGAGTATGCTGTTAAGAACCGAGGCGGTAAAGGGATTAAGACCTCTAATATTTCTGCAAAATCCGGTCAGCTTGCTGGTATTGTATCGACTGAAGGTGATGAAGACCTCATGGTGATGACAGATCAAGGGGTTGTGATCCGCTTCAATATTGCTAGCATCTCTGTCACTTCACGCGCTACCCTTGGGGTTAAAATGATTCGTCTAGATGATGGCGCTAAGGTAAGTTCTATTACCAAGATTATGAAGACAGGTGAAGAAACTCAAGAGCTAGCTGAAACAGAAGTAGATACTGAAGAAGCCAAGGATGACTCGGATTCTGAAGAAGAATAAGAAGTTCAATCAAGAAGTTGGATCCCTTTATTGGGAGCCAACTTTTTTTGTTGTCTTAGCATGATTTGACATGATAGTTAAGAAAGGATAAGATTAAGACTTAGAGAAAGGTTTTGAGAGAGGAGGATTATCCCATGAAAACTTGGCAACAAGTCTGGACTCTGGTCGGTACAAAATTTAAGCAGAGTTTTACGTCTGTCAAAATAGCACCTATGATATATATAACGATTTTATATCCAGTAATAATGAATTTCATTCTTCCAAACGATGTGAGTCCGATAGAACGACAAGCCTTTTTGATGATTATGTTTTTTTCCTTTTTAGGTAGCGTGTCTCCCATTACGCTTACTATGTTGAATTTAACTGAGGATAAGGAGCATAAAACTTTACGTATTTTATTAGATAGTCATGTTAGGCCTTGGGTTTATTTACTGTCCCTAGTAATTATGACACAGATTACTATGTGGGTGACAGTAATGATAAGCCTTCCTTTATTGAACCTAGATTATCAGTATTTAGGCTCTATTTTTGGGATGATTTTCCATTTTAGTATGTGCTTTCTAATTTCTAGTATCTTGGGATTGATTTTTGGTTTAATATTTGATCGGTCTGCAACAGCAAATGCTGCTAGTATGGTTCCCATGTTAGCCATAGCCTTTATTCCTTTATTTAGTAGAATGAATGACCATTTAGCAGGATTGATGCCTTATTTTTATACTGGACGTGCCAATGCCTGGTTACTTCATTTAGATTATGGCGGTTTGGGGATGGATCTGTTGGTTGATGGCGTGTGGCTACTAGCTAGTCTGATTGTTTTGACTATTTGTTATCGACAAAAACGGAATCGACTCTATCTATAAAAGGAGGATGAGCCCATGAAGTTATGTGAATGGCAAGATGTGATGAAGCAGTCGCAGAATGGCATGTTACTCAAGGATTTGAATTTTAGTATTGAAGCAAGGCAGCATCTAGGAATCAAATTTACGCAAGATGAACGGCAAATCTTCTATGAGCTTTTGGTGGAGCGTGAGCGACCAACTAGCGGTCAAATCAACCGCAGTTTTAGGTCGATGGCAAGCTGTCGCTTAGATGACGGACTCTATGAAGGTCAGACAGTTAAAGTAGCTGTCACTCTTTTTAGTCGTTTGACTGGCTATGCTGGTAGCTTATCTGAGCTCTATGAAGCTTTTGCCTTATCGGATTTAATAAACTACCGCATTAAGGATTTGACGATTGATCAGCGCTATCGTTTGCAACTGCTACGTGCTACTCTTAAGCAACCGGATTTGCTCTACCTAGAAAGTCCAATTTCGCTACTAAGTCATGACGGTGTAGGTCTCTATCTTAGGGCTTTGGATTATCTCAAGTCTCTCCCCCTAACCCTATTGATTACAGCTACCTCGCTAGAAGAATTAGTCCTCCTTAATATTAAGACCTATCGTTACCAGGTTCAAGATGGATTAGAATTGGTAGATGTCTCAGAGGAAGA
This sequence comes from Abiotrophia defectiva ATCC 49176, assembly GCF_000160075.2. Taxonomy (GTDB): domain Bacteria; phylum Bacillota; class Bacilli; order Lactobacillales; family Aerococcaceae; genus Abiotrophia; species Abiotrophia defectiva. Next base: position 152,398 of record NZ_KI535342.1, read on the forward strand.
ATCGGATTCAGAAGGTAAGGAAGCAGAGGAATTAACGGCGACTGAACTCAACCGCGTCTTTAAGGTTGCCTGCAAACTCAGTGATAAAACTGTTTACTTTAATCCAAATGAAATAGACTATATTGAAAGCATTAATAGCGTATCAACCGTTCAAGTTAATGGCGATTCTTATCCGACTGCCATGACCTTGTCTGACTTAGAAGATAAGTTGAAGCATTTCGGATTCTTCAGATGTCATCGATCTTACCTGGTTAATCTTCAGCGAATTAACGAATTGGTGTCCTATTCTAAGAATTCTTACACCCTGATTCTCAAAAAACCCAAAGAAACGCTCTTACCTCTATCACGCAGTCGATTGGACTCTTTGCGACAATTGATTGAATTATAGCCATTTCTGAGGTACCATTCATCCCATTTTTTCCACACTTGGGCCGAGTGGGCCTCTTTTTGACTTTTTGGCCGTACGTTTGGGCGATTTTTTACGTCAAAAGTCAAAAGTCGGTGTAGACTATAGTCATCAAAGCAAATACCAGAAGGAGGCAGTCACATGTCACACACATCTGTTATCGAGGTGCACGACCTCGTCAAACAATTTAAAAACCAAACCGCGCTCAATCATTTAGATTTTTCAGTTGAATCTGGAGAAATTTTTGGATTTTTAGGACCATCAGGTGCAGGTAAAACAACCACCATTAAAATCTTAACTGGTCAACTACTAGCTAGTTCAGGTGAAACTAAATTATTAGGAATAGCAACGGATGCTCTGACCCAAGATATCTATCAGGAAGTCGGAATCGTTACGGATAACTCAGGTCTCTACGAAAATGTTTCTGTCTATCATAATATGAAGTTTTTCGCCGATCTACTTAAGGTTGATAAGAAGCGGATTGACTTCTTACTTGAACGCGTTGGATTGGCTCAAGATAAGAAGAAACTTGCCCGCCGTTTATCGAAAGGGATGCGTCAGCGTCTAGTATTGGCCCGTGCCCTTCTCCATTCGCCTAAGGTGCTCTTCCTAGATGAACCAACTTCCGGTTTGGATCCAGCAACTGCTCAAGCCATTCATAAGTTGTTGAAGGAAGTACAGGCTGAAGGAACCACCATCTTCCTAACAACACATAATATGGAAGAAGCGACTAAACTCTGTGATCGAGTGGCTCTCCTCAATGACGGGAAGATTGTCTCACTTGATACACCAAGAAATACTTGCTTAAACTTTAAGCGAGAACGCAAGTTAGAAGTTGGCTTAAAAGATAAAAGCCAGGTAATCATTAATCAAGACCCAGCAGGGATTGCCCAACTGAATGAATGGTTAAGCCAAGACCTAGTCGAAACCATCCATTCCAATGAACCAACGTTAGAAGAAGTATTTATTGCTAAGACAGGGAGAGAATTACTATGATGAACTTACACAAAATCTGGACTATTTCAAAATTCAAAATCTACCAAATCGTTGTTAATATGCAGATTTTACCTATTTTGTTAATGGGTATGATTATGCCGGTTGCTATGAATTTTATCTTGCCTCGGACAGATGAATTTGCTCAAGGGAATGTTCGCAGTATCATGATTATTTCCATGGGCTTCATCTTTATCGCAGGGATGGGGAGTGCCATGACCGGTATGATGAGTTTGGTTGAGGAAAAGGAAAAGAAAACCCTGCGGGTGTTGATGACTTCAACTGTAACAAGCTTAGAATTTCTTATTGCTACCCTACTGCCAACAGTTGTTCTTTTATTACTTCTTAGTTATCTCTTGATTCCTTTATCAGGTATGAGTTTTTCTGATCTATCTCTTCTTAAGTATGGGATTGTCAGCTTATCAACCATTGTTTCCGGATCTATTATTGGGTTTATTTCAGGAATTTTCGCTAAAAATTCATCTGAGGCTACTGCCTACAGTATTTTCCCTTTGATGATTTTAATCTTCGTTCCTTTCTATTCCATGTTTAGTGAGCCTTTGGCAAAAGTTGCGCCTTATCTATACACTAACTTCTTCTTCAGTTGGTCGCGTAACTTTTCTGATGCTAGCTTACCTATGCGTGAGGTCTTGGTATCCTTGGCTTGGTTGCTAGGTCTTAGTCTGGTTTTCGTTTTACTCTATCGTCGCAATGGATTAGAAAAAGAATAGGAGGAAACTCTTATGTCATGTACTCGTCCTAAGCGACTAATCAATATGGTCTTGCTGCTTGTCCTTATGTTAAGCCTTTTGATAGAAGTCACGATAGGATCAAGCACCAGCCTTTGGTTGTCTATTTTAGGCAATCCCTACTTGCAGCGTGCCATCGCCATGGCCATCATTGGAAATTTTTGCTATAAGTTGTGTCGTCAGGAATGCTAAGTAACTCTATCCCCCTTTTCTGGGGGGATATTTTTGTTAAGAGGCTTATGGGAGATTCTTCTGATTATAGCTTGCAATTCTTGCTAGGATCGCGTATAATTAATAGATGTGAGTATGTGACTATTTCCATACTCTCCTTGCTCTTAATGAGCCAATAGTCCAAAAGGAGGTGCAGTCAATGAGTCAAGCAACTAAATACGAAATCTTGTACATCATCCGTCCTGATTTAACAGATGATGCTAAGAAAGAATTGGTCGAGCGTTTCGATTCAATCTTAACTGAGAACGGTACTGAAGTTGTTGAGTCGAAAGACTGGGCGAAAAAACGTTTTGCTTACGAAATCAACGACTACAAAGAAGGTATTTACCATATCGTGAATGTTGTCGCTGAAAACGCACAAGGCATTAACGAGTTCGACCGTCTTGCGAAAATCAACCGTGACATCTTACGTCACATGATCGTCAAAGTCGAAGCTTAATTGTTTCACGTGAAACATTTTGAGGGAGGAACCAACATGAATACTGTACAATTAGTCGGACGTTTAACCCGTGATGTTGAATTACGTTTTACCTCATCTGGCACTGCAGTCGGTTCTTTCACCATTGCGGTTAACCGTAATTTTACTAACCAACAAGGTGAACGTGAAGCAGACTTCATTTCGTGTGTGATTTGGCGGAAGGCAGCTGAGAACTTGGCTAACTTTACGCGCAAAGGTTCCTTGATTGCTATCGATGGACGTCTTCAAACACGTTCATACGATAACCAACAAGGTCAACGAGTATATGTAACCGAAGTGGTTGTTAACAACTTCGACTTGCTAGAATCTCGTTCTGTGACTGAACAACGCCCTGTCTCTAGTCCAAACACTAATCACCAAGCAGGTGCTTATGGTGCAGGTGGAGGCCAAGGATACCAATCACAGCCACAAATGAATCAAAATAACTATAATCAATCATTTTCTTCATCAAGTACCTCTCCATTCATGGATGAAGGTCACCCAATTGATATTTCTGAAGATGATTTACCATTCTAAGAATTAAGAAGGAGTATGACATATGGCTGAACAACAACAACGCCGTGGCGGCCGTCGCCGTCGTAGAAAAGTATGTTTCTTCTGCGCAAACCATATTGATCATCCTGACTACAAAGACGTAGATTTACTCAAACGTTTCATTTCTGAAAAAGGGAAAATCTTACCACGTCGTGTAACTGGGACTTGCGCGAAGCATCAACGTGCTTTAACCGTTGCTATTAAACGTGCACGGATTATGGGTCTTTTACCATTTACTGTTCAAGACTAATTTTTATTGACTAGAACTTCGGTTCTAGTCTTTTTTGTTTCACGTGAAACATTCTTCGTCAACTAGAGAAAGAAGGATAAATGTGGTAAAATAGAAGAGGACAAAACTATTAGGAGGTGGACAGTGAAAAAAGATAGAATAAGGCAGTTTATAAAACTGTTGGATCGTTCCTCAATGAAGTGGCCAGTATTGTTTTTTACCGTCTTTTATCTCTCTATCATTCTAGCAACGCTTGCTTATATGCCCTGGATAGCACTTCTAATGCTAGTGTTAATGTTCTTATTCATAATGATTGGATTTAATCATTTTGAACGCTACATGCGATATTTAGAGCAGCAGTACTCTAGTGTGGCACCAACCTTGCACTTAGCGCAAGAAGATGCCTTGTATCGCGCCCCCATAGCTGTGCTAATCTATAATGATAAACAAGAAGTAGCCTGGGTAAACCCAGAGTTTCAACATCATTATGGAAGTCTACAACTTCTGGGTCAGCCCCTTGCTAAGTTACATCCAGGTTTAGGAGAAATTGTAAATCAAGAAAACCCGGAAAAACACTGGCAGACAATTGAGATAAACCAAAAGTACTATCGCTATTTACATCAGCCATCCTATCAGGCTATTTACTTTATTGATCAAACACCTGAACATGAGATGGTGGCTCAAAGGGCTTATGATCGTTTAGTGTTTGGTTACCTGCTTATTGACGAATACGACGAATTAGTACAGTCTATGGATGATAGTGAGACTTCGCTCTTTGATGCTAAACTATTAAATGGTTTGCGAGAATGGGCTAATCAATTCAACCTTTATCTCAAACGTTTAGAAGATGATCGGTTTTTAATCTTAGCTAATCAAGCAGCCCTAGAGGTGTTGGAGAAGGATAAATTCAAAACGCTAGAAAGCATAAAAGAAACGGAAGCTAAACAGTCAATCCCTGTATCGATAAGTGTAGGGCTTGCATACTCAGAGGACACCTATTATGGTCTTGATCAACTAGCCAATCAAGCTCAACTTAATGTAGAGTTAGCTTTAGCACGTGGGGGTGATCAGACTGTAGTTCGCTCACACAACGGCCAAGCCCGTTTTTATGGTGGTAAGTTGAACGTTAACCAAAAACGCTCAATTACACGTTCTAAATTGGTTTATCAGGCCTTACTGACCTCTGTCGAACAAGCCAACCGTGTGATTATTGCGGGCCATAAATATCCTGATATGGATGCTGTTGCGGCAGCCCTAGGGATTCATAAAATCGTGAGCCAACAAGGAAAATTTGCTAGAATTATCCTTGATCGTCAAGAGTTATCTGATGATGTGGCTCAGCTTCTTGAATTTCCTGCAATCAAGAATGAGGCCTCCAATCTATTCATTAGCTTAGAGGAAGCTCAAGAGATTGTTGATAATCGTACTCTCCTTGTCATGGTAGATCACCACAGACCTAGTTTATCTGCTGCTGGCCCACTAGTGAATGAGCATGAGGTGGTCATCATTGATCATCACCGACGAAGTGAAGATTTCCCTGCTAAGCCTGTCCTAACCTTCATTGAGCCTTATGCCTCATCAACGTCAGAATTAGTGACGGAATTCTTCATTTATATGCGAAACAGTCACGAAACGTTAAATAAAACAGAAGCGACGGCTCTCTTAGCAGGTATTATTGTGGATACTAATAACTTTGCCAGTCGCACAGGGTCGAGAACTTTTGATGCAGCAAGTTATCTTAAGTCTCGTGGTGCTAATGAACATTTAATTCAGCAGCTGCTTAAGGAAGACCTTAAGCGATTGTTAGAGCGCAACGAGATTATAGCTCAAGCCCATTATATCGGTGAAGATATTATTGTAGCTAAGGCTCAAGAGGGAAAAGTTTATGACAATGTGACAGCCTCTCAAGCAGCGGATGTCATGCTGACACTTAAAAAAGTAGAAGCTTCTTTTGTTATATTTGAGCGCCCTGATCAAACAATCGGGATTAGTGCCCGTTCCATGGGTGGGCTTAATGTCCAGACCTTGATGGAAGAAATGGGTGGAGGTGGCCATTTGACTACTGCTGCGACTCAAATAAAGGAATCAAGTCTTGATCAAGTCTATCAAGACTTGCTAGAGACCATTCAACGTAATAAGGAGGAAAGTTGATGAAAGTAATCTTACTACAAGACGTAAAAAAACAAGGAAAAAAGGGTCAATTGATTGAAGTATCGGAGGGCTATGGCCGTAACTTCTTAATCAAGAATGGCTTAGCTAAACTTGCTGATAATGCCGCAGTTAATCAATTAAATGCCGAAAATAAAGCTAAGGCTCGCTTAGAGGCTGAAGAATTGGCTCAAGCAAAAGACCTTAAAGAAAAACTAGAAGATGAAAAAACTGTGATTGTAATTAAAGCCAAGTCAGGCGCAGATGGTCGTCTCTTTGGGACTATCCCATCGAAACAAATCGCTGAAGAACTAAAAAAACAGTATGACCTGAGCATTGATAAACGCAAGATTCAATTAGAACAAAACCTAGCTTCCTTAGGCTACCACCATGTAGCAGCTAAGTTACACCATGACGTGACCGCCAAACTTAACGTTCATGTTGTCGAAGCCTAAGTTATATCTTAAAGGGATTGACTAGATCAGTCCCTTTTTTGTTTCACGTGAAACATTCGATCTAAACAGAGGCAAAAATAGGCAGCTATCAGTTGCTATTTTTCCAGATATACGGTAAAGTAAATAGTGGTTGTGAAACTTTTTTGTTTCACGGATTATTCACAAGAAAGAAGGCTCTCATCCATGAATCCAGAGACATTTATAGCCCAATGCGCCGCACATGGACTGGTGCTGAATGATCAGCAAATTGCCCAATTTGAGCGCTATTTTCAACTCTTGGTTGAGTGGAATGAGAAGATGAACTTGACGGCGATTACCCAGCGTGAGGAAGTCTACCTCAAGCATTTTTATGACTGCTTAATGGCTCTATGGAATATGCCCTTGGATAATTACGCCCTCCAACTCTGTGATGTTGGGGCCGGTGCAGGATTTCCAAGTATCCCATTAAAAATCGCGCATCCAGAGTTACAAGTGACTATTGTCGATTCGCTTCAAAAGCGTCTAACCTTCATTGAACATTTGGCTGAGGAACTTGGCTTAGAAGGGGTATCCTGTGTCCATGGACGTGCTGAAGATGTAGGACAAAATCCTGTCTATCGAGGGCAGTTTGACTTAGTAACAGCCCGAGCGGTCGCAAGCTTGAATGTTCTAGCAGAATACTGCCTTCCTTTAGTTAAGATTGGAGGCCAGTTTTTAGCGTTAAAAGCACAGAAATCTGACCAAGAGTTAGAAGAAGCTAGGGCTGCTATCAGCATTCTGGGAGCTAAACTAATCAAGGTAACGGAAGACCAGTTACCCGTTGAGTCAGCAGACCGCCGTTATATTCTGATTCAAAAAACAAAAGAGACGCCTAATAAGTATCCACGTAAGGCAGGTAAACCTGCGAAGAATCCAATTAAAGCCTAGGAGGTAAGCTATGGGAAGAATGATTGCAATCGGAAATCAGAAGGGTGGCGTTGGTAAAACAACGACTACTGTCAACTTGGGTGCTGCCTTGGCTTTTCAAGGAAAGAAAGTCCTAATTATTGATATGGATTCACAGGGGAATGCAACCAGTGGTTTAGGGATTGAACGGGCTGACGTTAAGCAAAGTGTCTACGAAGTCCTAGTTGATCAAATTGAAGCAGCGGGAGCTATCTTGCCTACTTCTCGCGAGAATCTCTGGATTTTACCGTCTACCCTACAATTAGCAGGGGCGGAAATTGAACTTGCAACAGCAGACCACCGTGAATCAAGATTAAAACAGGCGATTGAACCTATTAAGGCTGACTACGATTATATTTTAGTAGATTGTCCACCATCACTCGGCCAGTTATCGCTCAATGCATTTACAGCGAGTGATACCATCCTGATTCCAGTACAGTGCGAATACTATGCCTTAGAAGGTTTGAGCCAACTCTTGAACACTATTCGCTTGGTTCAACGTACCTATAATAAGAACTTTCGGATTGAAGGCGTACTCTTGACCATGTTGGATGCTCGAACCAATTTGGGTTACGAAGTGGTTGAAGAAGTACGTAAATATTTCCAAGAAAAAGTCTATCAGACGATCATTACGCGTAATGTCCGACTCTCTGAAGCGCCATCCTATGGTCAGTCGGTTATAGACTATGATCCAAAATCTCGTGGAGCTGAAATGTACATGGACTTAGCCAAGGAGGTGGCTGCAAATGGCTAATAAACCAAAACCTAAGCAAAAACGCAGTGGTTTGGGTCGGGGCATGGATGCCTTGTTTACTCCCTTAGAGGAAACGCCATCGGAATTTGAACAAGTTGAAGAAATTACCCTGGAAGATATCCGACCTAATCCACATCAACCGCGTAAACATTTTAATGAAGAAGCCCTAAATGAATTGGCAGACTCCATCCGAAATAACGGAGTTTTCCAACCTATTATCGTGCGTAAGTCAGCCATCAAAGGCTATGAACTAGTAGCCGGCGAACGGCGGGTTAGAGCCAGTCGTCTAGCGGGGCTAACCACCATTCCGGCCATTGTCCGTCAACTTGATGAACGAGTTATGATTGAGATTGCTGTTTTGGAAAACTTGCAACGGGAGGACTTGAGTCCACTGGAAGAGGCGGAAGCCTACGACATGCTCATGAACAAGTTGAATTTGACCCAGGCAGAAGTGGCTGAACGTATGGGGAAGAGCCGGCCTTACATTGCCAATTATCTACGACTCTTAACTTTACCAGATGAAGTGAAGAAATTGGTTCAAAAAGAAGCACTATCGATGGGCCAAGCAAGAACCCTTCTGTCACTTAAGGACAAGAAGCAGTTGGTGACTCTAGCGCAACGTGTCATCAAGGAACAACTAACAGTCCGTCAGTTAGAAGACTTGGTACAACAACTTAATGAGAAGTCCCAAGCCAAACAAATCAAAAAGACCAAAAAAGCAGACAAAAAGCCATCTTATATCTTAGCTTGCGAGCAAAAACTGCAAGAACGCTTTGGCACCATGGCCTTGATTCAACAGCGGGGTGACAAGGGTAAGATTGAGATTGAATATATGGATGAATCTGACCTCATGCGTATCCTAGATTTGTTACAAATTCAAGCCTAGGAGGGAACCATATGCAAAAAGACTATGATCTTCATGACATTATCGAGATGAAAAAGCCTCACGCTTGCCAAACTAACCGTTGGCAGATTATCCGTATGGGCATGGACATCCGAATCAAATGCTGTCACTGTGGACATATTGTGACCTTAACCCGGCGCGACTTTGAAAAACGACTTAAGAAAATCAAAGAAAAAGCGCCTGAAAAAATCTAGCTAAAGAAAGAGTGAATGACATTGGCATTAACAGCCGGTATTGTAGGTCTTCCTAACGTCGGGAAATCTACCCTATTCAATGCGATTACAAAAGCAGGTGTCGAAGCGGCTAACTATCCCTTCGCTACCATCGATCCAAACGTCGGGATTGTTGAAGTTCCTGATCAACGCCTGATTGAAATTACCAAACTTGTTAAACCCAAAAAGACGGTACCAACTGCAATCGAGTTTACCGATATTGCAGGGATTGTAAAAGGTGCAAGCCGTGGTGAGGGGCTGGGTAACAAGTTCTTAAGCCATATTCGCCAAGTTGACGCCATTTGTCACGTGGTCCGTTGTTTTGCCGATGGCAATATTACCCACGTATCGGGTAAGGTAGACCCACTCTCAGATATTGAGACTATTAACCTAGAATTGATTCTAGCCGATTTGGAAACCATCGATAAGCGTATTGGGCGCGTAGCCAAATTAGCTAAATCAAAGGATAAGGATGCAGTAGCAGAATTAGAAGTGCTAGAAAAATTAAAGGCTGCACTAGAGAATAATCAACTGGCTAACTCTGTTGACTTCTACGATGAACAACTACCTTATGTACGCAACCTCTTCCTCTTGACACGCAAAAAGATGCTTTACGTTGCCAATATTGGTGAAGATGAGGTGGTGGACCCGTCAGATAATCCTTATTTGGCTCAGGTGCGCGAGTTAGCGGCTAGCCAAGGTGCAGATGTCGTGCCAATTTGTGCGCGTTTGGAAGAAGAAATTGCTGAATTGGATGATGAAGAGAAGGCTGTCTTCTTGGAAGACTTCGGCTTGAAAGAATCCGGTTTGGACCGCTTGATCCAACATGTCTATAGCCTCTTAGGCCTAGCCACTTACTTCACGGCTGGGGAACAAGAAGTTCGAGCTTGGACCTTCAAACAAGGTATGAAGGCACCACAAGCAGCTGGGATTATTCACTCTGACTTTGAACGTGGCTTCATTCGTGCGGAGACAGTCTCTTATCAAGATTTAGTCACTTACCAAAGTATGCAGGCCGCCAAAGAGGCTGGTCGTGTGCGTTCAGAAGGTAAAGAATACGTCGTGCAAGATGGCGACATTATGCTGTTCCGCTTTAATGTATAGCCTATAGGAGGAAGAATCATGACTGAAGAAATCAAACAAACAGAGCAAGTAGAGACGGAAGCAGAGGTTGCAGTTGAGGAGGCTTCTGCCAGCTTAACAGAGTCAGAAATTTTTGGCCGTTTAACCAAACGCAACCAACAATACATGTTGACTTTGGACAGGAACTTAGCGGCTGCTAATCTAACCGAGTCCATTCGCCAACAAATCTACCAAGAAATGTGCGAAACCTTAGAAGAAGGCCAACAGACCGGGCAGACTGCCCGTCAATTATACGGCACCCCGACTGAATGTACGGCTGTTATCTTAGAACAACAGTTTCCTAGTGATGACGAAGGGGAACGCTCAGCTGATTGGAAGATTGCCCTCGATGGTGGCTTACTATTAGGATCTGTCTTTACTTTGATTACGGGCTTCTCACTTATGCGACAAGGGCAAAATAGTGAAGCAACCATTAACAATATGGGCTTAATCACCTTAATCGTTAACTATTTAGTGGCAGGGATTGCCATGCTGATTGTGTCCAAGGTGCTACCAGACATGGATGCGCCTAAAGGTAAGCGCGGTTATATTAAATACTTCTCCGTTTCTACTCTAGCTATGTTAGGATGGATTTTCGCTGTCAGCATCTCGAGCGTTATCTTCCCAACAGCCATTAACCCAGTCTTTCCATATGATATCTACTTCATTATTGGGGGCTTGACCTTCCTCTTGCGCTTCTATCTCAAAAAGCGGTGGAATATTAAAGGCGGACTTTTCTAACAAATTGGATGGCCGATTCAGTTGTAAACTGAGTCGGTTTTTTGTATGCAAGATCTAGGAGATTAGAGTAAAGCAACAAGATTAGAATTTAAAAAGAATGAGCCTTTAGGCTTGCTCCTAAGGGGCGAAAGTGGTATTTTATTAAAAATAACTGTTGCTGAGAAGTCAAAGGAGGAAATAGAATGTCAGGTTGGGAAACAAAATTTGTACGTGAAGGATACACATTTGATGATGTCTTGCTGGTGCCAGCGCGCAGCGAGGTATTGCCGAATGATGTGGATTTAAGAGTTGAGTTAGCGCCTAATTTAAAATTGAATATTCCCATTATTAGTGCCAGCATGGATACTGTGACGGATTCGACCATGGCAATCGCTATGGCCCGTCAAGGTGGACTGGGTGTCATCCATAAAAACATGTCCATTCAAGAACAGGCTGAAGAAGTTCGTAAGGTAAAACGTTCAGAAAATGGCGTCATCATCGATCCTTTCTATTTAACACCTGACAATACGATTGAGGATGCGGAAGAATTAATGAGCCGTTATCGGATTAGTGGGGTACCGATTGTGGAGAGCCTTGAAAGCCGTAAGTTAGTCGGGATTATTACCAACCGCGATCTCCGCTTTATTCCAGATTATAGCCATAAGATTGCAGATTACATGACACATGAGAAATTGGTGACAGCTCCAGTTGGGACAACTTTAGAGGAAGCTGAAAAAATCCTCCACCAACACCGGATTGAAAAATTGCCAATCGTTGATGAGTCTGGTCGCCTATCAGGCTTAATCACCATTAAAGATATTGAGAAAGTCATTCAATTCCCTAACTCTGCCAAGGATCAACACGGTCGCCTTTTAGTTGCGGCGGCTGTGGGGATTACCAGTGATACTTTCGATCGTGCAAGTGCCCTCATTGCTGAACAAGTGGACGCTTTGGTTATCGATACTGCCCATGGTCACAGTGCCGGAGTTATTCGTAAGATTAAGGAAATTCGTGAGACCTTCCCAGATGTCACCATCATCGCTGGTAACGTGGCAACCGCTCAAGCTACCCGTGACCTCTTTGAAGTAGGGGTAGATGTAGTCAAAGTCGGGATTGGGCCAGGTTCTATCTGTACTACCCGGGTTGTAGCCGGTGTCGGTGTGCCTCAATTAACTGCTATTTATGACTGTGCGACAGCTGCCAAAGAATACGGCAAGGCTATTATTGCAGATGGTGGGATTAAGTATTCAGGGGATATCGTTAAAGCCCTTGCCGCTGGCGGCCATGCGGTCATGCTAGGGAGCATGTTGGCTGGTACGGACGAGTCACCAGGTGAATTTGAAATCTACCAAGGCCGTCGTTTCAAGGTTTATCGTGGTATGGGAAGCTTAGCTTCAATGGAAAAAGGTTCAAGCGACCGTTACTTCCAAGCTACTAACGAAGCTAACAAACGTGTGCCAGAAGGGATTGAGGGTCGTGTTGCCTACAAGGGAAGCGTGGCTGACATTGTCTTCCAAATGATTGGGGGCCTTCGCTCAGGTATGGGTTATTGTGGAACACCAAATCTCCAAGCCCTACGTGAAGACGCGCAATTTATCCGCATGAGTGGCGCAGGCTTGATTGAGTCTCACCCACACGACGTTCAAATCACCAAGGAATCACCTAACTACTCACGTAGCTAAAGCTTTTACATGAGATGCCCTTAGGGGCATCTTTTCTTTGTCTATAACTTTTAATAAAACTTAAGACACAAGGCATCTGGATTGATGTATAATGAAGGAGACTTGATAAGAAAGTGAGGACAGCAAGATGCGAATTTTGGTAGCAGATGACGATCGCGAAATTGTTGAATTACTCAATATTTATCTTCATAATGAAGGTTACGACGTAATTAAGGCCTATAACGGCCATCAAGCCTTAAGTTACATTAAAAACGATGTGGACCATGAAATTGGCTTAATCATTTTGGATATTATGATGCCAAAAGTTGATGGAATGCAGGTCCTAGATAAGTTGCGTGCTGCAAACTATGAGACGCCCGTCTTAATGTTAAGCGCCAAAAGTTCAGATCAAGACAAGATTCAAGGACTGACCAGTGGGGCTGATGATTATGTTACTAAGCCATTCAACCCATTAGAAATTATTGCGCGGGTCAAATCCATCTTGCGTCGCCAGTCCACCTACCAGAAGGAAGTGGCAGAGCCGGATGTAATCGAGATTGGCCCTTTAATTATTCGACGCGCTTCCCACGAAGTGAAGACTTTAACTGACAAAGATATTCAGTTGACGGCCTTAGAATTTGGTATTCTCTATCTTCTGGCTAGCCATCCCAACCAAGTTTTTAGTGCAGAAGAAATATTTGAAGCCGTTTGGAACCAAGAAAGTATTGTGTCAGCCAAGACAGTGATGGTCCATGTCAGCCATTTACGGGATAAGATTGAAGCGGCCACCGAAGGTGAACGTGTCATTCAGACCGTATGGGGAGTAGGTTATAAAATTGAAGGATAAGGATAAAAAAGCAACTCAACCACTCAGTATGCGTCTGACCAGAAGTGAGCGAAGTGAACTAATCGTAGAGGCCATTATTACCATGAGTTTAATCTTCTTCCTCTATCTAAGCGCGCTCTTAATCTATCGCCAAGCCATTGATTATAAATTAAACTTTTTTGGCCTAGATACCACTCTACGCCATATGCTAGGTTTAACACGCCAGCAAATTATTGTCTCCGTCTATATTTTTTCTCTTGCCTCTTGTGTGGTTGCTATCCTTGTCACCAATTGGCGGGTCAAGCGTCGAATTAATCAAATGAAGTTAGCCCACATTCTGGACTATCTTAAATATATTGCGCAAGGTCACTATGAGATTCGTATTCCTCAGACAGACTTAGGTGAGATGGATGAAGTTGTCAGCTCAATCAATCATTTGGTAGACAGCACAGTTAGAGCCATTGAAGAAGAACGAAAAATCGAAAAATCTAAAGATGAGCTCATTACCAATATTGGACACGATATTCGCACGCCTTTGACTTCGGTTATTGGCTACCTAGGTTTGATTGAAAACCAGCAGTATCATAGCCAGGAAGAACTAGCACGTTATGCTCACGTTGCCTATCGGAAGGCCCAACAGATGCAGAGTTTGGTCCAAGATCTTTTTACCTATACGGCTACTCGTCAGACGACTACTGAAATTAGTCCCGTTCAGGTTCAGGTGCTACGGTTCATGGAGCAATTAGTAGCTGACTTCGAGCTTAGTGCCAGAGAGAAAACCATTGAACTACGCTTGGATATCCGTCCTAAGAATCTGGTGGCTAGTTTTGATGTCGATAAGATGGCACGAGTTTTCCATAATCTTTTGTCCAACGCACTTAAATATGGTATTGGCGCACATTATATTGAGTTATTAGCCTATCAAGAGGAAGACTATATCTACTTTAAAGTTAAGAATGATGGCCAACCGCTTGATCAGAGCGAGTTAGAAGATATTTTCCAGAGAAGTTATCGGGCCGATCAGTCAAGAAGTGCTAACCAACCTGGGACAGGTTTAGGATTGGCCATCGTTCGCAATATTGTAGAGCTTCACCATGGCCGTGTTTACGCCGAGGTAGAAGGCAAAGAAACCATTTTTACTATTGAAATCCCCCAAAAATCCCCCCAACAATAAGGTGTACTATGAAAAAACGTAATCTCTTCCTAGCCTTTTTCAGTCTATGGCTAGGGCTACAGGCTTTAGCCACAACGGCTATCCAAGCAGTTGGGACAGAGCCGAATCTCAACGCTCAGTCTGCTATTGCGGTAGATGCTGCTAGTGGGCAAATTTTATATCAGAAGAATCCTATGGCGCTATTAGAAGTCGGTAATTTGACCAAGTTGCTTAGTCTGCTAATTATCTATGATGCGCTAGACCAAGAAAAGATTCATTTAGATGATCGTGTAACCCTATCTGATGAGGCTTATGCCCTGAGTCAGAATTATGAAATATCGAATGTGCCGTTACGACAAGACTTAGACTACTCTGTTGCCGAACTGTTAGAGGCGGTAGAAATTGGCTCGGCCAACGGAGCGCTCTTAGCCTTAGCTGAGTATACGGCAGGAAGCAAGGCCGCTTTCCAAGACTTAATGCAAGCCAAAGTTCAATCTATACTGGCAGATTCAGATAAGATTAATGAGGTTGACCGAGCAGAGTGGCTGGCCTTAGTGCCCGAGCTTACCAATCTAACGGGTCTTATCGAACAAGAAGAAGGTGTGGCAAGCAAGCAGCAGAATAAGCTCAATGCTATCATTCTAGCAGCTGTAAGCTACCAATTAGTCAGTCACCATCCTGAATTGTTAGACAATACCAAAATAGATGCTAAGCTTTTCCGCCAAGGGACTGATGATCAGTTTGAGATGCATAACAGTAACCAGATGTTAGCCGGCCAAGCCTATGAATATGACCAAGTTGATGGGCTGATGAGCGCAGCGACAGCTCATGATGGCTATGGAACAGTCCAGACCATGGCGCGCGATAATTTTCGCGTTATTGTTCTCACACTAGGAAATAGCGAGTCGTCTCAAAGTTACCATGACAGCAAGAAACTATTGGATTATGTATATGGTACCTATCAACTTAAACGTGTTATCTCCACAGGAGATTCAGTTACACAAATAAACCAATTACTGGCACACGATGGTGAACCTGAACAAGTACAGGCCTATTATGGTGAAAACTTGGACCTTGCGATTCCTATCGTAGATACCACACCTCGCATTGACTATCTCTTTGAACCAGATACGAGTCTAGTGAGTGCTATCGACAATGGCTGGAATATTCAGGCGCCGCAAGCAGGTGGTCAAACAATCGGCCAAGTGCAGGCCTCAATTAAGCAACATGCCATGCAGTTTCTTCCTACAAGTAAAACCAATCGAGTCAGTGTCAAACTTAGCCATGACATTAAGGAAGCTGGTTTTATGGCCAAGTTCTGGCGGGGGCTAGGCCGTTTCTTCAGTGGTCTAGCAGAAGGAATTCGGCAGTTCTTTACCAGACTATTTAATTAATATCAAAGGAGAAGCTTTAGGGCTTCTCCTTTAATATATTGAATAAGCAATATATTGTGGTGTTGACAGGGTGAGTTCAACTATGAAACGGAGCGAATAGCTAGATAAAGCCAAAGGCAAAGTGGGTAAGTAGAAAAGAATCAGAGCACTATATTTAGGTAGAACTAAAAATTAAATCTACTAGATATAGTAGCCACTAGAAAAGTTGATAAAAAGCTAAAAAAATGAAGGGAAAGTATTGACGAACAAAGGGATTCATGCTAATATATAGAAGTTGTCACATGAGGGCGACAAGCACATTGAAAACTAAACAAAGACACACCAAGAATGTGAGGGTCATCGAGGAAACTTGATGAACAACCAACAATTCGGCAGCAGACAAGCTGGGTAAAAAACAAGCTAGTAAAGAAATGAGTCAAGTAGACTTATGAATTTTTTTCATGAGAGTTTGATCCTGGCTCAGGACGAACGCTGGCGGCGTGCCTAATACATGCAAGTCGAACGAACCGCGACTAGGTGCTTGCAC
>NZ_KI535342.1:168916-169911 GCF_000160075.2 Abiotrophia defectiva ATCC 49176
CAGGCCTCTACAGCCATGTGCTCAGCCAATCCATCTCATCTAACGTGAGCTCGGCTTCCGCTTATAGCCAAGACCACTCTTACTCCGGTAGTAACTCCGGTGGTTTCGGTGGTGGCTTCAGTGGTGGCTCCTCCGGTGGTTCCGGTGGTGGCGGCGGCGCAAGTGGATTCTAATAGATCAAAGACTGGGACTTTGTCCCGGTCTTTTTTTGATTTTGTAACTTATGAAAATTTCTTACTATTTGGACTTGACGCTGACTAAGTGGCGTGATATATTAATGTTCGTCTGAAAAAGACAGACCAACTATCCAAAAAAATATTTGAGAAAGTCGAAAAAAAGTGTTGACTTCTCAAATAGAGGATGGTAAGATATAAAAGTTGTCACGTAGTGGCAAGGAGCACATTGAAAACTAAACAAAGACACACCAAGAATGTGAGGGTCATCGAGGAAACTTGATGAACAACCAACAATTCGGCAGCAGACAAGCTGGGTAAAAAACAAGCTAGTAAAGAAATGAGTCAAGTAGACTTATGAATTTTTTCATGAGAGTTTGATCCTGGCTCAGGACGAACGCTGGCGGCGTGCCTAATACATGCAAGTCGAACGAACCGCGACTAGGTGCTTGCACTTGGTCAAGGTGAGTGGCGAACGGGTGAGTAACACGTGGGTAACCTACCTCATAGTGGGGGATAACAGTCGGAAACGACTGCTAATACCGCATAGGACATGGGATCACATGATTCCGTGAGGAAAGGTGGCGCAAGCTATCGCTAAGAGATGGACCCGCGGTGCATTAGCTAGTTGGTAGGGTAAGGGCCTACCAAGGCGATGATGCATAGCCGACCTGAGAGGGTGATCGGCCACATTGGGACTGAGACACGGCCCAAACTCCTACGGGAGGCAGCAGTAGGGAATCTTCCGCAATGGACGCAAGTCTGACGGAGCAACGCCGCGTGAGTGAAGAAGGTCTTCGGATCGTAAAGCTCTGTTGTTAG
>NZ_KI535343.1:0-340 GCF_000160075.2 Abiotrophia defectiva ATCC 49176
GTCACTATGGCGTGCTGCTAGCGCTATATGCGTTGATGCAATTTCTATGCGCACCCGTTCTCGGAGCACTGTCCGACCGCTTTGGCCGCCGCCCAGTCCTGCTCGCTTCGCTACTTGGAGCCACTATCGACTACGCGATCATGGCGACCACACCCGTCCTGTGGATCCTCTACGCCGGACGCATCGTGGCCGGCATCACCGGCGCCACAGGTGCGGTTGCTGGCGCCTATATCGCCGACATCACCGATGGGGAAGATCGGGCTCGCCACTTCGGGCTCATGAGCGCTTGTTTCGGCGTGGGTATGGTGGCAGGCCCCGTGGCCGGGGGACGTGTTGGGCG
>NZ_KI535343.1:440-1069 GCF_000160075.2 Abiotrophia defectiva ATCC 49176
GGTAGATGACGACCATCAGGGACAGCTTCAAGGATCGCTCGCGGCTCTTACCAGCCTAACTTCGATCATTGGACCGCTGATCGTCACGGCGATTTATGCCGCCTCGGCGAGCACATGGAACGGGTTGGCATGGATTGTAGGCGCCGCCCTATACCTTGTCTGCCTCCCCGCGTTGCGTCGCGGTGCATGGAGCCGGGCCACCTCGACCTGAATGGAAGCCGGCGGCACCTCGCTAACGGATTCACCACTCCAAGAATTGGAGCCAATCAATTCTTGCGGAGAACTGTGAATGCGCAAACCAACCCTTGGCAGAACATATCCATCGCGTCCGCCATCTCCAGCAGCCGCACGCGGCGCATCTCGGGCAGCGTTGGGTCCTGGCCACGGGTGCGCATGATCGTGCTCCTGTCGTTGAGGACCCGGCTAGGCTGGCGGGGTTGCCTTACTGGTTAGCAGAATGAATCACCGATACGCGAGCGAACGTGAAGCGACTGCTGCTGCAAAACGTCTGCGACCTGAGCAACAACATGAATGGTCTTCGGTTTCCGTGTTTCGTAAAGTCTGGAAACGCGGAAGTCAGCGCCCTGCACCATTATGTTCCGGATCTGCATCGCAGGATGCTGCTGGCT